>JAOAEJ010000071.1 GCA_026416815.1 Clostridia bacterium | reverse complement strand
CAACTGGAGCAACCGGAGCAACTGGAGCAACTGGAGCAACCGGAGCAACTGGAGCAACTGGAGCAACTGGAGCAACTGGAGCAACTGGAGCAACCGGAGCAACTGGAGCAACTGGAGCAACCGGAGCAACTGGAGCAACCGGAGCAACTGGAGCAACCGGAGCAACCGGAGCAACTGGAGCAACTGGAGCAACTGGAGCAACCGGAGCAACTGGAGCAACTGGAGCGCAAGGAGCAACGGGAGAGACGGGAGAGACCGGAGCGCAAGGAGCAACGGGAGAGACCGGAGCACAAGGAGCAACCGGAGAAACCGGAGCACAAGGAGCGACCGGAGAAACCGGCCCGCAGGGAGCAACCGGAGAAACCGGAGCGCAAGGAGCGACGGGAGAAACTGGAGCACAAGGAGCAACGGGAGAAACCGGAGCGCAAGGAGCAACGGGAGAGACCGGAGCACAGGGAGCAACGGGAGAGACCGGAGCGCAAGGAGCAACGGGAGAGACCGGAGCACAGGGAGCAACCGGAGAAACTGGAGCGCAAGGAGCAACGGGAGAGACCGGAGCACAAGGAGCAACTGGAGAAACCGGTCCGCAGGGACCAACGGGTGAGACAGGAGCGCAAGGAGTTACTGGAGAAACCGGAGCGCAAGGAGCGACCGGAGAGACCGGTCCGCAGGGACCAACGGGTGAGACAGGAGCGCAAGGAGCGACGGGAGAAACCGGCCCGCAAGGGGCAACTGGAGCACAAGGAGCAACCGGAGAAACTGGAGCGCAAGGAGCAACAGGAGCAACCGGAGCACAAGGAGCAACAGGTGAGACAGGAGCGCAGGGAGCAACAGGTGAGACCGGAGCGCAAGGAGCAACGGGAGAAACTGGAGCGCAAGGAGCAACCGGAGAAACCGGAGCGCAGGGAGCAACAGGTGAGACAGGAGCGCAGGGAGCAACAGGTGAGACAGGAGCGCAGGGAGCAACAGGAGAAACCGGAGCACAAGGAGCAACTGGAGAAACCGGAGCACAAGGCGCGACTGGGGAAACTGGAGCACAGGGAGCAACCGGAGAAACCGGAGCACAAGGCGCGACTGGTGAAACTGGGGCGCATGGAGCAACAGGAGAAACAGGAGCGCAAGGAGCAACTGGAGAAACCGGAGCACAAGGAGCAACTGGAGAAACCGGAGCACAAGGCGCGACAGGGGAAACTGGAGCGCAGGGAGCAACCGGAGAGACCGGAGCACAAGGAGCAACCGGAGAGACTGGAGCACAAGGAGCAACCGGAGAAACAGGAGCGCAAGGAGCGACCGGAGAAACAGGAGCGCAAGGAGCAACCGGAGAAACAGGAGCACAAGGAGCGACCGGAGAAACAGGAGCGCAAGGAGCAACCGGAGAAACAGGAGCACAAGGAGCAACGGGAGAGACCGGAGCACAAGGAGCAACGGGAGAAACTGGAGCGCAAGGAGCAACGGGAGAAACTGGAGCGCAAGGAGCAACGGGAGAAACTGGAGCACAGGGAGCAACGGGTGAGACGGGAGCGCAAGGAGCAACCGGAGAGACTGGAGCACAAGGAGCAACGGGAGAGACCGGAGCGCAAGGAGCAACGGGAGAGACCGGAGCGCAAGGAGCAACCGGAGCAACAGGAGCGCAAGGAGCAACCGGAGAGACCGGAGCACAAGGAGCGACCGGAGAAACCGGCCCGCAGGGAGCAACGGGAGCAACCGGAGCGCAAGGAGCAACCGGAGAAACTGGAGTACAGGGAGCAACGGGAGAGACCGGAGCACAAGGAGCAACGGGAGAGACCGGAGCACAAGGAGCAACGGGAGAGACCGGAGCAACCGGCCCGCAAGGGGCTACTGGAGCAACCGGAGCACAAGGGCCAAGCGGTGAATGTACTTGCAACCTTATAGGCTGCTCTTGTACAGACCAAATAAGGAATCTACTTGAACTGCTGCTGGAAAATGAAGGGCCTGGAGTTGTGGATGTATTGGTCAACTTTGAAAATGGTGGTTCACTTACCGGCACAATAACAAATATTACTGATGATGGAGCTCTTATTTTGAATTCCGGTACAATAAGTATTTGTAAAATTGCATGGTTCAGGTTGAGGACTACAAACTTTGAAGAATATCAGGATCCTCCTATAACTCTTCTTCCACTGCCCGAGCCCCCGGAAGTAAGCTGTGAAGAGGTCTGTGAAAAGGCAATAAGGAATAGACTTAATATAGGAAGCAATGTAAGTATAAGGGCGGGCGGAAGCAGTACCGGTAACAGAAGGGTTAATCAGGAAGCGGTCGGGGTAGTGCTTATAGGCGGCAGCGCTACCGCTACCGATACTGCTGTGAGCACATGTGCAATAGAAGCAATAACTTAATTGGAATTACTATTTATCAATGACATTGGGAGGGGAATGCAAAGCATTTCCCTCTGCTTTACATAATAGATAGCTTAATGGGGGGAATAGCAATGGTGACTATAAGCCTCTGCATGATTGTCAAAAATGAAGAGGAGACCTTAGGGAAGTGCCTTGAATCGGTCTGTGATATCGTTGATGAGATAATTATAGTGGATACCGGCTCTACCGACAAAACTAAGGAAATTGCCAAAGGATTTACTTCTAAAATATATGATTTTGAGTGGATAGATGACTTTTCTGCTGCAAGAAATTATTCTTTTTCTAAAGCTACTATGGATTATATATTCTGGCTTGATGCTGATGATGTTTTGCTTGAGGAAGACAGGCAAAAGTTTAAAAGGCTCAAAGAAACTCTTGAACCTGAGGTAGATGTGGTGATGATGAGGTATAACTACGCATTTGATGAGCATGGTAATGTGACTTTGACCCATCTAAGAGAGAGGCTTTCAAAGAGAAGCAAAAATTTTAAGTGGAAAGACCCTATACACGAGTATTTGGAGTTCAACGGCAAGGTGATTACCGAGGAGATTAATATAACTCACAAGAGGGTACATAACGCAACAGGGAGAAATCTAAGGGTATTTGAAAGGATGGTTGCAGAAGGAAAAACCTTCAGCCCAAGGAATCTTTTTTATTATGCAAAGGAACTATATTACAATGCTCGGTATAAGGATGCGACAGAATACTTTAACAAATTTTTGGATAGTGAAAAAGGTTGGCTTGAAGATAATATAAATGCATGCTATACACTTGCCCGTTGCTATAAAGCTCTGAAGGACGGAAAGAATACATTGAGGGCTTTGTTTAAAAGCCTGGAATATGATACTCCCAGGGCGGAGATATGCTGTGAGCTGGGTGGATATTACATGGATATTAAGGACTACAAAAAGGCTATTTTCTGGTATGAGCTTGCCACCAAGCTGAATAGGCCCGAGGGAAGCTGGGGATTTATTTTATCTGACTGTTGGGGCTACCTACCCTACATACAGCTGTGTGTTTGCCACTACAGGATAGGAAATATTGATGAATCCATTAGATATAATGAAAGAGCGGGAGAATACAAACCTAACGATAAGTCAGTTTTGCAAAACCGGGATTTTTTTAAGGGTCTTGCTCAAGAGTCAAAAAATAATGTGTAGTTGTTGGGGGGCATTATGAAAACCAGTATAGTTATTTTGACATATAACGACTTGCAGAATATTGGCCGTTGTGTTGAGAGCATACGGAATTATACCACACCCGGCACATATGAAATAGTGGTCGTAGATAATGGTTCCGATAGTCAAACTATTGAGTGGCTGAAGAAGCAAAGTGATATAAAACCTATATTTAATGATGGTATTATAGGGCTATCAAAGGGCTATGACCAGGGAATTCAGGCATCAGAAGGAGATAATATCCTTTTCCTGAAGAGTGATGCTGTAGTTACGCATAATTGGCTGGATAACCTAATAAAGTGCTTGTACAGTGCAGAAAATATCGGTGCGGTAGGCCCGGTAACAAACAAATGTCCAAACTGGCAAACTATCAATATGAAGTATGCTTCTTTGGAGCAAATGCACTCTAGCACCAGAACATACAACACATCCAAACCAATATTATGGGAAGAACGTTTACGGCTTATCGGATTTTGTATGCTTATGAAAAAGAGTTTGATTGAGGAAATCGGTCTTCTGGATGAAATATTTAGCCCTGCAAGCTATGAGGATGATGATTATTCATTAAGAATAAGAAAAGCTGGCTACAAGCTTATGCTGTGTAAGGATACGTTCATCCATAACGAAGATAGTGTGGTCTTTGGTATGAAAGACTATGAGTATAAAAATCTGCTGGAAATAAACTATAAAAAGTTTAAAGACAAGTGGGGGTTTTGTCCGTTTAATTTTATTACCATAAGGACGGATATAACCCAGTTAATTGATGTCCCTGGCAATCAACCGATAAATGTACTGCAAATCGGTTGCCAGGGGGGTGCAACGCTTCTGGATATCAAAAATAAATATCCGGCTGCAACCCTTTATGGGGTAGAAAAATGCACAGATGTGACTATAAATGTGGATAGCTTTATGAAAGTGATAGGGCCAGATGTGGATAACTTTCAATTTGAGGAAAGCTTTTTTGACTATATTATAATAACTGAAGAGGGATTGGAAGCAGAGAAAATACTTGGTTTGGTAGAACGCCTGGGTAGCAGCCTGAAGGCTTCGGGGCAGATTATAATAAGTGTATCCGGGCAGAATAGTGAGATTAATGCGTTGAGTGATACTATTAATAATTCCCTGCGTACATATAGAATCAAGCAACATGAGGGCTATTATAAAATAATTTCATTGAGCAGGAAAAAGTCAGCGGTAGGGAATGCAAACGCTCCAATTAGAATAGCATTTTTATCCGCATATAATCCGTTGAGCCGGTATACGTGGTCGGGTACTTTTTATTACATGTATAAAATGCTTCAAAAATACTGCGGAGAGGTATACAGCCTTGGTCCCGCAGTGATGGATAAAAATAAGGAAAACAGAGCTTTTGAGACCATATCGAAGCTATCCCTGGGGGGGTATTATAAATACTGGCACAGCATACCGCTGTCACTGGATTATGCAGAGTTTTTCGAAAGGAAGCTTTCGGAAAGGGAATATGATGTGATTTTTGCACCTATAGCTTCACCGGAGCTGGCATTTTTGAAAACCGATATACCCATAGTATATCTTTCCGATGCTACCTTCCCGCTTTTGCATAATTATTATTCTCAATACTCTTACCTTTCGGAGCTGTCATTACAGGAAGGCACCATTCTTGAACAGCTTACGTTCAAGATGGCCGATTCACTTATATTCTCCACCCAATGGGCTGCACAATCGGCTGTAAAGGACTGTGGAGCAGACCCGGCAAAGGTAAGTGTAATACCTTTTGGAGCAAATATGGACTTTATCCCCTCTAGAGAGCAGGTACTAAATAGGAATAAGTCGGATAAATGTAAGCTGCTTTTTGTAGGTGTGGATTGGTATAGAAAAGGTGGAAATATCGCGTTGGAGACTTTAGAAGCTCTGGATAGGATGGGGGTAAACGCAG
This sequence comes from Clostridia bacterium, assembly GCA_026416815.1. Taxonomy (GTDB): domain Bacteria; phylum Bacillota; class Clostridia; order Acetivibrionales; family DSM-2933; genus SKW257. The sequence goes on along the minus strand of JAOAEJ010000071.1, from coordinate 78,398 downwards.
AACTGACTATCTGCGGCTGCAAGCCTCCCTCACCGGTACAAAAGGATAATATAAAGCTTATACCTTTCCTTGATAAAAACAGTGAGAGGGGTATCAGAGATATGCAGCGCTTATATAGGGAATCGGATTTCTTCCTCATGCCTACAAGAGCTGAATGCTTCGGTATAGTATTCAGCGAAGCAGCAGGATTCGGATTGCCGTCTATAGCCACAGATACAGGGGGTATCTCCTGTGTTGTAAAAGATGCTGTAAACGGCTTTACACTGCCATTAAGTGCAACCGGCGAGGAATACGCCAAGGTGATTAAAGGGCTATGGGAGGACGATGAGGCCTATTACAGGCTTGTAGTATCCAGCAGGCAGGCTTATGATGAGAGCTTGAATTGGGACGCCTGGGGAATGAAAGCAAAAGAAATCATTGAGAAGCTGATATAGTTAAGCAAGCTATAAATGATAAAGCAGCCGGTATAGAATTATTGCTAGCCGGCTGCTTTGTCATTTACATTTCTACTGCTACATACTGGCAGTAATCGGGGTAAACAATTTCCCTATACAGCCTACAATCGGGGATTCCGCTTTTTTTAATCGCATTTACAGCCCTTGGGTACTCATATTCTTCAAATTTTACACCCAATGTACATAAATCCGTCATAATCTCCCTCGGCATATAGGTTAACTCACATTTTATTCCCTCACTTCTCATGCGGTGTTCGAGTAGAAATGCGCTTGAACGGGTTGGAAGGGCTGTGTAGTAGTACGTCATAGCTCTCTCACCTCAAATGAAAGATATAGAACTGCATGCTGCCATGCAGTTCTATACGGGTATGGGTAGTTAGTCGTCCCAGTCTTCTTTCTTGCCCTTATCGAGAGGGTTCCCAATTGATATATTTGGGGTAATACTAAAGATAGGTCAGTCTAAAGTTAAGGATATTTTGCCACCACCCCTACCCCTCCTCAAAGGAGGGAACCTTCTATTTTGCGGCAAAGCCGCAATCAGGAGGGCTACGCCCCCTGCACCCCCATTTTAAGCTTTATGCCGACATACCTTTATTGGACATAAAAGTCGAAGTGTATTTTATCGGGGTAAACTACAATACATTTTATAAAAGTCATCAAAAGCTTTTTCCGCTCTAAAGGGCTATTTAGGCTAATCAGCATGTCATATACATTTTTGATATGGCTGGGTATCCTTTCATGAGCATTGTTGTCTCCGTCACAATCCCCTTTAGATAATTCCATTTGTATAACTGCCTTTTCATTTTCCAGACGGTCTTTTGTGGCTTTAAACTCCTCAAGGCTGAATACACCTGTTAAATAGGCTTCCTTTGCTCTTAATATGGCCTTATCTATCCTGCTACTACGTTCCTGAAATAGTTCCTTTACGTTTGCTTTATTTTCTCCTTGGATATCCAGCTCCATAACAAGCCCCGGGGATATAGAATGTATTATCTCAAAAATTTTTTTCTCTAGATCGTGAGTTCGAAATATTCTTGTGTGAATGCATAGGCTTTTTGCTTGCGCCGCCGAACTGCATACATAGCCGTAATATAAGTATTTGGTGTCTTTACCTGTGTTTATTGCTTTTACTCTCATAGGTGCCCCGCAAATGCCGCAGCGCAGTAACCCAAGTAAAACGAATTTATCATAATTGCTGCCCCTATAGGTGTATTTCTCTTTATTTTCTCCAATACCCTGTTGTACCCTATTAAATGTCTCTAGCGGAACAATGGATGGAAAGTCAGCGTCATATATCTTGCCGTTCCACTGTTGTTTTCCTATATATTTTACATTACGGAGTATTCGTTTTACCTGGGCGACCGTCCAGTCACCGTTACGCTGTCCTTTTATGTTATTGCTGTCCAGCCAATTGCGTATTTTTAATATGCCCCATCCATTCAGGTAGAGCTTATACATGTGTCTCACTATTTCGGCCTGCTGCTCATCTACTGTCACACGTCCATGCAGCACTTTGTATCCAAAAGGCATACAACCCATATGTGCTCCTGATTTTACACGCTCATTCATACCCTTTTTAGTCTCAGCGGATAAGTTTCTGGAATAATATTCTGCGAGTGCTTCCAGCAGAGTTTCCTGAAAGAAACCAATTGGGCTGTCTTCGATGGGTTCGGTTATGGATAAAACGTTTATACCAAGCTTTTTAAGTCTGCTCTTTGTTGCCCGGGACAGCTCAACTAAGCGGGAAAACCTATCGTATTTGTGGACTAATACAACGTCAAACAGGTGCTTTTCTGCGTCATCAACCAGCTTCAGGAATTGGGGGCGCTGCTTTTCCTTAAAGGCCGAAACGCCTTCATCTGTATAGATTTTATATATACTAATCGCATTTTTAGTACAGTATTCGGTCAGAAGGCTAACCTGGGCTGCGATTGAGTAACCTTCCAGCTGTTCTTCCGACGATACTCTTACATAAAGAGCAGCTATCATATAATTCCCTCCAGAGTAATAAGCTGTAAAGTAGTGTGTAATTAAAAGATTCCTGCGGGCGGGAAACCTCCAATGCTTTAAAATATATATATGCTATTGAGGTTTTATTCTTTACCGGAAGGAAAGAGGAGTCGCATAATACAAATGTATTATGTAGGCTGGATTATAAAGGGGTATGAGAGATGAGGAAGAAATATGTGCCTGTGGATGAGATGACCGCAACATTTGCTATTAATGATAAACCGGTTGTGGCAGAGGAGATCCGGATAGTTGTAAAAGTAAATTTGAGTGAGTATAAAAGTATAAGGATAGAGGAGTAGAACTAATTGTATATGGATGGTACTATTGCATAAAACTACATTTGAGAGCAGCACTTATGAATGCTATGCTATAATATACGAAACTTTAATCTGACACATTTTGAAATTACAGACTTTTAATCTTTTTTATAAATGTTTTACCCTACGCCTGTATCTCCAACTTTTAGTTTTAAATCACTTGCTATACGTTAAAGAAGTACATAAGGACAGGCTGTCCTGTCCGGTTAACTTTTAGAAGGGATGATTTCAAATGGGAGAAGTAGTTGCTTATAATGCAGGCTTTTCGTACACTCAAGAACAGATAGAGCTTATTAAAAACACTATTGCCAAGGGCGCTACCGACGATGAATTGAAGATGTTTACTGCAGTAGCACAGAAATATGGCTTGGACCCTTTTATAAAAGAAATTTGGTTTATCAAGAGGGTTAAGAAGGTAAAGGGGCAAAACGGGCAGTGGGATTATCCGAGGCTTTCAAACGGTGAAGTTGACTACAAGGATGCCGAAACTTTGATTATGACCTCCCGTGACGGATACCTGAAGATAGCACAGCGCGATTCTGATTTTGACGGAATAGTAGGCTTTGTAATACGGGAAAATGATACCTTTGAGGTAGACGCAGAAAACTACAAGGTTACTCATAAATTCGGAGCAAAAAGAGGGAAGATAATCGGAGCTTGGGCAAAGGTAGACCACAAAAAGCGTAAACCTGTCATTGTATATGCAGACTTTGAGGAATACAGGAGTGAGAGTAATATATGGAAGCAGTACCCATCTGCTATGATACTGAAGGTTGCGGAAGTTCTGGCACTTAAAAGGCAGTTTGGTATATCCGGCCTGGTAACCAGGGAAGAAATGTCCCACTCTATTAAAGAAGATGATATTGATGATGCAATAGAGATAAGGCCCGAGGAAAGCAGGGAGCAGAGCCCCGAAGCCAAGTGCGAGGCTGTGAGTATGTGTGAATGCGGTAAGGAAATAAAAGGTACTGCTAAGGCCTCTCAAAAAGAGATCATTGACTATGCTCTTGAGAACTACGGCAGGGAGTTGTGTGCTGAGTGTATGACCGAGTTAGCCAAGTTGATAAAAAAAATTGATACAAATAAAGCTGCTATAATGAAGCAAAACAATGCATATACAGATGATAATCATAATAATGAACTACAATCACAATTTGGTAAGGACAGCAGCAAGAAGCTTACTGTAGAAGAAGCAAAGATGTTTGTAAAATATCAGACCGAGTTAATAGCCGGCATGAAAAAGTCAGCATAATATAGATAACAGAATTTAAGCTTAAACTATCTATTAAGAAAAGTCCAAATACTATAGCAAAAAAGCCGGGTTTGCTGCCCGGCCCATCTAAAGGGGATTTAGAGTACAAAAGAATCAACTATACATGTATAATACAGTTTACCCAATTTTTGGGGTTTTAAACATAAAGATTAATTATAGTTTCAACAGTGGAAAACAAATACTTCATGATTTATTCACATTTGTTCATGAAATATTCATAGGTTATTAATATTAGTAAGTTATTATATAAACAACGGATCTCTTTACGATATTTTAACTGGGAACAATTTTAAAACCCCTTGCAGAGCCTTTCGAGGCTCTTTTTTGTTTGAAGAGTTAGGCTAGCTATGTTAATATTCTACTAATTATAGATATTTGTTTAAATTAAGGAGACGAGCTGCTATGGAGTGTGTTATGTATACTAGCAGTATACAAGAAAGCCTTGATAAGTTTTTCAGTGCTATGTTTATGGCTACAGGATTTAAGTACGAACCCCATGGTAAGCATGTACAGCTAAGAAATATTGATGAGGTCTTTGTACGGGATGGAGGAAGCTTTTGGATACTACTAGACGGAACAAAAGTAGTAGGAACCGGAGCATTAAAAGTACTTGATAAGGAAAATGGTATAGGTGAAGTCCGATGTATGTTTGTTTTACCGGACTATCAGGGCAATGGGTATGGGAAGCTGCTGCTAACACGGGTTGTAGTCAGCGCTAGAGAGAAAGGCATAAAAGTATTAAGATTATCAGCCAAAAAAGAAGCAGAACGGGCTATAGGGTTGTATCGTAAGATGGGGTTCTATGATATACCAAGGTATAGTGAAAATCCCATAGCGCAAGTGTTTATGGAAATGAGGCTGGATAAGTAGCTGATTAAGAATAGAACGCATTTTGTTAGGTCTATAAAGGAATGTGTTTTATGTGAACAAGTTTTTCGATTGGCCTATAGAAGTTTCGCATAAATTATTTTTGCGGTAATATTGGTAATAAAGGGGCTGTCGGAAGTTTATGCATTGGTGTATACATAACTTGCTACAGCCTCCAAAAACTTATAATAGGTTATTTTCAATTGCGTAGGCTACTAGTTGGGTACGGCTTTTTAAATTTAGTTCCTTAAGTAAATTTTTAATTATATTTTTTACACTGCCTTCACTAAAGAACAAGGACTCTGATATCTCTTTGTAATTCTTGCCTTCGGTTAACATTTTAATAATCTGCTTTTCGTTTGCACTTAAATTTTCTTTTGCAGTATTTTTATTCAAGCTAATCTTTACAATGCTTTCATTAGAGGTCTGTTTACAGTGGTCTATATCACTTACTATATTGTTTAAGATATTCTGCTGAACCACGCTTACCCCCTTATATATACTTTTTAAAGCTAAGATTATATCTTCCGGGTCGACTTCTTTTGATATATAACCATCAGCTCCGGTTTTTAGGGCTTTGTATACATTTTCATTATCGTCGAAAGATGTAAGCACTAAAATTTTTATGAAATTATATTTATCTTTGATTATCCTTGTGCCTTCGATACCATCACATTCCGGCATTTTTATATCCATGAGCACTACATCAGGGCTTGTTTTCTCGCATAAATCAAAAGCTTCAAAACCGTTTGCAGCACAGCCTGTTACCTCTATAGTCCCGTCTTGTTCTATAATATATTTTAAAGTTTCTCTTAAAATTTTTTGGTCGTCTGCAATTACTACTTTAATCATAATTATAAAGCCCTCCAGTTTAAATCTTTAGTATTGTTTGTAAACATTAGGGGGTAGTTGCGGTTATTTACAGGGATTACAGCTCTAATAGCAAACCCTGCTTTTCCGTTAGAATAGTATGATATTTTTCCCCCGATTTTTTTTATCCGCTCCCCCATACCTTTAAGTCCCAGCCCTTTTTTTATGTTTTTGCAGCCCTTACCATTATCCATTATTGAAAGTTTGATTTTTTCCGGGGAGAAATACAGGACAATGTTTAATTTATCTGCATTTCCATGACGCAAGGAGTTAGTAAGTGCTTCCCTGCAGGTTTTGAAGATAACTTCAGAGTGTTCGTATGAATCATAGTTTGTACTCCCACGGGCAACCAGGTTTGTAGTTATGCCAAGCCCTTTGAAATCAAGGCATAATTCCTTCAATGCCGCCACAAGTTCATTTGACTCAACCTTTTTGGGCATAAGGCCGGATATTGAGCGCTTTAAATCGGTTATACCTTCCTTGGTTATACTGACTGTTTGATTTAAAAAATCTCTGGTTCTATCAGGGTTACTATGTAAGGATATTAATCCTGCCTGCTGTAATTTCAGTATGAGTGTTAAGGTATGTCCTAAAGTATCATGAAGTTCCAGTGAAAAACGGTTTCTTTCTTTTATTACGGCTACTTCCTTTGCAGAAGCTGCATATTCTTTAAGTTTAATATTGGATTCCAGCAAATCCAAATTTTTATGCCGTAACTCTTCCATCAAATGCTTATAATCTGATATATCGCTTATTGTGATTATTCTGCCGATAGGTTCGTTTTTTCGATTCATTATTGGATTTATGCTTATAGAGTAATAGGTCTTACTCGGATTTAGTACTACTAATTCCACGTTTGTGATTTCCATAGTAATGTCATGCATTTGTTTTATTATATTATCAATGCTGCTGCTGTCTTCTATATTGGTTTTTAATGAGTTAAAAAACACAGATACATAGTCGTTATAGGCGATGGGGGTATATTGTGAACATAAAGAATAAAAGGATGAATTATAATCAATTATCTTATTATAATAATCTACTACTACAATAGACTCCTTCATATTATTAAATATTCTTCTTAAGGCTATAGGTAGAATATTTAAGTAGTTATATTTTGAGCTAATCAAGAAAATGACAGCGGTGGTAAAAACTAATGTTATAGGTGTCATGTCAATTTTAAATTGAACTATGCCTGTAATATGTAGTACATTGACGGTTAAAGGAAATATGGCTGCCAATATAAGTAGATACGAACGTACTTTGGAAAGTCCGAACTGCTTCATAGAATATCTTATTATGTTTGAGGTACCTATAATTATAAAAAGGTAAGAAACTATGGTATGTGCCCAGAAGGCTTTTCCAAAGCTGATTTTATTATGCTCATACTGTGAGAAAAACAGATAGTGAAAATTATTTGTTAAAACTATTAAATAAAATACCACCGGCAAAACAAATAGCCGCTTAACTATCGTTCTATATTTCCTCCATATTGCGCCGTCTAAATAAACTGAAGATAAAACAAACCAAAAGTATCCTACAAAACAGCAGCCTATATTTTCAAAGCATATTACAACCCATTTTATTTCCTTGGTTGCGGCACATAACTCCAGTATTTTGCATACCACCCAGATTAGTAGAAGCATTTTAAAAATGGCGCCTATATAAGATAAAGCTCCTTTTTTAGCTTTAAATATAAAAAACATTGAAATCAAAATACATATAAACGCAGATAGACAAAGTAAAATTAGGTCATACCTATAGTATTCGCTAGATATTATTTCCCAGTTCATAACGTCCTACCTTTATATACACAAAAATATAATTTTTTCCATATTAACATGTTTTGTATTGAAAGACAATCGGCTCGTATAATTTTACAATGTTAAATTTATACTTTTGTAATATTAAATTAGACTATCCTCACTTATTTAAGTTAAATATTGTTACTTTAGTAACAATGGCCTTGACAAAAGTAATAGAAGCCTGAAATTCTATTTACAATAAAACCCATAATGGTAAAATGAATGCAGTTAGTAAGCGTGCTTTTATTATGGATTGTGTGTGCTATAAGTAAGTAAAATTATCTAGAATTATAAACTATGAGCAATCTATATAGCTCATATACGTTGAGGTAACAGGGGTTTAACTATTCCTGAGTGCCAGATGTGGGGCTGTCTTATATATAGATTTGATTTATGACTTAATTTAAATGTGAGGAGGTGAACTAGATGACAAGGATGAAAAAATTTCTCTTAACTACAATTGTAGTTGCCTCTCTTGTTATGGCTCAATTATCTATAGCTAATGCCGTAACTGTTTCGGTGGATGGTGGATCATGGAACTACGGTCTTGCCACTCAATTAGGTTTTATTTGGGATTATAGTTATTACTATCACCCGAGTAAAGCACATTATTCAAATGCAATGATAAATGGCATGTATTCGGGAAGAAAAAATGCAAATGCCGGGCAAACTTCCTGCGCGGATTCTCCAAAGGTTGATATTATAACCGGTGCTACAACATGGAATTCCTATTATGGATTCAACTAATTTAAAAAGGGCATTGAAAAGTAGATTGAAATGTTTTCAATCTACTTTTCAATAATTAATTTCTGTAAAAGGAGTTATATGGAGATAATCCATTGTAAAAATATATAAAGCTGCAAATATATTAAAAGCTATTTATCTATATAAATTGCAAAAAAGAATCTACAACGAAGTTCTTCCTAAATCTTTTTTGTAATTTGTTACCTTAAGTTAAATTGCGATAATCAAAATTTTCCTTGTAATATCATTATCGCAATTTATATATAAAGAAACCAAAGTTGAATTATAAAAGAAAGGAGGAAAGGCTTTGAAAAAGTGGATTGTGCCGCTATTTGTAATCATTTCAATAGTATCTTTTTTTATATTGTTTAATAAAGAAAATTATAGTCAGCTAAGCAGTATGAGAAGTGCGGAGCAAACTAAAAAAAGCTATAGAGTTTTAATTTCCACTGGAGACAAAAAGCAGGAAGAAATATACCGGATATTAAAAATACTATTGGATAAATATCAGGGAAATATTTATTATACTCAAATAACAAAAGACTTGGGAAGAAGTGGATATATAAAGTATATATATTTAACGGATTTAGAATACTATAGGAATTTCAAATTAACCCGAGGCCGCTTCTTTACAAGATTGGAGTTTGAATCTGATAAGTTTTTGTCCACGAGAAATACCGGTGAGAGTCAACAAATAGGCCAAATCTCAGATTTCGCCGGAGATGATGTATTTGAAATCCGAACACTAAAGAGTATGTTAAATAGCAAAAAGTCATTTGAAGGAAGTTTTATTCTACAAACAGGTAGCAGCCAAGGTGCTGATTTATTCATAAAAGAGTTAAGCCGGATGTATGGGATTTATGCTGAACAACGCCCAATCTATCCGGATGCAGAAGGTACTTTCCCATTTGAATGGGTAATTGCAGTTTGCTATTTTGTACTTATGTTATTGGTGTTTTATAATTTGCTGAACTCATACAAGAAAATTGGGATTGAAAAAATGTTAGGATTTCGAGGGAGGACTATATGGCTAAAACGTATGGTACCTTTGGTTGTAATACAAGTTTTCATTATGACTGTAGTGTCATGCTTATTAATATTATTAAATTTCAAGGAGTATAATCAGTATTTCACAGCGTTTATATTGAAATTAGCGGGAATAAGTGGTTTGTTTAGTATCCTCACAGCTGTATTTATCTCTATTCCCTTTTTATATATTCACAAAATTACTGTGTCAAATATGCTAAAAAACAGGCAGCCTATTAAAACAATTATTATGTTTAATACTGTAGTTAAAATAGGGTTGACAGTAGCTTTTTTAATTTCATCTATTGGAGCCTATTCTCAATATGTAATAGTTGCATCACGGTATAATGATTCATTCAGACAGTGGGAGTCTACCAAAGAATACGCAATAATCCCAATAATCCAGGATATTTCTCAAGAAAAGTTATCTTCAGTTGGATTTCTGGAGGCACAGAAAGAATTGTATGTGTATTTTAATCAAAAAGGATCGGTCTTGGCGGATTTTAGTGAGTTTTCACCGGAAACTCGTAAAATTCGTGTAAAAGAAAACCCATTTAGTTATCAAAGTGATTATGTTGAAGTAAATCCTAATTACCTTAAGAAACATCCTATTTATGATATAAACGGTAGAAAGATAGATGTCGTCGAATCAGAGAATCAGTACGTTTTACTAATACCGGAACAGTACCGTTCTTCTGAGAATGAGATAAGAAAGTATTATCAATTTATAAAAAATGGCTATGTAAGCGTTATTGATGGAAAAGAGGTTCCGTCAATTGTAAAAAATCAAAAAATAAAAATTATATGGACAAAGGCAAATCAAAAGCTCTTTACTTACCGGATAAATATTAACCCTATGGATGGAAATAATGTTACAAACCCTATTGTAAGAGTTATTACAGAGGCTAATGGTGGAAGGCGGGATTTTGATCGGATTATAGCGTATTCGGGAAATCCATTTAAAATTAAAGTTGATAATCCATTAGATCCATCCGCTGAAGTGAGGCCTGTATTGCAGAGACTTAACTTAAATCAATATATACCGGTAATCTCTTCAGTTTATGATGCTGTTGAAGCGGAGAGCAAACAGACCCGTGATATAATGCAATTCATTTTAGCGATATGGATTGTGTCAGCGGGAATGATTATAATCATTAGTCTTCAAAACATTTATAATTACATCGAGCAACACAGGCAGCGTCTAGCGATACAACAGCTTCACGGCTATAAAAAATTAGATAAGTACAAAGGGTATTTTAAGCTGGTAAGTGCCGGTTGGCTAATAATATTTATTATTACTAAATTGACAGGATCTATAAAACTTACTGAACTTATACCTTTAGCAGCTTTCTTTATAGCTGTAGAGTTAGTAGTGTCACTGTTTATACTGGGACTTGCAGAAAAAAGGAAAGTCCTCAGGATTGCTAAAGGGGGGTAGCTTATGGCATTAATTCAATTAAATGAAATTACAAAAAGCTATGGAAATAAAGTTGTACTAAATAAATTTTCTTTGAAGGTAAAGGAAGGGGAATTTATAGCATTAACCGGGGCCAGCGGCCGAGGAAAGAGTACCATACTGAATATTATAGGACTATTGGAGGGCTTTGATGATGGGGAGCTGGTGATAGACGGAAATGCAGATGTTCACCCTAATAGTGTAAAGGCTAATAAATTGTTGCGTGAAAAAATAAATTATCTATTTCAAAACTTTGCACTTATCGATGATGAGACAGTTAGCTATAACTTACAGCTGGCTTTAAAATATGTAAGGGGAAGCGTAAAAGAAAAGCATTTAAAAATGCAAGAGGCATTGGGTTATGTAGGGTTGCAGGGCTTTGAAAAATACAAGATATATGAACTAAGTGGTGGAGAGCAGCAAAGAGTTGCGATTGCAAGAAGTATGTTAAAGCCTTGTAAAATTATTCTGGCGGATGAGCCTACAGGTTCATTGGACGAGGAAAATCGGAATATCGTTTTAAACCTATTAAAGGCACTGAATAATCAAGGAAAAACAATAGTACTGGTTACTCATGACCAATATATGGCTGGACAATGCCAGCGGGTAATAAATCTGTGATTACCTGGGCTGATTTGTAAGACTTTTCTACAAAATCTATATTAAACAAGTTTATGTATTCACAAGCCGACTAATAAATATTTTGTGGAGGTAACAATATGAAAAATAGAAACTTGTTCAAATCCTTGATTTCAATTTTTTTAGTGTGTGTATTTTTAGTTGTTCCGGTATTTGCTTTTGCGGCAGTACCAAGTTCAACATATATTCAAGACCAGAAGTACTGGAACAAACTTTACTTTCATAAGCTAAGTAACGGTACTATTACTGACTCCTGGAGCATTTTTGATGGTGGACCGGTAGAACGGCCTGCAAATACTAACCATAATACCGTATTAGGGCATGTTTATTTATATATAGACAATGCATATCACTATTACGAGGGAACTCTAACTAAGACAAAAGCTAATTTGGAAAGTTCAAGAACAATTAAAACTTATACTGACGGTTCATACGATCAAGAATATGTATATGTAGGTTATTATAGCGGAACTGCTTACCTAAAGTACTAATAGTCTATAATAACAATAGAGCCGGCTTTGTGAATATAATTTTAAATAGCTTTTAAAACATAAGAAATATAAATAAAGAGGAATAACTTAAAGGTGGCAATCAAAGCTGCCTTATTTATTTTCTATATAAATTGCAAAAAAGAATCTACAACGAAGTTCTACCTAAATCTTTTTTGCAATTTATTACCTTGAGTTATATTGTTGTAACCAAATTTTTCCTTGTAATATCATTATCGCAATTTATATAAACCCAACCCCAAAAAGGGCAAAAAAAAGTCCCGTCCAGAAACTGTTACGGGATTTAGGGGAGTATAGTTAATACTCACTTATATAGTATCATCTTTCGACAAGGATTCCAAGGGGGGAGGCTGTTCTATTTTACATACAGTGTTCAGGCATGGTTGACAAATGTGGGTAAATTAAGGAAATAGCCTCTGATATAATAAAATATTGTATTCTGTTTATATACAATATTTAGTCGGATTTGGTAGAATATATAGTAAAAGGAGGGGGCATATATGGGACATAATGAACTATTTCAGATAGTATCAAATTGGGCAGCAGCCGGATGGAATGATTTAATAATATGTGCGGTAGTTACGCTGGTACTCGGACTTATATGTTTACTCATCTCTTCTAAGGCAAAGAAACATACCACACATATTATACTAAACAGAGCAGGGAAAATTATTATTACCATATGTGCTGCTATAATCTTATTTTTAGGTGTAAAGCAATTTATATAAGAATCAGTTTATACAGTCGGTAGTTTTTCGATAACATCACTTCATTTCAAGCATCTTTTTACACCCAAATTTATCAATAGGGTTCCACTTTTGGTCGGGGAAGAAGTTTCTGGGGAAAGGAGTTCTGGTTCTATCAAGGAATGTGCCGCAGGTCTGCGCTGCCGGATTCTGTTGTTCTGGAGGTACAGGGCAGTATCCGTACGAGGGGATCAGCAACTGCACAACACATTCACATTTTACAACGAAGAATGCACCTATATCCAGGTTAAGCGTAAACGCAACGTTGCTTCCTACATTAGTAGCTATGATTCTATCGTTAAATGCTTCTGCTATAGCTTCAACTTTAATTATATTGCTGTCTGTATCTAAAGTAACGGATGGGATTTCCTGGAACTGCAGCCCTGTCTGTGTAGTGCAATCCGGGCAATAGATTTCGTTTACAGTGAGTACAAAAGTTGTCTGGCGTTTTATAGTTGTCGAGTGAGGCTGCCCTGAGACTCTAAAGGTAACATCATACTGGAGAGTTACTGCTACTCTGATCTTTTTAAAGCCTCTTCTTGTTGGTGAATCGACTTTTGATAAGAGGTTTACTCTTACTATATCAAAATTAGTTGCTCCCTCAAAGGTAATTGTAGGAAGCGGAGAGGTATTTGGTACGGTTATAAGCGGTATGGTTTCTGTCACACAATCCCTTAAAGATACCTGGTCGAATACCTTAGGAACCTGGATACATACCAGTTCATTTGGGAGCGGGAAGCATTCAGGATTTAGTATTTGACCCGCTTCAATTTTCACACGATTGTCGTCATGTTTACTCATAATTAAACCTCCTTGATACATAATACCTATACAATAGATAAACATAAAGCCTTTGTAACTCAATCCATTCTTTTATCCTCGAGTGTTAATCTCTAGTATTATTATATTTTTATAGGCAAAAAAGGTTACACAAAAACTGTTTTATGGTAATAAAATTTTACATAATATAAACAATGTGGTTTAGCCATTTTGTTATGCAGGCAGAGGTTCTTAATTAATTACTCTGGTCATAAACCTAATACTACTTTGTTATTTTGGAATTTGCCATAATTAAGGGCAAATAACAAAGTAGTACTATACTATCCCCAGTTGAATAACACAGCACTTTTAAAAGCACACCAGTTCAACCCAGGCTCATATAATAACAATAGGCCAATATATTTAACAGGAGTGATTAAAATATGGGAACTACAAGCCTTAATGATATAACAAGCATAATAATTAATATTGTATTGATACCTCTGCTTCCCGTTGTTACTGCATATGTAGTAGCTTTGCTCAAGCAAAAGACGGGTGAAATTGAAAGTGAGGTAAAAAGCAAGGAGCTTGCAACATATATAAGTATGGCAGAGAATGCAGCAATAACAGCGGTAACAGCAGTTAACCAAATTTACGTAGACAGCTTGAAAAAGACTAATGGAAGTCTATCGGAATATGAAAGAAGAGTAGCCTTTGATATGGCAAGGAATAAAGTACTTAATATAATCGGGGACACGGCAGCTACAGCTTTGCGTGAGGCCTATAATGACCTGGATGAATGGATTGACAATCTTATAGAGTGCCATGTCAGTCAGTGTAAAAAGCAGCCGCCCCAAGCAACACCTATGGCTTTTTAAGGGCTTTTACTTAGCAAAAACTGATATAAAGGTTGGTGATATATATGAAGATAATTATCGATGCTGGACATGGGGGTACTGAAACTGGTGCAGTTGCATTTGGGATGAAGGAGAAGGATTTAAACCTTATCTTTGCTGACTTATTGGCAAAAAAACTTCAAGGGCTAGGTATAGAGGTGGACCGATCACTGATCAATGATAACCAATATGATTCAACTAGGTTAACGGATATTATAAAAAAGTCCGGTGCAGCTCTTTGTATTTCGTGCCATAATAACTCTTTTAATGGAAGTGCAAGGGGGTTTGAAGTAATCCATAGTATACACTCAAACGGTAATCTGGCACGGTATATTGCCGATGAAGTGAAAAAAACCGGGTTTCCCGTCAGGAGGACTTTCAGCAGACGAAGCACAAATCCACAAACACCTGACAGCGATTACTATTTCATCATAAGGCTTACATATCCTCAGGTAGAAACCATTATAGTAGAATTCGGCTTTCTGGATAACTCAGAAGATTTTAAAATACTTACGAATCCGACATGGAGGGATAGGCTTACCAATGCTGTAGCATTGGGAGTAAAAAAATATATCCCTTCAGATAAAAAACCAAAGACACCTATAATGGGGAATTCCATACTAAAGCCTAATCAATTGAAAGCTGCATTAAAAGATATAAACCCTAAGGCCAATACATCAATTGTAGACTTGTATTACGATATCGCAAGGGATTACGGTGTGAAAGCAGATATTGCATTCTTCCAGGCTATGCATGAAACCAACTGGCTGAAATTTACCGGAGTAGTGAAGCCGGAGCAAAACAATTTTGCCGGGCTTGGGGCTACCGGAGGTACAAATTCCGGAGAAAGCTTTCCTTCGGTTGAAGTGGGTGTGGAAGCACATATACAGCACCTTTATGCATATGCTTCTACAAGCCCTTTGCCACAAGGGACAGTATTATACGATACACGGTTTAATCTGGTGCAAAGAGGGAGCGCTCGCAACTGGGAGGACTTAAACGGTAAATGGGCAGTTCCCGGTGTTGGCTACGGCGAGAGCATAGTCGCACTGCAGGAAATGGTATCCGGCAAATACCCCGATACAGGCGAACCGCCGGTGCATTGGGCTAAAGCCTGCAATGATGAACTCTTGAACAGCGGCTTCTTAAACTCTGATCATACCGATACCCTGGATGATTATGCTACTGAGGGAATGGTTATATGTATGATTAACAAACTGAGAAAGGAGCTTATGAAAGATGGATAGCCTTATATTTATGATTAGTACGATAGTAGGCTTGATTTGTGGGCTTGTACTGGTGTTTTACTTGATTAAGCTTATAAAAGCCAATATCGAAAGAATGAATGCAATTGATTCCCACGACAAGGTAAGGCGACTTATACGATTGCTTGATGACGCTATAAAGTTAAGTGTAATATCTGTGAATCAAAACCTTATAGATAAACTAAAAGCGGAAGCTGATTACTACCAGGCAGAGAAGGAAGAGGCCTTTGTGGAAACAAGGGATAAAATACTCAAGATGATGAAGAACAGCTCTTTAAAGTCAATTTATCCTTATATAGATAATATGGATGAGTTTATCAACAGTAGAATTCAGTACTATATGTATATAGAGGAGAATAATAAAAAGTCTTAATTCAATTCCTGCAGGTAAGGGTATTCTGTTGTGCCAGCACAACAGAATACCCTTAATTTTAGCCTAATGTCGAAAAAAATCTTCCATAAAACTCATATCAATAAGTTGTAAAAGTGTATATCTATATGTATAATATTATAATGTTAGATATAAAGTAAAATTATGTATGCAGTATAAAACATTGACAAAAATCAAGACATATATGCACCTGTTTAAAGATAGTTTACTGTAAACTTAGTGATTGACCGTTAGGCAATGAGCTGTGGTAAGTGCGATTTGCCTAACCGGATAAAATCACTTTTACAGTAAACTATCTATAGGTCAAAAGTTATAGAACTAAAACTTTTTAATATTCACTTTTTTAACGGTACATAGACAGCGTTAGGAGAGTATCTTAAATCACTCCGCTTTGATAATTGCGCAAGCGATTGTGCATTTATTAAGAGTAAGTTCACAGAAATTTCTTACTGAATGTAATTAGCTGAAGATAAGAATTACATAAAGGAATCTGAATAAAGCTCTCAACTATCTTTGGTCTTAATGTCCAGGGGAGTAGAGTTTTATATAAATCAACCTAGTGGTTTGTGATAGAATTCGTTTCTAGCAGCAAGACACACCAATGTATATAAATTGCGATAATGATATTACAAGGAAAAATTTGATTATCGCAATATAACTTAAGGTAATAAATTGCAAAAAAGATTTAGGGAGAACTTCGTTGTAGATTCTTTTTTGCAATTTATATAAATGTGCATTTTTTAATATACAAGGATGACTAAAAAATCCGTGATGTTAAAAAAGCACCAGACAATAGGGAAGGGGAGGGTTAGTACAGGTTTATGCAAGGAAACTGCAAGAAAAACATTTAAAAAGGGGAGGTAGAAAAGTGCAAAAGCAAAGTAGAAAAATAGTGTATGTCCTGCTGCTGGCTATAATATGCCAAATGATAGTCTTTCCGGGATTTGCAGCTGCAAGTGAAATGCAAACATACACTGGAGGTCAAGAAACATCGGCTGTGACTTCGACAACAGTAGGTAATGTAACTACTACACCGGAGCCAACGGCAACACCGGAGCCAACGGCAGCGCCGGAGCCAACGGCAACGCCGGAGCCAACGGCAACACCGGAGCCAACGGCAACACCGGAGCCAACGGCAACACCGGAGCCAACGGCAGCGCCGGAGCCAACGGCAACACCGGAGCCAACAGCAACGCCGGAGCCAACAGCAATACCAGAACCAACGGCAACACCGGAGCCAACAGCAATACCGGAACCAACAGCAACGCCGGAGGCAACGGTAACACCAGAGCCAACGGTAACACCGGAACCAACAGTATCACCCGAACCGACAGTAACACCTGGTATCGACGATGCTGAAGCTCCAACAGCACCTGCAGATCTGACTGTGGGAGAAATAACAGAAACAACCGTCTCTTTGACATGGACACCTTCAACAGACAATGTAGCTGTGGCACTATATGATGTTTACAGCGAGGAAACATTAATTGAATCAGTGGAAGGTCCAGATTGTATTCTTCAAGGATTAGTTCCCAACACAACATACAATTTTACAGTAGTAGCCAGAGACGAAGCCGGTAATGTTTCTGCTGCAAGTAATAGCGTAAGCGTGACGACTTTGCCGGATACGCAGGCACCATCAGCACCGACAGATTTAAGGGTAGAATCAAGAATCGATGATACAGTTACATTGGCTTGGAATGCTTCTAACGATAATGTGGCAGTAGCTGGTTATGGTGTCTACCGTGACGGTTCAAGGGTTGGAACTGCTACTGAAACAAGCTTTACCGATACAGGCTTGACAGCAGACACTGCGTACATTTATACGGTTAGGGCATTTGATGCTGCAGGTAACGAATCGGAGGCCAGCAGTCCTCTGTTTAACGATGCCCAAGCACCGACTGTGCCTACCGATTTATACATATACTCAAGGGATGCAGCAGCTATAACTCTTATGTGGGGTGCTTCTTCCGACAATGTGGGAGTAGCAGGGTATGAGATTTACCGCGATGGAGTAAAGATAGGAGAAACAGATGGAAACAGCTATACAGACAGTGATTTGGGGAGTGGTCTTACCCATACATATATAGTAAGAGCTGTTGATAATGCAGGTAATCTGTCAGAGCCGAGCAATGAGGTTAGAGTGGAGGATGACCATGGCAATATAACAGAGTCAGCTACACCTATAGAGATTGACAGTGAAGTGCCTGGAGTAATTAACTATGCGTTTGACGCAGACTTCTTTACTTTCACCGTACCTCATACAGGCGCATATGTGATACGCAGCACAGGCGAGATAGATTCATACGGACGCCTGTATGACAGCACCGGAAATGAAATAGCCTCGAATGATGACGAAGGTGAAGGCGGTAACTTCTATATAAACATGACTCTTGAAGCAAATCAGACTTATTATATACGAGTCAGCCATTATAGCTCAGGAGTAGGTGCATATGCAGTAAAAGTAATTTCTCCCGATACCGAGGCACCTACTGTTCCTGAAGGATTGACAGTGGTATATAAGGATTATACAAGTGTGACTTTAAGTTGGACAGCAGCTACTGACAACGACCAGGTAGCAGGCTATAGGGTTTATAGGAATGGGGAGTTGATACAGGGAGTAGAAGGAGTGGATGTTGTTTATGGTACTGAATTTACCGATACAAATCTTGCTCCAAATACTACATATACCTATACAGTAGAAGCAGTTGACCGTTCGGGTAATTACTCGGGCCAAAGCAGCGCGGTGGATGTGACTACAGATACAGATACTATAGCTCCTACAACACCTTACGACCTTACTGCCAATTCTACACCGGTTTCCGTTACCCTGTCATGGATAGGTTCGGAAGACAACGTGGCAGTAGCAGGGTACGAGATATACCGTGATGGTATAAAGATAGGAGAGACAGCAGAAACAACCTATACCGATTACGAAGTTCAGGCAGATACTACCTATACTTACACCGTAAAGGCATATGACCAGGCAGGTAACGTATCGGAGGCCAGTAATTCGGTGGTTAACGATATTATGGCTCCTACAGCACCCTTAAATGTATCGGCGGAGCAAGTGACAACAAACAGTGTACTCCTTACATGGGAAGCTTCCACTGATAATGCAGCAGTTGTAGCTTACGAAGTATATAGGGATGGTACAAGGATCGGAGAAACGACCCAATTAAGCTATACCGACATCGGGTTGGTATCTAATACTTCCTATATATATACTGTTGTAGCAAGGGATAGCGGAAGCAATTATTCAGAGCCAAGCACGGCGTTAGCTGTGACAACTCTGGCTGACACTGAGGCACCTACTGCACCGTCTGTTTTGTATATCCAGTCAAGAAGCTCTACATCCGTTACCCTTAGATGGAATGCTTCTTCCGATAATGTGGGGGTAGCAGGGTATGAGATATACCGTGATGGTGTTAAAATAGGCACCACGACAGATGTTACATATACAGATGCTACTGCAGGCGATGGGGCTTCCTTAAGTTACACTGTAAAAGCGTTTGACGCAGCAGGTAACATATCCGAGCCAAGTAACACTGTGACATCTGTAGATGACTATGGCAACACTATGAGTTCAGCTACTGAAGTACAGCTTGGAAGTACAACTTCAGGAACAGTCAACTATGTATATGACTGGGATTTCTTCAAATTCACTACTGTTGTAGGAGGTACATATGTAGTTGAAAGTACAGGATATACCGACGTGTATGTACATGTGTATGACAGCACAGGCAGACAGATTGGGTCTGATGACGACAGCGGCCCGGGCTACAACTTCTACGTAAGCCTGAATTTATCAGCAGGCCAGACATACTATGTAAAGGTACGCCACTGGAGCAGCGGTACAGGCCCTTACGGCATGAGGGTAGGATTGATTGACAGTCAACCTCCTACTGCACCGGGAGACCTTGCACTATCTTCAAAAACTTTGACAACAGCTACACTTACATGGACAGCGTCTACCGATGATGGGGGAATATCCGCATATGTGATATACCGGAATGGAACCCAAGTAGGATATGTAAGCGAAACAACCTTTACCGATACAGGACTCATCCCTGGCACGACTTATACGTACACCGTAAAATCCAGGGACTGGACAGGAAACCTCTCTCAGGACAGCAGTGCATTAAGTGTTACTATTGATCCTGATACCGAAGCACCGACTGCTCCAAATAATCTGTACCTTTATAGCAAATCCGGTACAGCGGTTGGTATTGGGTGGACTCCTTCAACCGATAATGCGGCAGTAGCAGGGTATGAGATATACCGTGACGGTGTAAAAATAGGTACGTCCACATCGTCTTACTATTATGATTCCGGACTGACACCGGGAATTCATACATATACTGTAAAGGCTTATGACGTTGCTGGACTCTTCTCCAGCGAGAGCAGTCCTATAACATACGACAATGAAAGCCCATCTATACCCACAGGGGTAGCAGTTTCTTCAACTACTGTTACAACTGTAACCATTACATGGGAAGCAGCTACTGATAACGTAGGTGTTACAGGATATCAGATATACTATAATGGTGGTAGCTATGCGGGCAGTACTACGGAAGCAAGTTTTACCCATTATGGACTTGCACCAAATACTACATATAAATATACGGTAAAAGCATATGATGCAAACGGCAATATTTCTGGGGCAAGCAGCGAAGTAAGTGCTACTACACCTAATGACATTACCCCTCCGACTGCACCATACTATCTGCACATATACTCAAGAAACAATACCACGGTATCAATTTCATGGTATAGTTCAAGTGATGACCATAGGGTTGCAGGATATACTATTTATAGGAACGGGGACAATATAGGCACTACGACACAGACCTGGTATACCGATGCCAACCTTGAGCCTGGAACATACACCTACTATGTAAAGGCATATGACGTAAGCGGAAACATCTCAACTGAAAGTAATTCAGTATCCTATGACAATCAGCCACCTACAGCTCCTGCTAATGTAACTGCACAAGCAGAATCAGTAACAAGTGTTGCACTTAGCTGGACTGCTTCGGAAGACAACACCGGTGTTGCAGGATATGAAATATACCGTGATGGTGCGCATATAGCTAATACAGGTAATACTTCATATACCGACAGATGGTTGACTCCAAACACTACATATAAATATGTAGTAAAGGCATATGACGCAAGCGGTAATGCATCGACTGCAAGCAGTGAGGTGGAAGTGACAACACTTATTGACACTGAAGCTCCAACTGTACCTTCATATATGTATATATATTCAAGGACAGGTACTTCGGTATCGTTTTCATGGTATGGTTCCAGCGATAATGTGAGGGTTGCAGGATATGCTGTATACCGTGACGGTGTTGAGATTACCAGAACAACCGATACCCATTATACAGACAGCAATGTGGAACCTGGAAAATATACATATACTGTTAAGGCATATGATGCTGCCGGCAATATGTCCGGTGAAAGCAACAGCATATTATACGACAATCAGGCACCAACTGTTCCGACCGGGTTGAATACAAAAGAAACAACAGTAACAAGTGTTGTACTTGAGTGGACAGCTTCGGAAGATAATGCAGCGGTTGCAGGATATGAAGTATACAGGGATGGCACAAAGATAACTGCTACAAGCGGCACAACCTATACAGACAGGGGATTGGCTCCTGACACATCTTATGTTTATACATTAAAGGCATATGATTCAGCAGCTAATATATCCGATTTCAGTAGTGAGCTGAGTGTAAAAACTTCCGCTGATATCGAGCCGCCTGTTGCTCCGACTTATGTGCATATTTCATCCAAGACAGAAAACGCTGTTACAATTGCATGGGCAGCTGCTGCCGACAATGTAGCGACAACTCTATATGAAATATATAGGGATGGGGTCAAAGTTGGTACTGTTGAGAACACAACTTATACAGATACAGACTTAGTGCCCGGTGCTTATGCATATACAGTAAAAGCTCTGGATGCTGCGGGCAATGTATCGGCTGCAAGCAGCTCAGTTGTGTATGACAACCAGCTGCCAACTGCACCTACAGGACTTGCTTTATCTACAAAAACTAATTCTACAGTTTCATTAATTTGGAGAGAAGCTACCGACAATGTGGGTATAACCGGTTATGAAATCTACCGCAATGGTGAAAAAGTAGGAGCGAGAAGTACTACAGCATTTACCGATACAGGATTGACGCCGGGAACTATTTACGAGTATACCGTTAAGGCGTACGACGCAGCGGGCAATCTATCTGTAGCAAGTAGTGCTGTAAGTGTACAGACCGATTACCTGCCTGACCTTGAGGTAACATCTATAAATGCTCCAGCCACAGCGTTCTCCGGTCAGACCATACAGATCAGCTGGGTAGTTAAGAACAGCGGATTGAAAGCGACCACTGCTGCCAGATGGTATGACAGTGTATATATTTCCGCAAGCTCTGAATTTAACAGAGACACTGCAATAAGATTGGTTGATGGAACCAACTCATCCTATCTTGCAGAAGGAGAGAGCTACAGGGAGGAAGTAAGCTTCAACCTGCCTAAGGATATCGCAGGTGCATATTATGTATTTGTTGTAGCCGATGCTTATAACTACATGTTAGAGGCCAATGAATCAAATAATGTAGGTGTTGGCACTGCCATGAACGTAACTGCCAGCCCGAATGCCGACCTAAAAGTAGTAAATGTGACGAATCCGTCCAGTGCCTTCTCAGGAAGCCAGATTAAGGTTAGGTGGAATGTTGAGAATGACGGAAACGGCACTACTGATGTATCTTCGTGGGTAGATCGTGTGTATCTATCTAACGATGATGTATTAAGCTTAAACAGCGATACCTACCTTGGAGAAATCAGACACACCGGCAAGCTGCTCGTTGATGGAAGCTATACCGCGGAGTCAAACGTGACAATTCCAAACGCAATACACGGAAATTATCATATATTTGTTGTTACAGATATATATAATGAAGTGTTTGAGCGTGTAGGGGAAGTTAATAATACGTTGAGCGCTCCTATTTCTATAACACTAAGCCCTTCAGCAGACCTTGAGGTTACTGATTTGGCGATTAGAGGCGAGGCAGTTTCGGGTAAAAACATAAATGTTACATGGACTGCAACAAATAACGGAGCAGGTTCTACCTTTGAAGGATATTGGGAGGATACCGTATATCTATCTGCTTCAGCTGATTCTGTAGAAGGAGCCACAGTTCTGGGCAGATTCGGACGCTGGGGTAATATGGAGGCAGGTACGGACTATACAATAAGTAAGGATTTAACCTTACCTAACGGAATAAGCGGTACTTACTATATCCATGTTTATACCGATTCATCAAGCAGGGTGTTTGAGTTTAACGCTGATGATAATAATACAGCGGTAAGCAGCAGTATTAACGTAGTTCTTGCAAATTCACCCGACCTTGCAGTAACAGAAGTGTCCACTACCGCAACCGATGTAAAAGCAGGGGATACAATACAGGTGAGATGGACAGTTGCAAACAATGCTGAGAATGCAAGTGCTCAGGGAATGTGGTATGACAACGTCTATATCTCATCAAGCTCCACATGGAACGGATCGGGTATATACTTAGGCAGCTTTGCACGTGCTAATGAAATTGGTGCAGGGCAGTCCTATACACAGACACGTAATGTTGTCTTACCTTGGTACGTTACCCCGGGAAGCTATTACGTACATGTAATAACCGACGCAAATAACAACATATACGAGCACAATGCCGAAGGAAACAACTCTAAATCGGCGGAAAGCGCAACGGTTACTGTTATTCCACAGGAGTTTGCTGACTTAAGTATAGCCAGCGTACTCACAAGTGAAGAAGGTTTTTCCGGTAAGGATCTAACCGTAACTTGGGATGTATACAACACATCGGCTACAGCTACAGGTGCCACTTCCTGGACAGACACCATATACTTGTCAGCAGATAATATATTGGACTGGAATGACGTAAGAATCGGCAGCGCAGTACATTCAGGAAGACTTGATGTAGGAGGCAGCTATACTGCCAACTCACAGGTGAAAATACCTGAGGGTTTGGAAGGCGAGTACTATATTTTTGTACGTGCAGACTCCGAGAATAGAAACGGAGACAGGACTACTGAAAACAATGTAATGTCAACAGCAGCAATAAATATTACATTGTCTCCATCGCCAAATCTTCAGGCTGTATCTATTGGGGCACCTGCAGAGGCGTTTGCGGGCCAGCCGGTAGATATTACCTGGGTTGTTAAAAACGAAGGCGAGGGTGAAACAGCAGGTAGCTGGTTTGATACTATTTATCTTTCTGCCGATAATGTAGTGGATTATGGTGATATCCAGCTAGGAAGTATTGAGCGCAGAGAAGCTGTAACTCCAGGAACAACATATACCGGGACTGCAAAAATAACTATTCCGCAGGGAACAACCGGTGTGTACTACATCATAGTGAAGACAGACAGCCGCAATGGTGTATATGAACACAACGGTGAGAATAACAATACCGCAGCTTCTACTGTAAGTGTTACGTTACCACCTCCGGCAGATATAATAGCACATACAATTTCAATGCCTACCAATGCAATACCGGGACAGTCCATTGATGTAACCTGGTATATACAGAACAATGGTAGAGCTCCTGCAGTAGGTGAGCTTGTTGATGGGGTATATATATCTGCAGATACAGTATGGGATATAAATGACGTACTGATCGGTAATTTGAGACATAGCATAAACCTGGCAGCAAATGAAACAGAAGAACAAGAAATACTGACCACTTTACCTGAAAGAAGTGTGTTGGCAAGTCTGACAAACAATATGCCGGGAGTAACACCGGGTAACTACTATATAATAGTAAGAACCGATGTATACAATCAGATACGTGAAACCAACGACAGGAATAATACTACCGCTTCAGCTGCAACAATCCAGACCGACGTAGAAACACTCAACCTCGGTTCGGCATTGAACGGTACGCTGGAAAGCGGCAAAGGACGCCTGTATAAGGTGAATGTAGCTGCTGGGAAAACTCTAATGGTTCGTTTGGACAGCAATTCGGCTACAGCAGCAAATGAGCTGTACATCAGCTACGGTCAGGCACCTACAAGGGTAATGTTTGACTATGGATTTACAAGTGCGTTTGCACCTGACCAGGAAGTTATTGTTCCTTCCACAAAGGGAGGTACATATTATGTACTTGCATACTCTGCAGTAAACACAGGGGCTGTACAGGAATACACAATTGAAGCAAGCCTTCAGACCTTTGGTGTGAGAAGCATTTCTCCTACAAAGGGTGGGCAGGGCGGCAAGGTGACCATACGTTTGAATGGTGCTTTCCTTTCACCTAATGTGACTGCAACACTGCAAAATGATACAGCAAGTATTAATGCTTCAAAAATGTACTGGTTTAAATCCAGTGAAGTATATGCTACCTTTGACTTGAAGGAAGCAGCAATAGGAAGCTATGATGTGGTTGTAAGGGACGGAGATCGTACAGCAACACTTGCAGGCGGATTTAACGTGGTAAAAGGTACTGCAGGCAATGTTGATTTACGCTTGAATGTACCCGGAGCACTGCGCCCCGGTCAGCAGGGAGTACTCACACTGGATTATATAAACAACGGCGATACCGATGCTGTAATGCCTATATTTAAAATCCAGGCGGATAACGCTAAGCTTAAGCTTCCGTATCAGGCGGCATTTGAGGATAATTACGTATATGTAGCAGGTATAAACAATGAAGGGCCGGCAGGTATAATCGCACCTGGGGCATCGGGAAGAATAACTGTAATGTTCCAGCCTGTAATAAACAGTGGAACTATTAACTTCAATGTTTACAGACTGCTGCCAAACAGTAATTCAATGAACTGGGATTCAATAAAGGAAGGCGCAAGACCTGAAGGTGTACCGGTTGAGGTATGGAATGCAGTATGGAATAATTTCATAGGCTCAGTAGGATCAACCCAGGCGGAATTCCTCGGAAGAATTGCTGACAATGCGACCCACCTGAGTGTAACAGGACGCTATACCTATGAGCTGGACGAATTGTTAGGAGTTGAGTTTGCACATGCAAATAACTTCCTGAGCGTACCTATTCTTGAGAAGGCTGTTGACACAGCGGTAAAGGCACCGGGATTGTCTCTGGAGTTTACAAGAGTATTCCCAGGCTGGCTGGATAAGAAGTATGTTACAGGCAGTCTCGGAGGAGGCTGGACTCATATAGGGGAAACCCGTGCATTTACAGACAGTAGTGGAAATGTAACCATTCATAGTATGGGAATTGAGCGCCATTTCTATGTGAAGGCCGACGGCACTTATGTAGGTGAGACTGGTGAAAAGGCAACTCTCACAAGAAATTTAGGTGCGTATGTCCTAATGGAGAAGGATAGAACTATTTACACATTCCACAGTGACGGAAGACTCAACTATATTGAGGATACAAACAGCAACCGTATTACGGCAGTATACAGCTCTTCACGTTTGACCGGACTTACTCACTCCAATGGAAGCAGTTTGGCTATAGAGTATAACTCACAGGGACGTATAAACCAGGTAAGAGACAGTCAGGGAAGGGTTAGTACATATAGCTATGATTCCACCGGTGAAAAGCTTTTAAGCGTAACTACCCCCAAGGGTACTACAGCTTATACCTACAGTGCCGGAAGGTCCATTGAATCCATAGCATATCCCGGAGGCAAGCACCTCTACTTTGCATATGATGGCAAAGGCCGACTCTCTCGCCAGTGGAGTGATGGAGGAAGCGAACCTATCACCTATACTTATGACGAAGCCGGTGGTGTGACGCTTACAAATGCGCTGGGAGACAGCTTGAAGGTGGTATTCGACGAATACAGGCAGGCTAGTGCTATACAGGATGCACTTGGAAATGTAACCCGTCTAAAACATGATAGCAGCATGAACCTCGTCTCAGTGCAAGGACAAAACGGCTCAGAATATTTGTACGGCTATGACGCGATGGGTAATGTGACAAACATGACATACCCGCAGGGACACAGCATTAGCTTGCGTTACGATACTGTGTTCAACAAGGTCGATATGCTTCGTGACGGTAAGGGAGCTCAGACATATTTCTCATATGATTCGGTAGGCAACCTTACAGGTATACATTACGCAGACTCAAGCGCAGAGAATTTTGAGTACGACAGCGCAGGCAATGTGACTAAGGTTACAAACCGTAGGGGAGGCAGTGTGCAGTTTGAATACAATGCTGCAGGACAGATTACACGCAAGGTTTACCCTGGCGGAAGGACAGCTGTATTCAACTACGACAGTCGTGGAAACGTTACTTCTATAGTTGATTCGGTACAAGGTACAACAACCATGCAGTATAATACTCGTGATTTGATGACGAGTATACAATACCCCAACAAGCGCTCACTTGCATTTGAATACAATGCGGCAGGGCAGCGTACACGTATTACTTCAGGGGACGGATACGTACAAAACTACAGCTACAACCGTCAAGGTAAGCTGGAGAGCTTAAGAGACGGAAAGGGCAACTTGCTTGCACGCTATGAATACGATGCGGCAGGGCACTTGATTAAGGAACTTAAGGGCAACGGTACGTATACAACCTACGGATATGATAAGAATGAACAGCTTGAAAGCCTTATAAACTACGCACCGGGAGGTGCGGTACAGTCCCGCTTCGACTATACCTATGACGAAAACGGAAACTGTACATCCATGGCAACACTGGCGGGCACAACTATCTATGAGTATGATTCCGCAGGACAGCTCATAAGGGAAACAAACCCGGCGGGTCAGTCAGTAACTTACAAGTATGATGCAAACGGCAACAGGATTACAGTAGGCGAAAACGATTCCACTACATCCTACACTGCGAATGCTCTGAACGAGTACACCGGTATAGGAGGCGCAACATATACCTATGACCTTGACGGCAATGTTACTTCAATGACAGATTCAAAGGGTAAGACTACCTATGAATATGATGTTGAAAATCGCCTTATCCGTGTAGTCGCTCCAACGAAAGAAGTATGGGAATACACTTATGACGCATTGGGCAACCGTATTTCTTCAAAATACAACGGAGTTGTTACCAACTACCTCAATGACCCAATGGGAATGGTAAATGTGGTAGCAGAATACGAACAAAGCGGAATAGCTCGCGCATACTACGCTAACGGTATCGGGTTGGTATCAAGGATAGACCCTAAAGGCATGGATGGATACTACGCCTTCGATGCTACAGGTAATACAAGACAGGTTACCGATGAAACCGGAAAAGTTGCAAACTCCTACGACTATACTGCCTTTGGCGTTTCACTGCAGGCGAGTGAGGCACTAGCCAATCCGTTTAAGTATGTAGGGCGTTATGGGGTAATGCAGGAGAAAAACGGCTTGAACTACATGAGAGCAAGGTACTATAATCCGACTGAAGGCCGCTTTACAACTATAGACCCGGCAAGAGATTCCTACGTGAACCTTTATTCCTATGTTGATAACAGTCCGATTCTTTACATAGATCCTACAGGATTAGGACCTTGGGGAGATTTCGGAAAGGGATTAAAAGACCGTAGAGAAGCGCTTGAGGATATGGCTGACGGTGATATTACTCAGGAAGAGTTTGACAGGTATAGTGATGCTAATAATCGTATCAGCGATTCAGCAAATGACATAGTTGCAAATGAAGCAGGCAAGAATTCCTCGTCAATTGCAAACCCAAGCAAATCCACCGGTGTATCTCTTGGATTCTTATGGCACTGGGGTAAAAACATATATGATCTGATGGATGGAGGCGGATTACTCGATGAGGATAAGCCTGATGATTCAGGTTCAACAGGTGTAATAGCTTCCCGTGACCCTAATGATATAATTGGACCTAACGGCTATGGAGATGCCAGATGGGTTTCGGACAACAACGTACTGAACTACACAATACGTTTTGAGAATGACGAACATCTTGCTACAGCACCGGCACAAAAGGTAACAATAGAAGAGGTACTGGACAGCGACCTCAACATCAGGAGCTTCAGACTTGGTGCCTTTGGCTTTGGCGGAAGGACTTATGAAGTACCTGCAAACCGCTCATTCTACCAGACAAGGATAGACCTTGTAAGCGAATTGGGTATTTATGTGGATGTAATGGCAGGTATAGACCTTGTAAATCGTAAGGCATTCTGGACCTTCCAGTCTATAGACCCTGAAACAGGAGCACCTACAACCGATGCAACCAAAGGCTTCCTGCCTCCTGATGTAATTGAGGGCCAGGGCCAAGGATTTGTAACCTACAGCATTAAGCCGACAGCAGGTATTGCTACAGGAAGCGTGATAGACGCTAAGGCAAGCATAGTATTTGATACCAATGAAACCATTGATACTCCGCCTATATTCAATACAGTTGATTCAGGAGAGCCATCTTCAGCGGTAAATGCACTTGCGGAGATAACTGAAAGTGATGAAGTTGTAATCACCTGGACTACCAGCGAACAAGACGGAGGAGCAGGGGTCAAGAGTGTAGACCTCTATGTATCTGAGGACGGTGCACCGTTTGAGATTATAAAATCAGGTATTACAGAAAGTGCAACAGTATTTAACGGTAGATCGGGCCACAGCTACAGATTCTTTACCGTAGCAGAAGACTATGCAGGTAACCGCGAGGCGGTTAATGAAGAGTTTGATGCTCATACTACATTCCGTATACCGGGTGTGCCTTCAGTAGTAGATATGGTAAGCAGCAATACTACAGTGCAGGCAGATGGAACAAGTGCAGTAACTGTTACAGCAACTGTCAAGGATGCCCTTGGGAATCCGGTAGCAGGCAAGACAGTAGAGTTAAGCACAACACTCGGAACACTAAGTACAGCAACTGCAATAACAAATGAAAGCGGTGTCGTAGAAGTTACACTTACATCCGGCATGGTGACAGGTACAGCGAAGGTAGCAGCTAAGTTAGGCGATAATCTCACCGGAATAATAAACGTTGAGGTAGTAGATGTACCTGTTCAGGGACTGACAATAACCAATGAGGCAACAACCATATTCGGCGACGCAGCTACATTTACAACAGCAATAAGTGCAGGTACAAACGTAACCTATACATGGAATTTCGGTGACGGGCAGACTGCTATAGGCTCGGAAGTTCAGCACATTTACACAGCTGAAGGAACTTACGCTGTAGTGGTAACCGCTGAAAACTCCCGTGGAGCGGTAACAGCTACAACAACAGTGACTGTAAGGGCAGCAGGAGACATTCAGGCTCCTACAGCACCGATGAATCTCACAGCAGCAGCTGTAACCGAGACAACAGTAAGGTTGACATGGGAGGCTTCCACAGACAATGTAGGAGTGACAGGTTATGAAATATACCGCGACGGCGTGAAGGTGAAGGCTGAAAGTAGCACTGCGAGTACAATCGGCAGCTTGATACCGGGCACAACCTACACATTTATGGTAAAAGCATTCGACGCAGCAGGTAATCTGTCGGATGAAAGCAGCACCATAACAGTAACAACACCGGGCGATACCGTTGCACCGACAGTACCTGCAGGGCTGACTATGACTGAGGCAACCGATTCGTCAATCACCCTTGTATGGACGGCTTCAACAGATAACTTAGGGGTAAAAGGCTACGAAATATACCGTGATGGTGTAAAGATAGGCACAACTACTTCAGCAACATGCACGATTACAAGATTGCCGGTCAACACTACCTACAGGTTTAAAGTAACAGCTTACGACAGAGCAGGAAATGTATCAGCTGCAAGCAGTGAAATAACCGCTGCAACACTGCAGGATAACCACGCTCCGTCAGCTCCGGCAAATCTTTCATCCCCAGCTGTAACCGAGACTACAGTAAGGTTGACATGGTCAGCTTCCACAGACAATGTAGGAGTAACAGGCTATGAAATCTACCGCGATGGAGTGAAGGTTAAGTTGGAAGGTACGACAGCGGGTACAATAGGAGGCCTAATACCGGGAAGAACCTATACCTTCATGGTAAAAGCCTTTGACGCAATAGGTAACGTGTCAGCAGAGAGTGATGTAATAACAGTTACAACCCTCGCAGATACTCAAGCCCCTGTAGTACCGGCGGGATTGACTGCTTCGTCGGTAACTGAGACATCAGCGATACTGACGTGGACAGCAAGCACAGACAACGTAGGCACAACAGGCTACCAGATTTACCGCGACGGAGTAAGGATAGCCACTACAAACAAGACGACATTTACTGCTACAAGATTGGCTCCCGGAAGGGCATATGTCTTCACCGTAAAAGCCTACGACCTGGCAGGAAATGTGTCGGAAGCAAGCAGTGAGGTAAGTGTTACTACACTTGCGGATACACAGGCGCCTACAGCTCCGACAAACCTAACAGCTTCAGCGGTAACAGCTACATCGGTCACCCTCACATGGACGGCTTCCACCGACAATGCAGGGGTAAGCGGCTATGTAGTATACCGTGATGGTGTGAAGGTAGCCACAATAAGCGGCACCACATACACAGTAAATGGCTTGACTGCGGGAAGGACCTACACCTTCACCGTTAAGGCCTACGATGTTGTGAGTACCCTATCAGGTGACAGCAACAGAGTTACTGTGACTACAAATTAAAGTCAAAAAAGCATAAGTTGAAATAAGGTATAAGGCACATGAATATACCGGCTTAAGCCGGGTTCATGTGCCTATTTTTTTGTGTACTATACAAAAATAGTGCTGTTAAAAATTTAGCACATGGTGTAGAATATATAGTGTAAATCATTAAATTATCTAGGTAAATTTGGTTATATCTATAAGGGGGGGACAAAAAGTGAAAAGAAGGCAAAAGACTTTTATAGCCTATGTATTGGCAGCAGCATTAATCCTTGGACAGGCAGCCCAGGCAGCAGCGATAACTTCTCAGTCAAGCGATGTGGCAAGTGTGACAACTCTTGTCAGTGATACACTCCAGACTGCAGCCGCTTCTACAACAGCTTCAGCTGCTGAAGCACCTACTGGGACAGGACTCATGGGTGAGTATTACGACAACATGGACTTCACAAACTTAAAGCTGACAAGGGTAGACCCGGTGGTAAACTTCAACTGGAGCACCGGTTCGCCTAGTCCTCTGATTGGAGCAGACACATTTAGCGTACGTTGGAGCGGACAGGTACAGCCGAAGTTTAGTGAAAACTACACATTTTATACCCGGTCGGACGACGGAGTGAGGCTTTGGGTAAACAATCAGCTTATAGTTAACAACTGGACTCCTCACTCGGAGGTAGAAAACAGCGGAACCATCATGCTTGAGGCAGGAAAAAAGTACTCTATAAAAATGGAGTACTACGAGCAGGGTACATTTGCAGCAGCCAAGCTCTATTGGTCCAGTACCAGCCAGCTGAAGGAAGTAATACCGCAGACCTGCCTGTATCCGTATTATGATTCAACCGGTATGGTGAAATTCGTAAATCTTATTAACGGGCATGGGTATGCCCTGATTGACCAGCCAATGTCTTGGCCCGCAGCAAATGTCTACAGCGGAATGCTGGGGGGATATCTTGCCACAATTACATCTCCTGAGGAACAAATGTATATTCAATCAATTCTGATAAACGGAAGTAAAGACTATTATTGGCTTGGGCTGACAGACCAACAGACCGAGGGAACATGGAAATGGGTAACCAATGAGGAATTCAGATATACAAATTGGCATGCCGGACAGCCCGATAACTCAAACAACGATGACTACTGTGCTATCATCAGGGGAAATGACTGGGCTGGTACAGCTTCTACGGGCTTATGGCACGATGAAAAGGAAGCGACTACCCTGCCATTATCAAGCTACGGTTTCATCTGTGAGTGGGACGACCCTGGAATAGACAGTACTCCGCCTATCGCTCCTACCATGTTGGAAGCAGCTTCAAACAGCCTGACAACTGCTAGCCTTACATGGACAGCTTCAAGCGACAACGTGGGTGTGGCAGGGTATAGCATATACCGCAACGGCGCACAAGTGGCAGCAGTAACAGCCACATCCTATACCGATATGGGACTTGCACCCGGTACAACCTACAGTTATACAGTCAAAGCAAGAGATAACGCAGGAAATGAGTCGCCGGCAAGCAGTGCAGTGAGTGTAACCACTGCTCCAGACACCAATCCGCCCACAGCCCCATCAAATCTGAGGGTGGCTTCAAAAACCGGCACATCAGTTTCTCTTGAGTGGGCAGCCTCTACAGATAACATAGCTGTAACCGCATACGACATATACCGCAATAATGAAAAGGTAGCAAGCACTTCAGGTACGACATACAAGGACCAAGGACTGAGTGCAAATACCCCCTACACTTACACTGTGACAGCCAGAGATGGAGCAGGAAACACATCGGCTGCAAGCAGCCCTGTAGCAGCCATACCAGTAATGCCTCATATCTTGCGGGTCGACCCTGCCAATGGGCTGGCCATAGGGGGAGCTGTAAGCCAGCCTTTGCAGCTTTATTTCGTAAACAATGGCGATATATCGGGAGCCCATGCAGCTTTTGAATATTCGACAGACGGAAACAATTGGAACACTGTAAGCGGAGCTGTATACGGTCCCTACACTGTGGATTCTGAAACCTTATGCATAAAATCCAGTTGGGATTTGAG
Source organism: Clostridia bacterium (assembly GCA_026416815.1). Lineage (GTDB taxonomy): Bacteria > Bacillota > Clostridia > Acetivibrionales > DSM-2933 > SKW257. The sequence goes on along the minus strand of JAOAEJ010000071.1, from coordinate 44,774 downwards.
TGCTATTGAAAGCGGAAGCTACACGGTACGCTATACACTATATGATTCGGACCAAAATATGGAGCAGCAGACAGCGGTCTACCAGGTTGACAGAACTGCACCGGGTATCCCGGCAAGCCTGACTGCTGCAGGAGAAATTGGACGTATAGCCTTGGCATGGAAAGCACTTTCCGAGACAGATATAAGCCACTACCGTATTTACCGGTCAGCGGAAACGTCGGGAGACTTTAGCGAGGTTGGGCGTGTAGAAAGCAAGGCTAATACTGTATATGTTGATAAGAATGTACAGTCGGGCATAACTTATTATTATAAAGTTACGGCAGTAGATAAATTCAACCAAGAGGGAGCAGCCTCCGATACGGTATCAGGTATTGCAAAAGCAGATACCGTACCCCCAACTGTTTTGGGCATAGACCCGGGAGAAGGCAGTGCAATAGGCAGCCATGCAGCAATTACTGTAAGGGCTGAAGACAACATTGCACTAAAAAGTATAACCCTGCAGTATTCTATTAACGGCGGAACCGAGTGGACTGATATAGCGACAATTGATACTGAAGGAACTGCCACATTCCAGTGGGACACAGCTACCCTTAATGGTGAAATAAAAATCAGGGCAGTAGCTTGGGACATGGCAGGAAATCTAAGCAGCGGCACTCCTGTACGTACTTATACAGTAGATACGCAGGGACCGGCCAAAGTTACTGGTGTTTCGGCAAGTCCCGGAGCAAACAGTGCTGTTTTAAGGTGGAATGATGTTTCGGATGAGGGTTTTTCCTACTTCCAGATTGAGCGCAAGGACACCGTCGATGGCGAGTACCGAGACACAGCTAAAGTAGAATCAAAACTTGGAATAAATATAACCGGGCTTACCTGCAGCACAACCTATTGGTTCAGGGTAATTGCCTACGACCGCTTGGGAAATAGGGGAGTTCCATCCGACGAAATACAGGTAACTACTTCCGATGATAGCATAGCCCCTGCGGTTACATCATTGGAACCCGGTCCGGGGTATTATAAACAAAGCATACAGCTTAAAGGTAAAGCAAGTGACAATGTAGGAATAGCAGTGTTTACATTTCAGATTTCTACCGACCGGAGCACATGGACAGACATAGCGACACTTTCGCCTGAAGCTAGTCCAACCCAAGCAGAAGTGACCTATAACATGGATATTTCTGCATTCCCCGAGGGTACTTACTTTGTAAGAGGTATTGCAAGGGATTCGGCAGGCAACATAAGCAATACATCATCCACAGCACCCTTTGTAGAATACAGAATAGACCGTACAGCACCTGCTCAGCCGGTGAATCTCAACACAACACCGTCCACAGGCTGTATTACCCTAAGGTGGGACAAAGGGGCAGAAAGTGATTTGGCAGCATACCGGGTATATAGGTCAAATTCCCAGGATGGGACATATACCCTTGTGGCAGATGGCGTTGCAGCCCTTGGCTACAACGATAGAGCTGTTCAGGCAGATACACCCTACTACTACAAAGTATCGGCTGTTGACGCAGCAGGAAATGAGGGAAGTAAGGCAGGGCCTATTTCAGCTGTCCCACCTCTGGACTCCGAGGCACCCCGCATTATCAGCGTGTCCAAGGCAGATGGGACAACCCTTCCGGCTAATCCGACAATAAATGTTCTGGCAGCAGACAACTACAAACTGTCCAAAGTCACAATGGAGTACATTGACAGCAATAGCCCCTCCGATGGACAGTGGAATTTGGTAAACGGTAAAGACATCAGTACATATAGTGAAGTAGCCACATTTACATGGAACACATCGGGCCTGAGTGACGGCACTTATACCGTAAGGTTTACAGCCACAGATGCTGCAGGAAATATCAGCAGCCCTTTAGTCGTGACATACAACCTCAATATTGAGGCTCCTCAGAAGCCTACATTAAGCGCTCTTGGCGGCGACTGGAAGGTTGACCTTTCGTGGACAACGGGAAATGAGCCTGATATGGGGGTATTCCGTATATATAGAAGCACTGTCTCCGGCAGCTCCTACAAACTGATAAAAGAAACCAGCGCTTGCGTATATTCAGATGAGAGGTTGACCCCGGGTAGAAATTACTACTATGTAGTAGAGGCTGTAGACCGTTATGGCAATACCAGCCGAAGCAACGAAGCCGTAGCAGTACCCCAGGGAAGAGACCCATACCCGCCCACAGCAGAAGCAGGAGACAGCATTGTAGTAGTAGATGGAATGGAGGCAAACTTTGACGGTACCCAGTCCAGCGACAATGACCGCATAGCAGCATATAGCTGGGACTTTGGGGACGGATCGGGCTCTACACTGGCACAACCCAGCCATATATATTCAGCGCCTGGAAATTATACAGCCAGCCTCACCGTTTATGACGCCTCGGGCAACAGTGCAACCGATACTGTTAACGTAGAGGTACGCCCTAAGGAAACGGTGGGTATTATGGAAGTAAGAATATTGGACGATTCAAGCGGTATGCTAATATCGGGTGGCAGTTTAATGATAGAGCTTCCCGATGGCACAATGCAGAAATTTTCAACCAATGAATACGGTGTAGCAAACGTTGTGGCCGATCCCGGGACCTACAGGGTATTTGCCTATAAGAACGATTACAAGCCTGTTGCTGAAAATGCAGAATTCACTGCTAACCAAAAGACTTCTTTAACAATACGCTTGCAAAAAAGCCAACTGGTAGTCGGCAACATCAGCGTAAGGCGCATGTCATATGATGAAATACTGGAAGCCGGAATCAATACGAACGACCCTAGCAACCAGTGGGTATACAAATTTATTATAGTATTGGGATTTGTAAAAGTGGAGTATATGGTCAACGGCCTGGGTACTATCCTTGTAAAGAATGAAAAACGTGACGATAACAGCAATAATAATTATACTTCTAGAGACTCCATTCAAAATCCAACGGCTATTACATTTGTGGATCATCCCGAAATACCTCCTTCCCTCATATATATGATAATTCCGGGAGAGGCAAGATGGCTGAAGGAATTCTTTGAGGTTGGAGTAACCTTGAAGAATACTGCTGACCCACAGTTTGTAATTGATAATGCAAAAGTAACACTCAACCTGCCTGCAGGACTGTCCCTTGCCTCTACCGCCAAACCGCAGAATATGGTAGGAGAACTAGGCTCCATCCCGGGAGGGGAAAGCCGTGAGGCAAAATGGATTATTTCCCCTGACATGAAGGGTTCTTATAAAATATCAGCGGAATTCAATGGAACTTTGCAGCCTTTCGGTGATGAGGTAAAGTCAGTCTTCAACACCGAGCAGCCCTTTAAGGTATGGGGAGATGATGCCCTGAGTATTAGCTATCAGCCACAAGCCTGGGCAGAAGAAGGAAAGCCCTACCACCTTATGATAAGCGTAAGCAATGTGTCAGATATACCACTACACGAATTGACAGTAAGAATAAGAGAAGGTGCAAACTACAGCATTGCCAACGGAGCAATGAAAGCAATACCTGAATTGCAGCCAATGCAGACCGAATGGCTGGATTTTGAGCTTATACCAAACTTTTCAGGCATGCTTGTCCTGTCGGATATAATCCTCATTGACAATCCGTCTATGGATGGTTCAGCACTGGACGAGCTGACCAGGAGATATGGTTCTAGCCTTGACCCCAATACCTTGGTGGGTGACCCTGTCGACTCGTCTACAGGAGCCCATATCATCAGCGCTGCGCCGATAATGATAAACGGAAGTGCCCCATTCCCGTTTGACATTGAGTATAATTCCTTACTTGCAGAGCTTGGGAATAGCCCGTATGCAGCAACCTCTGAAACAATGCAAGGTGGGGCTTACACCGGTACCGAGACCATATATCCAGCAGAAGCTTTATTTAATCCTATTGCAATAGGAAGAGGATGGGGGCATAGCTACCAAGCAAGACTTGAATTTTTAAGCAGCGAAACCATCATAGTGTACTGGAACAGCTACTACAAGAACATTTACTTCAGCCAGGGCAACGGAACATTTAAATCCGAGGATTTGGCAGCATGCACCGACAGATTGGTCAGAAATAGCGACGGTAGCTATACACTCACCCGCAAGGATCAAAGCTGCTATACATTTAATCAAAACGGAAGGCTTATAAAAAAAGGAAACGGACATGGGCAGTATGTTGTATTGGAATACGATGAAAAAGAGTGTCCTATAAAGATAACCGAGCCTGTTTCAGGACAATTCCTTACAATAAGCTATAACCAGGACAGCCTTATAAATGAGGTCAAAGATACAGCGGGACGCAGTGTCACATTCCAATACAATGATAGGCGGCAGCTTATTGCAATAACTACGACTGATGGAAAAACCATGCACTTCACATACGATTCAAACAACCGCATATTAACTGCCACCGACAATGACGGGAAAAGAGTATTTACCAATACCTATGACAGCAAAGGCCGTGTAGCAACGCAGGACGACGGTATAGACGGCAATCAGCTTACCCGCTTCAGCTATATTGACAGTACCTCGTCCGATGATAAAGTCACAGTGGTAACCGATAGAAACGGCAAAACCCGGACGATTGTCCATGATTGGATATACAGTCTGGTCAGCGTAAAGGACGAGCTTGGAAATACCACTACATATACCAATGATAATTACGGCAATCACACCTGCATAACCGATGCCAGGGGGAATAAAACAACCTATACCTACGACTCCAGAGGAAATGTACTTACAATAACCAATGCAGCAGGGGCAAAAATCACAATGACCTATGACGAAAACGACAACCTGCTGACGGTAGAAAAGGACAATGGGAAAAAAGCCGTAATTACTTATGATGAAAACAACATAACAGCAATAACCGATTTTGCCGGAAGTACAAAAAGGTATACCTATGACAGCAACGGCCTACTCCTGACAACGGCCCTCCCAGGACAGGATCCAGCCAGCTATACCTATACCAGCGGTAAAATACACACCATAACCGACCCGGTAGGCAATATAAACACTTACAGCTATGATAACGCGGGACGGCTTGAAACAATAACCGATGCTGCGGGTAAAGCCATAACCTATACCTATGACAACGCAGACAATGTAATAAAAATAACAGAGCCCTCAGGCAGTGAATGGAATTACAGCTATGACAAGAGGCACAACCTGCTGAGCGAAACCGATGCAAGAGGCAACACAACTCATTACTCATACAATGACAACGGGAAGCTCAAAAGCGTAACCGATGCTCAGGGAAACAGGACTGAGTACCAATATGACGGGGAAGACAGGCTGATAAAGGTAATCGACGCCAGAGGAAATGCGACTGCCATAAGCTATGACGAAAAAGGCAGGGTAGTAGCAATAACCGATGCACTAGGCAATTCAACCACCCGCATTTACGACGCAGTTGACAACATAGTGGGCTTAAAGGACGCACTAAATAGGCAGATACGCTCCACAGAATATGATATATTAAACAACCCAGTAAAAGAAACCGACGCCCTTGGAAATGCAGCGGCATACCGGTATGACAGCTACAGCCGTCTGCTTGAATTCATAGGGCCGATGGGAGACAGCACAAAATACAGCTACGATGAATTAGACAGGCTGATATCCTCCATCGATGCTATAAACGGACAAAGCAGCCAGGAGTATGACTCTTCCGGCAACATTACGGCTGCAACCGATTTGAATTCAAATAGAACAAGCTTTAGCTATGACAATGCAGGAAGACTGACTTCCGAAACAAATACCGCAGGAACAGTCTTAAGCTACACCTACAATTCAAGAGGACTGCTGGCACAATCTATAAACGGACGCGGTCAAACTACATCCTATGAATACGATGATAGTGGAAGGCTGGTAAGCTTCACCGACCTCACAGGTACTGTAAGCTATACCTACGATGAAAATGGCAATACCCTCACTGCTAGCGACAGCAATGGCACAATCATAAGAGAATACGATGCATTAAACCGTGTAACAAAATACACCGATGCAAAAGGCAATGTAATACAGTACGAGTATGACGCCGTAGGGAACTTGGTTATCCTCACCTACCCGGGAGGGAAGCAGGTCACGTACTCCTATGATGCCGCCAACCGGATGACAGAAGTAACTGACTGGGCAGGGCGTAAGACTAGCTACGAATATGACGCAAACGGTAGGTTAGTCAAAACCATAAGACCTGACGGCACTATACAAAGCAATGTCTACGATGCTGCAGGCAGGCTTCAGCAGCACACTGATACAGACAGAAACGGCAGTGTTATAAACAAATACACCTTTAGCTACGACAAGGGCGGCAATATCATATCCGAGGAAAGTGATTACGAGCCTAATACCACTGGCATAAAAAATGCTATAATGACCTATTCTTCAAGCAACCGTCTGGAAACCTATAACGGACAGATCATATCCTACGACGCAGATGGAAACATGGTAGCGGGCCCCCTCAAAAATGCAGCAGTCAACTTCACCTATGACTCCAGAAACAGGCTGACAGCTGCAGCAAATACCGGGTATATCTATGACGCGGAAAACCATAGAATAGGCGTAGTAGAAAACGGACAGCAGACTGATTATATTGTAAACCCTCAGGCATACCTGAGTCAGGTGTTGATAAAGACCGATTCGCAGGGAAATCAAACCTTCTATGTGTATGGAGTAGGTCTTATAGGTCAGGAGGAGAAAGGGGTATACAAAACCTATCACTTTGACTACAGGGGAAGCACGACAGCTATTACAGATATGGAAGGTGTTGTAATCGACCGATTCCAGTACGGGCCATTCGGGGAGTTGGTAGAGCATACCGGCACAACCGTCACTCCCTTCCAATACAACGGCTCATACGGAGTAATGACCGACAGCAACGGCTTGTACTATATGCGAGCCCGCTACTACAACCCCGAAATAAAGCAATTTATCAACCAAGATACATTAAAGGGCAATATATATGAAGGGCAAAGCCTAAACCGTTACGCCTACGTAAACGGAAATCCGGTTTCTTATATAGACCCATTGGGACATTTTGCAATCGGGAGCTATTTTACAAACCCGTTTGAAGGGTTTACAGCACATGATTATCTTGACGGTCTGGGGCTGATTCCGGGACCTGTAGGTACAGCGGCAAGCTTGGCAAATACTTATCTTTATTGGCGTGAAGGAGACAAGGTCCAAACATTTCTTTCCCTTGTCGGACCTATAGCGGGTGCGATGAATGCCCCTAAATGGATACAGAGAGCTTTATATGCCCATGATGTATATGGATTTGTGAGCAAGTTTGCAAAGTAAGAGATGTAAGATAGTAACTGTAAACTTAATGTGAGGTGATTAAATGTCAAGAAATAAAGCTCTGATAAGTCTGGCTGCTATGCTGCTGACTCTATTCTTTACAGCTGCAGCTTCATACGCTGCAACATATAAATATGACAGCCTGAACCGCCTAGTTGAGGTAACATATAGGTCAGGAGAAAAAATCGTCTATACTTATGACGCAGGAGGAAATATTTTAAGTGCCACAAGGATACCCGGAGGAGGGGATACACAAGCCCCAACTTCACCGACAGGGCTGACAGCCTCATCGGTTACATGGACCTCAGTAAGGCTAACGTGGATAGCCTCCACCGACAATATAGGCGTAAAAGGCTACGAAATATACCGTGACGGTGTAAAGGTAAAGGCTGAAAGTGCTGCAGCAAGTACTATAGGCAGCCTGATACCGGGCACAACTTACACCTTTATGGTAAAAGCCTTCGACGCAGCAGGAAATGTATCGGACGAAAGCAATACAATAACAGTGACAACACCTGCAGATACCACTGCACCGACAGTACCTGCAGGATTGGCTGTGACCGACGTGACCGATTCATCAATAACCCTTGTATGGACACCATCAACAGACAATGTAGGGGTAAAAGGCTACGAAATATACCGCAATGGTGCAAAGATAGGCACTACTACCTCAGAAACATGCACCATTACAAGACTTCGGGCAGATACTACCTACAGGTTTAAAGTAACAGCTTACGACAGTGCAGGAAATGTATCCGAGGCAAGCAGTAAAATAACCGCTGCAACATTGAAGGATAACCACGCTCCGTCAACTCCGGCAAACCTTGCAGCAGCATCCGTAACAGAAACCACGGTAAGGTTGACGTGGGCAGCTTCAACAGACAATGTACGAGTAAAAGGCTATGACATCTACCGTGACGGAGTGAAGCTCAAGTCAGAAGGTTCCACAGCGAGTACAATAGGAGGCCTAATACCGGGAAGAAGCTATACCTTCATGGTAAAAGCCTTTGACGCAATAGGTAACGTGTCAGCGGAGAGTAATATAATAACAGTTACAACCCTCGCAGATACTCAGGCTCCTCTAGTACCTGCCGGATTGACTGCTTCATCGGTAACTGAGACATCAGCAGTACTCACATGGACAGCAAGCACAGACAACGTAGGCACAACAGGCTACCAGATTTACCGCGACGGAGTAAGGATAGCTTCCACAAACAAGACATCATTCACTGCCACAAGGCTGATTCCCGGAAGGGCCTATGTGTTCACCGTAAAAGCCTACGACCTGGCAGGAAATGTATCGGAAGCAAGCAGTGAAGTAAGTGTTACTACACTTTCTGATACACAGGCGCCTACAGCTCCGACAAACCTAACAGCTTCAGCGGTAACAGCTACATCAGTTACCCTCGCATGGACGGCTTCCACCGACAACGCAGGGGTAAGCGGGTATGTAGTATACCGTGACGGTGTGAAGGTAGCCACAATAAGTGGCACCACATATATGGTAACCGGCTTGACGGCAGGAACGACCTATAACTTCATCGTTAAGGCCTACGATGTGGTGAGCAACCTGTCGGATGAAAGCAGCATAGTGACTGTGACTGTAAACTAAACTGGAAAATATAATTTAAAGCAAAAATTATAAAGCACATGAACATACTGGTTTAAGCTGAGTTCATGTGCTTGCTTTTTAAGAACATCGCCTAAGTCCTTTTATTACAATGATTAGTAGCACTTAGAGGTCAGGCGTACTAAGGTTTGTATCATAAAAAAATAGATTATTTTGGAAGTACTACAAAAAATAGTACTGTTATGTTTTTAGCAGATGGTGTAGAATATATAATGTAAATTATAGTATTATTTGGGTAAAATGGTATTTACCTAAATCCTAATAGTAAAGGGAGGTTAGACGAGTGTTAAAACGAGTAAAGAAAACGGCATATGTACTGCTTGCAGCACTGACAATCCAATTTACAGTATTACCTGCTCTGCCTAAAATGAATAGTTTAAAGGCTTATGCAGAGGGGGCAGAGATAGCCCAAGATGCTGAGAGGCCGACTGCACCGACAAACCTGGTATTATCCTCAAAAACCGATATTACGGTGTCTCTTAATTGGACTCCAGCTACAGACAATGTGGCAGTGGTTGGATATGAAATCTATAAGAATTCCACTCTGGTAGGTGCTACACAGGGAGAAACTTCTTATAGCGTTGAGGGATTAGCACCGGCAACAACGTATGAGTTTACAGTAAAAGCCAAAGATGCAGCAGGAAATCTGTCCGAAGCAAGCAATAATATACGTGTAACAACACTGACTGACGACCATGGTGATAGCTTGGCTACCGCCACACCTGTTAGGGTCAGTGGGGAAATGAGTATAAGCGGGAATATAGGAATGAGGGGAGATGTGGACTTTTTCAAGTTCATACCCGAAACCACTGGGTTGTACACCATAGAAAGCTTGGGTACCACCGATGTAGACGGGACTATATTTGATGAACTTCAGCTTGAAAGAAGTACGAATACTGATTATGGTGTAGGCAGAAATTTTTATCATTGTAAATATTTTGTTGCGGGGACGGTGTGTTATCTTAAGGTAGCAGGAAATGGGAACGAGCATACAGGGGTTTATACTGTAAAACTCACACCAGTTTCCGATGACGAATACTATAGCGGAGGCTATGTCAATTCTCCAGAGATAACGATAGGAAGTGAAGTGGATGGCAGGATAGATTTTCCTTATGATTCCGATACCTTCAAATTTATTCCGTCAGTAACCGGGCCTTATATAATAGAGACTACTGGGCCTACAGACACTCATGGATACCTATTTGACTTTCGAGTCATGAGTTGGGTCGGTTCTCCTGATGTAAGTAGTACTAATAGAAACTTTTATATGAGTGTAGTGCTTACGGCAAACCAGACCTACTATATTAACATAGAACATGGAGGAAATATCAACCATGAGCCAATTTATACCGGGCCTTACACACTAAGAGTTTTACCTGGAATAGATGATTATGGAAGTAGTATCGAGACTGCTACTCCTGTACAAATTGGGACTGAAATATCCGGTAGCATTGAGAGCTTTGGGGACGTAGATTTTGTAAAGTTTACCCCAGATAGAAGCAGTACTTATATTATAGAAGGTACTGAAGTCATCAGAACTACTGCTGATATTTGCGGTAGGTTATATGATAGTGCACATAATTATATAGACGGAGGCAGTAGTGACAGTATGAGGCTGAACCCTCTTTACATGTATCATAAATTAGAGGCAGGGCAGACATATTATCTGAAGTTTTACTATGATAATGATCATACGTTAGAGGATTATAGGTTCAGAATTAGGGCGGTAGATGATGATCATAGTGATAACGATGATAATACCGCTACAAACTTAACAATCGGAAATGAAGTAAATGGTGAAATCAATTATATAGGCGATAGGGACTATTTCAAGTTTACTCCTACCACAAGTGGGCCTTATGTAATAAGAAGCTTGGGGACTACAGATGTGGAAGGACAAATATTTGCATTAGGAACAGGCATAAACTATTACAATAATAATGCCAATGCAACTACTACAAATTTTTATTTGAGTGCTATGCTTGAGGCAAATAAAACGTACTATATACGTGTTAACCATCCAAATACATCCAACGTAGGTCTTCAGGGAACAGGTGCATATAGAATAAAGGTTTCCTACGGTACTGACGATTATGGAAATAGCTTTGACACAGCCAGAGAAATACAGCTAGGCACCGATATATCCGGTGTTATAGAAAGTGCTGGAGACTCGGATTACTTTAAGTTTATTCCTGCCACAGACGGAGTATATACTATAGAAACCTTAGGCGCAAAATACTTTATGACAGGCTGGGTATATGACAGCCAGAGGAACCAAATAGCCTATAATGATGCTATTAGTAACTATAATGGTAATTTTAATTTCCGGTTTAATACCTTTTTAAAAGCGGGGCAAACATATTACCTCAAGGCAGCCATTTGTTACAATTTCAGTATAGGAGCATATAAAATAAGGATAGCAAAAGATGAACAGACCCCGACAATACCTACAAACTTATCTATAGCTTCAAAAACCGATACCTCAGTTTCACTGATGTGGTCAGCTTCTACAGATAACATAGGAGTTACAGGCTATAATATATACCGTGACGGTACAAAAATAGCTTCAACAGCCAATACATCTTATACCGAACCAGCATTAGAACCTGGGGTATATACTTACACAGTAAAAGCTTATGATGCCTCAGGAAATACATCAGGATCAAGTAACTCTATAACATACAAAACAGCGGTATTACCGGCGCCGGTAAATCTCACTGCTGCTTCAAAGACAATGACTGCAGTTTCCCTTACTTGGTCACCTCCTGTAGTAAGTGGTATACAAATATCCGGGTATGAAGTATACAGGGATGAGGTGAAAATTGGGACTACTACAGAGACCAACTATATCGATACAAATTTAAATCCTTCCACTACTTATAGCTATACAGTAAAACTACTTGATGCTGAGGGAGGTATATCCGTACCAAGCAGCACGTTAAGCATCACAACAGAAGCAGATACCGAATCGCCAACAGCTCCATTAAATCTGGCTGTAGCAGTCAAAAGGGATACTTCAGTTACTCTTGTATGGGAGGCATCAACGGATAATACCGGGGTAATAGGCTATGAAATCTACCGTAACAATTCCAAATATATTACAGTGGAGGGCACTACTTTCAAAGATGAGGGAGTATATCCTGATATTTATGTTTATACAGTAAAAGCAATTGATGCTTACGGTAACAGCTCTGAAGCAAGTAATTCTATTACATACTGGCACAAGACTGTTCCGGCACCGACAAATCTGACTGTAACCTCTAAAACCGATACAACAGTTTCCCTTGCCTGGAACCCACCAGAGGGGGTAGAGGGTATGAGCAGATATGATATTTACCGCCTAGACGAAACTACAAAGCAAAGTGTAAAAATGGTTTCCACCGATACTGCCTACACCGATTCAGGGCTTACCCCAAATACTACCTATACATACAGACTCAGAACAGTGTGTATAGATGGAAGCATGTCACCATATTTTGGCTGCTCCATAACAGTCACAACAGAGGGCGATACCCAGAGGCCAACCGCACCTACAGGTCTAGCCGCAGCACTGGTTGGTGAAACATCGGTAAGACTGACATGGACTGCTTCTACCGACAATGCAGGCGTAAAAGGCTATGAAATCTACCGTGACGGTGTAAAGCTGAAGTCCGAAAGTTCAACAGCAAGCACAATAGGAAGCCTAATGCCGGGAAGTACCTACACCTTCATGGTTAAAGCCTTTGACGAAGTAGGTAATGTATCGGAAGCAAGCAATGTAATAACAGTTACAACTTTACCCGATACCCAAGCTCCTGCAGCTCCTGCAGAGTTGACTTCTTCATCAGTGACCGAAACATCGGCTGTACTTTCCTGGGCAGCTCCTGTCGATAATGTAGGGGTAACAGGCTACCAGATATACCGCGACGGAGTAAGGATAGCGTCTGCAAGCAAGCCAACATTCACTGTGACAAGGCTGGTTCCTGGAAGAACCTATGTGTTTACAGTAAAAGCCTATGACCTGGCAGGCAATGTATCGGAAGCAAGCAATGAAGCAAGTGTAACCACACTTACGGATACACAGGCTCCTACAGCTCCGGTAAACCTTATGGCTTCAGATGTGACAGCTACATCAGTCACCCTCACCTGGGCAGCTTCCACCGACAACGCAGGGGTAAGCGGATATGTAGTATACCGTGACGGTGTCAAGATAGCCATCATAAGCGGCACCACATACACAGCAGCCGGCTTGACTGCAGGAAGGACCTATAACTTTACCGTTAAGGCCTACGATGTGGTAAACTGCTTGTCGGTTGACAGCAACATAGTGACTGTGACTGCGAACTAAAATTCATAAAATATAAGTTGAATAACATATAAAGCACATGAACATACTGGCTCAAGCCGGGTTTATGTGCTTATTTTTTGTGTTATACGTAAAAATAGAGCTGTTATTATTTAACATATAAAATATAATATATTGTGTAAAATATTACATAATATACTAATGGGGCTACGGAATATCTATAAGACAATATTAAAGGAGGGGTTAATTTGTTTAGAACAAGTAAAAGGATTTTATACGCTTTATTGGCAATGTTAGTACTTTTATCAGGCTTATTGCCTGTTACCGGCGTTCAGGCATATGATTATGGCGATGATTATGAAAACACCTTTGATTGGGCAATGCCTTTGGAATTGGGACATGAACTGCAGGGTAGGATTAACTACCCATTTGATAATGATGTTTTCAGGTTTACCCCGTCATACAGTGGCGAATTTACGTTTAAAAGCACAGGTATAAGTAATTTACAAGGAAATTTATACGACAGTGGTATTAATGGGCTGGCTTATGGCTATGACAATTATAATAATCATAACTTTTTTATTGATTATTACCTTGAAGCAAACCAAATATATTACATAAGCGTGAGTTGCTCGGATTGGGGAACGGGGGACTACGGATTAATAGTAGAGCCAGCTAATAATGAGATGCCTGCAGCTCCTACAGGGCTTAGGATAGTATCGGCAGATCAAAGAAGTGTAATATTGACATGGGACACAGCCTCCGATAATTCGGCAGAGGGCTATATAATAATGCGGGATGGAGTAGAGATCGGTGATACATCGGCTACCACCTTTGAAGACACTTTAGATTTGGTGCCAAACTCAACCTACTCCTATACTATTCAAGCCTACAATGTTAGTAGACGCTTCTCAGAAGAAAGTGCCCCTGTTCAGGCAACAATCATCGTTGATAACAAAGCGCCTACAATGCCTCAAAGTATAGAGGTAACAGCAGCAACTGAAAAATCTGTATCACTTAAATGGACGCCTTCAACAGATAACATATCCAATGTGATATATGATATATACCGTAATGGCGTAAAAGTAGGGGGAACACCCCAGACGAGTTATACAGACAATGGCCTAACAACAGATACTGTCTACACATACACAATAAAGGCCAGAGATAATGTTGGAAATGAATCGGAGGAAAGCAGCCAGGTAACTGTCAGAACTCCCAAGGATACGTTAGCTCCAAGCATACCCCAAAATTTAGTTATTTACATCTATAATAACCTCTACGTTTCGCTTCAATGGGGTCGTTCAAACGATAATATAACAGTTGCAGGCTATGAAATATACCGTGATGGTGTCATGATAGGTAAGACAACCGGTGCAGCCAATTATACAGATCTTAGCATTTTACCCGCTACAGCTTACACTTACACAGTAAAAGCTTTTGATGCAGCAGGAAACACTTCACAAGAAAGCAATACTGTTGTTGTAACGGACGATCATAGCAATGGTATGGAGGCAGCAACTCCAATACAAGTAGGAAGTGAAGCAACAGGTAAAATGAATTACCTTAAAGACGTAGATTACTTCATGTTTACCACAAAATCAAGCGGGGAGTATACCTTTGAAACAAAAAGCGATGAAAACCCATTTATAGGACTACTTGACAGCAATTGGAGGGAAGTTCCGTTCGGAAGAGAAAGAATAAATGGACAATATTTGTACTTCCATGAAAACCTAGCGGCAAACCAAACATACTATTTATATATTCAAGACCGTTCGGATACACCGAGTCCTTACAGCATAAAGGTGAGTCTGAATGATAAAAGCATACCCACTGCTCCAACAAACCTTATATCAGCAACAGTAAGTGAAACACTAGTAAGACTAACGTGGACTGCTTCCACTGATAATGTAGGGGTAAAGGGCTATGAAATCTACCGCGATGGATTGAGGCTAAAGGCAGAGAGTTCGACTGCAAGCACAATAGGAAGCCTAATGCCGGGAAATACCTACACCTTCATGGTAAAAGCCTTTGACGAGGCCGGTAATGTATCGGAGCAAAGCAATATGATTACTGTAACAACTTTACCGGATACACAAGCTCCTACAACTCCTGCAGCGTTGACAGCGTCCTCAGTAACCGAAACATCGACTATACTATCTTGGGCTGCTCCTATCGACAACGTAGGCACAACAGGCTACCAGATATACCGCGACGGAGTAAGAATAGCCACTACAAACAAGACAACATTCACTGCAACAAGGCTGATTCCTGGAAGAACTTATATCTTTACAGTAAAAGCTTATGACCTGGCTGGCAATGTATCGGAAGCAAGCAATGAAGCAAGTGTAACCACACTTACGGATACACAGGCTCCTACAGCTCCGGTAAACCTTATGGCTTCAGATGTGACAGCTACAACAGTCACCCTCACCTGGACGGCTTCCACCGACAACGCATGGTTAAGTGGCTATGTAGTATACCGTGACGGTGTCAAGATAGCCACAATAACCGGCACCACATACACAGCAACCGGCTTGACTGCAGGAAGAACCTATAACTTCACTGTAAAAGCTTATGATGTGGTAAATAATCTTTCCAGTGAAAGTAATATAGCAGCTATTACTATACCATGACAAGCAAATCCGTACTAAAAGTACAAGAAAAGAATAAGTAATAAAATTAGACGGCACTTAAATTATGCTTCATGCTAAGCAAATTTAGGTGCCGCTTTTGTTACAATCACCTATATAAATTGCGATAATGATATTACAAGAAAAAATTTGGTTATAGCAATATAACTTAAGGTAACAAGTTGCAAAAAAGATTTATTGAGAACTTCGTTGTAGATTCTTTTTTGCAATCACCTATTTAACATTAAGAGAGAAGTTGTACTTTTTTTTATACAAAATTATTAGAAAATAGTGGAAAATATGTTTGAAATATCATACAATTATTGAGGGTCATATTTCAGGAAGGAGCATAAGTTTTAAAAAGTGTTAAAGCTTGGAGGGGAGTAAATATCAATGAAAAAAGGTCTTAAAAAACCGTTAGCCGGTATGTTGATACTCATACTGGTTCTAACGCAAACAGTTTGTATCTTTGCAAAGGAAAAAGATACAGTAGGCGACAGCTATGGTGACAATTTTAAAACTGCCACTGAAATACAGATTGGTAGAGAGGTTACAGGAAATATTGAAAAAGCAGGCGACAAAGATTTGTTTAAGTTTACACCCAGGATAGCCGGAGAATATAAAATAGAGGTATACGACGCCGGCTTTGTGCCCTCGGGGCAACTTTACAACAGCCGCGAAGAACTGCTGGATTCTTATCATTCCAACGATTTGATCTACAGTTTCACCATTAGTTACCGCTTAAATTCCGGAGAAAGCTACTATATAAGAATCAAACCAAAACAAGGCAATGATACGGGAAGTTATAAGATAAAAGTATCGGGGGTTAATTTGGCACCTACAAGGCCAACCAATTTAACGGTGCAGTCAAAAACCGATTCAACCATAAGCCTTACATGGGACGAAGCCATCGATGATACCAACGTGGCGGGATACAGTATATACCGTTATGGGCAGTTGGTGGGAACGGTAGCTAGTACAAGTTTTACCGACACCGGATTGGATAGCAATGCAGCATATGAGTATATAGTCACAGCTTTCGATACCGATGGAAACATATCTGATGAAAGCGACGCTTTACTGGTAACAACTGATGTACGCCTAACACCTTCGGGATTGAAGGCAGTGTCCATAACCGAGACATCGGTCAGATTGACATGGGCCCCACCTACAGGAGGTGCAAAAGTAAAAGCCTATGAAATTTACCGGGATGGAATAAGACTAAAAGCAGAGACAATACCGTCTACTACAATAGCAGGTCTAATCCCCGGAAGGATATATACCTTCAGCGTAAAAGCCATTGATGAAGCCGGCAATTTAACAGGGAGCAGCAATATACTGGAAATAACTACACTGACCGATACCCAGGCTCCTACAGCACCAACAAACCTGACGGTGTCGTCGGTAACAGAGTCTGCTGCAACACTTACCTGGACGGCTGCAACAGATAATGCAGCTGTAGCACGATACCAGATTTACCGTGATGGTGTAAGGATAGCTTCCTCAAGTAATCCCACATTTACAGCAACCCGTCTAATCCCTGGAAGGACCTATACCTTTACGGTAAACGCATATGACGTATCAGGCAATATTTCAGAGCAGACCCCTGCGGTAAGTGTAACCACACCTGACGATACACAGCCGCCGACAGCTCCTACAGGTCTGATAGCAGCAGATGTGAGCGATACAACAGTGACCCTTGCATGGGGAACAGCAACCGACAATGCGGGAGTAAGCGGTTATGTAATATATCGTGATGGCTCCAAAATAGCAACAATAAGCGGAACCAGCTATACAGCAACAGGCTTGGTGTCGGGAAAAACCTATAAATTTGAAGTAAGAGCATATGATGTAGTAAATAATATATCTCCGGACAGTAGTGTAGTAAATATTACAACAAAGTAGAATATAGTAAAATTAACTAATAAGAGTTTCCGGCATTTAAAGCATTGTTTGGCTAAAACAAGATTAAATGCCGGATTTTTATTTGAAAAAGTGTTAAAAATGCATTTGAAATTGACAGTAATCCTAAGTATTTGATATTATTATTTTAAAACATGGCATTAGCCTTATACTAGAAAACAGTTACATTACCAATAATAGGCCAACTATCTGATATCTAATCACCTCTAAAATTCATTTGGAAGAATCATTATAATTTGTTAAAATAAAAGCAGTAAAATGTTAATTGATATATATTACAACAAGAAACAGATAAAAGGACGCAGAAAATAGCTTACCCGGCGGGAATGGAGGGGTAGTTTTGGAGGTTTTCGTTGCAAGGCAGCCCATTTTTGATAAAAATAAGCAAATATATGGATATGAGCTCCTTTATAGGAAAAACAGCAACAACTTTTTTGATAATACTGTAGATGGAAATATCGCATCCGCTAGCGTTATCATAGATAGCTTTTTAGTGATTGGACTTCAGACTTTGACCGGAGGAAATAAAGCCTTCGTAAACTTTACTTCCAGTCTCATCAAGCAAGAAGTAAGTACAATTTTTCCAAAGGACCAACTTGTTGTAGAGATACTTGAAACTATTGAGCCCGATGATGAAATAATAAGCTCGTGTAGAAGGCTTAAGGAGCAGGGGTTTATAATTGCGTTGGATGACTTTGTTTTCAAAGAGCAATACGAGCCTCTTATAGAGCTTGCAGATATAATCAAAATTGATTTTCTGAGCACAAGTGAATTTGATAAGAAAAACATTGTTCAAAGGTATCGTCATAAAAATATTAAATTTCTCGCTGAAAAAATAGAAACCTATGAGGATTTTGAAAAGGCTGTAAGCCTTGGTTATACATACTTTCAGGGGTATTTCTTCAGTAAACCGGTTATTATGTCGGCAAAGGATATTGCTCCAAACAAGCTTAATTGTATACAACTTGTCAAGCAAGTCAACGAAATGGAGCCTGATTTTCGTAAAATGTCCTCTATTATTGGTAAGGATGTTGCACTATCCTATGCACTATTAAAACTCGTAAATTCAGCTGCGTTTTACCACGTAAACAAAATTAACTCTATAGACCATGCTCTGGCAATGCTAGGATTAGTAGAAATAAAAAAGTGGATTTACCTTGTAGTGCTAAGGAGAATGGCTGAGGATAAGCCTACAGAACTTGTAAGGTACTGCCTTATCCGTGCGAAATTCTGTGAACTCCTTGCATGTGAATTGGGGATGAGGGAGCGTAGTTCGGAGTTATTTATGATGGGCTTGTTTTCTCTAATTGATGTTCTGATGGACAGGCCCCTACAAGAGCTTTTAACCGATCTGCCGTTGTCCGAAGATATAAGGCGAGCATTGGTAGGAGAGGCTGGGAAATTCCGGGACATATATGAAATAATTATAGCCTTTGAAAAAGCCGATTGGATAAGGGTTTGGGCATTTTCAAAAAATTTCAAGTTAAATATGGATTGCATAGCTAAAAACTATTATTCAGCTGTAGAATGGGCAAATAAATGTTTTCCGGAATAAAATTGTATATTATATCATAAGATTATAGAGGAAAGTCAGTGGAAATTACCCACTGACTTTTTAATTGCAGTTTGCCCGGATTTTGTATGTGGAAATAATCAGAGTTAAAGATAGTTTACTGTAAACTATCTTTAACAACTTAGTGTACAAGCTAAAATACATAACTGGATTAAATTACAAGCCTATTTTGAAAGTTTTAAACAACTAAAAAAAGGATATTTACCTAGGCATGAAGAATATATGTAAATGCTGAAAAAATGGCCTATAAAAAAGTTTTAAAACTTATATATCCGGGTAACTCTTTTACATATGAATTGCTCTTTTAGCAATATAAACAACTTTAGTACAGGGGATGATCTAATGGTAAAAAAGGAACTAATTGCGCTCCTGCTGGCAGGTGGTCAGGGCAGCAGGCTTGGAGTATTGACAAAAAAAGTTGCAAAGCCCGCGGTCCTATATGGGGGTAAATACAGGATAATAGACTTTTCACTGAGTAACTGTATCAATTCAGGAATAGATACAGTGGGGGTTCTGACACAATATCAACCATTAAAGCTAAATGCTCATATAGGAATAGGCAAGCCATGGGATATGGATAGAATAAGCGGCGGAGTAACCATTCTTTCGCCATACCTTAAGGAAGAGGTGGGTGAATGGTATAAGGGAACTGCAAATGCTGTGTACCAAAATATACACTATGTAGATAAGATTTCCCCTGAATACGTAATAATACTATCCGGTGACCATATTTACAAAATGGACTATTCGCAAATGCTGGACTTCCACAAAAAGAATAAGGCGGAAGCCACCATCTCAGTTATAAACGTACCCTGGGACGAAGCAAGCAGGTACGGTATAATGAACACCCACGAAAACGGTAAAATATACGAATTTGAGGAGAAACCGAAAAATCCCAAAAGTACCCTTGCCTCAATGGGTGTATACATATTTAACTGGCAGACTTTGAGAGAGTATCTCATACGAGATAATGACATGCCGGGATCGGATAACGACTTTGGTAAAAATGTAATACCTATGATGTTAAATGACGGAAGAAGCATGTGGGCTTACCAGTTCACCGGATATTGGAGGGATGTGGGTACAATCCAGGCATTCTGGGAATCTAATATGGATTTGATAAGAAGAGTGCCCGACTTCAACCTCTTCGACCCCGAATGGAGGATATACACTCCAAACCCTGTAAAGCCGGCCCACTATATAGGACCCAACGGCAGTGTAAAAACATCGGTTGTTGCCGAAGGGTGCATGATATATGGAAGTATAAAGAATTCGGTAATATTCCCTGGGGTACATGTTGAAGAAGGAGTGTATATTGAAGACTCTATAGTAATGTCCAACACCAGGATAGGGCGCAACTCCTACCTCAATAGGTGTATAGTAAGTGAAAAAGTTACAATAGGTAGCAACGTAAAAATCGGTGTAGGGGATATCATATCAAACGAATTTAGGCCGGACATATATAATTCCGGAATAACAGTCGTCGGGGAGGAAGCTTATGTTCCCGACAATGCAGAAATCGGCAAGAACGTAATGATAGATATAGGTGCAGCTCCGGAAGATTTCTGCTCGCTGCATGTTGCATCGGGTAAAAGTGTATTCAAAGGTGGTGTGTGTGAATGAATAGCATAATGGGAATAATCTTGACAGGCGGAAAGAACTATAAATTAAAGGAGCTTACATCTATTCGTGCCAGCGCTGCCATACCTGTAGGCGGCAAATATAGAGCGATTGACTTTGTATTGTCCAATATGGTAAACTCCGGCATTACCAACGTAGGTGTACTTACCCAGTATAGCTTCCGTTCACTAATGGATCACCTGGGGTCGGGAAAGGAATGGGATTTGGACAGGAGAAATGAAGGCCTTTTCATATTCCCACCATATCTTTCGGGTGAAAACTCCGGCTGGTACAGAGGTAGTGCCGATGCAATGTATAACAACATTACCTTCCTTAAAAGAAGTAAGGAAGAATATGTAGTAGTAGCCCAGGGTAACTGCATATACAAAATGATTTTCGATGATATGCTAAACTATCATATAGACAAAAATGCTGACATAACAATAGCTTATAGAGATATGAATGATTTTCCGGCAGGAGAACTTCCACATCTGGGAATAATGGAGTTGGGAGCAGACGGAAGAATTACCGATATGGAAGAAAAACCGCTAAACCCTAAGGGTACATGTGCATCTATGGGTATATACCTCATTAAGAGAAAACTCCTAATCACGCTCCTGGAAGAAGCGGTTGCACATGGTAACTATGACTTTGTTAAAGATGTGCTTATAAAGAAGATAAACACATTAAATATATATGGATATAGATTTGATGGGTATTGGAGAGGCATAAGCACTATCCAAATGTACTATAAGTGCAATATGGAATTTTTAAACCCTGCAATAAGGGAAGAACTGTTCATTAATAACGGTAAAATTTACACAAAGGTTAAAGATGAGACCCCTGCAAAATATAACGAGGAAGCAGAGGTCAAAAACTCTATAGTAGCCGATGGCTGTATAATTGAAGGATACGTGGAAAACAGCGTGCTATTTAGAGGTGTTACCGTAAAAAAAGGTGCCGTAATAAAAGACAGTATAATAATGCAAGGCTCTGTGATAGAACAAGACTCCACACTTCAGTATGCTGTACTGGATAAGGATGTAATGATTACAAACGGGAAGTATCTTAAGGGAGAACCAAACTGGCCCATAATAATCAGTAAGGATGTAGTAGTGTAACAAGAATTTTTGGAGTATTTGTCACATAAAACTTGGCGGGATTGAATAAAGCATATATAATATACTTATAGGCAAAAGGCGTAAATGTGTGTATAAGCGTAGACACTATTTAGCCTTTTGTTTATAAGTCTGATTATTAAACATATGTAAACTAAAAATGTAATAATATGTAGGTTTGGAGCTGTACAAAGTATTAATTCAGAAGTTGATATTATTTATTTAAAGGATTTACGAGTATGAAAAAAGGAATACTTATATATAATCCACTGTCCGGGGGGCAGAGAGTGTCTCATGAACTTGACAGTATCCTCGGAAGATTTCAAGACAATGGGATGCTGGTACAACCTTATCGTATTATTAATGACAAAAACCTGCAGCTGATAGATATATTAAAGTCTGGAAGTCTCGATTTTGCTATAGTTTCAGGTGGAGACGGTACATTAAATTCAGTGGTAAATCTTCTGTTGAAAAACAACATAACTCTACCCCTGGGTATTATACCTTCGGGAACATGCAACGATTTTGCGAGATGTTTAAATATTCCTTCAGATATTGAGGAATGCATAGAAATTGTTGCAGCAGGAGCTACAGCTGACGTGGATGTGGGATTGATTAATGAAGACCAGTATTTTTTAAGCACCTGTGCAGGTGGGAATTTTGTAGATGTATCTTTCAATACACATAGTGAATTAAAGAAAAACTTCGGTCCCTTTGCATACTATTTAAAAGCTATAAGTGAAATGGCAAATATTAAAACTTTTAAAATAAAAATTCAAACGGATAACGAAATCATAGAAGAAAAGATTATACTTTTTCTTATACTAAACGGCAAAGATGCAGCAGGCTTTAGAAATGTAATCAAAGAGGCAGATATTTCCGATGGTATAATGGATATAGTGCTTGTAAAAAAATGTTCGCGTATTAACATGGCAAGTCTACTTTTGAAGGTTTTAAGCAATGATTCTTTAAATAATAAAGATGTAACCTTAATAAGAACAAAATCCTGTACCATAGAGGGTAGCAACAGCATAATACTCAGCATAGATGGTGAAAAGGGTATTGGACTCCCTATATCGGTAAGGTTTATCAATAAAGCTTTAAAAGTGTTTAAGAAGTAATAGTTGTACAAATAGAGCTGTAGCACAAAAATCAAGTTTATTCGCAGTAACATGTCTTAAGACTATTTTAAGGTTTTCCTAGGGGGATTGCTATGTTCGCTAAATTTAAATCTATTTTAGCGGTAGTTATTTTGCTTATAGTAGCAGTTGGACAAGTTGTCCATGCTGATGTTCAGACTATACATTGCCAGACGGAATTGTATAATCCTTATAAGTATGTGAAAAATAGCCACTTAAGTGGCTTTGATATGGAACTCACTAATCTGATATTTGATGGTAAGGATTATAATCTGTCCCATGATTCCGACTCATGGGAAAAGGTACTTGGAAGATTGGTTAACGGGGAAGTGGATATTTGTGGGCTAGTTCCCGTTGGTAAAGTACCTACGGATAAAATGCTTGTAACCAATGTAGTTCTCAGGTCGTATAATGGTGTTTTTTCCAGAAGCGATGCTAAAAAAATAAAGATGAGTGACTTGAAGAACTATAAAATCGGCCTAGGTAAGAGTCAATATACAGAGGATATAGTTAAGGGAGAACTTGGAATTCAGAATTACCTTGCATTTATGGATATAGAGAATGCTTTAGAGGCGTTGTACCGTGGAGAAATAGATATCGTATTCGGAAACCAGGATGTTATAAACTTCCTGATTGCAAAAAAGGAATATAAAGGTGCCATAGTACCACAGATAACTAACCTCTATCCTGTCAAAATGGCCTATGGAGTCAGCAAAAAAAGGCCTGAACTTGTCCAATACATAAATAAAAAAATTGGTGAAATCCAAGACACAGGCGCTTATGAAAGGCTTTATCTAAAATATTTTTCAACCTATTCCGATCACTACAAGAGTGCCGAAGCTCAAAGGATGTTTACTGTTGCATTTATTATCGTGCTGACGGTGCTTGCCGTTTTTGTATTCCTCCAAATATATATAAAAATGCTGAAGAAAAAGCTTTCCAAGGAGAAAGACTTTTCCTCAAGTATTGTAAATAATGCAGGCATAATAATTCTGGTCTGGAAAATGGATGGCACGGTAATTGAGTTCAATAAATATGCAGAAATTGCTACAGGATTTTCTGCTGATGAGGTAATAGGTAAAAAGTGGCTGGATGTTATTATACCCCAAGAATCCTTAGCCGATGTGAAGGTAGCCTTTGGAAGAATTAAAAAGGGTGAACTGGCACAAAATTATGAGAACCAGATTATGTGTAGAGATGGTAGAAGGATAGATGTTCTATGGAATAATAATATTCTTGTTAATACCGATGGGATACAGGATATAATAGTCTCCATGGGAGTAGATATAAGCGAAAGAAAAGCGGCAGAAAAGAAGCTTCTGGAAAGCTATGAGGAACTGGGTGCCACTAACGAAGAACTGGCTACAACGGAGAAAAAGCTGGAGGAGCAATTCTATCAACTGCAAAAGAGTGAAGAAGCGCTAAGGATAAGTGAGGAACGCTACAGACTTGCAGTGGATGGAGCGAATGATGGCCTATGGGATATTGACATGAGTACCGGAGAAATGTTTATTTCTACCCGTGGGAGAGAAATGCTGGGATTGGACGAGAATAAAGAGTTTACCAGCGGAGATTGGGAAGTATTAATTCATGACGATGATTTATTGGAATACAAATGGTATATGGAAGACTATCTCGCAGGTAAAACAGACTACTTCAGGCATGAGTATCGCATAAAAACAGCGGATAAAGATTATAAGTGGATATTGGGAAGAGGCAAGGCTATATGGGATGAAAACAGGAAGCCCATAAGGATGTCGGGTTCCAACACAGATATAACCGAAAGTAAGAAGGCCCAGGAAAAAATTTATTATATGGCGTACTACGATATATTGACGGATTTGCCTAATCGGACACTTTTTGTAGACAAGCTCAACACGGTATTGGAGCAGGCCATTAAAAACAGTTACAAAGGCGCTATGATGTTTATGGACCTGGATAACTTTAAAACCATCAACGATACTCTGGGACATGTCTATGGGGATCAAATGCTGAAAAGCGTTGTAGACAAGATAAAAACCTGTATTAACGAGGGTGATATTCTTGCCCGACTTGGAGGCGACGAGTTTATAATACTTCAGCCCCATATTGAAAACACTGCGGATGTTGCCCGGCTTGCCACCAAGGTGCTGGAAACCTTCCAGCAGCCTCTATCTCTGGAAGGTAGAGAGTTTTATATTACTGCCAGTGTAGGTGTAACTGTATTCCCAAATGATGGTGAGGATGTGCAAACCCTTCTTAAAAATGCGGATACAGCTATGTATAGAGCAAAAGAACTTGGCAAAAACAATTACCAGCTATATAATCAGTCAATGAATGCAAAAATGCT
Source organism: Clostridia bacterium (assembly GCA_026416815.1). GTDB lineage: Bacteria > Bacillota > Clostridia > Acetivibrionales > DSM-2933 > SKW257. The sequence continues at coordinate 19,269 of JAOAEJ010000071.1, read as the reverse complement.
GGAAAGGCTGGAAATGGAGAATAGCTTGAGACACGCAATAGAGCGGGACGAGCTTATAATATATTATCAGCCTCAAATAAATATTAAAACAGGAAAACTAACAGGAATGGAAGCGCTGGTGCGCTGGAAACACCCGACAATGGGGCTGGTACCACCAATGAAGTTCATACCTATAGCTGAAGAATCGGGACTTATAATTCCTATAGGTGAATGGGTACTTCGTACAGTATGTAAGCAGAACAAAGCATGGCAGGAGGCAGGGCTTCCACCGCTATGCGCCGCTGTTAACCTGTCTGCGAGGCAGTTCCAACAGCAAAATCTGGTAGAGACTGTGGCCAAGGTGCTTGAAGAAACCGGGCTAGAGCCTCGATACCTTGAACTTGAGATTACAGAAAGTATAGCCATGACTGACTTTGACTATGCGGCAGCAGTATTAAACAGGCTTAAGGAAATGGGTGTTAAGGTTTCACTGGATGACTTCGGAACAGGTTACTCATCACTTAATTACCTGAGTCGTCTGCCGATAAGTGCATTGAAGATAGACAAGTCCTTTGTACAAAATATAGCTGATAGCTCAAACGAAAAAGCAATAGCAAAAGCAGTAATAGTTTTGGCACATAGTATGCAGCTTACGGTTATAGCCGAGGGTGTAGAAACTATAGAGCAGCTTATGTTCCTCAAAGAGCAGGACTGCGATATGGCCCAGGGCTATTATTACAGCAAGCCTGTACCGGTAGAGGAGTTTGAGAAGCAGGTAAAAGAGATATAATACTTTATAGATAGTTTTATTATAAACTATCTATAAAGTTAATGAATGTCCATTGGCTTTAAGCCAATTACGGTACTTTTTATAGTCAGGGATAATAGATTCCACCACTCGCCAGAAATCTTGCGAGTGGTTTTTTACTTTTATGTGAGATAGTTCATGTACCACTACGTAGTCAATGACCGGCTCGGGAGCCATAATAAGCTTCCAGTTAAAGTTCAGTGCGTTACTTGAACTACAGCTTCCCCAACGGGTTTTTTGCTCCTTTATCCTTATTGTTGACGGGATTAGCCCCGTCTTCTGAGAATAAAATATTACCCTACGATTTATATACTCGGAGGCAATATTTTTATAACAGGTCAAAAGAGCATTCTTTACGGTATCTGCCTGTTCGTGCTGGGGTATAGTTTCAGATATACTGACCGCAAAAGCCCCTTGCTCAAAAGAAGCTTTAGTTGCATTTCTACCCAGATGCCGGGATATTTTAAGTACACAACTTCCTCCTAGAAGTGGGAGCAATTCACCTTCAGCAAATTCCCTGTGAACTGTACGACACCTGATTTCGTCCATAAGAGCGAGCTTGCTGACTATCCACGGAGCCTTGTTATTAACTATATCTTTTATCTGCGACAGGCTTACCCATTTTGGAGCGGCAACTTCCACGCCTTTTTCCAGACTCACAGCTATACCTACAGTTTTTCGCTTGCGCCGGACGATAGTATAGTGAATTTTCTTATCTTGATATTCAATAAATGTCTGCATCCCTAGATAATCCTTTCGCTAATCTTATTTTAGATATATAAAATCAAGGAAACTTTGTGACCGGGCTTCACATCTTAACTTTAATGTGAAATGCAAGGAATTTATAGCTTCTTTAATCAAGTTATAAAGCTAGTTTACTGTAAAAGTGATTTTTATCCCGTTAGGCAAATCGCACTTACCACAGCTCATTGCCTAACGGTCAATCACTAAGTTTACAGTAAACTAGCTTTATTATACCGCAAAAAGTACAGTAATAAAAACTTCCTTTAATACAAACCCCAAATTAACCGATAACTAGAATATACTTACTGCAATTTGAGCAGCATTTTTAATGTTCAATGGATTATATAATTGGTATGGGGAGGACTGTAAATGGGTAATTGGGATAAAATATGGAATTATAAAAGGCTGCCTAATAAGAGTATTTTAATATTTATCATAATCACTTTGCCTTGTTTTATGCTCTACAGATTTGCATTTGAAAACGATACCTACTGGTTATTAAATACCGGCAAATATATCCTAAGCAATGGATTCCCCTCTGAAGAGCCTTTCACAATGCACAAAGGCTTGAGTTTTTCAGCGCAGCAGTGGCTCACGACAGTGGTATTTTACTTTATTTATAAAAATCTCGGGACTTGGGCCCTTTATGTATTAAATATCGCAGTATATGTAATGATTGGTTATGTAGTTTACACGACAAGCCTGAGAATTAGTAAAAACAACCTTTTTGTATCGGCTGTTGCGGCGCTTGTTTCAAATATTATATTATCCTTTTACATGGTCCTTAGACCGCAGATTTTTTCTATAGCTATTTTTGCACTGGAAATCTATTTGCTCGAGGCCTATGTAAAGGAGCGGAAGGTCAAATATCTGGCTTTTCTACCGGTGCTGTCAATGCTCCTGGTAAACCTTCATTCCGCTATGTGGCTATTTTTCTTTGTATTGTCTGTACCTTATATTATAGATGGATTAAACTTGGGAATTCTGAAAATAAAGACCCAGGGATATGGGATAAAAGCACCGATAATTGCAATTATAGTTTCTTTTGGAGGGGGAATACTAAACCCCTACGGCTTTACAAATATGTTCTATCTGTTTAACTCCTACGGAAGCACTTTAATAAATACAAGTATTCAGGAAATGAAATCGCCGGATTTTAAAAACTTCACAGGTATGGCGGTTTTCGGCTTTTTAGCTATTCTTGCATTTGCTTATACAAAAGTAAGGAGCCACACCAGACTAAGGTATGTATTAATTATTGTAGGTACCCTTTATATGGCGTTATCCTCTTTGAGGAGTATTCCGCTGTTTGTAGTATGCTCGCTGCCTTTTACAGCCTATTATCTCAAAGATATAAAGCTACCTGCAGGCAGAGATGTAAATAAAAAATTTGCTACAGCCTGTATAGTGCTGATTGCCTTTATGATAGGATTGATATTCGCTTTCAGACCATATAACTATGATTGGTATATAGAGGATTTTACACCCAAGGGTGCGGTTGATTATATGGAAAAGAGCCTGAACTTAAGCTATACAAGGGTTTATAACGGTTTCGATATAGGAGGATATCTGGAGTTTCGCGGCATTACCACATTTATAGACTCACGGGCGGAAATTTTTCTAAAGTCAATTAATAAGAAGGAAGATATTTTTAGAGACTACATCGAAGTAATAAGAGGAGATATCCATTATAGAGACTTTATCAAAAAGTATTCCCTAAACTGCTTTCTCGTAAAAAAGGATGAACTGCTCAGTACTTACTTAATGGCAGATAGCGACTATAAAAAGGTTTATGAGGATAAGAAGTTTGCAGTATACGTAGACTCAAGCTTATCTACAAAAACTGGAGAATAATAAATCTGTTAATAGTAGTTTATCGGTAAAAAAGGGAATTAGTCGTTGAATGTAGAAATATAAATAATTAAATTAAAGCTAAAAGTTGGGGTACAGCGTTTTTAACTTTAAAGTTCCTAATCTATAAGGCAAGTAAAATAGTATTTAGAAATAGGGGTGCTCCATGAATCGGTATAGACGCTTGAAAGTTTGGGTGTTTAATGCACTAGAAAAGGATAAGCACAACGGGAAAATAATTGGTGAGGCTGTAAGTTGGTTTATCACTGGGTTGATTTTTCTGAATATAGTGGCTATAGTATTGGAATCATTTGAAGGCTTAAGAAATCAATACGGTGCGATATTCTATGGTTTTGAGGTGTTTTCGGTTACGGTATTCACCCTGGAATACATTTTAAGAATCTGGACGTCGGAGTATAAAATCAGGGAAAAAACTCATTTACGCTCGAAAATAAAGTATATTTTTTCTCCTATGGCAATAATAGACCTGATCGCAATTTTGCCCTTTTATCTGCACCTGATGAATTTTGATTTAAGGTTTGTAAGAATTCTGAGATTGACAAGGCTGCTGAGAATTCTCAAACTAACGAGGTATAGCAATGCATTGAAGCTGGTAGGCAGAGTACTGAAGAGCAAGAAGGATGAGCTGCTGCTGACGGTATTTATGACCTTTACACTGATTCTTATAGCATCCATACTTATGTATTACCTTGAGAACGATGCTCAGCCCGATAAATTTCCAAATATCCCTGCCACCCTCTGGTGGGCTGTAGCCACCCTTACCACAGTAGGCTACGGAGATGTTTATCCCATTACCAACTGGGGACGGCTGCTAAGCGGGATTATCGCAATACTGGGTATAGGCATGGTAGCCCTTCCCACAGCCATAATCAGCTCAAGCTTCATGGAAGTGCTCAGTCAGAGAGCAAAAAAGGAAGACAAGGGGGAGGAACCCAAGTACTGCCCCCACTGTGGAAAGAATTTGGATGAGTAGTTGAGAAGATTGATAAAGGTGTTTACATTGGGTAATATCCAAGGTAGGCACCTTTTTTTGTACCTGTTTGTGGGAGAGGGGGGCAAATATAAAAATATTTAACAATTACTGAGCAGTTTTTGGGTACTTAACGCAAACTGTTGAGTTGATTAAATCTTAAACCCTATTAAAGTATTAGTATGTTAATAAATTAACAAAAAGTGACTAAAGTTAATAATTTTAATAGAATTCATGACTAATAGAGAGCGTATTATGACTAAAAGCAGATTGTTTTCTTACAATAGGGTTTATATAATATTCCACATAGCAGTTGCAAATATTTACTTCTGAGTATCAAGTCAAATTACTTATTTAAAACAAACTAAACTAATGTTCGAAAGATATTTTGTCGAATTTTCACTAAAAACGCGATATTGTTGCAAAGGTTTAAAAAATATGTATACTTATATACAAGAACTAATTTCCATGGGACAATTCTCCATAAACTAATCACAATAATAATTACATTAGAGAGAAAATGACAGTGATAGGCTGATTATATAGATTATTTTAAATTATTAGGGGGGTAAAAATTGAATAGTAAAATTATTAGATTAGTCACTTTTATATCTATTATGATTCTCGGGTTTTTGGCTAATAGTGCGCAAGGCCAATGTTCTACAAATTATAACATCTCAAGTTATAAGTATTTCTTAAACGACAGTACGCTAGATTACAATATAAACTATTATCAGTTATGGGATGGTACAGCTAAACCTACTAATACTTATAAGATATCTACAGTACAGGGGGAAGGCGTCGTTGATGGATTGCCACTAGTAGATGGTAATGATGTAATGTATTATCTCGGATGCTATAGTGCGCCGTATACATACCAATATAATTGGTATATATATGCTTTTGATTTGAGAACAAAAACACGATTATGGCAGAGCAATACACGAGTATCAGTATATACAGATTACCGAGCGTTAGACATTAATAGGGATACAGGTAAGACAGGTATATATTTTAGCAGCATTAGCAATGGTTATGTTTATTTTTACGATGATAACTATCCATCAAATCCAAATGGAGATGGGATATTTAAAATTAATAAACTCTCTGGAGTTGTTGAACAGCAGGTATACCAGAATGTAAATGCTGCATTATTTAATACTTTATATAGCGAAATTAATTTTAATCTAAATAGTACTACACCTAAGTATACCCCATCTGCAGAAGCCGAGTACAACTTTTCCATAACACCTGGATTTGCTGACAGGCAAATTGTTGATAAATATGGTAACCAGTATAGTATATATAAGCGTTATTATGGAAACCTTCCTACCACAATAGGATATTATTTAGATATAACAATGGCCAATGGTATTCGTAAAAGTGTGGCCTTTGGAGGAGATTATAGGGGAACATCTTCTTATGCAACAGCAAGATTTAAGTTGATGTACTTTAATAATAAGCCAGTAGTGACTTTTACTTGCTCGGGGACTAGAGCTAGTTATAATGGGAATGCATTCCTAGACTTAGCACTTATGTATGGAGATGAATTACTGGTAACCAAGGTGGAATCAGTGATACCAGTGGGGTCCAGTTCTGTATTTTCAGCAGTAGGACCAGAGATATTCTTTTCAAAGTATAAAAATAAGATAGGTATATTTAATTATAATTCTAACATTACCGATTGGTTAGGAAGACCTTTAATAACTCATTACTTAAATAATCTTTTACCTACACTTTATTCAGCAGTGCGGGATAATCCTGGGTTGTATCCTAATATGCGAAACGATTTTCTTATACCCAACTATTATTATAGCTGCCCAAATAATGGATCCTTTATTACTTCGGGAGGGAATATTGGTGTTATATCAGGCCAAAATTCTGATAGCGTGATACAAATTTTCGGCAATAACACTCCGACCTTGTCTGCTAATATACCTACATTATTTAGTGAAGTAGACACTGCTTTCTACCCGGAAATAAAAGTAACTGATGGAGAAAATGGTGCATTGACGTGTAAGTATTACGTGGACTCAGAAACTGTACCAAGGGACACCAAGACAGCATACAATACGGCTACAACTCAGACTATAACTTTTAATGCAATCAATATGAGTAATCTATCCGAAGGTGTCCACACATTAAAGTTTGAAGTAAGTGACGGAATTGCTGCACCTGTGATATCTACTGTAAGCATAAAGGTAGATAAATCAGCCCCAACTATAGGAACAGTGAATATTACTCCTTATGATACTAGCATAACGATTACAGGGTCGGCAACAGATAATATAGCAGGGCTTGATAATGCATACCCATACCGTTATATAGTAGGTTCAGTAGCAAGTTCTTGGATTACGACTACATCCTATACCCAATATCCACTGAGTCCTAACAGCCAGTATACAATAAAATTTGAAGCAAAGGATTTAAAAGGACATATCGCTACCTATACACAAAATAAGTATACAAAAGCACAAATGCCTTTAGTAACAGTTAGTAATGCAAAATCATATAGTTTAGATGTGGTATTGAGAGATAGTAACCCTTCAACAAATCAATATCAGATAATATGTGGTACACAATACGTTACATCTACAGGGACATTAACAGCTACACCTACATGGATTACACTTACATATATTCCTCCTGATAAAAAAATAACTGTAACAGGTCTTTTACCTAATACAACCTATACGTTCCAAGTTAAAGCAAAAAACAATGATGGCATTGAGACTGCATTTAGTGCTCCTGTGAGTAGTACTACAATGGTTGCACCTCCGGCCAACTTTAGGTCAATAAGTACCACTCAAAAATCAGTAACACTGGCATGGGATAGTGTAATAGGTGCAACAGCATATGATATTGAAGCCTTTAGCGGGTCCTTAATAATGACCAACGTTACAAGTCCGTTTGTTTTTTCAGGGCTATCTGCAAATACAGCATATAACGTTAGAGTGCGTTCAAGAAACGTATCAGGCGCAGGCAACTGGAGTGCGTATCTATACATAAATACATTACCTGACCCACCTGCTGCACCCTCAGGGCTAACAGCAGTTCCTTCTAGTAATTCTATGAGTACTTCATGGAATACAGCGACTGGTGCAACAGGCTACGATATAGAAGTAGACGGAACAATAATAAATACGGGTACAAGCACTACATACAATCACACAGGACTATCAACAAACACGTCCCATACCTACAAGGTAAGGGCAAAAAATACCGGCGGAGTAGGTGCATGGAGTACTCCGATAACTAAGTACACATTGTCAAATACCCCGAACAACGGAAGTATCAGTGCTTACACAAATACAAGCGTAAGTGCAACATGGGCAGCCAACGGCAACCCTACGGGAGTATCCTACATCCTTGCTGCATTTGTTGGCACTAACACTACACCGATAAAACAAAACCTATGGACAACCTCACTAAGCGACACAATTACAGGATTAGGAGCTCAAACAACATACAATATAAAAGTCAAAGCAAAAAACAGCGATAATGCCGAGTCGCCATGGTACCAGATAGGTACCGTGACAACCCATCCAAATCCACCCGCAACACCGCCAGGAGACATAGCAGCTACGGCCACCAGCACATCGGTGAAACTGAGCTGGAGTACGGTAGAAGGCGCTGCAGGCTATGAGGTGGAAAGAGATGGAGCAGTAGTTGACAACGGTACAGCTACTACCTTCACCCACAGCAGCCTAAGCCCGGTCACACAGCACACTTACAGGGTAAGAGCTAAAAACCCAGGCGGAGCAGGCCCATGGAGTACACTACTAACAAAAACCACCCTGCCCCAGACACCGGGCACACCTGTTGTAAGCAGTACCAATACCACAAGTACATCAGTGACCTTGACATGGGCAGCAGTACAGGGAGCCGACGGCTATGAGATAAAGGCCGATGGGTTCATCGTAAACACAGGCACAGACACAACCTACACCCATACAGGCCTAATCCCCGGTACAGAGCACACCTACAGCGTAAGGAGCAGGAATGACGGTGGAAAGAGCAGTTGGAGTACCACAGTTACAAAATCCACAACACCAAATATCCCGGCAATCCCTGCAAACATAAACACACAAGCGGGACAAAATGAAATAACCCTATTATGGACCAGAATAAACGGTGCAGCAGGGTATGACATAGAAGTCGATGGACAAGTAGTAGACAACGGCACAGCCACAAGCTACCTGCACTCGGGACTCACTCCCCATACCCGCCACACCTATAGGGTGAGGGCTAAAAATGCAGGCGGAGTGAGCGACTGGAGTACTGTAGCTGCGGTATCCACCCAGCCCCAAACCTCGGGAGTGCCGTCAAACCTAAAGGCACAGGCAGCAAAGAACTCCCTCACAATAACCTGGGATGTTATAAACGGTGCACAAAGCTATGATATAGAAGCCGATGGAATTACACAAACCGGTATAACAGGAACGCAGTACATCCATACCAGCCTCACCGCGGGTACAGAACACACCTACAGAGTAAGAGCGGTAATAGAAGGGGTTGCTGGCGAGTGGAGCGGACAGCTAACAAAGTCCACACTGCCAAACCCACCGTCAGTACCCGCAAATACTTATACCTCAGCACAAGCGGCAGCAATAACCCTGGTATGGGAAGCGGCAGCAGGGGCGGAGGAGTACGATATAGAAGCGGACGGTAACATAATAGAAAACTGCACAGGTACAAGCTATATAGACAGCGGATTAAACCCCGGAACCAGCCACAGCTATAGAGTAAGAGCAAAAAATGCCGGAGGGACAAGCGACTGGAGCGGGCTCCTTGTAGTATCGACCCTTCCGGGAACTCCCGAAGCACCGGCGGACCTGAAGGCAAAATCCACAGCCTCAGCGATAACAATATCCTGGGGTGAGGTCATCGGGGCGGACGAGTACCAGCTGGAGATAGACGGAGGCGAGCAGATAAGCGTGGCAGAAGCGGTATATGGCCATACCGGACTACAGCCTTCCACCCAGCACACCTACAGGGTGAGGGCGAAAAACATCAACGGCTACGGCGACTGGAGCAGTGATATCGCAGTGCTTACACTCCCAGTACCGCCTTCAATGCCGGAGAATGTAAAAGCCAAGGCAGCAGATACTTCAGTGACACTGACATGGAATGCTGTAGAAGGAGCTACCGGATACGATATAGAAGCCGACGGAATAGTGATAAGCAGTGGAGCAAGCACAACCTATACAGCCGACAGCTTAGCGCCATCCACCCAGCATACCTACAGGGTAAGAGCACGAAACGATGGGGGAGCCAGCGGATGGAGCCAGGCAATCAGCATACTTACACTATCAGGAACAGAAGGAGTACCACAAAACCTGAGCGCAACCTCTGCGGAAACTGATATATCACTCTCATGGCTGCCTGTAGAAGGAGCATTGGGTTATGAAATAGATATAGACGGTATAGTACTTCAGAGTGTCACCGAGCCCGTATACAGCCACACAGGACTTGCACCGGGAACTGCACACACCTATAGGGTAAGGACATTGACGGCAGACGGGGCTTCCAATTGGAGCGGGGTACTGACAAAAGCCACTCAGCTGAATACCCCAACAAACATAACAGCAGAAGCCACCAATACCTCAATAACACTCAAGTGGGACAGTCAGTCCGGGGCACAAACCTATGAAGTAGAAATAGACGGTAAATCGGTAGTAGCGGTAACAAGCAACAGCTTTAAACACGAAGGATTAATGCCCGGTGAAAGCCACCCCTACAGGATAAGGGCTAAAAACTCCGTGAGTGTGAGCAGCTGGAGTGAGCCTCTGGCAAAAGAAACCTTGAAGCCTACTTATACATTAAGCTGCACACAAGGGGAAGTGTTCAACCTGTTACTCACCGTAAGCGACGTACAGGACTTCAGCACCATGAAATTTACACTGGTATACAATCCCGAAGAGCTTGAGGTGGTGGACTTGTGTTCCATGACCTCCAAAGCCAATCTGAGTATCGGAAATATACTCTGGACGGATATAAGGATAGTACAGTTTACACCGGGTACTATAGTGTTCACAAAGACAGGCAGTATTCAAGAGGGACAAACCTTTACAGGGGTTGTAAACAGTATAAGATTCAAGTCCAAGAAAACCGGTGACACAGGCATTACATACAGTATACAGTAAGGGGGAGCGAGATGACTAAACTCAAAAACATACTGCTCAAATCAACGATAGCGGTAATGCTGGCAGCAAGCATAATAACAGCGCAACAAAGTGTGTCTGCAGCAAAAACCGATGTAGATAGAGATAAAACAGAAATAATCGTAAAGTATAAAGACGACAAGAAAGCGGACAGCGTAAAAAATTCAATAAAATCCAAGCTAAAGCTTTCAAAGCTTGATACAAAAAAGAAACTCAAGAACCGTAAGATAGAGCTAATACAAATAGACGAAAAAACAGACATAAACCAGGTGGTAGACGAGTTGAAAAACAATCCCGATGTAGAGTACGTCCAGCCAAACTACAAGCTGTCTACCGAGTCCACACCCGCTGACCCTAAATATAACCAGCAGTGGGGACTCACAAACAGCGGGCAGGAAATTGAAGGGGTATTCGGCAGGAGCGGCGTAGATATAAACGCTGCTCCCGCCTGGGGGACAACAACCGGGACATCAGCTACTGTAGTAGGAGTCCTGGATACAGGAATAGACATAAACCACCCAGATCTTAAAGGCAACATATACATAAACACTAAGGAAATACCCGCAAATGGAATCGACGACGACAACAACGGCTATAAAGATGACATAAACGGATGGGACTTCGTAAACGGCGACAGTACTGTATATGATAACGCCACCCTTGACCTTCACGGAACCTACGTGGCGGGGATAATAGCCGCAAAGTCCGACAGTGCAGGGATAACCGGTGTCGCTCCCAACATAAAGGTGCTTCCGCTGAAATTCATAAACGGAAACGTAGGATACACCTGTGACATACTCGAAGCAATAGAGTACGCAAAAGCCATGGGAATAAAAATAATCAACTGCAGCTTCGGGGGAAGTGACAACAACCTTGCCCTCAAAGAGGCGATGCAAAACAGCGGCATACTGTTTGTATGCTCCGCAGGAAACAGGGGTGCGGATGTAGCCCTATCCCCGGTATACCCTGCCTCCTTCGATATACCAAACGTGCTCTCAGTAGCAGCCATAGACAGCAACGGCGTACTTGCAGACTTCACAAGCTATGGAGATAAAATACACGTAGCTGCTCCCGGGGTAAACATACTCAGCACCACACCCGACGGTACCTACGACTACATAAGCGGAACTTCCACATCAGCGCCTTTCGTAACAGGTGTGGCAGCACTCCTAAAAAGCAAGGAACCGGCGCTGACATACATAAACATTGCAGCAAGAATCAAAAACAACGTAACAATATGTGCAAGCCTTGAGGGGAAAGTAGCCTCAAACGGTAGAGTAAACGCAGCGGCAGCACTGGCAAACGTACCTCCCCAGCCCGATACCTATGTAGGCGTAGGTGGGCCGACCGGCAGCGGAACCCAGGGCGGTGAAGCAGGGGACGATTCATGGTATACCATGGACCAGCTCGCAAAGATAAAAGAAAAGCTGCACTACGGTGAAGGCGGTGTAAGCCCTGCAACCGGTAACTTCTCCTTTACCTGCAACGATATGACGGTAAATGCTCCAGGCTTTCAGGTAAACATAAGCAGAACCTACAACTCTAAGGATGAAAAGAGCTATCCGCTGGGAAGAGGTTGGACCTTCGGCTTTGAAGGAAGCCTGCAGGGTGACAGCCTTGTAACGGTGGTGCTGCCTACAGGAGCAGTGGAAAGATTCCGCAAAGACACTGCAACAGGAAAATACACCCCCGATGATTCAAGAGCGGAGCTTGTAAAAAACACTGATGGTACCTTCACCCTCACAACAAAGGACCAGTACAGCTACGGTTTTGATAAAAACGGTTGGCTGTGCTACATGAAGGACAGATACGGCAACACCATAACCATACAGGTAGACGCAAGCGGAAAGATAACCGGCATTACTGACTCGGCATCAAGGGTCTATACAGTAAACTACAATCCTTCAAACGGGTTGATAGACAATATAGTTGACTCCAAAGGAAGAAAAGTAAAATACGAATACAATACCAACAACTACCTGATAAAGGTGACCGACCCTATGGGCAAAACAATGAACTATACCTACGATACATGGGGTTATCTCACCGAAATAAAGGACCATGACAGTAAGCTCATAGAGACAATCGTATACAACCACAGCGAAGGTGACAACCAGCACAAGGTCAGCAAGGCCACCGACGCTCAGGGAGACACCTCGGTGTACACCTACGATGTATTAAACAGGAAAACCACCATACTAGAAAATAACATAAAGCAGTGGGTGTACTGGTTTGATACCTCATTCTACACCACAAAAATGCAGGATGCCGAAGGAAAGTTCATTCATACCGAATATGTTATGGAAGGCGGCAAAAACAAGTTCGGAGATGTAAAATCTTCAACCGACAGAAACGGCAATACCACCCAGTATGAAAGAGATCCAATGGGTAATGTCACAAAGGTGATAAACCCCGACCTTAGTGTAAAGGAATACGCCTATGACGATAAAAGCAATCTGACAATGGAAAAGGATGAATCGGGCAAATACACCTTCTATGTATACACGACCGATAAAAAGAACCTGGAGAAGAAGGTACAACCGTTAAACGGGACCGACCAGTATACAACAGGCTGTGATGAAACAAAATTTGCAATAACAGCCTATACCTATTACCCTAACGGACTGCAGAGAACAGTGACAGACCCCGAAGGAAATATAAGCGAATACACCTACGACGCCTACTGGAACCTGCGGACAATAATAAACCCCGAAGGGAAAACAACCACAGTAACCAACAACATAATAGGGTGGAAAACTGCTGTAGAATCACCAAAAAAGAATAAGACCGAGTATACCTACGATGACAACGGGCTCATAGTAAAGTCAACACAAAAAGATGAAACCACAAGAACGCTCTATGACTCCATGGGAAGAAAGGTGCAGGAGGTATTGCCAAAGCAGTACAATGCAGCAAACGACGGCCTTGCAAAAACTGCACCGGAGCAGACCTATGCAGACATCAACTCAGGATTCAGGTACACCTACTATGACAGCGGCAGGATAAGGACAGCAACAGATCCCAATAACAACACAACAACCTATACCTACGATGTATACGGCAATATACTTACAGAAACAAAACCCAACGGTTCGGTATACAGGTATGAATACGATGTGCTGGACAGGGTGAAAAAAGTATACTTCAAAGACAGTGCAGCAGCAACTACTGAGATACACCTTGAAGAATACTCCTATGCCACACTGAGCGACAACAAAACCCAGAAAACCGTTACAAAGAATTTCGGCAATATTAACAAAGCTGTAACAGTATACATATATGACTATGCCGGAAGGCTTGTAGAGCAGCAAAATCCGGACGGTACAAAGATAAAAGCCGAATACAACACCAACGGTACCGTAAAAACAAGCACCGACGCCAACGGAAGTATTACCTACTACCGCTATGACGGACTGAACAGGCTAACAGAGCAGTGGACACCCTTTGAAGTAGCAAACGGAGCTATAGTATACACCTATACAAAAACAGAGTATGACAAAGCGGGAAGAAAGACAGCCGAAAAGGCAGGCAAGGAAAAAGTAGGGTTGTACCAGATTCCGTTCACCTTTGTAACCAAAAGCTATACCTACTACAAGGACGGTAAAGTAAAGACAGTGACCGACAGCTCGGGAAGAAAAACCGAGTACTGGTACGACGATGACGGCAACCTCGAAAAAGAAGTTGTAGATGTTGACGCAAATACAAAAAACATAACCGAATATATAAGCAACCACCTTGGAAAAGTAGAGCAGAAGATAGTCCATGTTCAGGAAAGAGACATTGAAGGATACAGCATAACCAGCACAACGGACAAAACACTTACTACTAAATATAAATATGATAAAAACGGAAACCTCGAAACAGTAACTACTCCCGACGGTATAGTGACAACATATACCTACGACAACATGAACAGGCAGACCGGCACAAGCCAGCCAGGGCATGATGAAAACGGACAGGCAGTAACAATAACCACAAGTACAAGGTACAACTGGGAAGGAAAGCCCGAAGAAGTAGTTGACGCAAACGGCAATAAGACAACCTTCGAGTATAACAAAAGAGGCTTCCTCGTAAAGACGATAAACGCCCAAAGTGGTACGACACTGTACTACTACGACTTTGCAGGCAGGAAGGTAGCAGAGGTATCACCCAAAAACTACGATAGTACAAAGAACCTCGGCGAAATGAGCAGGGTAGAGTATGTCTACGACTCTATGGACAGGTTAATAAGAAAGCTCGACATATACAAAGACCCGGTAACCGGACAGTGGGTGACAATCACTACAAAGGCCTACGACTACGATAACAACGGCAATGTAACCCGGGAGCAGGATGCACTGGGCTATGATGGCAACTACGGCACCCAGTACACCTACAACCTGGCAAACAAGCCTGTAACCGTACTTGACCCCGTGTCCAAAGACAGGGGACTAGCGTTTACAACCAGATACGAATATGATGGCCTTGGAAGGAAAATATCCGAAACAAACGCCAACGGAACCACAAACTCCTATGTCTACGACGATACTAGAAACATAGAAGAAATAAAGGTAAACAATAAGACACTGAAAACAAACCACTACAACCTTGTAGGCAATGTAGTAACCCAGGTAGATGGTAACGGAAAGACCACAACCTTCGAGTACAATGCCCTTGGAAAGGTTCGCAAGGCTGTATATCCCGGTGATACGACAATACCGCAAAACACAGTAATTTACCAGTATGATATGACAGGTAACCTTAAAAAGCAGCAGGACAGCATGGGAAGAGTAGACCTCTATACCTATGACAACCAGGGAAGGGTATTGTCACGTACACAGAAAAAACAGGACGGTACCGAAAGTATCACTACCAGCGTTAGATATGACAAGAACGGCAATAAGAGATACGAGACCGACGCTAACGGTATTACTAAAGAAAACACCTACGACAGCCTGAATAGACTCAAAACAACAAAGATAACCGTAAAGGGTGTAGTACAGGAAACAATCTACGACTATGACGCCAACGGCAACCAGACAATGGTCACCGACTGGAGAGGCAACACATACACCAATATATACGACCCCTTGAACAGGCTCATAGAGAAAAAAGACCCTTACACCACAATACAAAAGCTTGAGTACAACAAAAACAGCGTACAGGTGAAATCCTATGACGCACTCAATAACGCAACGGAATACAGGTATGACAAAAACAACAGGCTAATAGCCACAATAGACCCCGAGGGTCACACCGTAAGCCAGTCATACGATAATGCAGGCAACCTACAGACCAAAACCGACGGAAGGGGTATAGCCACCACCTACATCTATGACGAATTCAACAGGTTAAAATCGGTGGTAAACGCAAAAGGTGAGACAACAACCTACACCTACGACTTAAACGGCAACATGCTAACGCAGACCAACGGCAACGGTCATACCAGCACCTTTGAATACAACGCTGCCAACAAAGTATCAAAGAGAATGGACCACGGAGGCAAAGGTGATCCGGATAAAACCGAAACCTACACCTACTACGCTGACGGTACACTGCAAACAAAAATAGATAGAAACGGCAACACCACCACATACATCTACGACATACACGGCAGGTTGAAATCAAAGACTATAGGAGCAGAGACAATCTCCTATGAATACGATAACAACGGCAACATGACAAAAATGACCGACAAAACGGGGACAACCATCCGTGAATATGACGAGCTTGGTAGGGTAACCAAAAAGACAGTACCACAGATAGGAACAACTGAATTTGCATATGGTATAATAGAAGCAGACGGCTGTACCGCAGAAACATCCAAAGACCCTAAGGGCAACATAACCGAAAAGGTATACGATAAAGCCGGAAGACTCAAATATGTCATAGTAGACGGAAAAACAACAACCTACAACTACTATGCCAACGGCAGCAGACAAAGCGTAATATATCATAACGGAGCAAGTGAAACCTATACTTACTACAAGAACAACCTAAACTGGACCTTGACAAACAAAAAAGCAGACGGAAGTGTAATGGACACCTATACCTATACCTACGATGCAGCAAACAACCAGACAAGCAAGCACGAGCTAATAAACGGTGTGGTAAAAGGAACAACCCTGTACACCTACGACAGCTTAAACAGATTGGAAACAGTCACAGAGCCAAACGGCAGAGTGACATCCTACAGCTACGACAAAGCAGGCAACAGGCTGATTGAAGCAGTAACAACAGGTACGACTACCGAAACCACCACCTATATCTACAACGAGCAGAACAGACTGGTTACAACTGTGACCACAGTCCCGGGTACAACAACCAGAACACTGTATACCTACGACAGCAACGGAAACATGGTATGCAAGATATCCACCGTAGCAAAAGCCGCAGTACCGGGCAAAAACGGCAGCATAAGCATAATAAAGGAAGGCCAGAGCATATCGAGCAATATATCCTTCTTTGAATATGATGTGTGGAACCAGCTCGTAAGGACGACAACCGGAGACAAGACAGCCACATACGCATACAACGGAGACGGATACAGGGTAGAGAAAACTGTAAACGGAAAGACAACAAGATACCTGTACGAATACGATAAAGTAGTACTCGAAGTAGACGGACAAGGCAGCCAGATAGCTAAAAACGTTTACGGTACAAACCTCCTCACAAGGACAGTGGAAGGCGAGACCTACTACTACATGTACAACGGCCACGCTGACGTGACAGCACTGCTGAGTACATCAGGGGAAGTAGCAGCAACATACTACTACGACGCCTTCGGTAACATAGTAGAGTCAACCGGAAATGTAAATAACCCAATAAGGTATGCAGGTTATCAGTGGGATGGAGAGACTGGACTGTACTACCTCAATGCAAGAATGTACGACCCGAAAATAGCTAGATTCTTGCAGGAGGACACAGTAAGGGGAGAAGTTAATGACCCCCTTTCACTTAATCTTTATACCTATGTACATAACAACCCACTAATGTACTATGACCCTACGGGCCATAAAGCAGAGGAATCTGCTAACTTTAGAGGCGGTGGAAAATTAGAAAAGCTAGCTGATATAGTTGATGATTTTAATGTTAAGGTAAAGTGGGATGGAAAACAGTATGCACAAATACTAGATAACAATGGTAACATTCTATTTAAGTATGATATAAATAAGAGCGTTGTTGAAAAGGGGCGAATAATGATTAGCCCTCAAACGTTTAAGGAAGATTTACAAAATGCACTAAAAAATAAGTTTAATGTACAACAAACTATACAGCAATCCTTAAAAAGCACAAGTGATGTCGGAAAAGATGGAAGCACTGTCACCCCACAATCTATATTGAATAACATAGTTGCAGGAGGGAAAGACACTGTAACAGGTTTCATAGATGGTGTGAAGAGTTTAACTACATATGAAGGGTGGAATAATCTAGCTACAATGATGACCCCCATGGGAATGGCTAGTGATGAGACGTTAAAGAAAAAATTCCAAATGCTTGATGGATTAGCGCGCAGTATCGAGACTGGCTTTAATCAATTTGTTGAAGGTAACTGGAATGTAAAAGCATATTACATATCTAGGGTAGGTAGTGAAGTTATAATAACATTTGTAGGAACTAAAGGTACTCAATATGCCACAAAAGTGGTTAAACTCGGTAAAGCAGAAAGCCTTGCTAACGTAATGACTAAAATCCCAGCAGAGGGTGAATTCATTGCAGGTGGAGAAACAAGGCTATCGAGTGGTTCAACAAAAGTAACTAAGTTTATTGACCAAGGTTGGGATATGCCGAAAGGTGGTAAGACAATAGACGGTCGGTACTACTCTGAACATGCTCTTGAAAGAATGGCACCTAATACAATGCAAGTGAGAGCAGAGCTAGAGTCTAGAGCGGCACAAAAAGCACTTGAAAAAGGATATAAGACTGGGACTAAACAGTACAACGATTTCGTTTCTAAATATGTTGACCCTAGAGGAATTCCCCCTAGTGTTGTTGAAAACGCAGTAGAACATGGAACGAGAGTTCCAGGTAAAACACGCTATACTTGGGAATGTACTACAAATGATGTTAAAGTTATTATAAATGAATTTGGAGATGTTATTACTGTTATACCCAAATAAAATGTGATTTAGGGGGGACTTATATTGGTTTGCTTAAAGGATAGAGCCGAAATATATAGGCTTGGGCTTATAGTTGGACTATTTTGCAAAAGTGATGTACTTAATTGGGTAGATACAACTATTGAGTCAGAAAGCAATGTTGATTATGCCTTAATAGAGGTTTCACTTAATAGCAGTAAAAACAATGAAGATGTTGCATGTATTCTAAAAAATGTTAGAGGTAAATCTGATTCAAAAACGGTTGCGAATATTATTATTGGCCTACTTGCACAAAAGTTTGATGAAAACCATGACATAGGGTCAGAAATTGCAAGTATATTAAAAAGATTAACTCAAAATATTGATAGTGGTGTTTTGGAAAGTGAAGTAATGAGTAAAATCAATAATATTGATGATGGGTTCTATCTGGCAGAGCAAAATATTTATGGCTATGTTAAAGATATGATTTCCGAATTAAATGACTTTCTAAAAGACTATACAAAATATGCAGAATTGTAATTGCTCAATAAACCGTGGCAAAACAAAAATAGGATAAAGAAAACAGGTTAAATAACGATATATATGTTGATTAAGCATTATAACAAAAGAGGAAAGATAAAATGGGAATCAACATTAACCTGCAACTTATAAAAA
>JAOAEJ010000079.1 GCA_026416815.1 Clostridia bacterium | reverse complement strand
CCCGATTTGATACAAAACAAACTATCGTTTTCATCTCCACCGAAGAAGTATTGGGGCGGTCTTGCTCCTGCCAGATTTCTTCAAAGGTCATCAGTTCATAAGGCTCCTGGTTCTGGTATGCCGGAGCGACTGAATTTTCCGGCTCATTATTATGCAGCGGCGGATAAAGGTCTTGTATTGTGTCTATAGCTTCCGCCGTACTCTGTCCGATATTTTTCCTCATGTTCTGGGGTATCCAGTAACGCTCCCTGGCAAATGGGTAGGTAGGAAGACTTATACGGCGGGGTTTGTCTTCTCCATAGAGCAGCTCCCAATTTAAAGTCAGCCCCTTGACCCAAAAGTCAAGAAGCTTTTTGTACTTTCTTTTGGCAACCCATGCATCAATTGTTTTTGCCATGTCCTCATCCTCAGCCAGAAGAGCAATACTCTCTTTATTGCGTTTGACCTGTCCCCTATAGAGTTCTTCAATACCATCCTGCCCTTCCAGAAAACTCTTCAGCTTTTCTTCGAGTTCCCCAATAGTTCTCACAACTACAGCCAGGCGCTCTTCCATAGCTTCACGCCCTACCTGAAGTGTATAGGCTATATGAACCAGATCGGAATCTAAAAATTGCCGTTCCCAGATTACTTCCAACAATTGCAGCACCTGCTGGCGGAGTTGCTCCTCATTCTTTGCCGAAAGCACAATAACCGCAGGGTAATTTCCACTTATTAACGTTTGCGAACTTTCCATATTCTCTTCAATATATTCCTCAATGATAACGTGGGCATTAGACCCTCCGGCACCGAAAGACGATATACCAGCGATTCTCGGATATTCTTTGCTTTCTCCATTGTTCCAAACTACCGGCCTTTTCCATTCAGTAAGCTCCTGTTGTACTACAAATGGAGTTTTTTCAAAGTTGATATTGGGGTTCAATTCTTTAGAATGCAAGCTTGGAACTATCTTTTTGTGTTTCATTTGAAGTACTACTTTGGTAACTCCTGCAATACCTGCAGCAGCTTCCAAATGGCCAATATTTGATTTTACCGAACCAATGGCACAAAATCCTGTGTCCTGAGTGTCTTTTCGAAATGCCTGGCTTAATCCTGTGATTTCAATGGGATCGCCAAGCTCTGTACCCGTTCCGTGAGATTCAATGTAACTGATTATCCGGCTGTCTATCCCTGCTTTATCCATGGCAGCTCGAATAAGATCTCCTTGAGCATTTGGATTGGGCACCGTATACCCGTTGGTTTTTCCCCCGTGATTAATGCTTGTCCCTCTAATAACTGCATAAATATGGTCTTTATCTGCAATCGCCCGGGATAAGGGTTTCAGCAAAACAACTCCAACTCCTTCACCAGGCACAAAGCCGCTGGCTCCTTTACCGAAACTCCTGCACTTACCGTCTGACGAAAGCATTTTCTGCATACAGAGCTCGATATAGGTTGAAGGATGCAGATACAAATTAACTCCTCCGGCTATTGCCATTTCACATTCATTATGTTGAAGATGCATACAGGCTTCATGAATGGCTGTTAAAGATGCGGAACACATAGTGTCAATGGGCATGCTGGGTCCTTTTAAATTCAGCAGGTACGAAACTCTATTTGCCACCGATGAAAATGAAGTGTTGGGATAGATGTTTTCGCCCTGGCTACGCAGCTCGGGGCCATGTAACGCAAATCCTGTTTTGGTAATTCCTATAAAAACACCGACCCGCTGCTTATACTGTCCTGCCAGCTGTTCCCTTGTGTATCCGCCATCCTCCATCGCTTCCCAGCAGGTCTCGACAATCAACCTTTCCTGAGGATCCATATTGAGGGCTTCCCTTGGTGAAATATTGAAGAAGAGAGGATCAAAATCCGCAAATTCTTCTATAAATCCGCCCCATTTGCTGTAACTTTTGCCTAGGGCCACAGCTTCTCTGGGATCCTTATGATAGAATCCTTCTATTGGCCAGCGCTCTTCCGGAATTTCCGTAATGCAATCTTTGCCTGTTTTTAAAACCTCCCAGTAATCTTTTAACGTTTTTGCCTGTGGATAATGCCCGCTTATGCCTATTATGGCAACAGGCTCAAAAATACTATTACTAGGTGTCGTCTTAGAAGGTATCCCTTCCAGTTTGTTCGGTGTCTTCAATGAGGCCAGTACAGGGAATTCACCAATAGAAGAACCTATAGTTTTATTTTTCGGTATTATGCGTACTTGCTCTTCAAGCCCGGTCAACCTCATGCACTCCTCTGGATAGTCCTCTGCAAGATAGCCTGCCAGGTCATCCAAAGTCTGGTATTCAAAGAATAAAGTTTTTGATAATTCTCCAAAGATTCCTGCAAGTTTCTGATTGAGCTGGTTTATCATTATGGAATCAATCCCATAGCTTTCCATGGGCTCTTCCGGATCAATCCTACTGACACTAAACTTACTAACTTCACTAAAAAGAATTTTGAGCTGATATAGGGTTTTTTCCCGTAACATCCGCTGGTCCACCTGTAGAGTACATTCCTTCAGAATACCTGTATGAACCTTTGACAAAAATTCCGACATGTATACCTGCATTTGCGGCAGGTCGCCTTCCATTACCATAATCTGCTCCCTGCCAAAGGCCAGGCCTTGATATAAGGCTCTGATTCCCGAGGAAGTCTTCATGGCAGCTACACCTGTATTATGTCTGATTATTTTTTCAGTTTCTTCATCAACATGCATACCGCCCGCTTTCCACAGTGGCCAGTTGACCGACAATGTTTGACCCTGACGTTGTTTTACTGCTGCCAAGCTGCTACGATATCCGGCGTATGCATCCACAAAGGCGTTGGCGGCTGCATAATCGGCCTGCCCTACATTGCCCAAGCTTCCCGATGTGGAGGAAAAGAGAATAAAAAAGTCAAGGGGTAGATCCTTACTTGCCTTATCCAGACTCACCACTCCTGCCACCTTGGGTGCAAGAACTTCCTCCAGTTCCTCTCTTGTCTTTTTAAGTATGAAGTTGTCCCGAATTATTCCCGCACTATGAATAATACCGTGAAGGTTGCCGTATTCCTCCTGGATGCTTTGGATCAAGCTGCTTACTGCCTCAACTCGGGTAACATCCACTTGCTTGTATTCCACCCTGGCTCCCAAAGATTCCAATTCCTTCAATCTGGCTTTCTTATCCTCGTTAAGAGGGGACCTTCCCGTGAGAATTATTACTGACCCCCTAGCTTTATCCGTAATTTCTTTAGCAAAAATGAGTCCGAGTCCCCCAGCTCCCCCGGTGATTAAATAGACACCGCGATCTTTCCATGGAATACTCATCTCTTCCTGTGAAGCTTCAATTTCGTTCCAGCCGGCCACATACCGTTTGCCGTCCCAGTACCTGATATGTTTGTCTGCGGGACTACGTCCATTTTTTTCTAATACATCCCATATTACATCCGAATTTTCATCTACTTCTATTAGCTGCCCAACGAGTTTGGGGTTCTCCAACTGTGCTGTTTTCAAAAGTCCGGATAGTCCCGAGAAGAGCTGCTGTTCCCCTTGAGCCGGAACCACAACCTGAACTAGTACTTTACCTGCAGGCTTGTTTATAATTATATTCCGGAGTTCTTCAAACACCTGGACAGCATAGTCCTGGAACTGTTTGTCTATGCTTTTCTGTTTCGATTGAAGAGTGATAATGCGCATACGGTGCATGATGTTTTCCATGCTATCCCGTGAAACCTCAATGTTTTCGCAGAACATAACCAGATGTTGATTATAGTTTTGTACTGCCTTGCTGCCAATAGCTTCTTCCTTCCAACAAGGCTGGAGCATTAATGTCCCGGTACTCTCCCGCTCTCCTACCGAATACGCTTCTCCTTTTAATATACATGATGATAGGCCCTTGAACCGAACACAAACCTTACCCTTTTCATCACACAAATCAATATCAAGCTTCTGTACCTTGTCACTTTCTTTGCTTTCGACACCAGGTCTTACTAGCGCCCACATGGAGGTAGTACATCTTCCGAAAATTTCAAGCTCCTCTAGGTTAAAAGGTAAGGCCGGTTTTGCGGCAGTTTTGCTTCCGTCACTATCTGCTCCCGACGCTAAACCGATTGCTGCTTGAAGAGCCGCCTCCACCAAACTCGGATGCAGAACGAACCGGCTCAGGGTATCGGAAACCGTAGATGGCAAGGAAAGCTTCACCCACACCTGTTTCGAACCAATATATACCTTCTCAATCCCCATGTATTCCGTACCATAGTGAAGTCCCACTGTTTTAAAAGCCTCGTAGCATTCACCGGATGAAAGAGTTGCCAAACTACACAGGGATTGTGAGACAGGCAGATCCAAAACAGGCGCTTCTATTTTCGAACTTGGCACTGCCCTTCCCTGGCTGTACACAACAGGCTCTGCATCGATATTTTCCGTTCTACTGTATATTTCATAGTCAATCTCTCCACCCTCCCTAGGTAAGAGTTCGATATGTACTTTAAGCGGCCTGTCTCCCATAGTCATGGGACGTGCCCAGACCACATTTTTGAGGCAAATTGCAGTCGGACCTTCCTCTATAATCCCCATTGCCTGTTCCACTGCCACCCGAGCCATTTCAAGACAAGCAGTCCCGGGCAGTGCCCGCTTTCCATTAATGATGTAATCCGCTAGGAAAAACTCCTGCCCGCTAAATATGGATGTAAACCGATGCTCAATAAGGGTAGAAGTGTTTTGATGCAGAAGAGGGTGAATCGTATTTATAATTGGTGGACATCCTGCTGCATTGCTGTTGGATTTTGCTTTATTTTTAGGAACCCAGTAACGTTCTCTGGCAAAGGGATAAGTTGGCAGGCTAATGCGGCAAGGTTTTGCATCCGAGAAAAAAACTCTCCAATCAGGCTCATACCCTCTTGCATATAATTCTGCCAGAGTCTTTAGGCTATTAATATATTCATTCCCGCTTGCTTCTTTGTTTGATTGAATCTCATCGAGAACCTTCCTGCCCGATTGCTCAATCCCCGGCTGTAATTGTTTTCTTTTATCCCTGTAGTACCCTTCAGTGAAACCGGTATCCCGTACCTCCCTCAGCTTTTCCTGCAGTTCTTGAACATCCCTTACTACATAAGCCGCTCTTATCCCGAAGTGTTCCCTTCCGGTAAACAAGGTAGCGCAAATATCAAAAAGGTTTTTGCTCCGTCCATCTTTATCAAGCCATAACGCTATATCCTTCTCTTTCTGAGTCAAGACCTCTTCTGTTTTAGCCGATAGGCAAACAATATAACCGGGGAGCTTCTTGCTTGAATGCTTTGTAACACTCGGAGCTTCCTCAAGCACTACATGGGCATTTGCCCCTCCAGAGCCGAAGCTGCTTACTCCAGCCCTTCTTGGGCTGTTGCTTTTAGCAGGTTGCCATGCTTGACTCTTGTTTACAATATAAAAAGGAGTGTTTGTAAGATTGATATGAGGGTTCAACTCTTTAAAATTTAGAGACGCCGGAATGGATTTATACCATAAGCACAGTACTACTTTCAAAAGCCCGGCAATACCCGCAGCAGCTTCCAGATGGCCGATATTGGTCTTAATGGAGCCCAATCCGCAATATGGATCAATAGTCTCTGTTTTTTTACCGGAAAGCTGCGAAAATGCCTCTTTTAATCCGCTTATTTCTATAGGATCTCCTAATGAAGTACCTGTTCCGTGAGCTTCGATGTAACTGACTGTTTCTGGCTCCACACCCGCCGTCTTATAGGCATCTATCAATAATAATGCTTGCTTTGCAGGGTTGGGTACCGTGAGCCCGCTTGCCTGACCTCCATGGTTGACAGCAGATCCTTTAATCACAGCGAGAATAGAGTCATTATCATTCTGTGCCTTTTCCAAGGGTTTAAGAAAAATCATAACTGCACCTTCACCGCGAACATAACCGTCAGCCCCCTTGTCAAAGGTCTTACAACCACCAGCTTTAGCAAGCATTCCTGCTTTATAATAGGCTATACTGTTCGACGGGTGACAAATGACATTAACCCCCCCCACCAAAGCCTGCTCACACTCTCCTGACTGTAATGACTTTACAGCCTCGTGTATAGCTACCAGGGAACTGGAGCAGGCCGTATCCAACTGAATGCTGGGGCCATGAAAATCATAAAAATAAGAAATTCTATTGGATAAGACAGCCATAGAAACCCCAGTTCCATAATGGGCTTCTATATTTTCAAGCTCCCTGTCAAGAAGTCTGTTGTAATCAGAACCACTAGCCCCAATAAACACACCTGTTTTGCTTCCGGAGACTGCCTTGGCTGAATAGCCCGCTTCTTCCAGACACTCCCAACTTAACTCCTGCAAAATCCTTTGCTGAGGATCTATCAATTCAGCTTCTTTAGGTGATATACGGAAAAAATGTGCATCAAAATTGGCAATATCACCCATAAAACCACCTAAATCTATACCTTTGTGTGTATTTTCGGGATCAATATATTCAGGCCAGGCAAACCTGTCCCCAGGCATTTTCGTGATGGCGTCCTTGTTTTCCATAAGAAACTGCCACAATTGTTCCTTGCTCATAATACCGCCTGGAAGCCGGCAAGCTGCACCAATAACGGCGATATCCTTACTGCCTGCTGCTTCCTCACTCTGTTTTTCGTTATCTATTTGCTTACAATGAATACTTTCTTGGGATTCTATTATGTTTAACCCATCATCCGTGACGTTATACTTCTCCAAGTAGGAAATAATCTTCTCCGGCGTATTGTACTCAAAGAAGAAGGCAGGTTCAAGCTGTAGCCGGTATTCGAAACTGATCTGCTCTTTGAGATCCATCAGGTCCCCCGAATCCAAGCCCATTTCCATAAGCGGTCTGTCAAGGGTAAAACCGTTCTCATCCTTTATCCCAAGAATCTGGAGTATTCTCTCTACAATAAATTCCTTAACGGATTTTCTATTTATATGGGATTGTACAGTATTGATTTGAATGTCCCTCCGCTGTCTATTATGAATGTCGTACTCGACAAAGACCCCATTTCCTTTGTTTTTGATATCCAGAGGGCGATAACCCGGAACCAGTTCCTTTATTTGTGCTCCATGCATTTCATGAAACCTCAAAACCGTATCGACCAACCTCCCCTGTTCGTTGCGAAGGCCGATATATCCCTCCAGCGGCATATTTTCATGCTTGTGGTAATCCTTGCACTTTGTAACAGCTACGGTTTTAGTTATTCCATTAATCACACCGCATCTCTGAAGCATGAATTCTAAAAGCTGGTCCCCCAGATTCAAATGCTGCATATCGGGCAGAATATTTACTGTCAATAATTGTATAACAGTACCCTCCTCTGTGTGCAGCTTCTCTACAGTTTTAAAAGTGGACTTTTTTATATCCTCCGGCTCAATAATACGCTGTGTATACATAGCTCCCACTATTTTACCGTTAATCTCCATAACCAATTGCCCTTCCGGATACTTCAGCAATCTTTTCTTAAGTACCGATGTCGAAACTCTTAGGCCCGGTTCCCAGCATAAGTTCTCTAATCTTTCCAGATCAGGAAGGTCCGTTTCGCGGGCATACCGTATCGAGTATTCCCTCTGTTCGAAGTAATTAAGGGTAAACCTGCTAAACGGTATAGTCTTAGGATATTTTCTGAAAAAGCTATGGTTCGGAAACAGGCCTACCCCTGCCGCTGCCATCAATAAACCGTCTGCTTCCGCCATCTGCTCGTCTGAAAATCTATATAACATATCAATATATAAACCTTCGTATTCTTCAACGAATTTATTCGCTATTCCGGGTTTCACCCTGTGCTCCTCCAGCATAATCAAACCGTGCTTGCTAAAAATATTAGCCCAGCGCTCGATATAAAATCCTCCATTGCTACCGAAAGAATGAACAAATAATATATTTTCCGTATCGCTGATTCCAGCTCCCCTTATTGCTGCAATCACTCGCTCAGGCTCTTCAGTTTCACAATTTATAGTTATATAGTCAGTATCTTTTAAGGTATGTCCCATTTCCACCAAAGCTTTTACATCAGAATCGATTCCGATAAGCTTTATAGGATATTCTTCAAGCACATTACCACGTAAAGACTTCTTTCTGACAATCTCATATATTTCTCTTAGGAATTCTCCATTCCCACAGCCCAGAGCCACAATATGCTTAGGCTGTTCCCCAAAAGCTGCCTTGTTGAATACCGATAGTATCATTTCTTCCAAATCAGACAAGTACTTTTCATCAGAAAACCTACGCCCCCTTTTAAACCATGGAATGGCATTGTCATCACGAAATATGATTTCCGATATATTTTCCAACATTGGCTTATAGACCATGATCTCTTCAACAGTAGAAATTTTACCTATAACATTCTTTCCTTCTTCAGTTAAGCTATAACCTCCATCTACAATCGAAACCCATCCTTTATTGGTCAATAGCCGGACAATTTCTTCACAAACACCAGGCTTCAATCCCTCCATACCGTTTAGCATACTATTGTCTTTCAAACCGTGCAGTATGGGTATTAAAAGCATACCGTCCAGAAAATCAATGATACTAGGATTCTCTA
This sequence comes from Clostridia bacterium, assembly GCA_026416815.1. Classification (GTDB taxonomy): domain Bacteria; phylum Bacillota; class Clostridia; order Acetivibrionales; family DSM-2933; genus SKW257. The sequence goes on along the minus strand of JAOAEJ010000079.1, from coordinate 29,934 downwards.
TAAACCAGCGCTGTAGTGACAGTTCTATCCACTTTTTGTAACCGTCGTTCCTGCTATCATTATTATAATCACCCATTGAAAAAGACATTAAATCAATAATGTCTTCAGGTATTTTTTCATAAATTTCCGATTCGGGAGTCAGCAAATATTCATCCTTCCCAGTTCTGACAATCCAGTTTAATGACTCCAGAATAAAAAGGGCTGTCCTAAGATGCCGGCTATTGGCCTGCAGCTCTTTGACAATTACATTAAACAACATAGGCCTGGTCCTGTTTAGAATATTGAAAAGACCATGCTTCTTGCAAGACAGGATGACAGGGATAGCCACACAACCATAGCAGTATTTTTTCACCTTTGTAAACATATCAAATCCTCTCTTTTCAAAATAATATATCAGAAATAGAATAGCTACAATTAGGCTTCCTTGAGTTGATTAAAACGTTGATTCAAAAGTACTGCAGTTTCGTTCATAAGTTTATTTGCAATTTCATCAACATGCCTGTTTCTCCAGCTTTCAAAACCAGTACCCTTGACCCACTGATTAAATGCTCCCAGGGCCGGTCCGCAATGAATCTGGAAGTCAACCAGATACTTCTCATTTCCTTCTAACGCCAGCCGTGAGCTGTAGCCAAAATACCACCTAAAAATCAGCGCCATCTTATGCTTTGGGTTTTTTTCCGCCTTTTCAATCTCTTGCGCAGGGTAATAAGCCTTTATATCTTCATACACTTTCTCAAAGCTGCACTTGAAATATTTTTCCTGAATCTGGTTTTTGGTCTTTTCATCAATCTCATCTATAGAATTGTATTGTCTATACAGGTCGTACAGCTTGTTGGCACGTGCCGGGAAGAACAATCCCTTTTTCAGTACCTGGACTTTAGCTCCTAATTCAAACATATCCCCTGCCGGTGCATATTCGGTATCCTGAACATTCATCTGCTGCAAAAGATCCTTTACTACATCGCTGGTAGCCGCCTCCACAGTACATTGATTGATTGAACCGGTCATGATAAAATCAGCTCCCAATACAAATGCTGCCGCAGCTGCCTGGGGAGTACCTATTCCTCCTGCCGCACCAACCCTGATTTTTTTATGATACCCGTACTTTTTCATAGAATCATCACGGAGCTTTAGAATAGCCGGCATAAGCGCATATGCTACCGCACTATCTGTATGTCCTCCTGAATCGGCTTCAGCACATATATCATCCGCCATTGGAATTTCCCTTAATAAACCCGCCTCTTCCTTTGTTATCTTATTAGCATCCAGCATCTTAGTCAGAATTCTCTCTGGAGCGGGACTTAAAAATGCTTCCGCTACTTCCGGCCTTGATAATTTAGCTATTATCCTGTTTGAACTGATTACATTTCCATATTTGTCACGCCTCAATCCTTTAGCACGATATTTTACCAAGGCCGAAGTTATACCAAGGAAAGCGGCTGCTTCAATGTTCCTGACTCCATATCTGAGTAATAGGTCTACAGTTTTCTCTTCCTGTGCCGGGTCGTTAGGATTGTGCAGTAAATTTATACCATATGCCTGTCCCTCCGAAAGCTCTTTCTGTATATACCGGATTCCGTCTTCGATCCGTAATAAATCCAGACCTCCGGTTCCCATGAAACCCATCATCCCGGTCCTACCCATTTTTACCACCATTTCTTTGGAAGCTACCCCCCGGTACATGCCTCCTGTCAAATACGCATATTTAAGGTTATAGTCATTTTTAAATTGGGAACAGCCCAGCTTCTCGGCAGTGAGCTTAAATCCATCCAGTGATTCATTTGTTCCCTGATGATATTTTTCTCCTTCCTTTGAATTAACAATCTCGGTATTGGAACAACCGGAACCCAAATTCTCTTCCTCATTATTCCAGTCCTCTTCAGATACCACAAGAGGCTCCGCTTCCCTCTGTATACTGTTAACCATACCCTTAAGAACCGCACCCGGACCTATCTGTTCAATCAGGACCTCCCCTTTGCCCATTAAATATCTTATGGTCTCCGTCCATTTTACAGAGCTTTTTATCTGGTCAACTAAATTTCTTTTTACCTGGTTGTTTTTATATGGCCTTGCATATACATTTGAAATTACAGGGATTTTTAAATCCGAAAAAGTAAATCCATCAAGGTATTCTTCAAACTTTTTGCTAGCTTGCTCCATATAACGCGAATGGAATGCTCCACTTACTTTCAACACAACATAATTCACCGATTTAGCAGCTTCAAAAAACGGTCTTGCCTTTTCTATATCCTCCTTAGGGCCTGATACTACTATCTGCGAAAGGGTGTTGAAATTTGCAGCATCTATGCTATGCAGATTGTTTTTTTCAAGAACTTCCTTTACTTTCTCTTCACTGAGCCCGATAATCGCAGCCATTCCTCCCCCGGTTGCCTGGCTCATCAACTCTCCTCTTCTCTTGACAAGCTTCAATCCTGTCTCAAAGTCATACACACCTGCAGCAAACAATGCATTATATTCCCCAAGGCTGTGTCCCGCAACATAATCAGGTTTCACTCCCGTATCTTTTACTTTTTTCAAATAGCTTAAGGCATTTACAATATATAAAGCTGGCTGCGTATATTGGGTTTGTCCCAATTTGCCCCCAGAGTCTTCCATACATAGCTCCTTTATTGAATACCCAAGAATTGCATCCGCTTTCGCAGTCAGATCACTAAATTCATTAAAAATACTACCACCCATGCCTTTTTGTTGCGACCCCTGTCCGGGAAACACGTATACTATCATAATTTTTTCTATCCTTTCTTATATTAGATAACATTCTTCCGATAATGTTTTTTTTACTTGTTCCAGATTTTTTAGATCCTGATTATAGACTGTTATAACGGGTATGCATTGAGATTTTGAATTAACTTCCAGATTACGTTTAATAAAATTAGTAAGCGTACTGCCTGGCCCCAGATCAAGATATATATTACTATGCAAATATTCCAGCTGGTTTATTGCCTGTTTAAATAGAATTGGCATTCTTACAACATTCCAAAGATAGTCACTAGAAATCTCTGAAACCATATTTCCGGATAAACACGAAACTATCGGTATACAAGGAGATTTGTATTCCTTTTTCTTTAAAAACTCTAGATAAAGCTTTGCTGCCGGTTCTATTAGACTGGAATGAAATCCATACTGTACAGGTAGCTCCTGGAATAATATACTTCTCTCTTTAAGATAGCCTGCAATCAACTTCAAACTCTCATCTTTTCCGGATATTACAAAGTGCTCATCATAATTCACCCCAACCAACTCACTATTTTCATATAGTATAGGAGTTTTTTCATACAACTTAGCACTATGGAGTACTGCCGTCATTCTCCCTCTTTGACAATTCGTCTCTATGCATTCTACTTGTTTTAAAAGACATTCCAGTGTATCCCTAACACTTAGAACTCCCGAAAGTGCAATGGAAGTGAATTCCCCTAAACTGCTCCCAATTACTAAATCAGGGTAAATCCCATTTTCAATTATCACCATAGCAAGTGAGTATTCCACCATAAAAATAGCAGGGTGTGTATACTTAATATTATCGCACCTGTCTCCTCTATTTTTAGTTTTATCATATATATAAGCTAACATAGATCTACTGCTTATTTCATAAACAATATTGTCAAGCTTTATCATCCATTCTCTAAACGTTTCATTATGATCGAATAAATCCTTAGCCATTTGGAAAAACTGTGAACCTTGACCAGAAAACAAAAATACTTTAGACTTTGCCATATATTAAACCTCACTTCCCTTGGTGGCTTATATGCTATTGCTTATTTGAAAACTATTATTATTTAAAGTTAAATAAGTTTTTCTGATTTTTTCTATCTCTGAATTCAGTAAAGTGTTTTTTATCATCGATTTGCAAATAGATATTCTCCTGCATCAAATATCTCAAAGTATATCCCGGACTCTTTCCATACGAGTGTCCAGGATATATACGAACACCAGGACGTACAAATGATTTTATTCTCTGAATGCTTTCAAACATATCTTGGGAGTTTGCACCATACCCTGTGCAGATGCCACAGCCTTCAATAAATATTGTATCTCCGGTGAACAAGCTGTCCTCTAAAAGGTAACAAACTGATCCAGCCGTATACCCAGGTGTTACAATGCAGCAAATGTCGGTTTGTCCGAAGCTCACTAAATCCATATCGTCAATTGTAATAAGATTCTTACATTTGAAGTTGTAAAAATTCGCTTCAATATGTGACATGTACACCTTTGGGTTATACTTCATTAACAACGCATCTACTATATTTACATGATCATAATGTGAATGTGTAATCAAAATAGCTTCCAGCTCAACTTCTAGCTTATCCAACATACCTACAATGGTTTCCAACTCCCATGAAGGATCGACTATTACAGCCTTTTTAGATGCTGTATCCACAATAAAATAAATATAATTCCTAAAATAAAAAAAACCTACCTTTTGTTGGTAAATTCTATATGTAGTACTCATTAACCATCCAACTTTCTTATTTAAAAGTTTTTCTCCGTTGATTATATCTTTAATAGTACGCTCTTTGCTTTATTGTAGACAGGCTCCGTATACTGCTTTTTATAACCCCTGCCCAGTGTTATGTATCCAAATAATAGTTTTTATTCCTAGGTAATATATTTACTAAACCCTGCTGCGTTTAAGCCCAATGGTTTATTTTTTAGCTTTTTATCGCAAGGCTATCGACTTCCGAAAATCTGTTAGGTAAGCATAATAGTTATAAATATTTAGAAATCGCTTATCCATAATCCTACAAAATGCTCTAAGTGTGAGGATATCATGCTTTACAAGTATGGCCTTGAAGTACTACTTTATATAAATGTGTGCAAGTTTTTCTTAATTCTATTTATATTAATATCTATTTCACTATTTTTGGGGTAAGTAATTGAGCACACATAATCCTCTGCCATAAATGAAATTGAATTATACTGAGTAAAATTCGAAAAAGTACTGGAATAATATCCGTCACAAACTTCAATATGATTCACTTCTAAAATACTAAAGGGTACAGTTAATCCCGTTTTTAAAACCTTAGAAAGCTATTCCTTTATTTTCCAAACCATCAGAGGGAATTTTCCACGTAAATGTGATACTCTATAAGCAAGATTTTTCTCATATTGAGTTAACTCTGCTTCTATACCTCTATTTACACGTTTATTAATCTTCTCAATATCAATACCTAAAACGAGCATGTCATTAAATGCCACTGCATCTGCAAGGTTATTACAATGAGTCAAGCTTACCTGTATATTTCTACACGAATCGCAAACTATAATCGGTTGATTAAAAACCCCTTTTTTATAAGAATTCTTTTTAGACTACCTTCACCAGTTAATGCAGATACTGCTTTTTTAGCAGAATACCTTCCTAAAAGATAACTATTTATCCTCTGCTCATATACAAGCGATTCAAAATATTTGCTTTCTTCATCATGAAGAAAAGATTCGGGGCCTTGCTTTCTAAAATCATTTCCTTTCTTACAAAATTGATAAATGCCCTGTAGATTCTCCGCATGGACTTCAAGTAAAGTATATCAGTATATGTATAGTTCTCTGCGGTACAGTTTTTTGAATAACAAATTTCATTATACATAAATGCATTTACCCGTTAACTCTCTGTCTATTGAAGTTATGTGTAAATTTCTATATATCAAAGTTGTTAGCTTTTCCTGTTATTTAGTGTAAAAATACTGGATTGTATTCTATAATTCCAAACTCTAGCATACAAATTTTTACATGTGAGCAATTTAAGCATAGCTCCGCCATTTCATGCACAGCATTTTATGCACTACCCACATTTTTCTGTATGTCCCCTTCTTTCCACCGACGTGCCGTAGCTTCTATCGGTGTCTCAAAGGTTATAATAATTACGTTTACTATAAACATTTTTATAACATAATAAATAGCAATATAAGATAGCAGAAGGCTATTGCAATGCTAAGCGATAGATCATTCATTTCCGCTAATAAGTTACATAATTTACTGGTTTTGCTTTTCCAATTAATTATATTGCAAATATATAAGTAACTTACTTCAACATCTTTGGCTGAAAAATTTTTGGCATTTTTCCAAACATAACTAAAAGGCTCCCCTTAACAGTACTAATACAGTTAGGGTGAGCCTTTCATTATAAAAACACAATCTTTAACACACAAATATATATTCAAGTTATACACTTAAAAGTCTCATAAATACTTCTTATATAAAATACTTACGTCCCCCACTAGTACTTCTATGAGTGTTTTTTCAACAATAATCTTCATAGACTTCTAAACAACCCCAAAATAAATAATTTTTTGCCTATTTATATATAGAATAACACAAACGTTTAAATCTGTGAATAGTTAATTTGTAAAATTTCACCCATATTTATCTGTATAAGAGGGCTTAAAATAGTTTATATGCAATTATTTAATTTACCATTTCTCACCCAGACTGACATCATAAATCAATATGATTCCAGCTAAAGAAATTTAAGATGACGGAGGTCCCCTCTCTTAAGAAATTTTTCAAGAACACCTCCTCCGCTTAAAGAATGCTCATGACTCGGCAGATATGTCCTTATAACTTAAAAAAATCTTTATGTGTGCTCCTTTTAATTATCATAGTGTTTTTGAGTGCTAACTGACTCTACCTCAATAAAATAGGTACATAAGACGGTATGTATAGTTTCCCCCTTTAATACAATTACTTCAAGTCACACAATTTGAAAAGAGACATTTGAGCAATTATACTGCTTGCCATTATTCTAAGGATAAAATAGATGCGCAAAAACGTGGCTACCTTGACAAGAAGTAAGGCTTGGTAGCACGTAGCGATTCATGAAATCGAGTCTATCCCGGCTGAAAAAATCTCTATGCACTTCAAAAACTACTGGTTTTGCTTCTTCAATTGTTTTTAGCTTTTTGCCTCTCCTCCTCAGCTATCCACTTTTCAACTTACTCTAGAAAGATTCCATAATAGTATTATCCAGCTATTGCCCTTTGGGATCATACCTCATACAAAGCCAGTTTTCTCTATAATCTCTTAATATTTCTCACTTCAATACCATAAAATCTCATGCCAACATGAACCAATAGTTCATGTCCTAGTCTGAATCTGGTTTGGTTAAGAGCTTCTATAACCAACTCCTTCAACTGTAGGAATATAGTGCAATATCTAATATCCATTTCTGGAAAGGCTTCTCTGCTTTAAGTCTCTGTTTAATATATTCTCTACCAACTGGCAGGTTATCATTTGGGTAGTAGTCTGAGTTCTATATTTCCTTGCTATTTCTACTCTACCCCAATGCTTTTCATTACTCTATATACTATTCCTTCACTGACTTCCATATCTTTGGCTTACTCTTAGATTTTGTGCCCCAAGCATAAAATCTGTTTGGGTACTTTCAATATGTTGCATAGCTTCATTATCTGCAATCGGTTTCGTTGTCTTTTGATAAACCCAAATTTTTTATTTTAGCCTCTTAGCGAAATATGTAAATTACTTGTGAATTGTAAAAATGGAGGTGAATCATTTGGAATGGTACGCTGTATTAGTTAAAACATTCAAGGAAGAGGATGTCAAGAGATAGCTTAATTTCTACTTTGATAAAGAAAATCTACGTTTGCTTATACCCAAAAGGAGACTCGAAAAAAAGCAGGGAAAACCTATTCCATTCTTAAGATGTTATTTCCTGGATATGTTTTTATTTATACAGCTATGGACTTTTAAAAATATAGAATAATCAATAGCATACCAAGCCTCATAAATATTTTAAATACAGGGACATACTATTCACGGATTGAAGAATACGAAATATCAACACTTCTAAAACTTCTTGGAGATAATTCACTCATTGACTGCCCTAGAGTTTATGTGGAAAAATTCCAAAGTGCTGGTCAAAGATGGTCCTCTATATGGAATGGAAGGAATAATTAAAAAAGTTAACAAGCATACAAATAGAGCAAAGATCCAGCTGAATTTTATGGGCTAGCCAAGAATCATAGACGTAGGTATTGAAATATTGTACAAATATGACGAGACTGTGAAAAAAGTCTGTAAATAGGCCTTTTATGATAAAATATAAAATCATAGGAGGCTTCTTTATGGCAAAAAGGGTAAAACCATCCCCAGCAAATATCCTTCCGTACTCTTAGGGAGTTGTTTGCTTGTGCGTAATCCTTGACTGTTTTCATCCTTTCTAAAATTCCTTTCGTTGTAAATGGTGTAAGTTTGGGCCATATAGATAGAATTAAAAATATAATCCTTATGGTTGGCTTTGGTAATATGTACCACCCTTTGAAGGTGCTTTGTTGTGCCGAAACTGTTTAGTGAAATCTTAGCTTCTCTTGTCTTGGCTGTACCACTGTTAATCTTTGTGGTTGTGTCTTTGCTGCTATAATTATCTATCATAACGTTCGGAAGTTGATTTATGCTGCACCCACAGTTTAGTATAACCAGTGTAGTAACATAGTTCCTGCAATCTGAATACTCGCTTAAGTCCAGCGACCTAAAAATCCTTTTATCACTGTTGAACATATAGCCATATGCGCCAATAATACACTCTTTTCGACGATACGGTTCTCATAGTTCGTTACGTTATCTTTTACCGAGTCTATGAAACACCTCATATATACAATATAGTCTTGAAGTGTTTTTGCCGCAAGCCCTTAAAGTTTCTTAGCAGTCATAAATCATGTGTGAAGTTTGAAAAATCCTCAATATTAAAGCAGTCTTTTTTCCTCACTTAGATGAAAAGGTTCTAATACCGTTCTTGCCCAATTTATAAAAATCCATTTTGTCGCTATTTGTAACCTGAGTTTAGTAATCCATTATGCTACTTCGATACAAATACCTATACTTTGAAACGCCACAAAGGTTTATAAACATCAAAAAACAGCTTAATCAGTTAACCCTCTTACAAGTTACTGTTCAAGCTGCTTTTAACATTTTGGAGGCGCCACCCAGATTTGAACTGGGGGATAAAGGTTTTGCAGACCTCTGCCTTACCACTTGGCTATGGCGCCACATAAATAATCAGCTTGTCATCGACAAGCTGATTACATTGGAGCGGGTTACGCGATTTGAACGCGCGACTTTCACCTTGGCAAGGTGACACTCTACCGCTGAGTTAAACCCGCATATTTAGTATCTAGCGCATAATTCCAAGCTTAGCAACTAGGCTGATATAAGTAAGTAAATTGGAGACCCGGAAGGGGCTCGAACCCTCGACCTCCAGCGTGACAGGCTGGCATTCTAACCAACTGAACTACCGGGCCACATTGTATCATTTTCTTTACTACCTTGTCAATAACCAAATTTTGAATTTGGTGGGCACTATAGGGCTCGAACCTATGACCCCCTGCTTGTAAGGCAGGTGCTCTCCCAGCTGAGCTAAGCGCCCTCTAACACTTTATTCCTTGCTTTGCCGACTTCGTTTTACTGCTCTCGCTCGTCGACATTTGATAGTATACAGAAATTATGGCCCGAAGTCAACACTAAAATAGTGATTTATTTTAAATTATAAGAATCTTAATCTCCGTTGCTTGTTATTCCTCTACTTTGCTCATATAATCATTTATAAGATTTTTCAATTCTTCCTCTGAAAAATTGTATTTTTTATTACAGAAATGGCACTGTAGTTCTGCTCCCTGCTGCTCCTCTATGATATTTTGTATTTCTGTTGTTCCTAGACTTAATACATTTCGCTCCATTCTTTCCCTTGAGCAATTGCACATAAACCTACAGGGTACATTCTCTACAATTTTCATGTCTTTTTCCCCTAGAATTAATTCGAGAATATCCTCAGGACTTTTACCGTCTGCTAAAAGAGTTGTGACAGGAGGAATCTCTTGTAGTTTATTTTCAAGGAACTCAACAATCTCTTCTTCTACCCCCGGCAACAACTGAATTATATATCCTCCGGAATTTGAAATGGTCCCTTCCGGCTCTACAAGCACACCAAGTGCTACAACTGAAGGAACCTGCTCTGAAGAAGCAAAGTAATAAGCCAAATCTTCAGCTATCTCTCCTGAGACAAGATTAACATACCCGATATACGGCTCCTTTAATCCTAAGTCTTTTATAACATTTAAATAGCCATTTTCCCCTATTGCTCCTGAGACATCAAACTTACCCCTTTCATTAAGGGGTAAATATACATCCGGATTGTAAACGTAGCCCCTCACATTTGCATTTGAGTCTGAAATAACTACTATACCACCTAAACGCCCCTCACCTTTAATTTGAATTGTTAAGGTATCCTTATGGCCTTTTAGTGTCCTACACATTAATGCCGCTGCAGTCATTGTTCTTCCCAATGCTGCAGACGCCAGGGGTGATAGCCCATGTACTTCCTTTGCTTCTTTTATCATATCCGTTGTTACTGCTGCAAATGCTCTAATTGCACCTCCAGCTGCAGTTGCTCTAATTACGCGATCTGCCATTGCCTATTCTCCTCTTTCTCATGCAAATATTAATATATTTTTTAAATTATAATGGGTGTATGTATTTTTTTATAGGTATTCTAGTTCCCTAATCATCTCAGGTTATATTATTTTGCCTTATGTTCATTTAATATACCTTGGTAATACTTCATAGTACTTTATGCCAGTAGTATATCTGAAATATCCTCAACTCTAACTTTAGTCAAAGTAATTAACAAGGCTTCTTAGTCGATTATACCATTAATTTATCTTATTTAACTATGCCAAATTATTTGCTTAAAGTAATAGCTTATAAATCTTCCATATTCAATTGGGTATATAATTGAAAACCCCGATATATTGATACAATATATCGGGGTGATTATAGGCTAGTTCAATTTATAATAAAGTTTGATAAAACTTTAATTACATAGCTCTTGAAACATTTGCAGCCTGAGGCCCTTTAGCTCCCTCAACAACTTCAAACTGAACTTCTGTGCCTTCCTCGAGTGTTTTGAAACCATCCATGTTTATTGCTGAAAAATGTACGAAAACATCATTTCCGCCATCTCTTTCAATAAAGCCAAATCCTTTTTCAGCATTAAACCATTTTACTCTTCCTTTTTCCATTATTGCATTCCTCCTGAATAATTACTTTAACTAGGCTTGTACAGCTTTTGCCAAACCCCAACAACTTTAATAGTGTAACACATCATTTTACTGCTTGTCAATCAAATAATCTTCCATAATTATGTTAACGACTGCTTAATTTTTCATATAGAGTTGTTTTACCCTTAGCTATAGATAAGCCAGTGTAAACTTAGTGTCTTCAAGTTAGGCAATGAGCTGTATAAAGTGCAACTTGTTCGACTTGGAAAAACACTTTCACAGTGATTTATCTTTTTTATTAGTAGTGAAGGTTTCTATAATTAAATTCATCTTACGCAGTGTTTGCTCCAAGCTTATACTAAAATACAAGTCAGTTTTATATTGTATTACCAATTAATCTTATTAAGTTTCCATAAGAAATTAGTAATTTTATTATTCCGCATTTATCAAATATTATACTACAGTATCTTATAAAAGCTTATATGTTCATTAACTGTGTACAATAATTAGCAGTACGTCAATATTGTTATTGTTTTATGTTGTCCTTACTTTGCCTTATTAACCTTTTTGCACACAAAAAATACTCTTTTACTTTTATTTGATGGCTTTGAAAATTTTAATTCATTATATATATCTAACAATTCCATTCCCGAGTCTTTAATGAAATCCTTGACTTCCTGAATGGAATAAGCTTTTTCATAGTGTACTTCTTCATATCGTCTATAAACATCATCTTCTCTAACAAAAAAGGTTAAATCAAATGTACACGTTTTGCTCCGTTTATCATAACTGTTTTGCCATATATAGCTTATATCATCATCAACCTCATAAAACACGTTGTTACCTAATACTTTCTCAAGCTTGTACTGAGAATTAATATCAAAAATAAATAATCCTCCGGGATTTAAATAGTTGTTGACCAGCTTTAATAGCCTTTTAATGTCTTTCTTTTGAGTTATATAGTTTATGCTGTCCATCATGCACAGAATTGCGTCTACAGTTCCATACAACTCAAAGTTGGTCATGTCCTGGTTGAGATAAAGAATGTTTAGCCCCTGGCTCTCTGATTTGGTTCTGGCACAAGAAAGCATATCGGCTGATACATCTACCCCAATCATATCAAATCCTTTCTTCGCCATTTCAATACATAAACTTCCTGTACCGCACCCCAAATCAAGAACTAAGGAAGGCTTCAAGTTATAGGTCTTAAATATTTCATCTATATAATCGGCCCATCCTATATAGTCTACATCGTGCATAAGTCTGTCATAAATATAAGCAAAATTGGTATAAATGCGGCCCACCCCCTGCAATATCTCTGATATATTGTTATTTATTTTGGTACTACAAATTCTATGTACATTATAGCATAAAGGTTTTACAATTAGAAAAGGGACATTCTTTTCACTACAGATTGGGTCCTACTGTAGAGATGTGTCCCTTTTCATTAAGCCTGTTGACTTTTATCTAACTGCATAAGCTTTTTCTTTTTTGTTATGAGCCCGCCAATTCTCCCTGTTTCCTTAGCAGTAAGGCTCTTCCAACCAAGATTCTTTACTTTTTCAAACAACCCAAGTTCGGTTATAACCTCATATTTTAGCTTTTCATCCAGATTCTCCACTTATCCCACCTCCGAAAGGTAGTATATGGAGAATTATTTTTTTTATACGGAATTAGAAACACTTTAAAAGTTATAAACCAATTTTACTTGCGCCCATTTTTACTGCTATATTTGCTCTTTGATAAGCTCTAAAGCTTTATTTAGCTGGCTGTCGTCTTCCCTCGGCATTTGTGAAACAGGCATTTCTTTATACTTTTCATCAAGTTTAACTTCTATATCCGGTTTTATCCCTATTCCTTGTATACAGACATCGGAAGGAGTAAAGTACCGTGCTATGGTTAGCTTTATACCTGTACCGTCACTATACTGGTATGTTGTCTGTACAAGGCCCTTACCAAATGTCTTGGCTCCAACCAGTACACCTTTTTTATTATCTTTTACAGCTCCTGCAAGTATTTCTGAAGCACTGGCACTATTTTCATTTACCAAGATAGCTAATGGCATTTTAAGGTTTTCATTATCGGACTTTTGTACTACCTTTTTTCCTGCCCTATCTTTTGTATAGACTATTACTCCTTCGGGTAAAAGCCTATCAGCAATTTGGACCACCTCGTCATATAACCCTCCCGGATTATCACGTACATCTATTATCAATCCTTTTATCCCTTTATCAAGAAGCCTTTTTAAATGCTCCTCAAAGTTGTTTGCAATCTGCTCGTCAAACATTTTCAGTTTTATATAACCGATTTTATTGTCCAAGATTTCGCTTCTTATGTTTATTACAGCTTTAATCTTCTTTCTTATTATATCAAAGTCAATAGTCTTACCCTCAGCCGGTCTATATACCGTTATCTTTACTTTAGTATTTTCCTTGCCTTTGATCATGCTTACTACCATGCCCTCATCTTTAAAGGCTGTAACATCTTTGTCATCTACTTTTATTATCTTATCTCCCTGCTTAATTCCCGCATTCCTTGCGGGGGAGTCGTCAAAGGGGTCCAAGACAGTAACTACCCCATTATTGTCCAGTGTTACCGGAACACCTATTCCTACATAAGTATCTTCAGTCTTTTTTTGTATATCAGTAAACACCTTCATCTGTTCTTTCGTATAATATACTGTATAAGGGTCTTTTAACGAATCTGTCATACCCGCTATTGCTCCCTCTAGCAAGACATCATCATTAACATTTTCATAATAATGGGCTTTTAGTATATTTCTTGTCTGGGTGAACTTTTTTATGGTATCCAAATTTACATCTTTTCGATCAAAAGCTATCTCGTACTTAGGATTGAAATAACCCAAGCCCCAAAAGGCAGCTATGGAAATTGTAAATGAAATAATAGCAGTTATTACAACCAGTGATATTATGCCAACTACCCTATTTTTATCCCTAAACAATGCACAAACACTCTCCCCTAGCTTTTCATATGTTAATATATTAATATGCTTAAGTCTGCATTATTAAACCCGGATTTTTATCCGGGTTTGTCTTTTATTTGTTAAAATATGATAACGGATTAACTGTTGAGCCGTTTTTTCTGACTTCAAAATGTAAGTGAGGACCGGTCGACCAGCCTGTACTTCCTACCTTTGCTATAACCTCTCCTCTTTTTACTTTATCACCAACACTCACAAGCATTCTGCTGCAGTGCCCGTAAAGTGTAGTAATCCCTCCACCATGATCAATTATTACTGCATTTCCATACCCCCCCTGCCATGAGGCAAGTATAACAGTACCACTATTTGCAGCTACTATTGAAGCACCGGAGGCTGCATTGATGTCTATACCGGTATGCATTTTTCTTTTCTTAAATATAGGATGTATCCTATATCCGTAGTATGATGAAATTTCAGTAGTGCTTGGGGTAGGCCACAACATTATACCACCGGCATATTTCGTGCCTTTTTTCTCAAGACTTCTGATTTGCTTTACCAGTTCTTCCGACTGCTTTATCAAGCTGTCTTCCTTTGCTTCAAGTTCGGTTAGCCTTTTGCTGAAATCTTGTATTTCACCATCTATATTCGCTCTTGAAACCTTTAAATTATTTATTTTATTCTGTAAATTTCTTAACTGAGTCAGCTTCTCCTGCTTTTCAGTTAATTTTTCAGTCTTTTTATACTCGGTAAGTGTCCTACCTTCGTACAGAGATTTTATTAACTCCTCATCCTTCTTTTTTATGACTGATAGCAGCTCAAGCCTGCTGAAAAAGTCTGTAATATTTTTCGATTCGATAAGGGTTTCAAAAAATGAACTGTTTGAGTTCTCATATATTACTTTGAGCCTGGTCCTTAACAGTTCCTGCTTCTTCTGGTATTCTTCTTCATACTCTTTTATTTTTTGATCTATGCTTTCTATTTCGGTACTAACACGTTTGATTTCAGCTTGTCTTTGTCGTTCCCGCTCTTCTTCCTGCTGCTTTACATTATCTACATATTGCTTTTCTTCAATCTTTGATTTTAGCTCGTTAGTAACCTTTTTTTTCTCATTATTTACCTTATTGATTTGGCTATCGATATTTTCTTTTTCTTCCCTTGCTTCTGACAGCTTACTACCTAAAGCAGGCAGAGTTGATGTTAATATCAAACCTATTATAATGCAGGATGATATTAATTTTTTCATCGGCTAGACCCTCCCTATAAGTATTTCTTAAGTCAAAGTTATAGAAATTGCGATAATGATTTTACAAGGAAAAATTTGATTATCGCAATATAGCTTAAGGTAATAAATTGCAAAAAGGATTTAGTAAGAATTCCATTGTAGAATCTTTTTGCAATTTATATAGTTATCTATATTTTAATCCAAACAAAGCTTTCTGGCAATTCTATACATGCAAATATTTACGGATTGAAAATATACTTCCTATAGAACCAACAGCAACTCCTATAATAGAGTATATACCTATTACGGTAACACCTATCTCGCTTAGTCTTACAAATCTAATGGAATTAAAGCTTATTTTTATTAAATCCTTGTTGATTTTAACTTCCGCCATGTTATATAAATAGCTGACAAACACGAAAGCAAACAATGCACCTACAAGCCCTATAATTATACCCTCAATTATAAACGGCCATCGGATGAACCAATCGGTAGCTCCGATATATTTCATGATGTTTATTTCTTTTCTTCTTGCAAATACTGTAAGCTTAATGGTATTGGATATTATAAATAAAGCTATTATTAACAGAATTGTAATGAGGAATAAGCTGATTACCCGCACCCAATATGTTACTTTAGATATAAAGCCTATTACCCCTTGTTCATACCATACCTTTTCTACCCCATCAATTTTCTCAAGCTGCTCCGCGGTGTCTGAGCTTTTATCAGGATCGTCAAGCTTAATGATAAAAGATACAGGCATAAAGCTTTCATCATACCCTTTCCACAAATCATCGCCATCGGTCATCAGCTGTTGTTCATCCTGACGAAGCAGCTTCTTCAGCTTTTCAAAAGCTTCCTCTTTAGTAACCTTCTGAGCGTCTTTAATATTACCGTTTTTCCAGATACCCTCTGCAACTTTAGCTACCTGGTCATCCTTTAAATTCGGATCACAATATACCTCCATCTCAGGCATGTCACTTAAAGCTTTTGTATAGTTGCTTAAGTTTATTGATATTAAATAAAATATACCGAATATTATCAATGCAGCCGCAACAATCCCGACCGAGGCTATACTCATAAGCTTGTTTCTATATGTGTTTAATATTCCTTCCTTAATTATATATTTTGCAGTCCTTATCTTCATCCCCGTATAGTCCTTTCTGTTGATCCCTGACAATTATACCCTTGTCTATTGCTACTACCCTTTTCTTCATTGTATCTACTATAATTTTTTCATGGGTAGCAATAATTACAGTAGTGCCTCTATGATTGACCTCACTTAAGAGTTTCATTATTTCCCATGAGTTTTCAGGGTCAAGATTACCTGTCGGTTCATCAGCTATAAGCAGTGCAGGGTTGTTGACCAATGCTCTTGCTATGGCTACCCTTTGCTGCTCTCCTCCTGAAAGCTGGTTTGGGTATACATTCGCTTTTTTGCTGAGCCCTACCAGGGCAAGGGACATGGGTACCTGTCTTCTGATTTCCTTTGGCAAAGCCTCGGTAATTTGCATAGCAAATGCTACGTTTTCATAAACAGTCTTATTGGGCAGAAGCCTGAAATCTTGAAATACTGTCCCGAGACTTCTCCTCAAATAAGGCACCTGCCGTCTATCCATTGAGGATACATGGTAGCCGTTTACATATACATCACCCTCGGTTGGGTTCTCTTCTTTAAGAACCATTTTCATAAGAGTAGACTTTCCCGAGCCGCTTGAGCCTACAATAAATACAAACTCTCCTTTGTTTATCCTTAGGTTTACACCTTTTAAAGCGACAGTTCCATTTGAATATTTCTTCATTACATTTCTAAATTCAACCACTTTAACACACTCCGATATGGATAGTTTATTGTAAAAGTAATTATATTCACTTAGGCAGCCTCACTTAACACATCCATCAGCATTAATGAAAGTCCCTAAGTTTACAGTAAACTATCTTTAGTTATAGTTGTACGTTTTTAATAAAATGCCTTATAAAATAGCGAGATCGTGAATTCTGTAACAAAGTCCTGCATTTAAATATTTAGCGACACTGTGAAAGGCATTTTTCTAACTACAATATATTATCATTTTTATCAAGATATTTTTTTACCAGCATAGCTACTTTAAATATTATGGCATCGTCAAAATTTCTAAGATCCAGCCCGGTCAACTTCTGAATCTTGTCCAATCTGTAAACCAAGGTGTTCCTATGGACATACAACTGCCTTGAAGCTTCGCTCACGTTGAGGTTGTTTTCAAAGAACTTTTGTATGGTAAACAGAGTCTCCGTGTCTAATGCCTCAAAGGACGATTCTTTAAATACTTCCTTTAGAAACAGCTCGCATAAAGTCCTTGGTATCTGATAAATCAATCTGCCTATACCCAGGCTGTTATAATTAATAATTGATTTTTCATTTTCGAATATTCTGCCTATAAGCAGAGCCATCTGAGCTTCTTTGAATGAACGTCCAAGATCCTTTATGTTGTCTACTATAGTGCCTATGCCTATATACGCTTTTATCATAAGCTCCGACTGCAGAGTGTCAATTATGGCACGTGCTGCTTTTTCGGTTTCCTTATAGTCGTCATTAATCTTCAGCTCTTTAATTAAAACAACATTTTCGTCATCGAGTATTATGACAAAGTCCTTGGCTTTGTTTGGAAACAATCCCTCTATTATATCATGGACATAAACATCTTTAGTTTTTTCTGTTTTTACAAGAAGTGCCACACGGAAGGAATTATAGTCAAGGTGCAACTCTTTGGCCCTTAACAATATATCCCCCGGCAGGACATTATCTACTATAATATTTTTTATGAAATTCGCTTTGTCGAATTTCTCATCATTATAAGACTTAAGATTGACAACATTGACTGAAAACAGTGATAATTGCTTAGTACTGTTAGCATCATTAGAAGCTATAAATGATATAAACTCCAGTTTATTTCTTATATAAACCTTTTGATAAGTAAAACCGTCGGAAATGGTAAATTGCTCCCTGGACTGGATTACCTTGGTAGCACGAGGGTCGTATTGCCCAATTCTTTCTTCATTTGAACAGGCAAATATCATGCCTGTCTCGTCCATCAACCCAAATTCAGCGTCTATTATTTCCCTTACTTGGTGAATAAGCACTTGAAATAACTTTAGAGACAAAGGAAATCCCCCCTATCTAATATAATTTTTATTTGCACAGCCATTGCCTTTACTCTAACAAACGAGTATTTATTTGATACAGCGTTCTCACTAGGCATTATTTTTAATACTCAAAACTTTATGGCAAAAACAAATTTTCCTCACAATTGTCTATAGTTAATTTGCTTGTTTTTATTAGGCTTCAAAACAATTATACACTAAAAAGAAAAAAAGCTTCTACATTTTATTAAAAATAAAAGCATTTTTCTAATATTTTTTATTTTTAATGGGTATTATTTAAAGATAAGTGGTAGTGATAATGGAAAGGGCTATATCCCTAATAGTTATAGCCCTTTCGTCCAAAACACTTTTAGATACTAATCATTTACGTCCTTCCCTTTCAAGGCTTGCTATCAATTTAACAGGGTCAATCATTTTCCCTACGTATTTTTTATCACCTTTCACTATCTCCTTCTTTTCGCCGGTCTCCAATGCTTTATTCCAGAAAATATCCGGCGTTATATCCTCATATACCTGACATGCTAGAGCATATAGTCCTGCGATATATGGTTCAACCGAACTCCATCCTCCATACCTTGTAAAAGTATATTCATTATTGCCCTGAGGATCTGCTAAAGTTTTTGAGGACATTGGTACAAGTAAAATTTCCTTTAACGCATATTTATCATATTGTGCTTCATAGTACTTATCTGTCCCATCAACATGCTTAACCATTGCAATCCATTTATCCCAAGGTATCACTTTGTATGAGGCCATATCCTCGGGGTTATCTAGAGGGTTTCTATCCAATCCATGAAACCAGAACTTATAATCATAGGTATCAAACAACGATGCGGAAACAACGAATATCCCTTGCTTCTTAGCCCGTTCCACAGCTTTCTGCACTTCAGTATACCCTTTATTTGTTGGGCACCATATAGCCGAAATAGATATAACCTTTATTTTGTTTTCTTCGGGCAACGTATTATTGAATTCGAGAACTCGATCAATCGCTTTTGCCGTCCATTCAAAATTAGGCTTTATATCCTTGCCCTTTAAGTCCTTGTCGAAATTAGAGCTTCCTATAAAGTACAAATCCACCCCAGGTGCTACGCCTACCGTCTTCCCGACTGCTATAGACGCCATGGCCGAACCATGCATTGATGCACTTGGCTCAAGTGAATTTATTTCTTCATACAGTTTTAAACGATCCTTATACTCATTATGGTCTACAAGCAAGGAATAATCAATCATAGCGATACTTATACCCTTGCCATCTATACCTTTCTGATGCAGCTTTTTTATATTCAGTGCAGGAGTCTTTCCTGTCTCCATTATCTTCATAGGGTCAAAGCCTGAAGGAAGTTCTTCCGGCCACTTGGTCTTTGTATTAAAGTTGGCGTAAAGGAGTTCCTCTAATCTACCAGTGACATTCACCCCCCTTATATCCCGGTTTCTTAAATCTATGGGGGTAGACTCACGATTGTATTCAGGTAAGGACTTTAATTTTACTCTGTCCAAGAACGCCCAGTTTGCTGCCCGCGGACGCTTTGTAATAATTGGCACCCTATCGTTTTGTTGCTTTGGCTCCCTTACCTCCTGTATGGAGTATTCATCCTGCCCCTTTAGAAAATTTGCGTTGATGAGGTATGCCACCCCAGCCAATACCCCTAGTGCCAAAATCATCACCAACATGTGATTAACTTTTGTAGATTTTTCCTTAAGCACTGAACTCATAATTTACTCCCCCTGTTCGCTTGATGTTGTCTATCTATAGTCCAAGTAACATACCTGCTCGCTACAGGAGCTATGATTGCTAGTAAACCAAGCTCTAATAACGCTTTACTTGTCTACTATTATGTTACATCATAGGATGTACCCTCCAACACACACACTTTTCGGATAAATGGTGTGGTTTTTTCGGCAAGGGAGTGCTAAGATATGGGGTACTATCATACATAGTGTTAGAAATGATTGCACTATAGGCAGTTTAGACTTCGTTATCTATAACTATTTGTTGGATTGGAGAAGATTGAGTATTGAACTGTATAAATAAAAGAGGAAGATACTTAATGTATCTCCCTCTGTATAGCTTACTTATTATAATTAGTTTAATATAGTTCTTTCTGTTTCCTTATCGAACAAGTGAATCCTGTTGGCATCAAATGCAACTTTGATTACATCTCCAGGCTTAGCTTTTGTTCTTGGGTTTACTCTCGCTGTGAAGTTTACTTCATCAACGATCATGTACAGGTATGTTTCAGCACCGAGCATTTCGGTAACTTCTATTTTAGCTTCTACTATGCTGTCAGGCATTGACTCAAGGAATACAGCCTCATCATGGATATTTTCAGGCCTTATTCCCATTATAACTTCTTTGCCTATATAATCTGTTCCTTCGAGTTTCTTCGCTTTACCTTCAGGTAACTTGATATCATCTTTACCGAATAACAGATGGATTTCATCGCCACGCTTTTCAACTTTAGCATTCATAAAGTTCATTTGCGGGCTTCCGATAAATCCTGCAACGAATACATTGCATGGTCTTTCATAAAGTGCTCCAGGAGTATCAACCTGTTGGATGTATCCATCCTTCATAACAACTATTCTTGTACCCATGGTCATCGCTTCTGTCTGGTCATGTGTAACGTATATGAATGTTGTCTGAAGCTTTTGGTGCAGTTTGTTTATTTCAGTTCTCATCTGTACCCTTAATTTTGCGTCGAGGTTTGACAGCGGCTCATCCATTAAGAATACTTTAGGTTCACGAACTATAGCACGACCGAGGGCAACCCTCTGTCTCTGACCACCTGACAGAGCTTTTGGCTTTCTATCAAGTAAATGTTCTATATCAAGTATTTTTGCTGCTTCATGTACTCTTCTTTTTATTTCATCTTTAGGGAATTTTCTTAATTTTAAACCGAAAGCCATGTTTTCATATACTGTCATATGCGGATACAATGCGTAGTTCTGAAAAACCATCGCTATATCCCTATCCTTTGGCTGTACATCATTACAGAGTCTGTCACCGATGTACATTTCCCCTTCTGATATTTCTTCCAAACCGGCAATCATTCTGAGTGTAGTAGTTTTACCGCAACCTGAAGGACCAACCAGTATGATAAATTCCTTATCTTCAATATCCAAATTGAAATCGTTTACAGCCGTAACCCCACCAAGGTATCTCTTATAAATATGTTTTAATTTAACGCCTGCCATTTTGTTCCCTCCCAAAAAAACTATGTAAATGTATCTTTCTCTATAAATATAACACCAGTACTCATTTCAAACTAGTACACTTTTTAACAAATTTATTTTTTTCTATTTAGTAACTTTGCATAAACATAATAAACACAAAATCCCCGAAACAATGCATTTTTCAAGCCTCTGCAAGCCTAAAGCTATATATTGAATCTTTGTATGTAATGTTTGACAATTGATAAACCCATTTTGTTTATTAAAGGAAATCAAATAATTTTAAATGCATATTGCATTTTTATGCATTCAAATGTATAATTATGTAATCAAGAATTCTTTATATAGCATATGCAAAGTGCGTTAGTTTCTAAAGGGTAAGCCTTTCGAAGCGATATTTAATATATTGTCTGCAAAGCATAAGCACCAAGCATTGAATGCCGGTGTACAATGCAATTATTAACTGGTCTAGGAGGTTATTATTATGGTTAATGTCGGGGTCATAGGTGCAACGGGATACGTTGGTATAGAAATTGTAAGGCTGCTTCAGAAGCATCCGGATATAAACATTACATCGGTTGTCTCTCAGAGTTTTGTCGGACAAAAAATTTCCGATATATATCCAAATCTTAAAAATGTATTTGATATGGAGTGTGAAGCACTTGATATAGATAAGGTGGCTGATAAAGCCGATATCCTTATAACAGCTCTCCCTCACGGTATTTCTAAGGAAGTTATCCCCAAGCTGATTGCAAAGGGAAAAAGGGTTATAGACCACAGCGGAGACTTCAGGTATAAGTCTGTAGAAACCTATGAGAAATGGTATGGTATCAAGCACGAAATGCCCGATCTCTTAGAGCTTTCGGTTTATGGACTGCCGGAGCTGTACCGCAAGGAAATAAAAGACGCCCGCCTGGTGGCAAACCCCGGCTGCTACCCGACTTGTTCCATCCTTGGTATCGCTCCACTATTGGCTAATAATATTGTGGATACAAAAAATATCATTATAGATGCTGCTTCCGGTGTATCGGGCGCCGGAAGAACTACAGAGCTTGCATTTCAGTTCTGTGAATGCAATGAAAACTTTAAGGCCTATAAGGTAGCCACCCATAGGCATACTTCAGAGATTGAACAGGAGGTTAGCCTCCTTGCTAACCAAAACATCATGCTCTCATTTACACCGCATTTAGCGCCTATGAAGCGTGGTATGCTTGCAACCATTTATGCTAACTTAAGGGACTCTAAGAGTTGTAAAGAACTGATTGAGTTGTATCGTGAGTATTATAAAGGCGAATTCTTTGTAAGAATTTTGGATGAAGGTAAGATTCCCGATACCAAAAATGTAGCAGGTTCAAACTTTATTGACATCGGTATTGTTGTCGATGAAAGGCTAAATAGGGTTGTCGTATTATCTGCTATTGATAATCTGGGAAAAGGTGCTTCCGCTCAGGCTGTGCAAGATTTGAACATCATGTGCGGCTTACCCGAAAAAACCGGTCTCGAAAGCCCAGGACTTTATCTGTAACTTGCAATTAGTTTTTTAAAAATATATGGAATATTAATTTATAAATCAATATATTTTAAATGTTGTGGGGCGAGCGCATAGGTTCGCCCCTGTAAAGTGGGGGGTAACAAAGTTGAATAGTTCAATGGAACCTATAATAAAAAAAGCAGAAATTTTGATAGAGGCACTGCCATATATTCAGAAACTTTATGGGAAGACTGTGGTTATCAAATATGGCGGTAATGCCATGATAAATGATGAACTAAAAAATTCAGTCATGGAAGATATAACATTATTAAAGTATATAGGTATGAATCCTGTACTTGTTCACGGAGGAGGCCCGGATATCAATAGGGCGCTTGAAAAGTTTGATATTAAAAGCGAGTTTGTCAATGGTCTTAGGGTAACTGACGCAGCTACTATGGAAGTTGCCCAAATGGTATTGGTGGGAAAAACCAATAAAGAAATCGTCTCTTTGCTTAATAAAAAAGGCGGAAAGGCTATAGGACTTTGCGGTATTGACGGCGGTCTTATTGAATGCGAGCAGTATAAAACCTCGGTAGACGGAAAAGAAGCAGATATAGGATATGTAGGCAAGATAACCCGCATTAATTCTAAAGTACTGGATCTGATAGCAAAGGATGAATATATACCCGTAGTAGCGCCTATAGGTATAGGACCTGACGGCAGAAGCTACAATATCAACGCTGATACCGTCGCAGGAGAAATCGCAGCAGCTCTGCAAGCTGAAAAACTCATGCTTCTCACCGATGTTGAAGGTGTTAAGATGTCCAAAGATAGTACTGATATCATATCAGCCCTGACTGCTGAAGAAGTTCATGATTTGATTGACCGTAAGATTATAAATGGTGGTATGATTCCCAAAGTTCTCGGCTGCATTGAGGCTCTCGAAAAAGGTGTCGGAAGAACCCATATTATTGATGGTAGAATTCCTCACTGTATTCTCCTTGAGATATTTACTTATAAGGGTATCGGTACAATGATAATGAAGGAACGAAAGCTTTACCACAGCAACGAAGCATTGTAAGTATATATGTAAAGTCTGACTAAATTAGTCAGGCTTTTATTATTTTTTTGCAGGAATTTATAGAAAAATGCAGAATATTATAATTTAGGCATAACTAAAAATGTACTTAAATAATTATTGCTTATTTCTATTAAGGAGGCTGGTCCTTTGAACGTTAATATGATATCGTCCATTTTGAAAGAGGGCATGATAGTATCCACTAAGATAAGTCCTAACCATACCTGGTATCAGAATATACTGTATAAGTGTGAAGATAATCTGCTTTATACCTCCTTAATAAACAGCTATGTTGAAAACATTATAATGATTGGGACAACTATCACTGTCAAATATGCAAACGAGTTTTTTGAGTACCTGTTTGAAGGGGTTGTTTCAAGCATCAATACCGATTATCCTGCTCATGTTGTCATTAATATTAACAAAGCTGAAGAAATGATAAATACAAGAACTTTCCCCAGATATGAAGTGTACCTCGCTTCTACTCTCAAACCTATATGGTTTGAGTCATCCCATTTTTCAGTTGTAACCAACCTGAGCCTTGGAGGTATGGCCTTTCTATGTAAAGAACAGTTTGAATATGGAGAAGAATTGGACACTTGCATTTATTTGCCCGGCAATGCAAATATTGTACGAGGTAAGGGAAAAGTCATAAGAAAAAACCCAAAGCTTCATGTCATAGATTATAGTATGCAGTTTATCGAAATGGATGAGGATTGCAGCAACATTATCAGTTCCTTCATCACATCCTTGGAAGATGACTATCAAAAGCTCCAAAATAATTTCTTTGAAAATATAAAGAAGTTCTTTAAATAGCTTTATGTTGGCTAATAGTAATGTGTTCTAATCCACTATTTTATCTTTAAGTAACTGCTATTACTATGCTAACTATTTCCGCTAAAAAAATATATTATTTGCAAGTAAAATAAAGGTGTAACCACCTTTATTTTTTGTTGCATTTTTATACATTTCTATGTATAATTATAAACAAACATTCAAAATATGGTTGCTATACTTGGCCTATAGATAATTTAGGTTGGACTTAGTGATTTCCAGCCAGGTAATGAGCTGTGGTAAGTGCGATTTGCCCCACTGGATAAAATCACTTTCAACCTAAACTATCTATACATTCCTACAAGCTTTGAATAAAAATTCATATTTTTATAGAATATACATCCTGACTTTTAGTAAATTACTTTTGAGGGAGGTCTTAAAGATGAAACTTGACGAGGTTATTGAACTGGATAAACAATATTTTATGAATACATTTGGAGATAGAGTTCCTGTATGCTTTGAGTACGGCAAAGGGATAAACCTGTGGGATACAAACGGTAAAAAGTATTATGACTTTTTAGCAGGTATAGCGGTGACAGCACTCGGTCACTCCCACCCCAAACTTGTAGCTGCTATAAAAGAGCAGGCTGAGAAGTTTATTCACTGCTCCAATTACTACTACATAGAGCCTCAGGCTAAACTGGCAAAAGTCCTTGTTGAAAATTCCTGTGCCGGAAAGGTTTTTTTCTCCAATAGCGGTGCAGAAGCTAATGAAGGCGCCATTAAGCTTGCTCGTATATACTTCAAGAAAAAGGGTATGCCTGAAAAGTATGAAATTATTACATTGAAAAATTCTTTCCATGGCAGGACTCTTACAACCATTGCTGCTACGGGCCAGGAAAAATTTCAAAAACCCTTTACTCCCCTCACACCAGGCTTTGTTCATGTTCCATTAAACGACCTGGAGGCTTTAAAAAGCGCTGTCAATGAATCCACTTGCGCCATTATGCTTGAACCTATTCAGGGAGAAGGCGGTGTCAATCTTTTAGATTTAGAATACATGCAGGCTGTTAAAAAATTGTGTGAAGAGAAGGGACTTCTCCTCATTCTTGATGAAATACAGACTGGGCTTGGAAGAACAGGTAAGCTTTTTGCATACCAGCATTTTGGCATAGAGCCGGATATTTTCACACTAGCCAAGGCTATAGGAGGCGGCTTCCCTATAGGCGCATTATGTGCCAAGGACTTTGTAGCTCAAGCCTTCGAACCCGGCGATCACGGCTCAACCTATGGAGGAAATCCCCTGGGATGTTCAGCAGGGCTGGCTGTCATGGATACTTTAATCAATGAAGGGCTTGTAGAAAATGCTGAAAAGGTAGGCAGCTATCTTTTATCCAAGCTTGATGAATTGAGTAAGAAATACAGCTTTATAACCGAAGTAAGAGGAAAAGGTTTGCTGGTAGGCGTACAGTTTACAAGTGATATTTCTAAGAAAGTAAAAGACCTCTGCTTTGAAAAAGGATACTTGGTAGGCATGGCCGGACCCAGTGTCTTAAGGCTCTTACCACCTTTAATAGTAACTGTAGATGATGTTAATGCTTTTATTGATGTTCTTGATGGTATCTTAGCTGAATTTGTGTAAAGGAGAGAGATGATGAAAGCTGTATTGGTTTTGGAAGATGGGATGTATTTTGCAGGGGAATCCTTCGGAAAAAGTGGAGAGACTACCGGAGAAGTAGTTTTTAATACCTGTATGACAGGTTATCAGGAAATCTCCACAGACCCTTCATATAACGGACAGATTGTTACCATGACGTATCCTTTAATCGGTAACTATGGTTTTAACGATTTTGATAATGAGTCTTATAAGCCCCATGTTCAGGGCTTTATTGTAAAAGAGCTGTGTGATGACCCCAGCAACTGGCGCTGTGGATCCACCCCCGATGAGTATTTTGTAAAGAATAATATTGTGGGTATCAAAGGAATTGATACCAGGGCTCTTACCCAGCACATACGCAAATTCGGAAGCATGTTTGGTATTATTTCTACCGAATGCGGAAATATTGATACACTTCTTGCTAACTTGCATGAAAAGATAAAAGAGCCAAGAAGCCTTGTTATGGAAGTAACAACCAAGACGCCTATACACAAACCCGGTACAGGTAAAAGGGTTGTTTTACTGGATTTCGGCGTTAAATACAACATTGTAAGGTCGCTTGAAAAACGCAATTGCGATATATATATTCTCCCTGCTTTCTCTTCCTACGAAGAGATTATGAGCTATAATCCCGATGGGATACTTTTGTCCAACGGCCCTGGCGACCCTAAGGATTTACCTTCGGTAAAACCGACTATCCAGAAGCTGCTCGGTAAAAAGCCTATCATGGGAATATGCCTTGGGCACCAGCTTCTCGGCCTTGCTCTGGGAGGCAATACCTACAAGCTAAAATTCGGGCATCACGGCGGTAACCACCCTGTTAAAGACTTTACTACAGGACGCTGCTATATTACGTCACAAAACCACAATTATGCCTTGGAAAAGGATTTTAGCGAAGATATAATCATTACCCATATGAATGTTAACGACAATACCGTTGAAGGGTTCAGGCATAAGAATATTCCTTTATTGAGTGTTCAGTATCATCCTGAAGCCGCTCCGGGACCGGAAGATTCGGCATATATATTCGACGATTTTGTAAATATGATGTAATTGGAGGTCAACATGCCAAAAAGAGATAGTATTAAGAAAGTTCTTGTTATCGGTTCCGGACCGATTGTTATAGGTCAGGCGGCTGAATTTGATTACTCGGGAACTCAAGCCTGCAAGTCCCTAAGAGAAGAAGGTATTGAGGTTGTACTCATCAACAGCAATCCCGCTACCATAATGACGGATAAAGAAGCTGCAGATAGAGTTTATATAGAGCCTATCACTCTGGAGTTTGTGAAAAAGATTATCAAAAAAGAAAAGCCTGACGGTATACTCGCTTCCCTTGGAGGCCAGACGGGTTTGAACATGGCTGTCCAACTTGCGGAGGATGGTATCCTTGATGAAATGGGTATTGAGCTGCTGGGAACTTCTCTGGAATCAATCAAAAAAGCCGAGGACAGAGAGCTTTTCAAGCTTACCATGCAGGAAATCGGTGAAAAGGTACCTCACAGTGCGATTGTAACTACTCTTCCTGACGCTGTAGCTTTTGCTGAGGAGATTGGTTTCCCTATAATCATACGTCCTGCTTATACCCTTGGAGGCAGCGGCGGCGGTATTGCCAATGATATGGATGAGTTTAAATATATTTGCGGCAAAGGCCTGAAATTGAGCCTTATCAATCAAGTACTTCTTGAGCAGAGCGTAGCTGGCTGGAAGGAGCTTGAGTATGAGGTTATGAGGGACAGCGCCGACAACTGTATTATTATCTGTAACATGGAAAACTTTGACCCTGTAGGCGTCCACACCGGAGACAGTATAGTAGTAGCCCCAAGCCAAACGCTGTCGGATATTGAATACCAAATGCTCCGCAGTGCTTCCATCAAAATCATCCGTGCGCTCAATATCAAGGGCGGATGTAATATACAGTTTGCTTTGAATCCTCACAGCTATGAATATGTTGTTATAGAGGTTAATCCAAGGGTTAGCCGTTCAAGTGCTTTGGCTTCCAAGGCTACGGGATATCCTATTGCCAGGGTTACTGCTAAGATTGCTATAGGCCTCAACCTTGATGAAATCAAAAACTCGGTAACACAAAATACTTCAGCATGCTTCGAACCATCCTTGGACTATGTTGTTACAAAAGTCCCGAGATGGCCGTTTGATAAATTCGTAACTGCCGACAGAAGTCTGGGTACCCAGATGAAAGCAACCGGTGAGGTTATGGCTATAGGAAGGACCTTCGAGGAGTCTCTTCTAAAGGCTATTGACTCATTGGATATAAAATTCAACTACCAGCTAGGTTTGAGTCTTTTTGACAATATGTCTAACGACGAACTTATTGAGTTTATTAAACAGGCTCACGACCAGAGAATTTTTGCTATTTGCAAGGCGCTCCAAAAAGGCGTTACAGCAGGTGAAATCGTTAATATTACTAAGATAGATAAATTCTTCATACGTAAGCTTAAGAAGATAGTTAAGCTTGCAGAAGAAGTTAAGCAGGCAGGAATCGCGTTCCTCGATTATGACCTTTACTCAAGGGCTAAGAAGATAGGTTTTGGAGATTCATATATTGCAAACCTTGCAAACGTACCATTGGATAAGATACTGGATTTAAGGCATAAGTACCCAATTAATCCGGTATATAAGATCGTTGATACCTGTGCCGGTGAGTTTGAAGCCGTTACACCATACTACTACTCGACTTACGAGGAGAAAGATGATGTTATAGTTACTGATAATAAAAAGGTGTTGGTTATAGGCTCCGGTCCGATAAGAATCGGTCAGGGTATTGAATTTGACTACTGCAGCGTGCACTCGGTAAGGACACTGCGTGAGCTTGGCATAGAGTCAATTATCATCAACAACAACCCAGAAACAGTAAGTACCGATTTCGATACCTCTGATAAGCTTTATTTCGAACCTCTTACAAAAGAGTGTGTATTGGATATTATAGATAAAGAAAAGCCTATAGGCGTTATTGTTCAGTTTGGCGGTCAGACAGCTATAAACCTTGCAAACCCGCTTCACAAAGAGGGCATTAAGATTCTCGGTACGTCGGTTGAAAGTATAGACGTAGCGGAAGACAGGGATAAATTCCTTAAACTTCTGGAAGAATTGGATATACCCATACCGCAAGGAAGCACTGCCTTCTCCTTTGAGCAGGCAAGAGAAATTGCCAACAATATAGGCTACCCTGTTCTTGTAAGACCTTCCTACGTTTTGGGCGGAAGGGCTATGGAGATTATATATAACGATACAATGCTTGAGGAATATATAAAACTTGCTGTTGATATTTCAACTCAGCATCCTATACTCGTTGATAAGTATATCACCGGTAAGGAATTGGAAGTAGACGGTATTTGCGACGGCAGTGATGTGCTTATACCGGGTATAATGGAGCATGTTGAGCGTGCAGGGGTACACTCCGGGGACAGTATAGCGACTGTCTCTTATACACATCT
>JAOAEJ010000057.1 GCA_026416815.1 Clostridia bacterium | reverse complement strand
GAAAAGAACAGACTTGAAAATATATTTGCCAAGCATAAACCGGCAGTAGTATTTCATGCGGCTGCTCACAAGCATGTTCCATTGATGGAAGCAAACCCTACAGAGGCTATTAAGAACAACGTGTTTGGTACTCTGAATGTTGCTGAATGTGCAGATAGATTTGGCGCAAAGAGATTTGTTCTTATATCTACAGATAAGGCTGTTAACCCAACCAATATAATGGGTGCTACAAAGAGAATGGCTGAAATGATTATTCAGGCTATAAATAGGCATAGTAAGACAGAGTTCGTTGCAGTCAGATTTGGTAATGTATTGGGAAGTAACGGCAGTGTTATCCCATTGTTTAAGAAACAGATTGAACAGGGTGGTCCTGTTACTGTTACACACCCTGAAATAATCAGGTATTTCATGACAATACCTGAAGCAGTACAGCTTGTAATGCAGGCAGGAAGTATGGCTAAAGGTGGAGAAATATTTGTACTGGATATGGGGGAGCCTGTAAAAATACATGACCTTGCACGCAATCTTATAAAGCTTTCCGGGTTTGAGCCTGATGTGGATATAAAAATTGAGTTCACAGGATTAAGACCGGGGGAAAAGCTATACGAAGAGCTTCTGATGGCAGAGGAAGGCTTGGAGACTACAAAAAATAATAAAATTTTTGTGGCCCAGCCTGTGTTTACAGATTTGGCATTGCTTAAAAGGGAAATTGAGTGTCTTAAGGAGATCATAATGACTAATGCAGATGAAGTGACAGACTATGTACAAACTATTGTGCCAACATATAAGAAGGCAGAAATATAGGAGCTATTCCAAAGGAAAGGCTCCTTTTTCTGATTTCGTTTATATATAAGCTTTAGTATAAAATTGGGGTAAATTTGAATAATTTTGGGACAGTGAGTATTTGTTTCTCACTGAACATCAAAGTCCATTACATATGATTTCCCTAAGGTTTTTCCTGAATTACTGTATAATTTAATATCTTTCATAATGTAAAGCTTATACTTTTCTGCTTTTTTATATCCTCCATAAGGTGGCTTTACTAAAGCAGTACTCCCATCTTTTCCAGATTCTACACTAACATATACCCATGCACCGCTACTATCAATAACAAATATATTTTCGAGTGTTATGGAAGTTTTATCAACAATCGAATGAAAATCTATAGAAAAAGTCTTTTCATTAACGACACTACTTATTTTAGGAAGAATTATAGTATCAAGCACTATAACTTTTGTGGAGGCTTGCCTGGTTCCGCATTTTGCAGTTATCTCTGCTATGCCTGCTTTTTTTGCTTTCACAGTCCCAGTTTCATCAATTTCAACAACTTCATTATCGGAGGATGAAAAAAGCATATCTTCCTGTGTAAGAAGAATATTGTTTTCTTTCAAATATAAGTTTGTAAAAAAATATTTTTTTTTATTATAGACATTACTTCCTATTGCCTGCCTTCTAGTCCCATCACTATAATCAATCAAAGTCTTAAGAATAAAGCTTCCTCCAGTATTTATTCTACACACACCAGTATTAATACTAAATCCAATTATGTTCGCAGAATCTTTTTGTATGGAATTTATCTCAGCGAATGAGGACAAACTAATAAATTTGGTAACTGTATAAAATAAGAATAGTGCAATAAACAATTTAAATTTCATATTTTTTCCTCCAGACTTATCACCCTTACTTTGTTTATGCCTTAGTACTGTTATATTCAGCAGTACACATAAATATGAAAACACATATAGTGAATTGCGGAAATACTGTGCTTTAACACTTAATATAGTATTTTTATAAAAGTTACAAGAGCACGTAAATAGGTTTATTTTGACTAAATAACAATAATTATGTGATTTAGATGAAATTTTCAATTATTTTCACAAAAAGATAAGACATTATCAATATTTTTCGTATATAATTATGAGAGTAGGGAGGGATTTGGTGAAAAAGTTTATCTTAATCTTATGTGTATTTTTTTTCGTAGTGGGAACTTACAGAGTATCCGGTGCTGAAATGTCGAGATCAGATAAAGGAATAATCTTGACGTATAATAAGGCTTTAGGCAATATGATTCAAAATAATAGAACTATAAAGAAGCTTGATATAGCGGAAGAACAAGCATATAGGCAATATTTAGAGGCATGTGACTTTAGTTCAGTTATTAATACAACCTCAGCTGCATTTGGGATAATGGTATTTACTTATGATGAATACACTAGGGCAAGACTTGAGAAGCAAAAGTACTGGTACCCTAAACATATGAAATTTGTATGGGAAACTGTTACAAATAACAAAGCAATAGCCATTAGAAATCTTACAATTGCACTAAGAGGACAGTACCTTGTGCTATCAAGAGCATATGAAGATGTTGATATAAAGAAAAGAAAACTTGATATAGCAGCGAAGCTTCATACACAAAATTTGTTGAGATATAAACAAGGCACTATTAACAATATTGATATTGAGGAATCAGAGTACAATCTAAATCAAGCCCAAGAAGATTTTGATGCAGCAATTAGGGAAAAGGAAAATGCTTGCAGAAATATAAATATGCTAATGGGTGTAGAAATAAACACTATTTATAAAAGTGTTGAGAAAACTGTTACATATAGTAATAAGGAGAATAGCTTAAAACACTATACGGATAATGCACTGTTAAAAAGACTGGAACTACTTAATTTGCAAAGGGAGATGGATCTTAACCAGCTCCAAATACATATTCTAGAAAGGACAAGGGCTATAGAAAAATATACGGATGCTATTAAGGAATATAAAAACCTATTGATTAATAATAGAAGTCTAGAATTAAAGATGGAAAAAAGCAGGATGGAAATTCAGAAGGAAATAGAAGATGCTTATGTAATTTTATTGTTAGAAAGAGCAAAAGTACGATCCTTAAAGATATCTCTTGAGACTCAAAAAAAGGCTTTAGATAAAATGGAAATTCAGTATAAAAATGGCTATGCAACTAAAATAAATTTGGAACAATTCAATATTGGAGTTCAGGAACTTAAAAATGCATATAGTACAGCACTATTTAATTATAATACAAAGCTTATGCAGTTGGAAAATGCTGCAGGTTTAGGCCCTGCTTATATGAAAGGATGAGAATGATGAAAAAACTTGCTTTTATCATGATTATTGTTTTTTTTGTTGCGAACATTTCCGTTGTAAGTGCGACCAACAATATAATGGTCATTACTATTCAGGAAGCTCAAGAGCTTGCCGTGAAAAACAGTAAAGAGATTATTATTGATGATTTAGAAATAACATCCAAACAGAACGAGCTGGTGAATGCGATGGAAAACGCAGTATTTCAAGGGGATTCTTATGGTGCAGATGAAGTTATTAATGCTAGGGCTGCAAAGGAAGTAAAGCCCCTTGAAGCACAGGTGGCCTTAGAAGTTGCAAAGATGAATAAACAAATAAATATTAAAAGTCTGAAATTTGAAGTTTACAATAGTTATTTAAACTTACTTTTAGCCAGTAAAGAGATGGAAATGGAGACTGGAAAACTGGAGATTCTTCAGGAAAAACTTAAGTTTTTAAAGGCAAGGAAGGCAAGTGGGGGTGTGACGATTAATGATATAAATAACGCAGAATACAATATCGAAAGCAAACAAAATGATATAAGTAATATTCAGGAAAATATTAAGTATTTAAGTGTAGATATAAAAAGATTATTAGGGTTAACCTTAGATGAAAAAAGCATAAGTTATAAAGAGGAGATTAATTATATACCATACAGGCAAATAAATATTGACAATCTTATTACAGAAGAACTAAACAAAAACATAGAAGTATATAAAAATCAGGAAA
Organism: Clostridia bacterium; assembly: GCA_026416815.1. Taxonomy (GTDB): domain Bacteria; phylum Bacillota; class Clostridia; order Acetivibrionales; family DSM-2933; genus SKW257. Next base: position 27,522 of record JAOAEJ010000057.1, on the reverse strand, counting down.
ACCTGAAAGTGAAGGAAAAAATGTATGATCTGACAGCCTTGTATTATAAGCAGGGTGAATTTAAGCATGACAAGGCAAAGGGTGAATTAGAAAGTGCAAAAATAGAGCTAGAAGAAGCAAAAACAAAGCTGGAAACGGATATTAGGAATAAGTACAATAATATAAAAAGTAAGTATAAAAAGCTTGAAATGTCAGAGAAGTATTTAGTTTTACTGAAAAGGAAGCTTAATACTTCTGAAGTCAAGTTTAAGAGGGGATTGATTAGTAAGGAATACTATTTAGATGATAAAGAAAAGTATATAGATGCTTTATATAAGAAGTATGAAATAATCTATGACTTCAATATTGCAAAAGCTGAGTTTGAGAATCTTTTCTTATAGATAGAAGATGAGGAGTATTATTATTTAGGTCCTCATATGATTTATTTTGCTAAAGATAAGGAGCGGTAATTATTATGTCAAAAACCAATAGAGGGAAAAAAAAGGGAGCACTTCAAAAAGATAGATACAACTCTTGGGTCTTATCGCCATTACTTGTTATACTGTCTATTATACCTACAATTGTTTTGATGAAGGTTGTTCCATTAAAAGGTGTATCAGCAGAAATATGGATTTCTAAGGATAGTGTAGACTTTTTTAACTACTATAAGTCTACAATCTTTACATTCCTTAGCGCTATATTACTTTTAACTTTTCTAATTAAAGTAAAGAATTCCGGTCTGGAAATTAAGAAGTCCATCTATTATTACCCCCTGGCCGTTTATGCAGTATTTATTATTATTTCACTGTTTACAGCAAAGTACTATGACGTAGCATTATATGGTTTCGTTGAAAGATATGAGGGGTCGTTAGTTCTCCTAAGTTATATAGTAGTTGCATTTGCTGCAATGAACCTGGCTGTGACGGAGAAGCAAATCAAACTACTTACAGCTGGAGTTTTAATATCTGCTGCAGTCATTAGCTTAATAGGATTGCTGCAGTTCATAGGTTGGGACTTCTATAAGTCTTTCTTCGGACGAAATGTAATTGTTCCTTCTCAATACGCACAAATCAGGGAACAGCTGAACTTTACCTTTCCCAAACATCAGGTATATACATCATTATATAATCCTAATTATATTGGCAGCTATTCGGTTCTTATATTACCGGTATTGTTAGGTTTAATGTTGTATTTCAGGAACATTTACTTAAAAGTCGGCATGTTTTTATTTTTCTGTGCTGCGTTGTTATCTCTAATCGGATCCGGATCTAAAACCGGTATGGGTATAACGGCATTGATTACTGTAATACTTCTGATACTTCTAAGAAAGCTCATTATAAAGGATATCAAAATAATTCTAATAGCCTTTGTTGTTCTAATTGTCGCAGCAGTAGGTGCAAACCAGATTACCAATGGCTTTCTATATGACAGGATTTCATCAGTTGGAAACAGTATTAAACAGTCATTGGAAATAGCTAAAGTTCCTGAAAAGATGGAGGATAGGTTAAAGCCGCAGCAAATAACAACAGGCACAGATGCAATGTCCATAAAAACCAATAAAGTCATATTAAACCTGAAATTATCAAATAATCAGATACAATTTTTAGATCAGAATAACTCTCTATTGGAAATAACATATGGGGAAAATAATTTAATAACTTTCAACAATCCGCAATATAAGGACATAAAGGCTGAAATAAAAAGCGATGGAACCAATAGCAATATTTTTGTAGGTGAGTATACCATCCCATTCTTTGTAACAGAAAGTGGATTTAAGATGCAGGGGGTACAAGGAAAGTTGGAGGATCCAGTAAATCCTCCAATACTTGGATTTAAGGATAAGGAAACTCTTGCATCAGGAAGAGGTTATATTTGGTCCAGGACTATTCCTATGCTTAAGAATACCATATTCAAAGGTTATGGTGCTGATACTTATGCAGTACACTTCCCACAAAATGATTTTGCAGGTAAGCTTGTGGGCTTGGGAAGCACCAATATAGTTGTAGACAAACCACATAATATGTACCTTCAAATGGGAGTAAATACCGGAGTTATATCTGTTATAGCTTTTATATTTTTAGTAATAGCTTATTTTATTTCATCAACAAGGTTATATTTTGCAACGAACCCTGATACACTTACTAAACTTTTGGGATCGTGTATTTTTGTTAGTATTTTAGGCTACTGCCTTGCAGGGATATTTAATGACAGTACAGTTTCGGTAGCACCTGTATTTTGGGCTATGCTAGGTATGGGGATAGCCATTAATCATACTTTGAAAAATGTTACACTAAAGGAAAAATAATTATTGAACTTGATAATTAGGTAAATATAATCACAAAAGAAAGAGTGAAGTTCATAATAATTGCCGGGAAAGAGGAACCATCCCACCCAAGGGATAGTTCCTCTTTCCCTTTGTAGGACCTACGGCCCATTTTTCCCCACCCACCCCACTTTTTCGACATCCACCTCCGAACAATATATACATAAAATTGAAGGAGGGTCATTATGAAAAAATTAATCGCTATCACCACCGCTATCGCTATACTCGCAACCATACCCCTTAGTGTTGCGGCTAAAGAAAATAAGAAAAAGGACAATTCACCAAAGATTGAGGTAAAAGTAGAAGTAAAGGTTATTGAAAGGGAAAAAACAACTGTACCTGAGGCCCCAAAGGTTGAAACTAATAAAGAAGTAATTGTAGTAAAGGAAGTTAAAGTGAAACCGGCTCCAAAGGTAACTAAAAAAGATAGCAAGCCTGTAAAAGCAAAACCTCAACCAAAGAAAAGCCCTGTACTAATTCATCTGTCGGTAATTGAGAAAAAATTATCCAGTATTGAAGCTGATACAAATAAAATATCTGCAAACATAAAAACGTACATAAAGCAAAGCACCACCGGCACTGCAGTTACAACCACCGGTACTGCGGTAACTACAACGGGAACAGCAGTTACTACTACTGATTCTGCAATAACAACAGCAACCGCTATAAACACTACAACTCCGGCTGCAATAGACACTACCAGTGGAACAGCAATAACTACAACACCGGTAGCAATCGATACAACCAGCGGATCCGCAGTAACAACAGGTGCAGCTGTTACAACAACCAATGCAGCAATAACTACAACAAACACCGCAATCAATACCACCTCCAGTACTGCCATTGGCACTACCAGCGGTTCGGCTATAGAACCCAAGGAAATTATCAAGATAGGATTTATTAATGGAACAAAAGGCAAGCTTAAAGCCCTGTCAAACAGACTGGCTGAAGTGGAGAGAAGCCTGAAAGCCCTTGAAAGGAAAGTAGACACAGCATCAATGGCTAAATACAGCAGCCTGAAAAACAGATTAAGTGATGTAAAAGCCAGAATATACAAGGAAATTTGGATATTGAAGGGGTTAAGTATCAAAAAATAGGTAAATTACATAGGTAAGTTGAAAACACCTGATTCTTTTAGTGATTACTGAATCAGGTGTTTTTTCATGCACCTATGCAATCATAACTTTATGATGTATAATTAGTATGAAGGAGTTGATGCATACGCGTACCACATTAAATATATCTGAAGATGTACTTAAGGAGGCAGAAGCTTTATACGAAACGGGAAACAGATCTAAAGCAGTTGAAGAAGCATTAAAGGATGCAATAAGAATGAAAAAAATTCAGAAGCTAAAGGATCTGAGAGGCAAGCTTAGATTTGATCTTGATGCCGAAGATATTGAAAAATTAAGGAGCGGAAACCGTTTTGAAGAATAAAGTACTAATAGACACCCCGATATGGATAGATTACTTTAAAAACAAAGATGAAATAGCAGATAGTGTTGATAAACTAATAGACAGCAACCTGGCACTTACTGTCGGACCCATTATTGCCGAGCTGCTGCAAGGAGCAAAGAGTGAAAAAGATAGAAAACTGTTGACAGAAGCTATTTCATCTATAACCTACCTGGATTGCTCAATGGAAGATTGGGTTAAAGCAGGAAATATCTGCTCAGACTTAAGGAAAAAAGGAATAACAGTTCCTCTCATAGATGCACTTATAGCCGCAGTGTCAATAAAAGCGCGAGCTAATGTATTTAGTCATGATAAACATTTTGAATTGATACCGGCAGTAGAATTGTATAAGTAAATTGATGTGGGATTGATGCAAAACCAACTTGACAGATTGGTTATGCATCAATCCTTTTTAATAAAATGCTTTGAAAGTATATTTTATCTAGAGCGTCTTTGTGGTCCCGCAGGGAACAGTATCGTCCATGTTCCCTGCACCCTCCACTCGTCTTCATGCGCCAGACAGGCTGCCTACACTAACCGCCGGCAATCTGCGTCCTTGCAGTGCCGGCTGGGCCCTCATCCGGTCGGGCCCCACGTTACGGGTTGAATTTAGTAAAAGCTTTAGAAATTAAGATTATAAAAAACTATATAATATGGGTTTTATTTATTCAACCCGGAGTGTGAAGCCCGACCGGATGAGGGCTTAGCTCGCACCGACGGATGAGGATTGCGAGCGGTTAACGGAGGCAGCCTGTCCGGCATTTGAGGACGAGGTGGAAGGGTTTGGGAAACATGGAACGATACCTGTTTCCCAAGGTTTTAACTTACATTTGGAACTTTCTCTCGAATTATGCCGTCAAAATCATGTTAACATTTAGTAAAAAATGTTATAATTGCATTATCACTAAAGAAAAGGGGTTTTGAAAATGAGGTTGAAGAAGGCGATTTCTCTTATCCTGTCAATATGTGTTTTATTCTCACTTTTTATACCAGTAGAGGCTGCAGCAGCTACAACAGCAGAAAAAGTAGATGCTTTAAAAACTCTTACCGTGTTTTCCAGTACCACCATGGACGCACAGGTAAAGAGATTGGAAGCAGCTGTGTATGCCGTCAGGATATTGGGTAAGGAGCAGTATATAAAAGACAATGCAAGTACATATAAAAACACAAAATATTCGGATGTAGACAGCAGCCAATGGTATGCGCCATATGTTGGTTACTGTGATGAGTTGGGAATAATCAAGGATGCCCAAAGTGGCAAATTCCTTCCTGATAGATATATAACGGAGAAAGCGTTCCTTAATATTATTCTGGGAGCAATGGGTTATAGATACCAGAGAGATTATACAATCAGCAACATATTTGCAAAAGCTTATGAGTTTGGCTTATATACGGATGTTTCATACAAAACAAAAACTGCGGATAATACAAATTTTAGGAAAGCAGATGTTGTAAATATCCTGTATAATGCATTAGGCAGCCCTAATAAAGGCACGAAGATAAAAATGGTGCAAAACCTGGTAGCCGAAAAGGTTATAACTAAGGAAACAGCTATCTCCACAGGATTGCTGGCGGATAATGTAATAACTGCCGTGCTGCAGGTTACTGCCATGGATCAAGGAAATGTATTGGTTAAATTTAACGAACCGGTTCAAAACCTGACTGCGGATAATATCAAAATATACAAGACCGGAAGTCCTGATAAGACTCTTTCCTTTACTATAAAAGCCCAGGGAAACGATGGGTCTGTTATATTAGGCACGGGTACACAGGAAGCCTTTGAAGCATACACAATTGATTTGGTAAACGTAAAAGATATCGAAGGAAACGCAGCATCTGGCTTAACAGGCAGATTCGAAGGGGTTCAAGGGTCTGAGGTGAAATCGGATTTCTTCAGGATTAATAAAGTTGTACCTGTAAGCAAGGACTGTCTGAACGTGTATTTTACACAGCCGGTTAATATGAACAGCTTGGTTGCTTCCGCTTATGAAATTTGGAACGGGGAGAACATTTTTCTCAAGGGTTCCTCACAGGTGTTGGCAGTTCAGCCTCTTTCAGGCACTGATAATGCAGTTTCGGTGTATCTGAAAAGTACTTCCTTAACAAAGGATGCGCTGTACACCTTAAAGATAAATGGGAGCTTGACAGGTGCATATGGTGTTAAATTAGGTGATGGAAACGGAGACAGCGCAAGATTTAAAGGTGTTGATACGGTAAACAGTACAAACACAAATGTTTCTGTTAAAGAGTTGAGTTTAACAAATATTAGTGTAATTGATAACCAGACCATGAAATTGGAATTTAATATGGAAATTACCCCAACTCTTTCAAAACAAATCCTAAACTATTATATAGCAGATGCCGTAAATAATCAGCTTACGGTGAAAAAAGCCGTATTGACAAGTGAAGCGGGAAAAAATAACCGAATTGTTCTTGTAAGCATAAACGGAACCTTTAACCAGGGTGCAGCGTGTTCACTTTCCATAGACTATTTGACAGATGTCAGCAGATAATATGTTATTGATGGGAAACAATACTCCTTTACGGCTGTTATCCCAAGTAAAGTAAGCCTTTACTTCAATAGTATAAATAACATTGACGGCAATACTGTGAAAATTACCTTCAACAAGCCATTGGACAGGGAGTCGGCAGAAACCCCGGCCAACTATTCCATTACCGGAATAAACCATACCGGTTATAATGCCGTTCCTGAGAAAGTTACATACAACCCGGTAGCAGATCCATATTCAGTAATACTTTACATGCCTGCGGCAAGTCCGTTGCAAAAGGATAAGGTATATATGGTGAACGCAATGGGAACTCTAAAAGACAGCCTGGGTAGTATATTGCCATCGAAAATCAGCTATGTCCTTACCTGCAGCAACGCAACAGTAACAAAACCTTTTATAAAGGAAGCGGTAACCATATCCTCCGACTCAATAAGAGTGGATTTCAACAAGGAGATAATGCTGAACGAACCGTCAATACTTACCTCAAACTACATTTTGCAATACATGGATAATGGGGATTCAGTAAGCAAAGCACCACTAAGTATGTGCATTATAAATAAGACCAGAATCATACTGAAATTTGACAAACTGGATCAAAACACAGCATATAAGTTAAGCTTCGGCATTCTGCAGGACTATTCGGGAAATGCCAGTGGATCAGATGCAGGCACCCAAAGTACAGTGAATGTCTCGGCAGGAAAATAGATAAAATGCATTAATATAGGGGCGGGTTTTCCCCGCTCTGAACATAAATTATAGTTTAAGATTTTTCTTGATCAAAACGGCAGTATCGGCAGCCGGTATTTTTTGAATTTTTCAGGACCTTATTGTAGCGTGAGAGAACGCGGTCCAACCTTCTGCTGTAAATTTGGACTTCATCATTAAGTAGATCGAAGTTGTTATTCTCAATTACCTTATTTAGTTTTATGTGCATTTTCGTTATTAGGACGTACATTAACTCTTTGGACATAGTAGTAATACCCCCTAAAATCATTTGTAATTGTGTAATACAAAGATGCATATGCATTAAGTCCGGACTGAGAAAGCTGAGGCGCTTGATATAGTGTTTAAAGAGCAATATTTAGTAAAGCAAAGAAAAGTTTGAAAGAAAATTATAGATATATGTAATAAATAGAGTAAAAATCACTAATTATATATCTATATGATTATTCTAGTAACAATTGGTGAAAATAATTAATAAAATTGTTAATTATAGTATTATTATATCATAATATGGAAAAATATCAACGTTTATTAATTTATATAACTAAAAACTTAAAAAATTTGTGAAATTTTTATATTTAGGTATATATGTTTAATTGCTTTAACTTTAATTTAGTGCAATATTACAGATGCTGGAATTATTGTGGTAAAATGCTATTCAAAAATTTAATATAAATGTTATAATAGTATAAGCATTTTAGAAGAGGGAGTGTATTTTGTGGCTAAAAAAGTTCTTATTGTAGATGATGAAAAGAATATCGTGGACATATTAAGATTCAATTTGAAGAAGGAAGGGCTGGATACCATTGAAGCCTATGATGGCGAACAAGCTATGGAGATGGCTCTAAATCAAAAACCCGACTTGATTATCCTGGATGTTATGCTCCCTAAAATGGACGGATTTACGGTATGCAGAAAACTGCGCCAATCCATTTCTACTCCCATACTCATGCTTACAGCCAAAGAGGAGGAAGTTGACAAGGTATTGGGTCTTGAGCTTGGGGCGGACGATTATATAACCAAACCTTTCAGCCCAAGAGAGCTTATGGCAAGGGTAAAGGCCAACTTGAGAAGGACGGTATTTGAAGATAATTCGAATAACGACAACGGAAAAAAAGCAGGAAGCATTATAAAATGCGGGGACCTTACAATAGACATAGACCGCTACGAAGTAAAACGCGGTGACGAAGTAATAGACCTTACCCTGAGGGAGTTTGAGTTGGTAAAGTTTTTAGCCCTACAGCAGGATCAGATTTTCTCCAGGGAGAGTTTGTTGGAAAAGGTTTGGGGATATGAGTACTACGGAGATGTGCGTACTGTTGATGTTACTGTAAGGAGACTGAGGGAAAAATTGGAAAAAGAACCCAGTAGCCCTGAATATATTATGACAAAGAGGGGTGTGGGGTATTACTTTAATAAGATATAATTGTAACAGATAGAGATTAAGAAAAGACAAGTCTAGTGATTGATAAGGCTGAATGAAAAGAAATATTAAAAAAACCTGGGCTAAAGAGCAAATGTGATTTTGCTTAATTTTGGATTTGTCTGGGATTTTATTTCCTTAGTATTAGTTCTTATATTCTTAATCTCAATCTTAATCTCTATCTTTTTTTATGTGGGGTATTTATGGCTTTAAGAAGGCTATTGGTAAGTTTGTTAAGGAGTTTACAGTGGAGATTGGTTTTTATTTTTATAGCAATGACCATATCACTCATTATACCTATCGGCATAATGCTGAAAGTGCAAGTGGAAAAGTCTGTATATAATGAGTTTAAGGCTGATATAATTAATGGGATGGGTTTCCTTGAAGATAAGCCCTATGGAAGTATTGAGGACCTTTGGAATATAATGCAAAAAAAGGGGGAAAACTATTCCACCTACTATTTTAATATGGGAAGTGAGCATAAAACTTTTTCCATATTAAATACAAAAGCTTTAAATAAAGTATTATCCAGCGACCCTGTTCTAAATGGTAATGAAAATCAAGCTGTCAGTGAGATACTTGAATCTGAGAATTTTATATCTGCCCTCGGCAATAAGGAAGGAACTGAAAGAAATCTTAGGCATCTCAACGGAAAAGCCTTTTTTGACTGCGCCATGAAAAAGGGTGAATTCATTATCTATTTCAGGTATTACAGTCAAGGATGGGAAAATATGATGAGGGGCTTTAATAACATCATTATTACCAGCTTGATGTTTTCAATTATAATCTCACTAATTCTGGGATATATTTTGTCAAAGACAATAACTGTTCCTGTGGTAAATCTGATGCATAAAGCGCAGGATGTAGCAAAAGGAAATTTCGATAAACTTCTTGAGGTCAAGTCCGAGGATGAGATAGGAAAGCTTACAAAAACCTTTAACTATATGGCGGGTGAACTCAAGAACACAATGACTGAAATATCAAGTGAAAAAAACAAAATAGAAACCATCCTAAAGTATATGACAGACGGCATAATTGCTTATAATATAAAAGGTGAAGTGGTACATGTAAATCCTGCTGCCAGGAAGCTGCTTGGAGTAAATTCAATAGAAATGTCCTTTAATGAATTTTCCGGGAAATATAGCCTTGGAATGTCTCTTGAGGAAATAGAATATCTTAATTTCTCAGGAAACAAGGAGGTAAATATAGTAACCGAGGATAAGTATATTAAGGCATACTTTGCCATATTTACAGATGAGGAAGATAAGGCCGAAGGAATAATAATAGTACTTCAGGATGTAACCGAACAGCAAAAAATAGAAAACATGAGAAAAGAGTTTGTGGCCAATGTATCACATGAATTGAGAACTCCATTAACCTCAATAAAAAGCTATACTGAAACGCTGCTGGACGGTGCCATGGAGGATAGGGAGACCACTGAAAGATTCCTTGGTGTAGTTAACTCCGAAGCAGACAGAATGACAAGGCTGGTTAAGGACCTTTTACAGCTTACCAGACTGGACAATCAGCAGATGCAGTGGAAGCTTCAACCTGTGTCACCCGTGAGCTTGATAAAGAAATCAATAGAAAAGCTTGAGCTTGAAGCAAAGAATAAGGACCAGGAGTTGGGGAGCTATATTATAGGGGATATTCCAAACATAAAAGCGGACGCCGACAGAATGGAGCAGGTAGTACTGAATATTCTGAGCAATGCCATAAAATACACACCTGCCGGAGGCAAAATAACTGTATATACAAGTAAACTTTATGAGGATGTGTGTATCAAAATAGTTGATACGGGAATAGGGATTCCGGAAAAGGATCTACCGAGAATATTTGAAAGGTTCTACAGAGTCGATAAAGCAAGATCCAGAGAAATGGGTGGAACCGGTCTTGGCCTGGCTATAGCCAAGGAAATAGTGGAAGCACATAATGGCAGTATAAGCATAAGCAGTGAGTGGGGAAAGGGTACGGAGGTAACAATAAAACTTCCAAGCGATAAGGAAGACGATAATAAACCCGGTGATAATGACAAACCATCAACCTATTTCCCGTAGAGTTCTTGGTATTTCCTGGGTTGGAAGCAAATGGTTTGCCATGTAACTTATTCTTAAATACGTTGTAATGGATTTGTAACATAAATTAATGTATAATTAAAATATATAATAAATCAATATGAATATTTATGTATTTTATGAAGTTATTTTATATTTGAGGTGTACAAAAATGGTTAAAAAGATTTGTTTTATGCTGGTGTTTGTAATAATATTCACACTTTGCAGCTTTTCGGCTTTTGCCGGGTCTGAAGGCACTGTGTTTGATTCGGATACAAAGGCTACAAAGGAAAAGTATTTTAACATTACAAAACCTGAAGAGGGAAAGACAGTATTTACATATAGCAAGTCTTATACCATCAGCGGTGTTACAAAAGTAGACAATATAGTGATAGAGTTGTACAGGCTTAACGAAGAAAAGAAGCAGTATGAAAAAGTCACCATTGAAGAAAAAAGCAGCTGGCTTATCGAAGATTCAGGAATAAATTTTGCAAAGGAAATTGACTTGAAGGAAGGCAAAAACATAATAATGCTGGTTGCAAGCAAGGGTTCAGATGATAAGGAACCGCAGAGAAGCATATTTGAGATCAAACGTGACAAACAAAAGTGGATGGACGCCATAAAGAATACATTGATGGACTTTTTCAGTGATAAAAAATAGGAACTTAGGGGTTTTAAATGAGAAATTTAAGTTGGGAGAGACTTAAGTTCTATCTTCTGATAGCATTAATTATGACAAGCATAATACAGGTAGGAATCCTATGGACGTATCAAGACTATGGGTTTCCTATTAATTTTTTGGGGAGAAAATCCAACGCAGATTCGAAATATGATGAGAAGGCTGTAAAGGGACTGCTTGACCCTTTTAGGATCATAATATCTGAAGGCAGCGGGGATCTGGAAAAAGATGAGCCTTCACAATGGATTATTACCGACAATAAAGAGGCAGACTACATAAAGTTTTGGGAAGATGCTAAAAATTATCTCGTAGAAAGCGTGTCTGCAGGACAGAAACCTGCTGTCAGTGAAATTAAGGACTGGAGTTCCCTGGCGCTGGCTGAAAAAACCATAATCTTTGACTTCAAAACAAAAATAAATCAGGATTTATTGCAGTGGCTGTTTGATATCAAAAAAATTTCTGAAAACATTCCCATCGGTATTAATAAAATAATTGTATCACCCTGGCAAAATACAGGAGTTCTATATATTTCCGATGAAATAAACACCTATGCATATAGTCTTAATATTGATGAAAAAACCCTGGAGTCTTATGACGAAATTTTTAACAGGTATAGTACCAGCGAAAACAAAAATTTGAGGAAGTTCACTTTTATAAAGTTTTTAAGCCCAAATGGGGAAATAAAAAACTTCGACGAAGATGTACTTGTTGTAGTAAAAGGCGGGCAATACAGTGGAATTAAGGATGTTTCCTGGGCTTTTCCCGATTCAATCAGGGCGGAAAAAGCGTATTCCCAGCATCAGGTAGACGAAATTGCCAATGTCCTGTTAGGTGCCGAAAAAGACGGGTATGACCGTAATATCAACAGCAGTGACAGTTCTATTGAGTTTAAGACACAAAATAAAATATATAAGCTTAATAGTGAGGGAAATCTTGAGTACAAGTTTTTAACGGACTTTCAGGAAACAGACAAAGGTGACTTGAAGAGCGCATTGATTAACTCCTACAAGCTTCTTACCAGAATAAAGTCCCTTGTTTCGGCTGACAGCGAAGTATACTTGTCAAAAGTAATTGAAAATGCCAGGGGATCATATACACTAAAGTTTGACTATATTGTTGACGGGACTCCTGTAGTTTTTACAACGGTTGAAGATAATGGAAAAGATAAACCTGTAATAACTGCGGAACCGGGAATAACAATTGAGGTAAACAAGAAGGGTATTATTAGCTGTATGGCAAAGATGCGGAAATTTAGCAGGAGTAAGTCAGAAGGCTTATATAATGTATATTTTGGAGATCTTCAGGTTGAGTTGAAAAAAAGGTATGAAGAATTTCAGGATAATGAAGAGACCATGGTTAAGGATTTAAGAATTTCATACAATGTAAATGGAAGCACTGCAGAAATTAAACCTGTATGGGTTTTGGATACACTTGATAAGAGCTATGTAGTTCCTATGCATTCCAAATAAGGGGAAGCTGATTATGGATTGGGTTAAAGCAAAAAACGTACTAATTGTAGTATTTGTAGTATTAAATATATTTTTGACCGTTAATTTGGTCCTGTTTTACCGTGCAGACAGTGCACACGGTAAAAACACCATCAACGCGGTAAAAATCCTTGAAGACCGTGGGGTAGGTTTAAAGTGCAAGGTTCCTGATATAAGCACCTCATATCGAATTAATTATGAGAATGCAGCTCTCGATATGAGAGCAATTGCTTCTCTTTTATTGGGAAGCAGCGGAATACCCTCGGAAAAACTTAAGTATGGTAAGGAATTGACCTTTGGGGTCAAAAGCATAGTGTTTAATGACAGTAGTTCTTTTACATTTACTGATGGTTCACCGGGTGATAAAGTAGAAATAAATGATAAAGACAAAACAATAAAGTATTGCATCAAGTTTTTAAATAGTCTTAAATTGCCTGTGACGGAGTATTGTGAAGACAGGTACATAAAGCAACCTGACGGTTCCGTAAAAATTGCGTTTAAGGAAATCTATAAAGACTATATAATATTTAGTAATGAATTTGAGATTGAAATATCGGATAGGGGAATAAGGAAATTAAAGGGCAGGTTAATTAAGGTAAATGGCGAGCAAAGTAAGGGAAATAATATTGTACCTGCATACCAAATACTTTTACGGTATTATACAGAAAGAAAAAGTACAATAGTGGGAATTGATATCGGCTTTAATTGTGAGTTCAGGCCTGAGGGAATAAGTTCAAGTACATCACCGGTTTGGAGAATACGTACGGGTGAAGGCAGTGAGCAGTATTTCAGTACCGTTGACGGTTCTATTATAGAAAAGAAAATGTAGACATGTGTCTACATTTTTTGTTTTATATTTTCTTAATTTATAAAGTTTAATAAAATTGGTTGTATTTTTTGTTTTATAAAAAATGCTTTATACTAGCACTGCAATATATAAAGTGGTATAATTACTCTTGGTTTAGTGTTACTAATAGATGTGTAAATGATATGAAAGATGGTGTGCTATCATTGGAAAAATTTGTAATTAACGGCAAAAAACCTCTTCTAGGTGAAATTTACATAAGCGGAGCAAAAAATGCTGCTGTTGCTGTAATTCCTGCTGCACTGCTTATAGATGGAGCTTGCAGGATAGAAAATGTTCCGGATATAAGCGATGTAAGAATATTAAGGGATGTAATCCGTCAGCTTGGTGCTGAAATGGAATATATCGATAAGAATACGATAATTGTCAATTCACATAATTTAAACTCATATAAAGCCACTTATGAAATGGTCAGGCAAATGAGAGCTTCTTCCTACCTGCTTGGAGCATTATTAGGCAGGTTCAAACGGGCTGAAGTTGCATTCCCTGGAGGCTGCGACTTTGGATTTAGACCTATAGACCAGCATATTAAGGGTTTTGAAGCCATGGGGGCAAAAGTAGAAATCGAGCATGGTGTAGTGAAGCTGTCTGCGGATAAACTTGTCGGAAGCCAGATTTATCTCGACGTTGTAAGTGTGGGAGCTACAATAAACCTTATGCTTGCAGCAGTAAGGGCTGAAGGTACCACTGTCATAGAGAATGCTGCCAAGGAACCTCATGTAGTTGACGTTGCAAACTTCCTAAACGCAATGGGTGCCAATATCAAGGGTGCGGGAACTGACATAATTAAAATAAAGGGTGTTGATGTATTAGGCGGGCAGGTAGCCCATTCCATCATTCCCGACCAGATTGAAGCCGGAACCTTTATGATAGCAGCTGCTGCCACAAAGGGCGATGTGACAATTAGAAACGTAATCCCCAAACATATGGAATCATTAAGTGCAAAACTTATAGAGATGAATGTAAATGTCATCGAAGGCGAAGACTGGATAAGAGTAGTTGGAAGAGACGAGATATGCAAGGCAAATATTAAAACTCTTGCATACCCGGGATTTCCTACAGATTTGCATCCTCCCACTGCAGTAATTCTGTGTATGGCCAATGGCACCAGTACAATTACTGAAGGCATATGGGATTCACGCTTCCAGTATGTAGATGAGTTGAAGCGCATGGGGGCGAGAATAAAGGTTGAAGGCAGAATCGCTGTAATAGAAGGTGTATCAAGACTTACCGGTGCTCCGATAAAGGCGACAGATCTCAGGGCAGGTGCGGCGATGGTAATTGCAGGCTTGGCAGCAGAAGGAACTACTGAAATTTATGATATAAAATATATAGACAGAGGCTACGAGGATTTTGAACAGAAGCTCAGAAATCTTGGAGCAGACATTAAACGGGTTATAGAGTAACTCGTTTAGGGACGGTTGAAATATAAGGTCCAATTCTTTAAACTCACCCCACCCCTCTGTTCCAAAGAGGGACTTCAGGGAATTACTTATACTCTCTTCTTTTGAAAAGAGAAGGGAGATAGAGGGATGAGTTGTTTTTAGAGAATATGTTTTTATATTCCTTAGTACAATAATTGCAGGCATTTTTGTGTTGCAAAAGCTTGGAGTGTTTATTCCATTGCCTATAGCCCATAGCCTATTGCCTGCGCCGGAGGCGTTATGTTCAAATTTTGTAGCTTGTTTAGCGGGAGCAGTGGAAACTCACTGTTTGTTTCTGCGGGAAATACCAAAATTATAATAGATGCGGGTTTAAGCGGTAAAAGGATAATAGAAGCACTTCGTTCCATTGGAGAGAATCCAGCGGAATTAAGTGCTATTTTAGTTACCCATGAACACTCGGATCATACCCGGGGCGTAGGGATAATGTCCAGGAAGTTTAACGTACCCATATACGCAAACCAGCGCACCTGGGGAATGATGGAGCGGGAAATAGGACCTGTTGTAGCGGAAAATAGACAGTATTTCGACACCGGAGCGGAATTCGAAATAGGAAATGTTGTAGTAAAACCCTTTGCAATACCTCATGATGCATCAGAACCTGTGGGCTTTAATTTCCTTTTTAACGGTAAAAAGGTCACTACGGCTACTGATATAGGGCATATTACAAAGGATCTGTTGAATAACTTCTATATGAGTGATCTTATATTGCTGGAATCCAACCATGACATAGAAATGCTCAAGGTAGGGCCTTACCCCTGGCATCTGAAAAAGAGGATATTAGGCGAAAGAGGCCATTTATCAAATGAAATGGCTGGAAAAGTAATAGCACATTTAGCTGAAAACGGAACAAGAAAGTTTCTTCTTGGTCACCTCAGCAGGGAAAACAACTTCCCCGAACTGGCTTATCAGACTGTATACAATGCTCTTACAGAGAAAAAACTATGCGTAGGCTCAGATATTACACTGGAGGTTGCGTTGAGGGACAGGACAAGCATGGTGGTGGAGCTTTAGGAGGAAGTAATGAAAGTAACAGTAATTTCTGTAGGTAAACTGAAGGAAAAGTACATAAAAGATGGAATAAATGAATATGTAAAAAGGTTATCCAGATTTTGTGATATTGAGATGGTGGAAGTGGAGGATGAGCAGGCCCCGGATAATCTTAGTGCTGCACAGGAGCAGCAGGTTAAGAAAAAGGAAGCGGATAAGATATTAAAGAGGGTCAAAGACGGAAGTACCGTTATTGTACTGGATGTAAAGGGTGAGAGGATGACTTCGGAAGTATTTGCGTCCAAACTCAACTCTTTTTTTGTATCGGGAACTTCGCATATCACTTTCATAATAGGCGGTTCTCTGGGGCTTGATCCAAGCCTTATAAGCGTTGCACGGTTAAGATTCTCAATGTCGGATTTGACTTTTCCGCACCAGCTGGCACGGTTCATATTGATGGAGCAGTTGTATAGGGCTTTTAAGATTATGAATAATGAGACGTATCACAAGTGAATATCTTGGCTCCCATGGCAGGGGAGCTGCCGAAGACTGAGGGGTTAATTTATAACGTTAATATAATATTTGACTAGTGTGTGGTATAATTTAATTGCAAATAAACGTAAACGGGGTGTGATTTTATGACCTTGGCAGAAAAGTTAATGAAAGAATTTGAGCAATTAACGGAAGAAAAAAAAAGGGAAGTTATTGACTTCATTGAGTTTGTAAAAGCAAAAGAGCAAAGAGAACTTGAAAATCTCATGGACTCCGTAATAGCCGAGAACAAAGAGGCACTTGAGGAGTTAGCAAAATGATGAAATTTTTAAGTTTCGAGAATATTATATTATTTCATGAGAAGATTGTTAAGGAGACTGGCGGGAGTGCTGGAATTAGAGATAGAGGGCTTGTCGAGAGCGCTTTAAATCGAGCCTTTATGACCTATGACGGCAAAGACTTATACCCGAACATTACTGAGAAGATTGCCGTTATAGCACATAGTCTTATTAGCAACCATGGATTTATTGATGGCAATAAACGAATTGGTGTTGCAGTTATGGTAATATTACTCAAAATGAACAGTATTAAAGTATCCTACACTCAACAGGAATTAATCGATTTAGGCTTAAAAATAGCGGAAGGCCTTATGAGGGAAAAAGACATATTAGTTTGGATTAATGAACATATTGAATACTAAGACTTGGCAGCAGCCAAGTCGTTTTCGTATGGGAGTAGATAGTCATGTATTCGGTAATCAACGGTGAGACGTATCACAAATAAAGAACTTGGCTCCCATATCAGGTGAGTTGCCGAAGACTGAGGGTAATTATTTACTTTAGTATAACAGATGTTTTGTGTGTGGTATAATTTTAATGTGAATAAACGTTAGCGAGGTGTAATTTTATGACCTTAGCAGAAAAGTTAATAAAAGAGTTTGAGCAATTAACTGAAGAAAAGAAAAGTCATTGATTTTGTCGAATTTGTAAAAGCAAAAGAGCAGAGAGAACTTGAAAATCTAATGGATCCGTGATAGCCGGGAACAAAGAGGCTCTTAAGGAGTTAGCAAAATGATGAGATTTTTAAGTATTGAGAATATTATATTGTTTCATGAGAAGATTGCCTTTATAGCACATAGTCTCATTAGCAACCATGTATTCGGTAATCAAAGGTGAGGTGCATCACAAGTATTGGCGGCTTTGTAAAATAGGGAATCATATTACTATGGCTCCCTATTTTGTAACTATATTTAACGTAGAAGCAAATGGGTCTAGAAAGAACTCATTTACAATAAAATCTTTAGCAACTCAAAAGCTACCTACACGGATTAGATGGACAAGGTACAGAACACATATTTTTGTTTTGAAGTTGTTTATATGCTAACATAAACCATTCTAAAGCCTTAATATTTT
This sequence comes from Clostridia bacterium, assembly GCA_026416815.1. Taxonomy (GTDB): domain Bacteria; phylum Bacillota; class Clostridia; order Acetivibrionales; family DSM-2933; genus SKW257. Next base: position 9,688 of record JAOAEJ010000057.1, on the reverse strand, counting down.
CACCTTTAGATAAAGCAATTGAACCCTGAGTCCAATAAGATTCGGCATTGGCTACTATAATACCAGAGACCTTGGAGTAATCAATTAACTTTCTAACAATATTTTGAACTGTAAGTATACTTCCATAGGTATCTTCGGGCAAATAAAGACTCACAAGCATCTTACACTCTGCTAAGGCTTCCTCTATCTGATGGAGCAATATTTCATCAACAACTTCCTTAATCTCTTGGGCTAACTTAATTAAATAATCTAGTTTATTATCTATTATTTCTAATTTATTAATCACAATATCTAATTTGGTGTCAATTGAATTTATAGTATTGCACATACTTAACAGAAGGCGTTTCACTGCTTGATCCTCACACTCGGCAACTATATCATAAGCTCTTTGTTGAATAGCTGCAGCTAAAGCTAGACCTTTACCAACTACATCGAGACCACTGGCAATGGCTTGTGCTATTTTTCCTGCTTTTTCAAAGAATATAGCAATAGTGTCTGCAGTCGCTTGAGCAATAGCCGTTGCAAGATCTGCAGCAGCAGCAGCAATTAACAAATTGTCTACTTGTTCTAGAGAAGGACCATCCGGGCAATCACCTAGAGTACAATTAGCCTGAGTGGTGACTATATTAGGAGACTTTATGGGTTCTGAAGCTGTTGCTATAATCACCTTCTCTTTAACGTATTCTATTCTCAAGGGGAGCTCTAACCATCCAGCCACTTCCTTTAAACCATTATGCATATCAGCTAATTCATTTACAGGTGATGTTTTCAATTGTTGAATTAGTATGGGAAGATGATTATGGTAATCAATTTTTTTTGTCTTTGGAGACATTTTAATAAGTTCGTCTAGCTTTTGCGAAATATCTTCTACATGCTCTATAAACTTTGCAGCATCATTCATTTAGATCATCTCCAGTACACATATCATATTGACATTCTCCACAAGGAGTACAGTCATCTGAACATTCAAGGAATTTTTTTACTGGTTGAATAGTTTTTATAAGATACAATCCTTCCTCCTCCGGAATAATACCATTTTCAATATACTTTTCGACCTTTACAATAAATGAACTTAACTTTCCTAAAGCTTCGCAGGTATCCTTGTAACATAGTGTTTTTAGTGCCTTATTAAGATATTGTATTAGGATATTTCCATTTTCCGCTTTAACCTTGCCTGATGCAATCAACCCATTAATATAATTAACCAAAAATTCTATGAGTTCTCTAAATGTGATGACTGTAAGTGTATCAGTAGCTTCGTTATTACTTGGATCTAAATCCTCTTCATTAGATGTTACAATTGCTGTATTAGTTATAGTTCCTACTAATTTGGGAATAGCACATATCTTAACGATAGCACTTCCGTTTGTAGGAAGAGAACCTATTTGACAAATGATTTCACTATTACCTTGGCAATGATCTGATATACAACCAACTTGGTTCATACAATTTTTTGCTTCATTTTTATTATGAAGTTTATGAGGTTCATGACATTCTTTATCATCGCAAATACAACATCTTCCTTGGCTGGAGCTTACTGATAAAACCTTTAAAGAAGGAGGTATTTGATCAGTCAGTATTATACCGGTAGCACTAGTTGACCCAATATTTTTAATTGTAATTGTATAAAGAACGGGTGTACAAACTGCAACGGGTTCTGGGGTATGGGATTTTGAAACTGATATATCTGTACTTAAGGATTTCTTAACATAAGCACAAGCAGTTGAATTGTTATTACTTAGGTTAGGGTCAGCGGAACTAGAACTAACACTGGTAAAGTTTTTAATTAAGCCCGGTTCATTAGGTGTTGCCTTTATTACAACTGTAGCTGAATTATTGTTTGGTATATTTCCCAAGCTGCATGTTATAACATCTCCTAGTTGAGTGCAACTTCCTTGGCTTGGTGCTATAGAGCTCACTGTTATATTGGGTGGTAAGTTATCAGTTAGGGTAACATTGGTTGCCACAGAAGGCCCAAGGTTTGTAACTAATAGTGTATAGGTTAATGTGTTGCCTAAAACCACTTCCTGTGGAGAGGCTTCCTTTTCAATGGAAAGGTCGGCAGATGGGCCTATTGTCGTTGTTATACTATCTGAATTATTTTCTGGATTTATATCAGGTTCATCGGATGTAACCTGCGCAGTATTTTCTATAACTCCTTCGGTATTTGGTGTTACTTCAATTCTTATATTCCAGCGTTCATTTATGTCTAATGTATTCAAACTGCAATTTACGGTATTCCCTGTAATTTGACAAGTTCCTTTATCAGAAGTGACTGATTCTATATCAACACCTGTTGGTATATTATCTGTAACCTCCACATTGTTAGCGGCAGATGGTCCATTATTATATACTGTAATGAAATATTCCAAGGTTTCCCCTGCGATTGGTTCAGCAGGGCAACTTTCTTTTAGAATAATTAAATCAACAGCAGGATTAACGGTTACTTCTGCATTGGAACTATTGTTATCAGGGTTTGGATCTTCATCTTCTTCGTTATCAAAATATACATTTGCAGTATTACCAAAAGTTCCTGCGCTTGGAGATATAACTGTTACTGTCATAGTAGCTGTACCACCTGGTGATAAAGTACCTACATTCCATGTTATAGTGCCATCTTCATAGCAGTATGTCCCTTGCTCGACACTTACACCATTTAAGTACATTCCTGTAGGAATGGTATCTTCTACGGTAACATCAGAAACAGTTTCTGAGCTATTGTTTAGAACAGCAATAGTATAATTTATAGGTTGACCTATTCCTGCAGGGTTTGGCGAAACAGTTTTAGAAACAGATAAATCTGCAGTTGCCATAATGACATCTCCTTTCAGTTTATATTATGTTACAAGCTTTCAGTATGTGCTTTTGAACTAAAGGATTTATAAATATAAAGAATACCTATCTCTAAAAATGGATAGGCAGAGCATTAAAATCTCCACTTTCGCACTTGCTGATTGCATTTTTATGTTGAAATAAATATTAGAACAAATAGGCTTTACACTTTGGATTAGGATGTAGCAACACGGCTAATACTCATGTATTCAGTAAACAAGGGGAGTGATGAGCCGTATTAAAAACGAGTTAAAGCAACAAAGGATAAAAACAGTTATTGAAATGGCTGAGTTTTTGAAGTTTAAAGAGAGTCAAAAGAAATGGAATGAAATCAATGAGTCTGGGACTGAATATATAACGGTAGAAGAACAAACCCAACTTAAGGAAGTAAAGGTAAATGGAGAATTTATTGACCGGGATGACCTCCTAAAAGAATTTAGGATTGCGGGGTGTTGCAACTATAGTAATCTTTACATTTAACCCTGTGTGTAACAATACACACAAAATTAAAAATTGAAATACTACCCGGCAATGCTATCTGCAAAAAGTGCAATAATGTTTTTAATCTTCTTGAAAATAAAAACAAATGCCCAAACTGTGGAATTAAAGATTGGGAAATTTTATGCGGAAAAGAGTTTATGATTAAGGAAATCATTGCCTGCTGAATTGAAGCTGTTTTACATAAAAAGTAAATTCATGACTTTGATACGGTATGCGGATTGTCACTATGATGAAGGGGAGGGAATATCAGCCACCCCTTTTTTTTGCTTATACGGAATAATTTAGAGCCATATTGTGTTTCGGCTACCAGCATGTTTGAAAATGTAAGGGCAATGTCTTCACAAGTACAGATTGGAATGATCTGGCTGATGGTCAACATATTAAAAGCAATATTTTTAGTTATTGCGGCAGCGATTTCCTGGTCGGTAATTCTGGCACCGTCGGGAATGCTGTCAGTCAATACCGCAGGCTTTTCAGCAGGTGATGGAGGCAATACAATACCGTTTGCCTTTAAAATATTTTCAAACTTATGACATATTACACTTATAGAATTGTCCATGACATCCTTAAGAAATTTCCTTAATTCCTTATCGTTTACATGATTTAGGTAGGTCTGGAACTCAATCAGAGCTCCTTTAGCGTAGGCGAGATAAGTCCAGAGAGCATTGATTTCTCCATAATTTAGGGTATTATATGTTGGTCTGCCAAAAAGAAGTTTATTGAATGAACTTAATAATGTACTCAAAGTCATTTTTTTCTTTCCTCCGCAATATTATGTATTTTTTAAAAAGTTATTGAGGACCGATTTCCAAACCCGGATTGTTATAGTGCAGAGGTGGCTGCAGCAGCCAACCCTTGTCTTTTCTCATTTTTAAAACCAATTCCTCATAGTTTTTCATTAACTTGAATAATTCAGAAAACACCTGCTTTAAATCTTCATGGGTACATAGAGGTATTATCTGACTCAAAATCATTAAAGCAAAGGAGATGTTTCTGAAAATTGCAGAAATAATTTCCTTGTCACTTACCCGTGCTCCTTCCGGAATGCTTTCCATTGCACATAAGGGTTTTTCAGGAGGTGCAGCGGGCAATGCTACTCCATTGGTTTTCAGTATACCCTCAAACTCCTGGATTAGATATCTAATAGGGCCTGATGTGATTTCATTAAGATAGGCTTTTAAATCTTTATCTCCAACATGATTTAAATAGGTTTGATATTCCACCAATGCACCGTTTACGAAAACCAAATAACGCCATATGGAGAAAACCTCTCCAAAGTTTAAGGGTTGTTCCTTTAGCTCACCATTGGTATATTTATTAAAAGCTTCTTGCAATTGGGAATAGTCCATTATACTTCCTCCATACTATTTCTTTTACTAAAACGATATAGGGCCTCCTAAAATACGCATGTGCTAAATGTAAATATATAGTGTCAGGTGACTTTACGCTCATAATTAGTTTCCCACCTGTCATAAAAAATTAGTAATATATTTGGAACAAGGAAGCGAATGATTAGCATAAAATGGTTCCAGTTGTTATATATAATCCAGCCTTTATTATGTAAAAAAATATCAAAAGTAATAACCAGCACTGCTATGATTATAAAAACCCAACCCCTGTACCTGCTTGGAAGCCTTGGTGCAATGAATGCTGCAATGAGGCTCATGACCAACAATATACTCATTGAAGTTATACGGTCATCGGCTGAGGGATTTGCAAAAATCCCCGGCCTGTATTGGTATAATTTAAATAAGGCGCCTTCTATAATTGCACCCGGCCACCCGTTTAAGGCAAATGTTGCAAAAAAAATACGAGTCGTATATGAAACAGGGGGACTATAAAAAATCAGCCTGCGAGCATAAAATGTCAATAAGATCAGTCCGCATAAATAAAGGATAAGAGTGATAGAAGTATGCCATTTTACGTAAATCATAAAGCGTAAATCTCTAAAAATCAGCTCTATAAAAACTAACATAAGGGCAAAGGAAAAAATTAATGAAATTTTTCTATCAATTCTTAAAAAGTATAAGTTTTTCGCCATATAATAGCAAAAAATGATTGCAGTTATCGGCAGAACAAATCCGTCAGAGATTACTACACCAAGCTCATAATCAGCTAATTTGTCCTTTAGTAGATAACCCGGCAATTTATACGCATTAAAAAACCAACTGAGACTGATGTCCACAATATCAGTTGAGATAACGGATATGAAGTAAATATTGACAACTGAATTCCACGAAAGGACTTTCTTTCGCAGAATTACAATTAACCAAACTAAAAATATAAAAAAAGTTACTAAATAGCCCATATTTATCCTATCAACATATACTAATAAAATACAATTTCCCCCTTCTAAGTTTGCACATTAACAAGTTTTTTATTCTATGGACGAGGAGACCAACATTAAGAAAATCTTAAGATTTGCATCAACTGTTTGTTAATATCTGATTGGTACCATAATACTATAAAAGATTACGCGAGGGGTGATATAATATGTACAAATTTATATTTAGGAGTGGACATTCGTGAATATACTGGTTTGTGACGATGATAAGGAAATTGTTGATGCTATAGAAATTTATTTGAAGAATGAAGGGCATAAAATCTATAAAGCCTATAATGGAATTGAGGCAATAGAAGCAATCGAAAAAAATGAGATTCACCTTATCATAATGGATGTTATGATGCCAAAGATGGATGGATTAAGGGCTACCACGAAAATCAGGGAAGAGAATAATATTCCAGTGATTATGCTTTCCGCCAAATCGGAGGATACGGACAAAATACTGGGTCTCAACCTTGGAGCCGATGACTATATAACCAAGCCTTTTAATCCGCTGGAGCTGATTGCAAGGGTTAAATCCCAGCTCAGAAGATATACCACATTGGGAAGTCTTGAAACCAGGAATAATGTTTATAAGAGCGGGGGATTGGTGATTGATGATGAAACCAAAAGTGTAACCGTTGATGGAGAGCAGATTCATCTTACCCCTGTACAGTACAAGATATTGAAATTTCTCACTGCAAATGCCGGCAGGGTATTCTCCATAGATGAGATCTATGAGAAGATATGGAATGAAACGGCTTTCAGTGCAGAAAACACTGTTACAGTTCATATAAGAAAAATCAGGGAAAAAATTGAAATAAATCCGAAAGAGCCAAAATATTTGAAGGTGGTGTGGGGAGTTGGATATAAAGTTGAAAAATTATAGTCACCTATTAGTAACAAAAATTACTGCTTTTATCATGGTAGTACTGTGTTTTACGGGTGTGGTTGCAACATCTGTAAACCTGGAAGTGCTGAACGATGGTTATTTTAGTGTCGTCTTTGAAGATGACTACTTTCATAGCAAGGCCTATATAAGAGAGAGTGAGAATGTCATATTTGACCTCAAATGGTTAATGGAAAAATATAAAAATAAAGAGTATATTTTAAGTGGCCGGTCCATTACTGAAGCGGAGTTAAGGAGCGATGAAGAAAGTTTATATTCTGAGTTCCGGGTTTATTCAAAGAGTTATAAGCCTGAGCTTGATGAAGAAAAAAACTATGAAAAATTTAAGGAAGAATATACACAAAAGCTCACTCAGGCAAGAGACAGGCGGATAAGGGAAGATTTGAGAGAATATAACCTTCTGCTAAAAAGAATGGAAGAGTACAAAGGCCTCTTCTATTATGCAACCGATGGTGCAAATATATATGCCAACAGCGCCAATAGAGCAAGGGAGCAGTTTAAAGCCTACCCCTCTTATATGATATTTGAAAATTATGATAGAGATATTTTTCCTCAGAAAGTAAATGAAAATGAAAACTTGTATCTGATTACCCATGAAATCGATAAGTTGGACCAGGAAAGCAGTGCAGTTTATATAGCTTTTTCAGAAGAGCTTTTAAGTCAGAGTATGAAAAAGTGGAAAGACGACAAAGCAATTGCCTCAGCTAGTTTGTATAGGATGATAGCATTTCTTGCGGGATTCCTCATATCCTTTGTATATCTGGTAATAGTTATAGGAAGAAAATCATTTAAGGACCAGGAATTACACCTGAATGCTGTAGACAGATTATTTAATGATGTAAAATTGGTGTTATGCATACTGTTAATAGTAATGTGGGCGGGCCTGATAGATTCCATAAATTTACGCAATGTCTGGAAATTTATAATACCCATAACTATCCCAGCCGCAACAATAGCATTAATATTCGTTCTCACTATAGTGAAAAATTTTAAGAACAAAACCCTGCTGAAGAATACCCTGATATATACTGTTTTCTATAAGATATTTAAGTTTGTAGGAGATGTTTATAACAGTGGAAGTGTTGGTGTAAAAATAGTATTGCTTGTGGTAGGTTATCCGATTTTAGCGGTATTAACCTTTTTCATATTCCCCATAACCCTAGGGGCGGCAGCCTGGATAACGCTAAGGAGGGTAAAGGCCTTTAATGCAATAAAAGAAGGAGTGGAAAGAATAAAAGCGGGAGACCTCCAACATGTGATAACAGTTAAGGGCAGCGGGGAATATGAAAGACTTGCCGCTAATATAAACAGCATTGCCGACGGGTTGAAAAATGCAGTTGATAACGAACTAAAAAGCGAACGTCTTAAGACTGAGTTAATAACAAACGTGTCACATGATATAAGAACACCTTTGACCTCCATAATCACCTATGTCGACCTGCTGAAAAATGAGAAGGATCCTGCTAAGGTAGGGGAATATGTGGCTGTACTGGAACAAAAATCTCAAAGGCTGAAAATATTGACAGACGATTTATTTGAGGCAGCAAAGGCTTCCAGCGGAAGTATTCCTGTAAACCTGGAGCGGATAGATATAGTATCTTTGATAACACAGGGCTTGGGAGAACTGGACGATAAAATTGAAGCATCGGATTTGGACTTTAAGATAAATCATCCTAAAGCCCCAGTTTATATTACGGCAGATGGAAAACTGTTGTGGAGATCTATTGAGAACCTGCTGTCAAACATATTCAAATACGCATTGAAAGGGTCCAGGGTGTATATAGATATTGAAGATTTGGGAAACGAAGTATTGTTTACTGTTAAAAACATTTCAGCGTACGAGTTGAATATAAAAGCAGATGAGTTGATGGAGAGGTTTAAAAGAGGCGATGAATCCAGAAGCAGTCAGGGCAGCGGATTGGGGCTGTCTATAGCAAAAAGCCTGATTGATGCACAAAGAGGAAGGTTCAGCATACAAATTGATGGGGATTTATTCAAGGCTATGGTATATATGCCTAAACACAAATTATAGGGGACGCTTCTTTTAAATTGATAAAAAGAACATTTGTTCTTTACAAAATTTTACTCTTATGATAGCATATTGGTTGAGGTGAATATTATGCCAAGAACAAGTAGAGTAAAATCGGAAGAGTCCATGTACCATATAATGTCAAGAAGCATAAGTGAAGTAGACCTTTTCCAAGACGATGGGGATAAGGATAGATACCTTATGCTTCTGAAACAGTACATTGAAAAGTTTCACTGCAAGATATATGCATATAGTCTTATGGATAACCATGTACACCTCTATATAAATCCTGAAGGGTTTGATATATCTACCTTTATGAAGTCATTGAACTCAGCATACGTGGCATATTTCAACAAACAGCACCAGAGGCATGGGCATCTGTTTCAAGGCAGGTTTGCCAGCAAAATTGTGGACAATGATACATACAGTCTCACTCTGTCTGCCTATATCCATAATAACGCAAAGGATTTGCCGGGTTATGCCGGCAAGGAAGAAATTTACCGTTATTCCTCTTACGGTATATATACAGGGGCGAGAAAAGATACTGACAAGGTTATAGATAAGGAGTTCCTCCTTGGGCATTTCAGTAATGATGAAAGCATTGCGAAGGAGAAAATGCGCGCTTTTACAGAATCTATGAGGGACACTGGTATTATGAAGGAGGTGGATGCCAATATAACCCGTGCCTATACAGGGAATGTCTATAATAGTGAAAAGCGCCGTATAATAAGACCTGGAATAACTGAGGAACTAATAAAGAGAATGAGTGAACTGCTGGGCCAAAAACATGAAGAAACCCTAAAGTCAAAATACAACCGTCAGACCAGTAATTTTAGAGCATTCACTGCATATATCATGAGGGTTCTGTGTGACTTTTCTTACAAGAAAATCTGTGAGTATGTAGGGAATATGTCTATGTCCGGAGTTTCAGCCCTAGCCAATAAAGGCTTTAGGCTTCTCAAAGAGCAAATTCTATATCAGAATGCATTTTATGCATTGCTAACTTAAGTTATTATTAATACGAACAATTATATATTATTTTTTACTTAAAGACGGGCCTTTCAATTCGAACAGGTCTTTTTGTCATTTGGAA
>JAOAEJ010000046.1 GCA_026416815.1 Clostridia bacterium | reverse complement strand
CGCCTACATTCAAAGCTTGGCTACAAGTCACCTGTTGATTATGAAAAAATCAATAAGGTGGCTTAAGTAAAATTTGTGTGATACAAAGATAACCGGAGAAAATCCGCCATTCTTTGTGTCTAATTTATCGGGGAAACATCAGTATTTATATTGCACTGGCCCATCTACTGCAAGGAAGTATATCTGTAAAAGCCGGCGATGTCGTAAAGGTGGGTCAACCTATTGCAAAGATAGGGAGTTCAGGACTTTCGGGATATCCGCACCTTCATATACAGGCAGCAGACGGCAATTTTGATGATTCTCATGGGCTTCCGATTTTTTTTGATGGTAAATACCCCATATCAAACAGTATTTTTATTAGGGATTGATGGCGTGTGTTTTGGAAGCTATTGCATTATAAATACATTTAGATAAAAAAAGGCTCTGGCACTAATGCCAGAGCATGTAAAGGGGGTCAAAATGTATTTTGTGAGGTCATTAATTATTCTTGACAGCACCCCAATAGTTTATACATAGGCTTTGAAATATTTTTTAGAGAAAATAAAATAAGCTGATAACCTTATTGAAATAAGAAGTTATCAGCCTCTGTAGTTTTTATGAATATAGGTGTGTATGTTAGCTTGCGGAGAAAAGTGCAACTAATCCGAAAATAACAATAAGTAGCACTATATATAGCCCCGTTACACAACCCATAAGAATCAAGTATGCTCTGGAAAGATTCCTTTTATTCAAATTAATACTGTTGTCACCACTAAAAGCCCACACGCACAGAAGAACAATATTGGCTATAGGTATCATTAAAAGAAGCAGCGTTATAAGCCATTGTCCAACTGATAAAGGTTCGGTATTTTTTGGGGATTCAACAGGGTGGAATTTTAGGTCATCCATTTTTAACAAGCCCCCTAATATTATGATACAAAAAATTATAACACTAAAGTAAGAACCAAAACAAGCTTATAAGCACTATAGAAGAGCCTTTTTTATAAGGTCCATCCGGGAGAAGATCCTCTGTAAAAGGTAGTCTACTAACGTAAGTGCTACCATAGACTCCACTACTATAACTGCTCTAGGGACAATAATTGGATCATGGCGGCCTTCAACTTGAAGGTCAATATTCTCACCCTGTTTATTAACAGTTTGCTGTGTCTTATGGATAGAAGGTGTGGGCTTGAATGCAGCCCTTAGCATGATGGTGAAACCGTCGCTGATTCCTCCTACTATGCCTCCTGCGTTGTTAGTCAGTTTAGTAAGTTCTCCATTTTCGTCATAACGATAGAAGTCATTATTTTCCGAGCCCGACATCTTTGCTGCTTCAAAGCCGTTTCCAAACTCTAATGCTTTTACCGCTCCTATGGAGAATATTGCTTTACCCAGCATGGCGTCCAGCTTTTCAAAAACCGGTTCACCTACTCCTGCCGGAAGTCCTGTTACAACACATTCTATTACTCCACCGGCAGAATCTTCGTCTTCCTTTTGTTTCTGTAGGAACTCAGACGCCTTCTGTGCTGCTTCGATATCGGGCATTCCAAGGAAGTTTGCAAAAATCTGATCGGCGTCAAACTTGGATTTATCTACGCTTATGTTGCCAATGGAAAGGGTATAAGTGAGAATATTTATATTTAACTCCGAGAGTATTTTTTTAGCTATTGCTCCTGCTGCCACTCTGGCAGTTGTTTCCCTGCCGGAAGAACGTCCACCGCCGCGGTAATCACGAAAACCATATTTTTGGTCGTAGCTATAATCTGCATGACCCGGTCTGTAGCACTTTGAAATCTCTGAATAATCATAAGAACGCTGATTGGTATTGTACACTATCAGCGATATAGGAGTACCTGTAGTTTTTCCTTCAAACACCCCTGATAATATTTCTACTTTATCGTCCTCCTTACGGGGAGTTGAGAAAGGTGAATTACCGGGTTTGCGCTTATCCAGGTCCTTCTGAATATCCGCTTCACAAAGGGGGATACCCGCAGGACAGCCGTCGATTACAACACCTAACGCTTTGCCATGGGATTCTCCCCATGTAGAAATCTGAAAGTTTTTTCCGAAAATAGATCCTGACATATAACTGCTCCCTCCATATATATGAACTCATGTGTTAGAAATTTTAGTAATTTGGAAATAGTACTGAAGAAATAATAGCTAAAAGCTTTGATAATTATTTTCCACAGTGTAAGGCGTTAATAACAAGTTAGTAATAAAAGTTATTAGGCCTTTTGAAGATTATACTATTTTTTTTACAGTAAATGCAATGGAACAGAGCATAAAGGAAAAGTTTTTTAAAAAACATAAATATAAACGAAGATAGCTAAAATATAGAAGTACATACGGGCGCAATAAGTATATCTTTAAGTTTCAGGCTTAAAATCAAAAAAATCTGTGGAAGTAGTTCAAATTTAGTAAATAATATCATATAATAATACTAGATATTATGACCAAGTGATAAAATGTGTAAGACAAAAAGGAGAAATCTTATTATGAATAAGTCAGTAGGAATATTGGGTATAGGAAGCTGTTTACCTGAGAAGGTGTTGACAAACTTTGACCTTGAGAAGATGGTGGATACAAACAATGAGTGGATTTTACAAAGAACAGGAATTTCCGAAAGGAGAATTTTAGATAAGGAAAGTCCTGCCTACGAGGTAGGTGTACAGGCAGCAAAGAGGGCAATTGATAGTGCCGGTATTACTGCCGAAGATATTGATTTGATAATAGTATCTACTGAAACGCCGGATTATCTAGCTCCATCCACAGCATGTATTATCCAGAGAGAAATCGGAGCTTCGAAGGCAGCTGCTTTTGATGTGAATGCGGCATGTACAGGATTTGTTTATGGTATCACTGTTGCCCAGCAGTTTATTTTGAGCGGAATGTATAGGTACGTGCTGGTGGTAGGGTGTGAGGCTTTATCAAAGGTTATTGACTGGGAGGACAGAAATACCTGTGTACTGTTTGGGGATGGAGCAGGGGCTGCTGTACTAGGAACGGTAGAGGCGGGGTATGGGATCTTAAAGACCTATATCAGTGCTGATGGGAGCCTGGGTCAAAGTGTAACTATACCAGGCTGCCATATGACCGAAGCGGATATTGAAAAGAGAATACATGAAAATAAAAAGGTAATATGGATGGATGGCAGCGAGGTTTTCAAATTTGCCGTTAGGGCGGCAGCCCAGGCTGTACAAAAGGTTTTAGACGATTACGGTATGTCTATGGATGATGTGAAGCTTATAATCCCACATCAGGCCAATATCAGAATTATGCAGGGTATAGCTAAAAAGCTCAATGTTTCAATTGAAAAGATATACTCCATCATTCATAAATACGGAAATGTTTCATCGGCGTCTATTCCTTTAGCGTTGGATGAGATAGTTCGAGAGAAAAAAATATCCAAGGGCGATAATATTGTAGTGGTTGGATTTGGTGGAGGCCTTACATGGGGTGCCACGCTGATAAAGTGGAATATAGAAATTTAATACTTTGTAACTAAAAATGAAGCTTAGGCTGTAGAGGGAGACATGTACTGTTTGAAACTCTATAGCCTAATACTATATTATTTATCTTATACTACAACACCGAGTTGATGTTTAAGCACATACCCCAAAGTACGACAAAGAAAGCAAACTGTAAAGGAAAGCCTATGTATAGGGGCCATGAGGATGTTTTTTTGAATCTTTCCCTTGCTTTATAAGGGAGACATATGCCCAGACCGAGTTTGTCGAAATAGCTTTCTTCTATTTCCTCCAATTTTGCGCTCCATGATTTAAGGGCTGTAATAGATGGTATAATGAAAAAAAGTGCATAAACGATTGAGAGCATGATGGATATTACCGGAAGCCATACCCGTATTTTAGCCATTTCGGGTAAAAATAAATTATCATTGCCTATTGAGTAGCTTGCAATGAACCCGCTGAAAAGAAAGGTATTGCCAAGAAAGAAGTGGGTCATCCTTTGGTTTATAAGATTATGCTCATTGAGTGCTAATGCTTGATAATGGTTATATACTGCAATTACGACGTCCTTATGTTCCTTAGACTCATTAGAATAGACATTTTGCATAACTACCCCTCCAGATTGAAAATAGGTTTTTGTGTATACAAAAATACTTTCCCTATAAGTGATAGTTTTATTCTTCAATATTTCAAAAGGTGACAGTAAACTATCTATAAAATATTGCATATAGAATTAGTATCCAATAGCTATGCGACAAAATACAGTTTATGAACAACTTGTTAGGGTATGGAATACAATATAATACCGACAAGGAGGTGTTCTAATGCTCTATTATGTGCAGAGGGGTGATACTCTGGCTGGGATTGCCGCACGTATGGGTACGACGGTAGGTGCTATACTTAATGCTAACGTAATTTGTAATCCGAACCTGATATTTGCAGGGCACGCATTGATTATCCCTCAGCAGGGAGTGGACTTGCCAAAGGCAGGTGCTGGACCTTATTATATTATACAACCGGGGGATACACTCTACTGCTTATCTCGACAGGTGGGTATTCCTATACAAACTTTAATTGAAATCAACCAGATTAAGAACCCTAATTTGATTCAACCAGGAACTGAGCTTCTGGTGATTACACCTACTACAAATGATCCCGAGCAGTTGAAGCTGAGTTGGGAACGTATACCGGATGAAGATTGTGAGGTTTTTGGCTTCACCGAATATGGGGTATACTATCTTGGTTCTTTTGAATGGGCCGCATTTGGAACTAGATCTGTCAGGCCATTATTTGAATTGCTTGGACATAGGTGTGAGATAGTAAGAATGTATGCAGCTATAAGTTTAGGAAGAATGGCATTGGACGGAGTAGTAAAAGCAGGCATTGAAAGCTTGCAGGCTGATCCTGAGATAGGAGATTATATTAAAATTGCTCTAAGAAGAATTACACTTGCCGAGCAGGGAAGAAAGCGGGTACATATAATGATGACGGATAATGTGCTGCTGACTGCTCCACAGCTAGGCTCCACATCAACACCCATTCCTAAAGACTCGGAAATTATTGTATTACGATGGTTTATGCCAAGTCCTACTGGAGAAGAGGGACCTGTAGGCGGGCTGCAGATATATGACAGGGTGCAGTTGGCAGCTAGCGGGCAGATAGGCTATATGCCGAGGTTGGGGAACAATCAGATAACATTTATTTAAAGCATAATAACACAGTTGGGTTTATATCAAACAGCCCAACTGTAGCTTTATTTAGTTATTAATAAGAGTTTGGAGTGCAAAAATTTGTAAAATTCTATTCGGGATACTTGAGTTTTTTATAAATTTAGCGTATAATACATAGTGAATTTCAGAAGACGGGGTGTGGCTCAGATGGTAGAGCGCGACGTTCGGGACGTTGAGGCCGCAGGTTCAAATCCTGTCACTCCGACCAACTGAAAAAAGCGGGCCACAAGAAACTAGACTGTGACCCGCTTTTTTATATTAAAGACCTACTAAAATAAAACTATAAAAATTAGCTGTTGACCTACGGATTCTAAGTTAACAGCTTTTATTTTGAAGAAGCATATCAAATTCCGACAGTTTAAAAGTATTACCCTAAAAGTGCTTTTATCCTGCCTACTACCTCGTTACCTCGTGGTCCGATAGCACGAGCAAGCTTTTGTAGATCAGCTTCACTAACTCGCTGCTTAATACCATTAATATCAATATTCAATTTTTGCAGTGCCGGACGGTCAAACTCATATAATTTACTTATCAATTGCTCCTTATCCATAGAGTTTAGAGTTTTAGACAACTCCTCAACGCTTCCATTTTTCAGCATATCTATAGCAAAGTTAATTCTGGCCTGAATTATTCTACCATCAAACTTTCCTAAAATTCCCGAAAGGTTTTTGCTAAACATGCTATAATCCATAAAAATGCTCCCTTCTGGTATGGTAAACCAATAACCTACATGTTAGTTGTTGTTAACATAAAATAGCATATACACTAATATAAGTATTCGTAAAGGGAGTAAAAAGTTACCGTTTGAAGTTGAAAAAACGGTAATCCTGATAATGGTGTTTTTCAGTATCTATTTCCGCCTATATCCACAGTTGATACGAATATAATAGATAACGGTACTGGGAGTTTATGAATAGCATAGTATATCATGTAATGAACATGGAGGAATAGCTAAGGAGGGGTGAAAATGAGGTGTGTTAAGTCAGAATGCATTTACGGGTATTATGGGATAATAATTTTTATCATAGTTGTTTTAATCCTGTTTCTAGATGATTTGGTGGGGGCTTTTGGAGGCTTAAAGTAAATGGAAATGGGGGGATATAGAAGGCCCATAGTATCTTGATAAAATCCATATTAAATAAATTAGGGGCGGTTTTCCGCCCCAATTTCCAACATTTGTTCGTTTATACTGCATTGTGAACAAAGGATACAATAGATGCGATAGGTATATCGGTCACTGAACCAACGGTATATACGGGTACTCCATCCCAACCGCCAGCAGTGACTGCGCCGTTTATGTTGCCAGGAAGGACAGGTCCCATACCGGCTCCTCCAACTGTACCACCATAGCCATAACCTACACCAAAGTTGGTGCATGAATTACCAAGTGCACATCCAGGTGGGGGTCCAATCCTGGTTATTAAGCGTACAAAACAATCATTTACAGACAGGATGACTCCTGTAAAGCCAGAGCCTGACTGACCGCCGCTTGATGTGAATATTGTTACAGTTTCACCAATATATTTTGCCAACAATGCTGCGAAATTTCCACCTACAAATCCTCTTACTTCATCTGACATGTTTATGTCCCCCTTTTTGTATCAGGTCCGGAAATATTTATTTCTACTATAGGTTATGTTAACGCGGGCAAAAGTGTTACAATTTTTGATATTAGTAGGATAGGGGGGATCTATTATAACAGTACTTAGATTTATGAAATTTGCTTTATAAATTACTAATACTACTTTGTTATTTACCTTAATTATGGCAAATTCAAAACTCGATTTGCCGGTAAAGAAATAAGCAACAACGTTTTTGGATTGTTATTTCTTTACTGCAAATTCCAAAATAATACTACTAACCTAAAAAATAGTCTGCTCTGTATAGTATAAATAGCGGTCATAGACGCATATTTTCACTTTATAAACGCCTTTGGTAAAGTGGTCAATATTTATAGAAATGTCAGAATACCCGGAAGTAAATGTATAAGGAAGAACGCTGTCGTTAATATAAACCTCAACCTTGTTAGCACCACCACTGACTAATAGCGATAAATTCAGCCTGTTATTTCTAACAGCGTAGTTCTTTGAAGAAAATGTCGGAAGTAGCTTATAATTTACCTTAGCCCAGGCTGGGTTTGATATTTTGGTGGCGAAATCCTTTCGTACTGAAAACACCGTATTGCCCAGGACTGTGATTTTAGCTGTGTCAATATTACCTACACCGCTTTTATTAAGATAACGAAGGTGTGCTGCAGACAGAGGGTCCCAGCCTGTGATAAGAGCTGCCACTGTATCTACAGCAACGGCATCTTTTCCTGCCATAATTAAACGCATATTCATTTTATCGACTTTCTCGCTGTCCTTGCGATAGGGAACAGGCCCGTTTTGAAAACCCTCCAGACCGTCAATGATTACGAAATCCACAGGCTTACACATATAATAATCATGAATCCATCGATCGAGATCTCCTTTGCTGGTGCTATGAGACACCATAGCTGTACGGCTGAGGTTTCCCGGAGCCGGACCATAAATATTTGCAGGAGTAGCGCCAATACTTACATTTTTTATACCACCGGTTATTACAGTACCGGAGTTGTTTTTCAGACACGGTACACTGATTAGAACATCTGCTTCATAATATTTTTTGTTCAGATAGTACTGTTTATGAAGTAAGCCCGTGGGTAAGGAGACTTTTACTAAATTTGGAGAGCTAAACTCTTGCCAGCCGCCGCTGTCTTCTTCGATAGCTATAAATTCATCAACCCCAGGGATATACTCAGGAGTATAATTTAGGTGTTCCATAGTTGCTTTGGTGCCATCCCCTGCCGAACCTTCCATAACGTATACTTTACCGTTAGGGTTATACTCCCGTACAAGTTCTACCACTGCCTTAGTTACACGCCAATCGGTTGTTATCCCGTTAAGCTCTTTATCAAACAGTTTTCCCGTTATATCGCTGTGCTTTTGAACCAGATTAGGCTTTATAACTACCGTTTGGCCATCTTTAATCAATCCTTCAAATCCCCCGCCAAGTTCGACTGCTTTACGTACCATTGAAGAAATTTCATCAGGTTGTATATCCGTAGCTAAAGCTTTAGATGATTGCACTACAGATACTATAGACTGTCCTGATAGAGTGGAAAGGGGGGCTGCCTTATCAGGAACGGGCGTTGAATTGCCATCAGGAACAGCTGACGCTCCCGATACCGAGTCTTTAGACACATTAATCTTATTGAGCTCAGCCTGTACCTTTTCTTCTTCATAACTGCGAAGCATGGGATCAAATAATCCAAGCTGAGAACAGGCAAAAACTATGGCAAATAAAATCATAATACATACTGATAACAGAGTTTTGATATTCGTTTTTTTCATAGCTCAAATGCTCCCCTTTGATATTGTTTGGTATTGGTTGAACTATCTATAATTCCGTGGAAACTATTATATGCTACTTATATTATATACCTGTTAATGGTAAAAGAGTAAATAGTGTTAAAAGTATATTAACTTTATATTGCTAAAAAACCTCCAATTGGGTATCATATGTAATAGTGACTAAACAGGTATTATGTACTTTTGTTTTTACAAATTGGTATAAAGATATAGAGAACAATTTTTACGGAGGAAAAAATGCCTTTAAAGATAAGCGACGAGATACTTTCCAGTGTTGAGAAACCATCAAGATATATAGGCAATGAATGGAACAGTGTACACAAGAACCCGAATGAGATGAAAATCCGTTTTGCCTTCTGCTTCCCCGATGTATATGAAGTAGGTATGTCCCATTTGGGCATGAAGATACTATATCATCTTCTTAATGAAAGAAATGATACCTACTGTGAAAGAGTATTTGCTCCATGGGTGGATATGGAGTCCAAAATGAGGGAGCATGATATACCTCTTTTTGCTCTTGAATCCCACGATCCTATTAATACATTTGATTTTGTTGGTTTTACGCTCCAGTATGAGATGAGTTATACCAATATAATAAATATGCTTGACCTTGCCGGAATACCACTGAGGTCTTCCGAAAGAACAAAGGAACATCCTTTTGTCTGTGCAGGGGGACCATGTGCTTACAATCCTGAGCCGCTAGCAGACGTAGTGGATTTTTTTATGCTCGGCGAGGGTGAGGAAATCATAACTGAAATAATGGATATATATTCTGAATGGAAGGCTGAAGATTCATCCAGAGAAGAATTTTTGAATAGAATAGTAAGTATAGAAGGTGTTTACATACCTCAATTTTATGAGGTTAAATATAATCCAGACGGAACAGTTAACGGTGTTGTACCAAAAAAAGATCATTATCCGGATAAAATTAAAAAGAGGATAATAAAAGACCTTGATCAAACCTATTTTCCAGACAAAATCATTGTGCCTTTCACCGATATTGTCCATGACAGGATAATGCTGGAGCTCTTTAGAGGCTGCACAAGGGGCTGCAGGTTCTGCCAGGCCGGTTTTATATACAGGCCTGTAAGGGAAAGGTCCCATGAAAAACTTCTTGAGCTTGCAAAAAAGCTTGAGGAAAGCACAGGATATGAGGAGATTTCGCTTACTTCATTAAGCACAAGCGATTATACCCGTTTGGCGCCTCTGACCGAAGGCTTGATTAAGGAGATGGAGGAAAAAAGGGTAAATCTTTCTCTCCCATCCTTAAGAATCGACTCCTTTTCCCTTGATTTAATGGAAAAGGCTCAGAAGGTAAGGAAAAGCGGTTTGACCTTTGCACCCGAGGCCGGTACCCAAAGGCTTAGAGATGTTATCAATAAGGGAGTAACTGAGGAGGATCTTTTGAATTCCGTTTCCATAGCCTTTAACGGTGGCTGGAATGGGGTCAAACTCTACTTTATGATTGGGCTCCCTACAGAAACATACGAAGATATAGAAGGTATAGCCGATCTTGCCAATAAAGTTGTGAGTGCTTATATGGGTGTGCCTAAAGAGAAGAGAGGAAAAGGCTTGAATGTTACGGTAAGCACATCTTCCTTTGTACCAAAGCCTTTTACACCTTTTCAATGGGAAGCTCAGGATACTATGAACACTCTAAGGGATAAGCAAAGGTTTTTAAAGGATAAGATTAAAAGCAGGTATATAACCTATAACTGGCATGAGTCTGAGGTAAGCTTTATGGAATCAGTTTTTGCGAGGGGTGATAGAAAAACTTGTGACGTGCTTATAAAAGCATGGGAAAAAGGCTGTAAATTCGATGGCTGGGGTGAGCATTTCAAATTTAAAACCTGGATGGAAGCCTTTGATGAATGCAATGTGGACCCTGATTTTTACTCAAACAGGAAAAGAAGCTACGACGAAGTGCTTCCTTGGGACCATATTGACGTAGGAGTTTCAAAAAAGTTTCTTATTAAAGAAAGCGAAAAAGCGCATAGGGGAGAGTTGACCTCGAACTGCAGGGTAGATTGTTCCGGCTGTGGGGCGACTGCCTTCGGAGGGGGTATTTGTGTTGAGTAGTTTAAGAGCTAAATTTATTCGTGGGGAAGAAGTCAAATACATCTCACATCTTGATTTAATGCAGGTATGTGCCAGGGCAATCAGGCGTGCCCATATTCCTATTGCCTATTCTCAGGGGTTTAACCCTCATCCCCAGATGGTCTTCGGGTTACCGATGTCTGTGGGGGTTACCAGTGAAGCGGAATATGCGGAATTTGACTTTTCAAGTCCGATAGAGCCGGATGACTTTGTAGAAAGGCTTAATAAGGAGCTTCCAGCAGGGCTGCAAATTGTAGAGGCAAAAGCAAAGAAATCAAAAGGAAATATAATGGCATTAATAACCACTGCTTCCTATGATATTTTAGTTTCTTCCACTAAAAAGATGGGAATAAATAATGTAAATCAGAAGTTGGATGAATTTCTGTCAAAGCCTGCTTTGATAGTCAAGAAAGAGGGCAAAAAGGGTGTTAGGGATGTAGATATCAAGCCTATGATATACCGCTTGAAAGCAGAAGCTTTGAAGGAAGAGGAAACGGGAGAAGAACAGGAACAATGTAAATGTTCTAACCCTGTTATTTTGGAATATATGAGTAAACTCTCGGCTATCGACACAAAAAAATTAAGTTACGAAATAGATAATATGTTCTGTCTTTCTATGCTGTTAAGCGCAGGTGCTGCAGCAAACTTAAAACCGGATTTGCTAGTCGCAGCTATAAACGAAACTAGTGATATTGAAATTAAACTTGTAAAAGTTCATCGGACAGGACTATTTGTGGGCAAGGAGGGAAGGATAATAGATCCTCTTGATCCTGCCGTCCTGTAGGAATATGGGGTGATGTAGATGGTAAACGAAATAATTGTTGACGTTGGGTCTGAAGAAACACGCGTTGCTTTGCTTGAAGATAAAGAACTCGTTGAAATATATATTGAAAGACCCTATCACGAAAGACTTGTAGGTAATATATACAGAGGAAAGGTAAGCAGTGTTCTTCCGGGAATGCAAGCTGCCTTCATAGATATTGGTTTTGAAAAAAATGCGTTTTTATACGTAGGTGATGCTATACCTCAAAAGGATTTTTCTGAAGAGGAAGAAGAAGGCGGCCACGATTACAGAGGGTATAATATCGATGAGTTACTAAGGCCGGGGCAGGAGATAACTGTACAGGTGGTAAAGGAACCTATAGGCACTAAAGGGCCAAGGGTTACCACTCACATAACTCTCCCTGGCAGACACTTGGTTTTGCTGCCCAACGCCGATTATGTAGGGGTCTCTAGAAGAATAGAAAATGACGGCGAAAGAAGTAAGCTGAAAAAAGTTGCTGAAAATATCAAACCTAAGGATATGGGGCTTATAGTAAGGACAGCTTCTGAGGGGAAAAGTGAGGAAGACTTCAGTCAGGATTTGAACTTCCTTATAAAGCTGTGGGATAAAATCAAGCAGAAGGAACGCAGCGGTCCGGTTCCACGCTGTATACACAAAGATGTAAATTTAATCTACAGAACGGTAAGAGACTTGTTTACATGGAATGTAGATAAATTTATTATCAATGACCGCCAGCAGTACCAGAAGGTACTGGAACTTGTAGATATGATCTCTCCGGCGCTAAGGCTAAGAGTAGAATATTTCAGCAAGAACTACGATTTGTTTGAATACTATCAGATTGAATCCAGGATTTCCAAGGCACTCGCCAGAAAAGTATGGCTCAAGTGCGGCGGCTATTTGATAATCGATAAGACCGAGGCACTTACGGTTATAGATGTAAATACCGGCAAATATGTTGGAGGGAGCAATCTTGAGGATACAGTATTAAAAACAAACATTGATGCAGCCAAGGAAATAGCAAAGCAAATCAGATTAAGGGATATCGGCGGGATAATAATAATCGACTTTATTGACATGACAGAGCAGGAACATCGTCAAATGGTGCTGGATGCATTAAGACATGCGCTCAAAAGAGACCGTACAAAGACTACCGTTGTAGGTATGACGGGGCTGGGATTGATCGAAATGACTAGAAAGAAGGTAAGGCAGGAGTTATCTTCGGTAATGAATATTGATTGTCCTTACTGTGAAGGTACAGGGAAAATCCTTGCTCCTCATTCTATTGCAAGGCATATAGAGAAGGAGATAGGGCACTACTTCAGTCAGTCCATCGCTCATGCTATACAGGTTGAGGTTCATCCTTCGGTAGCTTCTATACTAACCGGTGCTGATATGCACGTGCTAACAGAGCTCGAAAGTGCCTATAACAGGAAGATAGTTATAAAGCCCTCTAATGATGTAAGACATGAAGAGTTAAAAATTAGAGAGGTTGACATTAATACGTTGGTGTGCTAGAATATATCGGTAGCCGCACGGCAAGGGCCGTCAAATGCAAGCTTTAAGCGATTTTAAGGATTGCTGCCTTTTGTGATATCACATATCTTACTTATAGTAGATAGGATGTCTATCCGGCGAGACTGGAATGAGGAGGTGTTTAGATGTACGCTATAATTGAAACAGGTGGAAAACAGTATAAAGTACAGGAAGGCGATGTTGTTTTCATAGAAAAACTCGTTGCTGAAGCAGGTACAGCTGTTACTTTTGATAAAGTTCTTGCAGTATCAAAAGAAGGTTCTGTTACTTTTGGAAGCCCGGTAGTAAACGCTGTAAGCGTTAGTGCTAAAGTGTTGAGCCATGGCAAAGATAAGAAGATTATCGTTTTCAAGTATAAGCCTAAAAAAGGCTATAGAAAGAAACAAGGTCATAGGCAGCCGTACACAAAGGTTCAGATTGAAAAGATCAACGCATAAGGAATTAAGTAATGATTAACATAGGCATAGTCAGAGATAAGGAAGGATTTATTTGGCAGTTTACTGTTAAGGGACACGCAAGATTTGCAAAAGCAGGAAGAGACATAGTGTGTGCAGCGATTTCGGTTACTGCGCAGACTGCGATTGGAGCTTTGGAGGATCTTGCGGGATTAAAAAACTTTTACACTCAAAAACATGGCTATATACGTTGCACTATCCCTGCAGATATCCCATCGGATAAAAAACAAATTGCCGGAATAATTCTTGAGACTACTGCTATAGGCTTTAGACAGGTTGAGATGGTTTATGAAGATTACGTATCGGTTTTAGATGAGGAGGTGTAATCCGATGATTAAAATAAATCTTCAGCTGTTCGCTCACAAAAAAGGGGTTGGTAGCACTAGGAACGGCCGTGATAGTGAATCTAAAAGGCTTGGTGTTAAAAGAGCTGACGGTCAGTTCGTATTAGCTGGGAACATCCTTGTGAGACAGAGAGGAACAAAAATCCATCCGGGTAATAACGTAGGTAAGGGTGGCGATGACACACTCTTCGCACTTATTGACGGAAAGGTTAAGTTCGAAAGAATGGGCAAAGACAAAAAGAAAGTAAGTATAGTGACTGCAACAGTATAAAAAAATCCCGGCAAATGCCGGGATTTATTTTTATATAATGTACATACTAAAGATAAGTTAGTGTAAACTTAGTGATTTCCAGTTAGGCAATGAGCTGTGCTAAGTGCGACTTGCCTAACTGGAAAAAAACACTTTTACAGTGACTTATCTATAAAGATAGTTTATTGTAAAATTTAAAATTGGGGGTGTAGGGGGCATAGCCCTCCTACTTGCGGCTTCGCCGCAAAACAAAATCTTCCCTCCTTCGAGGAGGGGAAGGGTGGTGGCTAATTTTTGAACTTTACAATAAAGTATCTATAACTAAGCTTTATAACTAAAGTTTTACCACGGAGTTGAACAAATATGTTTATAGATAGTGCGAAGATATATATAAAAGCCGGAGACGGCGGGAATGGCAAAGTGTCGTTCCATAGAGAAAAGTATGTTGCCGCAGGCGGACCTGACGGTGGTGACGGTGGCAGAGGCGGAGATGTTATATTTGTTGTTGATGAAGGTATGAGGACTCTGGTCGATTTCAGATATAAAAGAAAGTTCAAAGCTGAAAACGGAGAAAACGGAGGCTCTGCAAACTGTACAGGGCGTAGCTCTGATGACCTGATTATTAAAGTTCCTCAAGGTACCATTGTTAGGGATGAGACTACAGGACGTGTTTTGGCTGACCTCACAAAACCGGGACAATCCGCAGTTATAGCCAAAGGAGGCAAGGGGGGAGCGGGAAATCAACATTTTGCAACCCCTACAAGACAGGTGCCGAATTTTGCAAAAAGCGGGGACCCGGGCGAAGAGTACTGGGTACTGCTTGAGGTTAAGTCAATAGCTGACGTAGGGCTTGTAGGTTATCCTAATGTGGGTAAATCAACAATATTATCTATGGTTTCTGCTGCAAGGCCCAAGATTGCCGACTATCATTTTACTACCCTTGAGCCAAACTTAGGAGTTGTTAGGCTGGATAAGGGGAGCAGCTTTGTAATTGCAGATATACCGGGACTTATAGAAGGCGCCCACCAGGGAGTTGGTCTTGGCCATGAATTCCTCAAGCATGTTGAGAGGACAAAATTACTTGTACATGTGGTGGATATTGCAGGTACCGAAGGCAGGGAGCCGCTAAAGGATTTTGAAATTATAAATGATGAATTAAAGCAGTACAACCCTGTATTAGCTTCAAGACCTCAGGTTGTTGCTGCCAATAAAATTGACGTTCCTGGAGCTGAAGAAAATCTTAAAGCGTTTACCGACGCTGTTGTAGCTAAGGGTTACAGGGTATTTCCTATATCGGCGGCTACCAATAAGGGGCTCCGGGAATTAATGTTTGTCCTTGGTGAAATGCTTGATAATCTGCCCGAAACTGTACTCCACGATGAGGCGGAGGATGAGGTAGTATATAAAGCTGAAGAGGAAAAGCCTTTCGAAATACATAAGGATGGCGGCGTGTTTGTAGTAGAAGGAAAATGGATTAAAAAGCTTGTAGGCTCTACAAACTTTGGAGACTATGAGTCGTTGCAGTATTTCCAGAGGGCAATTAAGAAGAAAGGCGTTGTAGATGCCCTTGAAGGTATGGGAATAAATGAGGGAGACACTGTAAGAGTTGGCAACTTCGAATTTGATTATGTAAGATAATAGGCTCTCTAGTTATGCGGAAAGGTGTTTGCCTGGCGGTTCGGTACGCCTCATGTATACATGAATAACTACTGGACAAACATGTAAAGTCTGGTGTAAAATATTCTTGAAAAACAGCAAAACAAACAATAAACCGTATACGGAGGGGCAGCATTTATTCTTATGGAATGTTTAAAATGTGAAAACTGCAAAACAGGCAGTGTAGCATATTTTTGCCTGATGAAAAATGACTTTGTATTGAATCAAGAAGCACAGAATAGTGTAATCGAAAAAAATAGGAGCGGCTGGAAAAAAGGAGATCCGGGTTACGAAGTGCATAGGAGAAAAAGCCGCAAAGAGGTTGAGGTTTGAATGTACGGGGGATAGAACAGGATTCTATCCCCATAATTTATGTAAAGATAACGAAGAGTCTAAACTTAGTGATTTCCTAGATGGAAAAAATCACTTTTAGAGTTCGTTATCTATATAAGACGTTATATAGAAAAATGGAGGACACAGAATAATGCTTACAGGAAAACAACGGAGTTATTTGAGAAGTCTTGCTAATAATATACAGCCTATTTTTCAAGTTGGAAAAGGCGGTGTAAGCGACAATATGGTAAAGCAGTTTAGTGATGCACTGGAGGCCAGGGAACTAATCAAGGCTACAGTACTGAAAAATGCTTTGACCGACACACGGGAAGTATGCGAAGAGATTGCGGAACGTACCGGGGCAGAAGTGATACAGGTCATAGGCAGTAAGTTTGTATTGTATAAGGAATCAAAGGAGAACAGGGTGATCGAGCTCCCTTAGAAATTTGTTGCTGAGTAAAACATGTACATGTGAATAGAACTGTTTATAATAGAGGAACAATTCACAAAAAAAGGAGTTTTTATAGGTATAGCCTATAACTCTTTTTTTGTATCTTTTACAACCAAATTTTTTAAATTATGAGTTATTTTAGTATGGGCAATCTGATATAATATGTAGTGCTGCTTGGTAGCTATAAAGGAGTGAGTATAAATGGTAAGTTTTGAAGATGTCCAAAAAGCCCATTCAGTTATTGGAAAATTGCTGGAACCCACTGCTTTAATGCACAGTAGGACATTCAGCAATATTAGTGGCAATGACATTTACCTAAAGATGGAGAACTTCCAGAAGACCGGGTCCTTCAAAATAAGAGGGGCGTATAACAGAATAGTAAACCTGACCGAAGAGGAAATGGCTAAAGGAGTTATTACTGCTTCGGCAGGGAACCATGCCCAGGGGGTTGCCTATGCAGCAGGCAGCAAGGGAATAAAAGCTATTGTTGTAATGCCTGAAAGTACCCCTATTGCCAAAGTTATGGCTACTAAAGGGTATGGAGCAGAGGTTGTTTTGCATGGAAACGGCTATGATGACGCTTATAAAAAAGCATTGGACATTCAGGCTAGCAGTGGCATGACTTTTATACATGCTTTTAACGACCCGCATGTTATAGCCGGACAGGGGACGGTAGGGATTGAAATGTTGGAGCATATAGCTGACCTGGATATGATTGTGGCGCCGGTCGGGGGAGGGGGATTGATTTCGGGGATTGGTTTGGCGGCAAAGACCATCAAGCCCGGAATAAAGGTAGTAGGCGTTGAAACAGAAGGATTTGACGCTATGAAAAGGTCTCTAAGCGAAGGAGAACTCACTACCATAAACCTTGCAAATACTATAGCCGACGGCATAGCGGTAAGAAAGCCGGGAAATTTGACTTTCTCGATGGTACAGAAGTATGTGGATGATATTGTTACTGTTACTGAGGATGAAATAG
Source organism: Clostridia bacterium (assembly GCA_026416815.1). GTDB lineage: Bacteria > Bacillota > Clostridia > Acetivibrionales > DSM-2933 > SKW257. The sequence goes on along the minus strand of JAOAEJ010000046.1, from coordinate 98,211 downwards.
CTGCAGCGATATTAATGCTTCTCGAAAGGGCCAAAGTTATTGTTGAAGGAGCCGGTGCTGTTGCTCTAGCAGCAATCATGGACAAAAAGATACTTGCAAAGGATAAAAAAATTGGTGTAGTTGTTTCTGGAGGAAATATTGATATAAACCTTGTGTCAATGATTATACATAAAGGGCTGATAAAGTCCGGGAGAAAGGTAGAAATAAAGACTATTCTAAAAGATAAGCCGGGCCAACTTAGGGGACTTATAGATTTGCTTGCTGGAGCCAAGGTTAATATCGTATCCATAAATCATTACAGGGATAAGGAAGGCATTGAACTGGGGTTTGCAGAGGTTAATATGGTTCTGGAGACAAAGAACAGGGAACATGCCGAGGCACTATGTAACATGCTCAGGAACAAAGGATATAAGATAGAAATATAAATATAATGGGTTGTTACCGGCAAAGTTGATTAAATATAGGAAATAGATTAAATTTTTTATTAGGGGGCATTGTACAGGTACACTTTTGCACACTTCACATAATATGTATTGACTGTTACTATATAATTCTTGGCGGGGTGTAAACTTAATGATTGATGAATGTTTTGAGGGTAGTAAAAATAATATGTTTAATAAGGAGAGTGAAAATTCCGGGCTGCTTAAAAAGATAGAAAAAGCGTATAAGATATATAAGATAAGCGAAGTTTTTCTAAAAGATGTTAATGACGATTACGGAAAATTAAAAATTGCGAGATTAAGACTTGACTTTGCCAGGCATGAATTAATGACTCTATTGAATGAAGCAAGGAATAGAGGTGTTAAGCTGGGCGATAATGAAGTGGTTAAGAAGTTTTTTTATCCAAGCTCATAAAAGCCTTCCCTCGTAAGTTGAGGGAAGGCTTTTTGAATACTGTACATTTATTCTCTTTTTCTTATGAGACAGCTAATTATCTCCTGATAAATTTCTTGGGGGTTCTTCTTCCAACTATCACAAATAGCGCGAGCGTCATGCTTTGAGCCTACAGTGACTTTTAAATCTATAAGGGTAAAGTTATCTTCTTGAATCTTACATGAAACCACGTATTCATTTTCACTTTCCGGCAAATATTCTGCAGTGACATGAGTTTCATTCTTTATAGCTTTTTTAATAGATGATATTGTATTATCTATGCTTGCTTTTATCCCTGGTGGAATGAGGTTAAGGAAATAGCTTAATGTTTCCTTGCCTCTCCTTGTTATTATGTAGTAGGTTTTATCGTTTAATACATTGCACTCAAGAAGATTATTATCACAAAGCTCATTAAGAAATTGTTGGAGGAAGAAATAGTTCATAAACCTGTTTTCCAGTATGATTTTCGTTACGTGCAGGTTGCTGACTGGAATATTTATTTTATCTATAATGTAAAGTAGTATAAGTTTATTTTCTGCCAACTCCTTGCTACTTCCCAATAGATTCATATCATACCTCCAATTTTACTTGTTATAATGAATTATAGCACAACGACAAAAGTATTGCCATATTACCCTACAAAACATACTCTTAAGTTTTATAGTAAACTATATTTAATGTGTTATAATAATGATAGTTTAGACTTGATTATTTATTATAAGAAAATACAAGGAGGAGTCTTAATTGAATTTTACTGAAGAGATAGAGGGAAAGCTAAAGGACTGGGGAGCTTCATTTGTAGGATTCTCCAATGTGGAAAGTAAGCTGCCGCAAAGCCTTAAAGGGCTTCCTTACGCTATTACCATAGGTATCCGCCTTTCTGACTTTATCATAGAGCAGATTAGTGATTGTCCTACCTATACATACTTCCATCACTATAGGACTGTCAATTCATTAATTGATCAAATAACACTTAGAGCTACTCTCCTTTTGCAGGAGAAGGGTTATAATGCACTAGCTGTTCCTGCGTCTCAAACAGTTAATAATTCAGAGGATAAATACTGTGGAGTTTTTCCTCACAAGACAGGGGCAGTCATGGCTGGACTGGGATGGATAGGAAGAAACGGACTTTTCATTAGCTCCAAATATGGTCCAAGGGTGAGGCTGGGAACAATATTGACAGATGCTGAACTGACTGTCCAAGCAGAATTGTTGGAGCATAAGTGTGCAGAGTGTAGGAAGTGTGTCGAAAATTGTCCCGCAATGGCTCTTACAGGAAACTGTTGGCAGGAGGGCTGTGATAGAAGTACCATTGTGGATGCAAAAGCATGTAGTGAGTATATGAATACTAAATTCAAACATATAGGCAGGGGCTCTGTATGCGGTATATGTGTGAGGGTATGTCCTATAGGTGGTAAAAAGAAATAGAATATATTAACTGTTAATTTGATGTAATTGGGTGTTGAATACTGATAAATAAATGGTAGAATCAATATAAGAAATTTATTATTTATTGTCATAAAAGCTAGAAAAATGTTTATAAATATACCGATTTGGGTATTGATTTTTTGTGTATTAGTATATTCATTGGTTATAGTGGAATTAGTTAGTATAACAAAACCAAGTGGTGGCAGAACAAAAATATTATAATGTCGAGTAAAGCAAGGAGATTAATTCCTGTTATGAAGGGGTATTTTCTGGAGATCAAATTTAAAGGGCATAATGGGTTTAAGCGTGTAAGACATTGTATTATTGAGTATGTGAGGGAGCTTCTGCCTGACGATTATTTCCTTATGGAGGTTGCAATCAACGAGGCTGTCAACAATGCGGTTAAACATGGAACCATAAACTCAAAATATCAGACAGTTACTTTGAAGCTGGATATCATTAAGCAAAAAAGGTTAATTATAAGAATTAAGGACTCAGGTGAGGGATTCAATGTTGAACATTTGCTGTATAAGCTCCGAAACAGGGATATATCTGATTCTTCGCTTATGGACGAATCGGGTAGGGGAGTTTTGCTCATGTTGCATGCTGCAGATTTAGTTAAGTACAATAAAAAGGGCAATGAGGTTATACTTGTAAAGCGGTTGAATCAGGTTGGCAATATGGCGGAAGTATAGTAATTACAGGCTTTCAAGGTGTGATAAGGGAGTTGTTTGAACTTACAAGGATAAATAAGTTGTCTGATATAAAATGATGCATAAATTAAAAATAACCGCGTAGGGCGGTTGTTTTTATATGGTAAAAGCTAAGTTTAAGAGTTATCTATAAATAAAAAGATAGAAGGTGTGTTTATGAAGGGTTTGGTACATATTTATACCGGGGACGGTAAAGGCAAAACTACTGCGGCTCTAGGACTTGGTATAAGAGCTTATGGAAGAGGATTCAAGGTTATAATGTTTCAATTCCTAAAAGGTTCCCAATCGGGGGAAATGAAGACTATAGAGAAGCTTTCTCCGGAATTTGAATTGCGACGAGGTAAGGAAGTAAAGAAATTTACATGGAATATGAGCGAGGAAGAACTGCAGGAGGTAAAAAAGAACTCCAACGAATTGTTCAACTCTGCCGTGGAGGCTGCTCAAAGCGGTAAATGGGATTTGCTTATTCTTGATGAAATAATGGGGGCTATGTCTACAGGATTAGTTGATGTAAAGGATGTAGCGGATTTAATTAAAAATAAACCGGGTAGTCTTGAGGTAGTGATGACCGGTAGAAATGCACCGGATGAGCTTACTGAGCTTGCGGACTATGTTTCGGAAATAAAAGCTGTCAAACACCCCTTTAATAAAGGGATACCTGCAAGAGAGGGTATTGAAAGCTAGAAAAGTAAAAGCAAGCAATCGAATTTGTTCGGTTGCTTGCTTTCAAACTTTTTATTCTACTTGGTCAATACCTTTCTATATAGGTCCATATATTCTTGGGCTGATTTTCCCCAGCTGAAGTCCTGATTCATTCCTTTACGTATAAGTCTTGTCCACACATCCTTATTATAGTAGAAGCTGATTGCTCGCTTTATAGTATAAAGCATATCATGAGCGTTGTAATTTGAGAAACTAAAGCCATTGCCTTCTCCTGTAAATTCATTGTAGGATTGCACAGTATCGTTTAGGCCCCCGGTTTCTCTGACAATGGGTATAGTGCCGTACCTTAAGCTAAATAATTGACTCAAACCGCAGGGTTCAAAAAGAGAAGGCATTAGGAACATGTCCGACCCTGCATATATTCTTTGGGCAAGGGTAGAGTCATACTTTATGTTTGCCGATACCTTGTTATGGTAGCTGGATTGAGCATACCTGAACATTTCTTCATACCTGTATTCTCCAGTGCCCAGTATCACAAGCTGTACGTCCATGTGGAGTATGTCGTGAAGCACGCCTTCAATCAGGTCAAAGCCTTTTTGGTCAACCAGTCTTGATATTATGCCTATGACAGGCACATCGTCTCTGACGGGAAGACCAAGGGTCTCTTGCAGCTTGCGTTTGTTTTCATATTTGCCTTCCAGGTGGTCTGCATTATAGTTTGCAAAAAGCCTTTTATCGTTGGAAGGATTGTTTTCCTCATAGTCAATTCCGTTTACTATACCGTACAAATCTGTCGAACGGTTTCTTATCATACCGCTTAAATTTTCACCGAAGTAGTCGTGTTTAATTTCTTCTGCATAGGTCTTACTTACTGTGTTTATGACATCGGAGTAAGCCAAGCCTGCTTTTAGATAATTTATGTGATCGTGAAATTCTATTCTATCGGCGGTGAAATGCTCCCAGTCCAATCCGAGAAGGCTCCAAAGGGTTTCTTTGGGGAATACGCCTTGATACTTAAGATTATGTATAGTAAAGACGGTTTTTATATCTTTATAAAAATCGTGTTGCTGATATTGTGCCTTGAGAAGTACACTTACTGGAGCTGTCTGCCAATCGTTGCAATGGATTATATCGGGCTTAAAATCGATATGGGGAAGCATGTCGATAACAGCCCTGCTGAAAAAGGCAAACTGCTCCGCTTGATCAAAGTGCCCGTAAATATATTCCCTTCTAAAGTAGTATTCATTATCGATAAAGTATATGGTTATCCCATTATGCTCAAGTTTTAGGATTCCGCAGTACTGAGACCTCCAGCCAATATTTACGTATATGTTACCCAAAAACTGCATTTTATAAGCTAGGTCGTAAGGTATACTGCTATATTTGGGCATTACAATCCTGATATCGGCTCCCAGTTTTTTTAAGGCCTTGGGCAGTGAGCCGGCTACATCAGCCAATCCCCCTGTTTTAACAAAAGGTATTACCTCAGAGGACGCAAAAAGAACCTTCAAATTTTCCATGATAGCCTCCTATTAGTTAAAGTCTGGCAGTGGTTTGCAGCCAGATTTATTATTTATGTAGTATTAATGCTTCGAAGGTAGATTCTTTGAAGCACTGCTTGTATTTATTAATTGTGAAGCAGACAAAATGTACAGTAAATTCCAGAACAAAATAGTTCGTCGTAACTGCACATAAAATAGTGTACCAGATTACTCCATAATGGACAATAAAAAGTGGCACAGACCTTGGAAATTTTTTAAGGAAATTTAAGGTGCCTGCATGTTCTTGACATGGGGATTATAAATGACATAACATTAATTTGTAGTGAGGCAATAAAAGAACTAAAAGGTGTTGATTGCGGCGGAAGAGGAGCCTCCTGTCCGGATCAGCTGGCTAAGGCTTTGGAGAAGGCTCTAAAAGAAAAAAATGAAAAGGCGGGTTGACAAATTTGTCATTAACAATTAAAAAAGCAGTTATACACGTTCTGGATAGGGAAGCCAGCGAGCCCCTGCTAAATGAGTTTGAATTGGATATAAACGATGATATATACACGTTTCTGGAAAAGCATATTACAAGGTCTGCTGCTGATGATGAAGCTAGAAAGGCCAAGTTTAAAGAGGGTCGAAATATCATACAAGAAGTGTGCTTTAGAATGGCGAATGATGAGGAATATTTCCTGGAGGGGTCGAGAGATATTGCCCGTCAGCTTTTCAAAGCCATGAAGACCAACAGCAGCATTTCTTCCACTGATCTGATTGTATGTCTTTATGAGGATGAAAGCGGAAGCCTCATTGCCATACTGAAAATGGACTATAATACGTCTTTTATACATGATATTGAGATGGTTGAGGAAAAGTTCAAGATAACCATCCGAAAGCAGGAAATAAGCCTTCCCGGTCCGACCCAGAAGATACAGAAGTGTGCTTTTGTAAGGGGGAGCCTTGAGGCCTCAGACTATGAACTAATAGTGCTGGACAACCAGATAAACAGCAAAAACAGCGAAGAGCCAGTAGCACAGTTTTTTCTGCAAACCTTCCTTGGTGCCGAGCTTATAATGGATAGTAAGGCTTATACAAAGCTTTTTAAGCAGGAAACCGAGACATGGATACGAAATAAGGCGAAGGAGGGTGAAAGCTTCGCTGAATCCCTGCGCGGTCATGTAAACAGCGCTATTCGCCAAGAGGAGGAAATTGACCTGGAGTCATTTTCTAGAGAGGCCTTTGAGGACAGGCAATATCTCCACGAGGATTATGTACAGAGCATGAAGGAAAAGGGCTTTACCGAGGAGAAATTTCAAGTAGATAGGGAATGGGTTGATAAGAAGCTCAACAGGATAAAGCTTAAAACAGAAACAGGTATTGAGATTGTGATGGAATACGAAACCTATAGCGACAGGGAAAGGTTTGAGATAGTAACCAACGCTGACGGTACCAGGACCCTATTGATAAAGAATGTTACCAGTATCCACGAAAAATAGTCATTGCTGTAGATGTTTAATAAGTTTCATTTATAGCCCTATGGGAATATACTAAAATAGCGGTAAAACATCATACCCAAATTTGATTTAGTAAAATTTAAGTATTATACCTTTGAATTTTATAGAAAAAGTCGTATAATAAATAAATAAGAAAAATTTGGGTAAATATTAATAAAAAATCGGGGGTGCTTTAAAATGTTAATAAAGGATTTACTTGCACACAAAAAGGAAAATAAGAAAGCTGCAAGAAAAAGAACAGCAAAGAACGTGGCAATAGGTGCCGGTATAGGTACAGCTGTAGGTGTGGCTGCAGGGGTTTTGTTGGCTCCTAAAGCAGGTAAGGAAACAAGGGAAGATATCGCAAAAGGCGCAAAGGATGCAGTTGAAACAGTAAAAGAAACTATCAAGGAAGCTAAGGAAAAGGTAGCCGAAATAGTAAACAAAAAAGAAGGAAAATGCTGCTGTGAAGAAAGTGCATGCTGCTCAGAAAACACAGTTGAAGAGGATAAGTAATTTATCGAAAAACTGAACCAAGTGGCACAAATGAAAATGAAAACGAGGTACAGTAGCCTGTAAATCGGTCTGCTGGGGTTTTCAAACTTGTTTAGGCCGGTAGAGAGGTATAAAATGAGTTTTACAGTCCAAATCAGTGATATTGCATATTTTATTATCTTTTGCCTTATTGTGGTTGTGGGTGTATTTCTGGCTATCGCTTTGTATAACCTGAACAAGGTGATAAAGCAAGCACGCAAGGTAATAGAGACAAACGCCGAAAATATTAACAAGACAATGACAGTACTGCCTGAAATCATGAATAACGTAAACGATACTACAGCTTGTGTCAAGGAGAATGTCGACAAGGCGAGTAATATCGTTGAGACGGTTGAAGAAACCGTAAGTGAAGGTATTATAGATACCATAAAAATTATAGGTGCTGTTGTCCAGGTTATAGTCGGTAAGTTTACCTCTAAATAACTATATAGTATTGTACATAAAAGCGGGGATAGGTCATCTATCCCCGCTTGTTTTGAGCCGTAGTTTTGTTTTTTGATGGAAAACCTATGGCACTAGAATAAGCGAATGGCGTATAAATTGAAGTAGTAACAGGTGTTATTACCTGGTGATAAAAAATTTGACGTTTGGATGTACAGATAATAAAATTATACAAGAAATATAGAAGGGAGAAATTGAACATGGCATCCTTACTATCAAATAGAAATATAGTAATTATGGGCGTTAGAAACAAGTGGAGCATTGCGTGGGGAATTGCAAAGGCAGCCCATGAGCAAGGTGCAAATTTGATATTTACATACCTAGGTGAAAGAGAAAAAGAAGGCGTAGAGAAGCTTGCAGAATCGCTTAATGCCGCAGCTTTTATATGTGATATAACCTGTGATGAGGATATTGATAAGCTTTTTGTTACTTTGAAAGAAAAGTATGGTGTAATCCATGGAGTAGTTCATGCCATTGCACATGCAAAAAGTGAAGATATGAAGACTGAGTTTGTGAATACTTCAAGAGAAGGATTTGCCCACGCTATGGACGTAAGTGCATATTCACTTGTAGCGGTAAGTAGAAGGGCTAAAGAGCTCATGACTGAAGGCGGAAGTATTATAACTCTCACTTATATGGGATCGGAAAAAGTATTCCCAGGCTATAATGTAATGGGCGTTGCAAAGGCAGCTCTTGAAGCGAGTGTTAGGTATCTAGCGTCGGATCTTGGGCCTCTAGGAATAAGGGTGAATGCTATATCAGCAGGCTCCATAAAGACTATGTCTGCAAAGGGTGTAAAAGATTTCGGTAATATAAAGGAGGCTGTTGACACCAAGGCGCCTTTGAGAAGAGGTATTAATCAGGCTGATATTGGAGGAGCAGCGATCTTCTATCTAAGCGATTTATCCAGTGGTGTTGCGGGTGATATTATGTATGTTGACAGTGGAATTAATATCATGGGAATATAAAATTGCTATAACAATAAAAAGCAGCCCTCAAGCTGCTTTTTATTGTTATAGGGTATTATCCTAAAAGTTGCGTATTACACATTCATTTTTACTTCGTACTTGCTTCTAAGTTCATTAGCCTTGTTGAAGTAAGTTTCCTGCTGTTTCATTGATTGGAGCTGCTGCATAATCTGACCCTTTACCTGCTCATAAGGTATAGTGTCTGCTGCCTTCTTGTCGGACACCTTGATTAAGTGATACCCGAATTGTGTTTTTACAGGGCTGCTTACTTCTCCGGGCTGCATGCTAAAAGCAGCATCTTCGAATTCCGGAACCATTTGACCTCTTGTAAAGAAGCCAAGGTCTCCGCCGCGGGATTTTGAAGGGCATGTTGAATACTTTTCAGCAGCTTGTTCAAAGGATTTTCCGCTGTTTAATTCAGTTAAAACCTCTTCGATAGTACTTTCGTCCTTTACGAGGATATGGCTTGCCTTTACGCTTTCAGGACTATTAAACTGAGCTGTATTTTGGTGATAGAAGGCCTTAGCATCAACCTCATCAACCTTTATATTTTTCATAAGCTTATTAAGAGCATACTGCTTTATAAAATTTGATTTTACCATTTCAAATTCAGATTTGAATTCTTCTTCTGAATCAATTTTATTTTCTATGGCATCTAAGTAGAACAGCTCTTGGTTTACCAGTTCTTTTAAAAGCTCACTCCTGCCTTCAGGGGAGTTAAATTGAGCAGACATTTGAGGATTGAGATTCCTTAAAAGTGCTTCAACATCATCACTGGTAATAGCTTTTTGTGCTACAGTTGCCAATACTTTCTTTTCGCTCATAAATAATAATTCTCCTTTTCACTAATGTACTTTTCATAATAGCAGAAAAAAAGTACCTTGTCCAATTTGGAGGCTTTGCTTACGGTTGAATAGTAAATTTGCGTATGATATTATGTATATATAATGTTGATAAAGGTAAGTTGCTGGAGAAAAACTAAAAATAATGACATGAAGGGGAATTTTTTGTGGAGAATTTTACAAAAGTTAGTGCTACCGTGGTATCGCGCAGCGGTGTGGATTGTTCACGGAATAAGGACAACTTTTATCTTGACGGCAGAAGTATGTTTTCCCATGAAGCCGGTACTATACAGGTTTCTATAGAAAGAGGGGACAAGAGCCATATATTTGCTGTGTGTGAGGGAATGGTAGAAGAAGAATCGTCTATTTCGGTAATAAAAGAGTTGAATAAATTCTACAGCGATTTAAAAAGTGACAATACATATTTTGAATATAAGACAAGTCAATTAGCAGAAAATATACAGCTTACAAACAATCTTATATATAGCAAGTATTTAAATAAAGGCACGGATGATAATAAAGAAACATCTTTTGCCGGGCTAGTGCTTTCGAATGATAAACTTGAAGTATTAAATATAGGAAGTAGCAGTGTTTATCTTCTGAGAGAGGGTAAACTCAAATGTATAACACCTCATGGCAGAAGAGTGGAGAGGCTTGTTAAGCTTGGAATTATAACCGAGGAGCAAGTAAAGGGACCATCAAAGCAAATAGATGAGAACAGTACTGTACATATTTATGAACCTATGGAACTCAGGGAAGGGGATATTTTTCTTGTATGTAACGGAGGACTTACTGCTGCTCTGGAGGAGGATAGGATAGGGGCTTTGCTTGGGTTGGGATATGACGCTTCCTATACCTCCAATATGCTCATAAAGGCAGCGGTGGAAAAGGGAGTAGAAGGTAATATCACAGCGCTTGTTGTGAAGGTTGAACAGGTAAATTCAGGTCAATACAATGATAGCCCTGCTGATATTGAGAGCAGGAAGCCAATGAGGAGAAACACTAATTCGGAGTTAGGCAATAAAAGCAAGGAAAATATCATGACTTATATAGCTGCTGCAATTACATGTGTTATTATTGCTGGATTAATTTTTGCAGCATATATAATAGTATGGGATAGTAAGGACGAGGTACTTACGGTTAGCTCCGAAGCTACTACTCAGCAGGAAGCTTCAGCAGTTCAGGATACCGAGAAAACAGCGGCTGCTGAAGAACAATCGGCTGAGCAAGAGAAAGAACAGGAACAGGCAAATGAACAAAATGATGTTCAGAATGAGGAACAAAATCAAGAGAACAACGCAGGTGAACAACAACAAACGGATAAACCTGCAGTAAATACCGATAGCCAAACCGAAAGTGATTCAGCTGTTAGTAATGGGGAGCAGCCTGTTGAACAAGAGGGCTCAAAAGCCGGTAAAGTAACTAAGTATGAGGTTCAATCCGGTGATTCACTGGAGAAAATAAGCAAAAAGTTCTATAATGATACCACTAAGTATAAGACTATTATGGATTACAATAACATAAAAGATCCCAACAGCATAACGGTAGGGCAGGTTTTAAGCATACCTATGGATAATTAAGTTTAGAACTACTTTGTTGCCTTAAGCTAAAGAACCGGTGGAACTATCCTCAGGATAGACTACCGGTTCCTGTTCATCGGGTATTTCTCTTGCTGGATTTGGTTCGGGCTGTATTATTTCCGGTCTTGTAGTAATGTCCGGCATGTTTATTTTACTGTGTATCGTTAGTAGCAACAATATCAACTCCTATTAATGTTTTACGTCGAATTCTATTTCATGTTTAAGGATTTCTTCTATCCTTCTTTGTATTTTCTCTAAATCAAGGTTAGCTTCTTTTTTTATGCTTTTTCTAAGCATTGGACCAACTTGCTGGAGATCATCATAAAAATCCCTTAAAAGTTCAAGTGCGGCTGACGCCTCCATAACTTCTCTAGGTACTTCCACCATATTTGCTATGATGGAATTTTCAGTTCTTGAGGCGACAACAGGCTTTGTCACACCCTCTATGTGTACAAGCGTACGCCTTCCCGGGCCACGGTCGTCTTCAATGGGTTCCATACTTACAATCTTGTCCGAGCGTACAAATTTGCCGTATCCAAGGGGAATCATTATATTTTCTCTTATGTCCATAGTAAATTACCACCGACCCAATAAACAAATTTGGTTATGAGGTTGAACGCTAACTCTCATATATTATTGTTCCCGGACCTTATAGAATTATGCTTACTTATAGTTACACTGTATTTTCAAATATAGGATGAGTTTAGCAAAAAAATGTTGTACTCACTGGAGTCTTCCAAGCATAGCTTTTACAACCTCATCAAAAGGTTTGGATCCGATTTCGTCCAACATTTCCTCCAGCGGAGTTTTGGGAGGAGGTACTTTTAATGAGCCTTCAAGTATTATTTGCACTGTCTGATCCTTATCTACCAGTACAGAGTCAACTTCAAGAACTCCACCCAGTATTCCGGCAATGACCAGTGCTTGGGAAGGTGTAATCTCTAACTTTTTACACTTGTTTTTATCTCCATTACCATTATTACCATTAGAATTACCATTATTACCGCTACAATTACTATTGCTGCTTTGGCACCTAACACTTTTTTCGCTATGCCCACCCAAACGTGCCATAACCTCTTTTGCCAGTGAATTAATATGTTCCGGTGAAAACACGGGAGCTCCCCCTTATAAAGTTTTTAGCTAGCCAGTCGTAATTACTTCGGATTCAGCCTCTATTTTGGATGGGACTGCGAGCCCTGTGGTAAACAGTATAAACAATATAGAAGTAATAGCCAATAAGAGATTATGCTGAGTATCTTCAGTCAAAGGCATAATAGGTCACCCCTTTAGTATATGTATATAGTATTATATTAATTTACCGTAAAAGGGTGTGCCAGTTTGTTGTTATAAAAGGAAGTTTCACTATGACGAAAAATAAAAGCCCGCGATAAAAGCGGGCTAATGAGCAAGAGGTACAACACCGAGAAAGTGCATATCTATTATAGTAGTGAGAAAAATTAGTGTATAAAGGTGCAACAATCGGTTAAGGATATTTCAAACTATATATTTACGATTTTACCGCATATCAAGTTTCTGTAAACCTGCGATACTCCTCAAGTAAGTCTTGGTAGCTGCGTTCAAAATCGGTACTGCTATCGTAGCTTTCGATGCGCTGAGCCATTTGTTCCAGTATACCCAGTGTATTGGCACCACTTGCATTATCCATAGGGTTTCTGGTATCTGACATCATTTTTAAAGAATTATTATAAGCGTCACGAAAATGCTTTTCAAACTCATTACTAACATTTTCAAAAGTGACATCTTTAATATTAAACCTTGATTCAAACTCCATAGGTCTTTGATCCATACTTACGTACCTCCATATATAAGTTCATAGTTTAGCGGTCATTTATCATACTGTCTAGGTAGTCTCTATCAAATCTCTGACTAGCCAAGTGATTCATAAGTGTCTTGTCTTTCAAACTTTCAGGCCCAATAGCTCTTCGCTTTATTAGTTCATTTATATATTCCTGCACATCTGAAGGGTAAGAGCTTAAGTCCATAGGATACCTCCGAAATAGATATAACAAACTCTTGAACTTTTTACTTCAACCATTTTTTCTTTTCTTTTCTTGATGTTACTCCTTCACCTCTGCCTTTATCGTCGCTAAACAGGTCATCTGCAAATTGATCCAGGCGTGAAGGCTTGGAAGCTGGGCGATCAGGATTTCTGGTATTTGGCGAGTTGCTTGTTCCACGATCAGACATCTATTAAATCACCTCCCTTATAGATAGTTTAGTACTACTTTATTATTTACTTTAATTATCATAATGTTATCTATAATTAGTTTTCCGGTTTGTTAGAAAGAAATACGGTAAAGTAAAAACATTATATTGGGAGTGCATTCTTATTTATATAATGCTAAAATGTTCATAGTGTTTACAAACAATATATCGCTGTTTTTTGCAGAGAGTATATGGTAATATATTGTTAATGATCAAACTTGAATATTCACTTATAGTAAAATAAGTTAAAGGTAAATCATCCAAAGTTTACATATGCATTATAAGAAAGGGTTAGTATGTTATGGAGAAGGTGCTTCTTGTAAATGACAGCAAATTTGAGAGTCTTATTATGAAAGATATGCTTGGGTTATTAGGGTATAATGTGGAGATTGCTGATGAATACACTGCCTTGAGAAAATTAGAAACCTTTAAGCCACAAGTAATTATAGTCAATTACATTATGAAAGAAATCCGCGGAGATCAGCTTATTGGTATAGTAAAGCTTCAGAATCCTGGTGTTAAGTGTGTGCTTTTCTCAAGTGATTTGGGCAGCATTGAGGAGTTCAGCAAGAGAAAAGTAGATGCAGTATTTCAAACCCCTGTAGAAAAAAGTAAACTTGAGAAGGTTCTAAATGAATTAAGTGTGGATGGGAGTTCTGCGCCTATTGATAAAAAAGAATACCTTCCAAAGGTGAGAAGAGTTATTATTGAAGATGATGATGTTGAAATACTGGAGGAAAAGACTTATAAGGCGGAACTGAGGGAGACCCTACAAAAAAATAGCGGCTCATATACAGGCGTGAATAAAGCAGAAGAACCTATAAACGTGAAGGTAGCTTTTTGTACACAATGCGGCTATAAGCTGGATGGTGACGGCGGAAAGGTTTTCTTGTTTTGCCCTTACTGTGGGAATAAGTTATAATAAGTATCCTGTAAAGTAATTTGCTTCTGGAAGCCATGATACAATAAAATGTAAACACTTTCGACCTAAAACCTATATATAGCCGTCAAACAGGCTTGTAGTGTATATCACTGCGAGCCTGTTGCTTTTAGTTTACACTGATATTCAAATAACTACCAAACTATCCATAGAGATGGGATTATATAATAATATAGTTTATCCACTGAATACAATAAGATATGTAGTGTTTGGGAGGCAGTCCGTCTGGACTTTAATTTCTGCAGTAGATATAATAATTTAATAGAATGATGTATATAAATTGCAAAAAAGATTTTACAACGAAGTTCTCACTAAATCTTTTTTGCAATTTGTTACCTAAGTTATATTGCGATAATCAAATTTTTCCTTGTAATATCATTATCGCATTTTATGTAGCTGTGTGATTTTTTTAGTCGCTGCTACCAATAGCTGGACGATAGGAATAGGGAGGTGGAAGAGTGTTTTTACTAGAAGGAATTAAATATAAAGGTATTTTGGATATCAATAAACTTACAATACCCGAGAAAATGGTTACATGCATTATCGGGGAGAGTGGAAGCGGGAAGACAACTCTGCTAAGACTTTTAAATAACCTCATAAGCAGTGATGAAGGTGAAATCTTCTTCAAGGGTACAAATATTAAAGAAATGAGTCCAATGGAACTGAGAAGGCGTGTAGTAATGCTGTCTCAAGTACCGGCAATATTCGGAGGCACCATAAAGGATAACCTTTTAATCGGGCTAAGGTTTTCCGATAAGCCCCAGGTATCCGATGATAAGTTAAGAGAAATACTGCGATTGGTACATCTGGATAAGGATATAAATGAAGAAGCTGAGAAAATGTCCGGTGGCGAAAAACAAAGATTAGCCCTGGGAAGAGTCATTTTACTTCAGCCGGAGGTGTTTCTTCTGGATGAGCCTTCATCAGCTTTGGACGAGAATACAGAGAGGATAGTAGTGGAAAGGCTTGTAAAATATGTTAAGGAAAACGAAAAGACAATGGTTATGGTGACACATTCGAGGGAAATTGCTAGTACCTACGCCGATAATATAATTGAAATAAGTAAAAATAAGTCATATAGATAGTACAGGGGGGCGACATGGATAAAATAATAAATCTCGGTATGTGGCAGTTAGTCGCAGCTTACATATTTATAGTACTCCTATTGTTTATAGTCAAAATCAGGGGGATAGCCAGAGAAAAAGAGATATTGATATCAACTGTAAGAATGACACTACAGCTAATGCTGACAGGTTATATACTGGCATATATCTTCCAGCAGAGCAATCCCATATTTACAATTATTGTTATCATAATTATGGAAGTTTTTGCAGTTCACAATACCTTTAAACGAGTAAAGTCGGAATTAAGCCCTAAGTTAAAAAGGATAATAGCTTTATCTTTGGTTGGGGGATCGCTAATTAGTCTGGTTTACTTCCTGCTTATAGTTATACGAATATCTCCCTGGTATGACCCTAGATATTTTATTCCCATTGCAGGTATGATTGTTGGAAATTCTATGACAGGGGTTTCATTGGGAATTCACAGACTTGTGGAAGGAATGAATACGCAAAAGCACCTCATTGAATCTGCTCTAATGCTGGGAGCTACGCCTAAAATGGCTGCGAGGCAGGTAGCCAACAATGCTTTTGATTCCGCTATACTGCCTACTATAAACAGTATGGTGGGTATGGGAATTGTTTCACTTCCGGGCATGATGACGGGGCAGATACTTTCGGGAACTTCACCGCTGGTAGCTATTGAATACCAGATTGCAATAATGCTTGGGATATGTGGAAGCGTTTCACTGACGGTAATTATGGCTGTGCAGATGGGCTATAAGACATTCTTCACCGAGCGCAGCCAATTGAATATATAAATAATAGACTATCTATAGGCTAAGGAGGAGACAAGATGATGGCTATTAGAAATGCTACAACTAGCGACTTAAAAGCTTTAGAAGAATTGTATAAGGAGCTACTTCCTCAAGAGGATGTATATGTAAGCAAAGAGGTAATACAAAAGATATCTACACTGCCGGAATATCATTTATTAGTATATGAAGAAGGGGAAGTACTTGCAACCGCCCTTTTAATAATATGTTACGATCCCGTGTATAAAGATAAGAATTTTGGAGTCGTAGAAAATGTTATAGTTCGAAGTGACTGTAGGGGAAAAGGTATTGGAGAAAAGCTGATGAATAGAGCGGAGGAGATTGGAAAGGAAAACCGCTGCCTGTATCTTATGCTGCTAAGCGGTAAAAGCAGGCTGGGGGCTCATAAATTCTATGAAAAATGCGGATATGATGGAAATATCAGTTTGGGCTTCAAAAAGTATATATAGGTGTTAGATTTACAGAAGAGTGGTGATGTAAATTGAGTAATTTTTATAAGGGAATATGCCTTATTATCTTATCGGTAATAGGTTTCGGGCTAATGCCTATTTTTGCTTTATATGCATATAAGAGCGGAATAACTGTGACGACGCTTCTGCTTATACGTTTTACAGCAGCAGCTTTGATTATGTTTATATATATATTTATTAAGATAAAGAAGGTCAGCTTGAAGGGTAGAGATTTACTAATGCTGTTTCTACTCGGTGGTGTGTGCTACACCCTTCAGTCTACTTTTTATTTTTCTTCGGTAAGGTATATTCCGGCTTCACTGGCGGCACTGATACTGTATACATACCCTGCGGTTGTGGCTGTTTTGACCTTCTTTGTGGATGGTGAAAGGTTGACAGGTAAAACCATAGGCTCAATATTGATTTCATTTGCGGGGCTTGTACTTATACTAGGTACTTCTATTGGTTCAATCAATCTGTTGGGAGTATTATTTGCTGCCGGGGCTTCATTTGTTTACTCGTGTTATATTGTTTTAGGAAATAAGGTGGTGAAAAAGCTGCCTTCGATAGTTACCAGCGGATTTGTTATGGGATTTACAGCTCTAGGTCTTCTGCTGCTTGGTTTATCTACCGGTAATATAAGCTTTGACTTTGATATACGAGCTTTAGGACCAATTGTAGGATTGATATTTTTCTCAACCATCCTGGCTATTTTGACATTTTTTCGAGGCTTAGAGCTTCTAGGACCTACAAAAGCCTCAATTATAAGCGTATTGGAGCCTGTGGTTACAGCAGTTTTTTCTGCCATACTTTTTCATGAAGTTATGACAGTATTACAGCTGCTAGGCGGGTTGGTGGTGCTATTAGGTGCAGCTTTTACCGTACGTACAGGTCAGCAGCATAAACCAAAGAATGATGTTAACTAAGGTGATCAATACTGAAAAATGAATAATTTATGTAAACTTAAATGCACATCCTGAATATACTGAATAAGAAGTATTTTTAGGGTGTGATTTTTTTGCAGATACATGTAGTAAGACCTGGTGATTCATTATGGTCAATTTCCAGGAGGTATGGTGTAAGTGTACAGAGGATTGTCCAGGTAAATGAGCTTCAGGACATTCCCCACTTAGTTGAAGGCCAGGCACTTGTTATCCCCTCAGAAGAAAGAACTTATACAGTTAAGGCCGGGGAATCAATATGGTCCATTGCACAAAGATTTGGGGTGTCTGTATACAGTATTGCAAAGGCAAACAATTTAACTAGTCCTTATCTACTGTATCCTGGTATGACATTAAGGATTCCCGGTGAGGCAAAGAACTATGGGTTTATTGAAGTAAACGGATATATCAAGCCTGAGTCGCCGGAAGAAGCGGAAGATATAATAACTGATGTAGGGACATACCTTACTTATGTTAGCCCTTTCAGCTATCGGGTAAGGGCTGACGGAAGCCTGATTCCGATGTCTGATGAGGCCGTATTGAGAGCTGCAAGGCCTTTTCGTGCTGCTCCTCTGCTTGTAATTACCAATGAAACGGGAGAGACCTTTGATACAGAATTGGTGCATACCATCCTTTCAAGCGAAGCTGTACAAAATACGCTCATAAACAATATTCTGAATACTCTAAGGAGTAAAGGCTACTATGGACTAAATATCGACTTTGAAAGGGTACGGCCTGCCGATAGGCAGCTATATAACAACTTTCTGAGAAAAGTAACCGATGCTTTAAGGCCGCAGGGTTATCTGGTTTCCACAGCTCTTGCACCAAAAGTTTCGGGAGCTCAAACAGGGGCCTGGTATGAGGCACACGATTACCCTGCTCATGGGGAAATTGTAGACTTTGTTGTACCAATGACCTATGAATGGGGTTGGTCTGGAGGTCCGCCCATGCCTGTAGCTCCTATCGACCAGGTAAGAAGGGTTATCAACTATGCGGTTTCTGTCATGCCTCCTAAAAAAATCATGATGGGGATACCTCTCTATGGATATAACTGGACTTTACCCTATACTCCACATGGTGCTTTTGCTCCTACAGTAAGTCCTCAGGAGGCTATCAGGCTGGCCGCCCGTTATGGAGCGAGGATTCAATATGATAAAGAGGCAGAATCACCTTTTTTCAACTATATAGATGAAAACAGAGCCCAGCATATCGTATGGTTTGAAGACGCAAGAAGTATACAAGCAAAATTCAGGCTTGCCAGTGAATATGGCTTAAGGGGTGTAAGTTATTGGGTGCTTGGTGTACCGTTCCCTCAGAACTGGGCAGTTCTGAACGATATGTTTGAAATAGTAAAGGTTGTAAGATGAATGTCCTCTAATAAGTATGATATGTGCAAAATCGGCTGCAGGTAAGAGTCAATCCGCAGCCGATTTATTTGTTAAAATTCATATTATTGAAGAAAGCGGGGAAGAAAGTCTAAGTATGGAATATTATACCCAATATCTGAAAATACTATTAGATAAATTGTGATAATTATATTACAAGGAAAAATTTGATTATCGCAATATAACTTAAGGTAACAAATTGCAAAAAAGATTTAGGGAGAACTTCGTTGTAGATTCTTTTTTGCAATTTATATAGATGGTGAATTCTAAGATTTTTAATTCAAGCGTACAACTGGGTATTGCTAAATGAGGAAGGAATAAAGGATATATTTATGGGCAAAATAGTAAGCCGATATCAGGTGCAGGAGAGGGGTATAATATCTCCTTTGCAGCTTTCATACCTTGCTATCACTGTAGTAATAGCAACAGCAGACGTTTTTTTACCTGCATTTGTGGCCCAGGAATCAGGAAGGGACTCATGGATTGCGGTAATCATCGGGACTATATTTACATTATTTGCAGTTGCTGTATTTCTTGCCTTGGGGATGAAGTACCCGGATAAGACTATAATACAATATTCCGATGAAATCCTTGGAAAGTGGTTGGGGAAGGGTGTAGGATTAATTTATGTCTACTACTATATTGTTATTGCTGCAGTATCAACAAGAGAGCTAGGTGAACTATTTGTCATATCCTTCAATCCATTTGCACCTATAGCAGTTTATAACATAATTACTATGGCTGTTGCTGCTTATGCAGTTATGAAAGGCATAGAGGTAATAGCAAGGGTGAATGAGGTATTACTGCCCACGGGCTTATTTGTACTTATATTTATAGCATTAGTAAATATCCCTAATATGAATTTTAAAAACTTTCTTCCAATATTGGCTGACGGAATTTACCCTTCGGTAAAAGGTGGGATATTAATCCAAGGCTGGCTGCTGGAAGTTATTGTAGTACTCCAGCTTATTCCTTTTAGCAGCGAGAAGCAGAAGTTAAAGAAACTTATATCAGCTTCTGTTGTTCTTTTAGGCTTGGGGCTACAGATTGGAGTATTGACAATAGCAGTATTTGGCCCCCTTACCGGAAAATTTTTATTTCCCGCACTGGAATATGTTAGATATGCTGCTTTGGGCGAATATCTTGAAAATTTAGATATTATTATTATGGGTGTGTGGATTACTGGTATTTTTATAAAAATTGCGGTTTTTTATTATGCGGCTGTACACGGTATATCACAACTTGTCGGCTTCAAGTCCTACAAACCTGTAGTAGTACCCGTAGGAATTCTGCTTGCAACTATTTCTATTGTAGCGGTAAAAAGGCTTATTCAGTTTATCCACTATTTACATTATATTTTTCCTTTATACAGTTTTGTTATAGGGTTTGCAATACCCTTTATTCTCCTTGTAATTTCAGCTGTAAGGAGTAGAGTAAAGAAGGGGAAGTCTGTGCATAAGGAATAATTTTTTACGAGTATATACATAATATAATTTGTGCATAAAAGCTAACAGTTAGAATCTACAGTAAAATTAACAAGGGGGAGCGGGAATGTGGAATACACAGCTTTTTTTGTATCTATTGCGGTAGTCTGGGTACTTTTTTTTATAAGTATATATTTGAGACCTTTACGGCTAAGTAATATAATAATAGGAGTAACTACAGTAGGATATTCGCTTATATTTGATATTATTCTAGGTGACACTTTAAAATTATATTACTATATAAACCCTCAAGTCTCAACTATATATATAGTACTGTCGGCAGTCATACTTTATCCCTTGACAAATATAGTGTACACATTATTTTTGCCGACAGGGAGAAGAGCGGTACTGGCCTACACAGCATTATGGATAGCAGGGATGTTGATTTTTGAATACATTACTCTTCTGACAAGGACTATAGTCTTTACAGGGTGGAGGCCTGTACCCTGGTCTTTCGTAACTTATGTTATAACTTATATATGGATATACTTTTTCTACAGATATCTCGAAGGAAAGGTAACAAAAGTTGTGGGAAGTAGGGAATAGCTACTGCTTTCCTATCAGCTTCAATGCTCTCTTAAATATAGCAGCCCCAAGCCGTGGTGCATTAATAGGCGTATAATACAGTAAGTGCTTAATACCCGGCATACCGATAGCTGAGAACAATAAATCATAACCTTTATTTCCAACTAAGTCATAAGCCTTTCTAAACTGAAGCATATCAAGATTTCTTTTAATAATAGGCCTTATAAGGTCTTCATAGCTTTCACCGTTTACAATAGAGCGTGCAGCCATTACACCTGTAAATATTGAATTGTATTGTCCGAAGCCGAGAAAAGGGTCTATTGCACCTCCTGCATTACCGGCCAGGTATATATTTCCTAACTTGTTCGGATATACAGAGCCTGATCTGTGTGAGAGTTTGAACTCTTCAATGATAGGATACTTCAGGTTTTCGGTATAAAGAAAAAGCTCCCAATAGTGGTCTATTTCCTTTTCGGTGACATCGGTTGTAATCAAAATCAACGAGGCCTTTTTTTCACTAAAAGGCGTAAGATAAGCATAGCCTCTTTTACAGAAATCTCTATTTACCCATGCAGTAAGTGTATTAGGATCAAAATTTCCTGCAATAGTTGCTCCTCTTACATAGGTGTCGAGCCAAATATGCCAGCAGCCAAGTTCGTCTGCAAAGCTGGAGTTGCCGGTTGCCACTACCACATGATCATAATTTTTTGAGAGCGATTCATAATCTCCAAGTTCATTAAGCCTGATTTCAGTGTTTTTTAATTGTTGTAGGATTTGGACAGCAACAGCTGTGCTATCCTTGCTTCTATTTAGGAGATATCCCAAATTACCTTTAATTATTGTTTTTTTATTCGGTGAAAGGTGGGTTAAGTTATTTATTGTATTTAAAGGTTTTATGTCAATACCAAATTCTTGACGCATATATGTAATGTGGTCTTTAATGGGCCTGCCTATGATTTCCAATATGGCGGAGACATGGCTGAATTGATCACCAATATAGCTATTCCTCTCATAAACAACTGGTTTGATATTGTGTTTTTCCAATTCATGGGCACAGGCCAGTCCGGCCAGACCACCCCCAATTATTGCTACCTTCATGCTTTCATCCCCTATATTATAATATCTGAAATCAGAAAACCGTAATTGACAATTAACTGATAAATACAAACGCCTACAACTCGCTAAACCACAAACACCTAAGGCTTACTCAATTGTTTCGCCTTTGGGAAGCCTACATTTGATATAATGGAGGCGATATCGTCCTCATACTGTTTATGATAAGTATTTCTTAAGTGCTTTATCCATAAATTCCTTGTAATTATTTCATGGATCTGACTTTCATAGTCTAAACCTTGGGATATGGCACGGGCAGCAGCTATTCCTGTGACCATTGCATTTACCTGCCCGAATCCAAAGAATGGCTCAATACATCCGGCTGAATTTCCTGCAAAAAATATATTATTAACTTTAAGGGGATAGGTATTCCCTGATCTATAGGTGAATTTAAACTCTTCAACAAGGGTATATTTAATGCCAGAAGCTGATAAAAACAAGTCCCAATAATAATCAATCTCCTTTTCGTTTGCATTCGGGACAACTAATGAAATTGAGGCACGGTACTTATCAAAGGGTGCCATAATGGCATAGCCGGATTTGCAAAATTCCTTACCGGTCCACATAACTAAAGTACTGGGATCAAAATCACCAAGGATTATAGCTCCCCTAACGCAAGACATAAACCATTCATTCCAGCAGCCCAGTTCATCTGCAAAGCTGTGGGAGCCGGTAGCTATTAATACATAATCAAATTCTTTTGATAATTTTACGTAATCGCCAAACTCACTAAACAATATTTTTGTATTCTTAAGTTTAGATGATAGCTGGAACTTTACTGAATCATCATCATCGGTAAAACCATAGAAATACCCTAAATCACCTTCCATTACGGTAGTATCATGAGGTGAATAGTAAATAAGCTTTTGTATGGAATTAAGCGGCTTGATATTCATAGAGTCAAAAATGTGGAAGTACTCTGTAGATGTCTTAATATCAGCCTTATGGAATATATTCAACAAACACGATATGTGTGGGGGTGAAGCATAAATGTTGCTACGCTGTTCATATATAACAGGCTCTATACCTTGATTTTCCAATTCACAGGCACATGCAAGCCCTGATGTTCCGGCTCCTATTATTGCAACTCTCATATATTTTTCCTCCATAAAATCCAAGAAAATATGTAGTGCCTTGCAGCAGAATCCCTATATATAAGCAAGGAATACAATCAGTGTAGCGTAGGTTTAATACTTTAATGTCTATAAATTGGTAAAAACAATGGATAAAAGTTTACAAAGTTCCTCGACCATACTTTTTTAATATTTTGTTCCAACGATGAACAAGCACAGCAACCGCTATGGTCAGCCCAGTATAAGAAGCTAAACTCAACATGAAAATGCCACACTGAAATCGATTGTGAGTTAAATATATAAATTGCAAAAAAGAATCTACTACGAAGTTCTCACTAAATCTTTTTTGCAATTTGTTACCTTAAGCTATATTGCGATAATCAAAATTTTCCTTGTAATACCATTATCGCAACTTAAATAGCAAGTGGATATAAATTAAAGGGCAGAACAAACTGTTCTGCTAATACTTTGGTTTGGCCGGGAATATTTTTGCTATAATTCCGGGGGGGGACCCCAGCCTTTGAATTTTTTGCTGTAGTTTGACTATAGCCCGCATTTCATCATCCCGGAGTTGTGTAAATACCTGACGGATTTCGGGATTTCTCACCTTTATGAGGTTTTCGTTGTAAAAAGTCTGGTTAGCTATTTTATACTCGAGAATGTCCTTAAGTATATCAATATCTTTCATCCAATCACCTTACCCTTGAAAATTTAAATTTAGCTTGAGCATTTTGTCTTTTAGGATATCGGTATGTTCCTTTGAAGTTTCGATTAACTCACCCAAAATCTCTTTTAATTCATCGCTTTTAATACTGGGGGTATATTCCTCATATTTTTTTATTAGAAGTACCTCTCTGTCCACAGAGCTGCTTAGTGCAATTTTAAGTATTAATTCCTCCGATACTTTATCCATTTGACTGCCTCCGTAATATTTAAAACAATAGCTTGGAATTATTTATATTTTACCCATAAAATATTTTTTCATCATTAAGTATATATTATTCTTATAGTATTTTTTATTTCATAATTGTAATTTAGAGGAATATGGATTACAGATTCTAAAAGGTGGATATAAATATGAAAGTTGCAATAATCGGGGCTGGGCTTTCGGGGTTATCCTGTGCTCTTGAGCTTAAAAGATACGGCATAATTCCTACGATATTTGAGCGAAGAAATGCTATAGGAGACTCTTTAGACTTTGCAGGGGCAGCCCTGAGAATATTTAACAGAGCATACAGAGACCCTCTGAAATACTTTAAAAAGGAATTTGGACTGCACATACGCCCTTCCAATTATGTAAAAGAGGTAAGAATGCACTCTCCCCACAAGCAAACAGTTGTAAAAGGAAACCTGGGATATTTGTTTAATAGAGGGAGAGAAGCATACACACTGGAGAAGCAGATTGCCGCACAGGTGGATTTACCAATATACTTTAATAGCTATATATCTAAAGAAGAAATAGAGGGATTTCAAAGCAAATACGATCATATTGTTGTAGCTACAGGAGGATCAGACATTGTAAGGCAATTTAGGATGATGACCGTAACTTTTCAGTCAGTCTCTCGTATTGCAACTGTTATAGGTGACTTTAGGACTGATTGTGTAAATATGTGGCTGAATACCGAATATTCAAACCATGCTTTCGCCTATACCGTTCCAATAGGGCCAAAGGAAGCAAGATTGGTTCTCCTGGCAGATAATATCTGTCCTAGGGAAATGGATTATAATTGGGAGAAATTTTTAGAAAGCGAACAAATACAATACAGGATAGTTGAAACAAGAGATTTACAGAATATGCTTGGACTGGTCATGCCTATGCATAACGGAAATATTTATTTTGTAGGGGATAGTGGAGGGTGCGTAGATGACTTTTTGGGGTTTGGTATGCTCAATTCTATAGAGAGCGGATTTATTGCAGCACGGTGCATAATAAACAAAAGAGACTACAACGAAGAAATGAAACCATTTTATCAGCATTTAGAGAAATTAAATGAATTTCGTAAGTCAATGAACACCCTGGAAAATAAAGATATGGACAGACTTATATTTCTTCTGGGGTTGCCGGGGATAAAACAATTTGTTTATAATAATCCGTTTTTTAATATAAAGGATTATACCTTTATAGCAAGGATGTTTAATAATCTACAGAGAGCACTTTAAAAAAATGAGGTGGTGAAGGTAATGAAAGTAGCGATAATAGGGGCTGGTGTTTCGGGTCTGTCCTGTGCTTTTGAACTCAAGAAGCATGGAGTAGTTCCCACGATTTTTGAATGTAAAAGCCATATAGGGGATATCCTTGAGTATACTGGGGTATGGCCTAGAATAATGCAAAAAGGTCTTTTTGACCCATTGAATTATATAAGAAATAAATATGGACTACAACTAAACCCACTTTCACCCTTAAGGCAAATGAGTATGTATAGTCCCAATAACAAGGCTGTAGTAAGAGGTAACCTGGGATATACCTTTAAGAGGGGCATGGAAACATATTCACTGGAAAACCAGATAGCTTCACAGACAGGAATTACAATTACATACGATAGCTACAGGAATATAAATGATTTAAGAGATGATTTTGAGTTTATTATTGTAGCTACCGGCAATAAGCGCGATGCGGAGGAATTGGGAGTGTGGACAACTACCTTTAGTGCACAGGTCCGCATTGCAAAGGTATTGGGGAATTTTACTCCGGGTAGGGTGAAAATATGGTTCAATACAAAGTTTGCAAATAATGCGTATGCTTACCTGGTGCCTAACGGAGAAAAGGAAGCTACACTGACTCTGATAGTGAATGGTATAACTTATCATGAAATGGATTTTTATTGGAAAGAATTCTTAAATAATTCACAAATAAGCTATCCGATAATTGAAACAAGTGATGCTGAGCACAACTGCGGCTTTGTATATCCATTATATAAGGATAATGTTTATTTTGTAGGTAATACCGCAGGTATGACCGACGATTTACTTGGCTTTGGAGCTTTTAATGCTATAGAAAGCGGTATAAATGCGGCGAGGGCGATGGTACAAAAACTTGACTACAACCAGCTTATGCAGACTAATGTACAAAATGTAAAACAATTGCATGAGTTTCGTAAAGCAATAAATACCCTGGATAATTCAGAATATGATAAGTTAATAGCCTTCCTAGGAAACACAGCAGTAAAACGCTTAATATACAATAATCCGCTGTTCAGGGTAAATCAGGCAGCTTTTCTTGTTGAGCTCTATAATAATTTTAAGCAGGGGAAGGATGCATAGGCTAATGGTAAGTCTCCCGTATTATTAAGAAAAACTTAAATGTACCTCGTATAGATAACCAAACATAAAATCACTAAGTTTAAGTTTGGTTATCTACAATAGTTTGCTATACGCTCGGTTTAAGTATGAGAAATCCTTTTATGGACAGTTTACTAAGATTAAAAAATATACTTTTCGCCAAAAACAATCCTGGATATAGGATCAAGAATTCTCACAATCATATCTCCAGGTTCGGGAAGATTCCAATCGAGTATGCGATTATAAGCAAAAAACGCTGCTGCTGCCATTACAATAATGCTAACTATACTTTCCTTCCAGAGTCCTTTACTGACGGTATACCATATCTGGACAGCAGTAAAGGATAAAAAGATTAGGGCAAGCCAATAAACTATAAAAACCACTCTCCTTGTAATCTATCACATTAGTAGTACTTTATTATTTTGGAATTAACGGTGAAGAAATAACACACAAAAGCGTTGTTGATTATTTCCGCATCGGCAAATTAATCTCGTAATTTGCTATAATTAAGGTAAATAACAAAGTAGTATTAGCGTATATCCGAGTAAACCGTTGATGTAATTTTTCCAGACCTTCTTATGGTGGTATCCACTTCAAATTTTACTTCCATCTCACTAAACAATCTGCTCCAGTCATCCTTTACTTTTTTCCACAGCTTAGGATATTTCCTCTCTACATACCCTCCAAAGTCGAAAATATCGGTTTTAAAATCTTTTTGAGCTTTATTGACTGCTGCTTGCATTTCACCTACAATTACACCGGAAATTGCATTTTCCAGCCTTTCCATAACTTCACCGCTATTTAAGTCCACTTTAAGAGTTTCTTCCATAAGTGTACCCAGTACTTTTACCTTTATTGTAGCAATAAACCTGTTGTTTATCATATCTACATCGATATTAGTTTCGTTTCTCATATTTTCCATTACGAGGCTGCCTTCGCTTTCATTGCCTTTAACAACTATGCTTCCCGGTTTTACTTTGTCGGTTATCCACATATAGCCCCTTGTCTCGTTACCGCTCATCCAGCCCGTCATCTTGTCCCCCCTGATTACCGCGCTTCCCTCAAGATAGGCTATACCAAGCCTTTTATCATCTTCGGTCATTCTCTTATACAGCTCTCTTGCGGTGGAAAAGGTATTGCGCTCAGACTCGGTGTAACCGAATTTTCCAGTTACTATTCCGCTGCAGCAATTTGAGGACGATACATTCACAAGAAGGTCTTTTAACTTAGAGACGTAAGATTTGGACCACTCGTCGATATTATCTATCAAGCCATTTATTTCTGCCGGTAGATTCTTTTCTATATCCGCAGGTATTTGCAGTGTCTCCAGAGCACTTCTATCGGCTATCAATACATAATTCTCCAGACGGAATTCCCGGTTTCTAACAAAGTAATCCAAAAACTCCTTGATACCCCTGCGGGCAGCCTTTTCACTTATGATTATGACGCTGTTATGAAACCATGCAAGCCTTTTTGTGGCTATACTTCTTAGGTTTTTACCTGCTTCTGTGATATTGGTGCCCGTAGCTGTACCTATCCATGTACTGGATCTGTTAGCAGCAATCTCTTTGCCTGAAGAGATGGGGGTAACGGCAAGGACTGTCATACGTATAGAGCCATCATTCTCCACGTCTATACCTGTCGCGCTAACTATGGAGATTTCATTCAGCTCCCGTTTGCCCCAGCAACCGGTTGACGAAACAAGTAATATTATTGTCAGAACAAGTGATATAATCCTTCTCATAAAGTCCATATCATCCCTTTAAAATAATTAACATTAATACTAAATAAAACGTATCTATACGTGACTAATCCTCTCAATGGTGCTTTGGAGGCTTTGGCCTGAGACCTTTTTTAATCCTATTTATATTCGTAGGCTTTACAAAAGAAGGCCTTTTTCGCAGGAGCCAGATGGGGAGACGGATAAATGTGTCTTTCCAATCCGCCAGAGTCATTGGCGTAAAGGGGGAAAGATACGGCACTCCGAAGGACCTCAGGGAGGCCATATGGATGAGTAAAAAAAGTATCCCCATAATAATCCCGAATATACCCAGTGTTCCGGCAAGCAGCACAAAGGGAAATCTTAGGAACCTAACAGTCACCGCAGCATTAAACTTTGGTATAGTAAAAGAGGCGATACCTGTAAGTGCCACTACGATAACCATAATCTGGCTTACTATACCTGCCTGTACGGCAGCCTCTCCTATAACAAGTGCTCCTACGATACTTACCGCTTGCCCTATTGCCTTTGGCAGTCTTAATCCTGCCTCCTTCAAAATCTCAAAGGTAAACTCCATCAGTAATGCCTCTATTGCAGCGGGAAACGGTATGTCGGCGCGGGCGTTGGCAAAGGTCACCAGAAGGGATGTAGGAACCATTTCCTGGTGAAAAGTAGTGATGGCTACATAAATAGAGGGTCCAAGCAGTGCTACTCCAAATGAGATATACCTCAAAATCCTTAGCAGGGTTATATAAAAAAATCTCTCATAATAATCCTCGGCAGAGGTCAAAAGATTAGCAAATACAGTGGGGACTATTAGGACAAAAGGGCTATTATCAACAAGTATAACAATTCTTCCTTCGGCAAGGGCAGCAGCAGCTGTGTCAGGCCTTTCTGTCACATCCATCTGCGGGAAGGGGGAAAAGCTGTCGTCCTCTATAAGCTGCTCTATATAACTGCTTTCAATTACTACGTCGATATCTATCCTTTTAATCCTACGTCTTACTTCATTGAGTATTCCCTCATCAGCTATTCCTTTAATGTAGGCAATAATAATACCGTTGTGATTGAACCTCCCTACATTAAGAACTTCCATCTTCAAGTTGGACGACTGTATCTTTTTTCTTAAAAGAGCAGTGTTCGCTCTTATGTTTTCTATAAAAGCTTCTTTTGGTCCTTTTGCGACATTTTCGGTTGTCGACTCGCTAATTCCTCTGGCTTGCCATTGGGCGGTACTTATAGCCAGAGCAGTGGTATTGCCGTCTATGATTAATATACAATTCGCCATTAGTGTATGCTTTGCAACGTCTTTAAATTTATAGATTTCAGTTAATTCTCCCAAAGTGATAGAGGAATATTCCAGAGACTTAATTAAATCCTCTTTTTTGAATTCCTTTTCCTGTGGAGTCATTCTTATGTACAGCATTAAAGGCTGAAGGACGTTGCTAGTAAACCGCATCTTGTCAACGATACCATCTATAAATATAGTCAGGCATTTGACTGATTGTTCACCTATTGTAAAACGGCGCACGACAAGATCTGAGCAATCTTTGAAAACCTTCTGAATTATTTGAAAGTTTTCCTCTATGTCAGTGCTGATTTCTATATCTTCAAGAGCTTCTTCACCGGACTTTTCAACTTCTTCTATTATACGATTCAATTTCGAATTATCCGGAGGATTTTTTCGTTTATTATCCTCGTCACCAACCTTTACAGGAATCTTGAAGCCTCTGTACCTTTTTGCCATGCAAACTCCCTCCATTTTCCCATAAATAGAGTTTATCCCTAATACAGGTTTAATATGTACGCATAATTAAAATGCAGCAAGTCAGATTTTTATTGAAAGAATGGGCCTTTTAGATTAAAATTGTTTGTGATACTGTATACAAAGATAGGTCACTTTAAAAGTGGTTTTATCAAGTTCAATTTATTGTATTTGGAGTAATGCCTATGAAAAAGCTACTTGATAGTTTGAATACACCTCTGCTAAGAAGCGGTTATATGTATGGTAAAAGAATTATTGCCGGAAGTGCGGATATTATTGCGTTCATATTGGTTATGGTCTTTAAGAGCATATTTGTCAATAAACAGATAGGACTCTTCTATACTTATCCTATTCTATTCATATCCAGCCTTGGCACCTTTGTTTTACTCGCCGGGTTGACATTATCGCTCAAAAGATATGCCAGGCTGGCTGCTTTATTGGCTATTGATATTATGGCTTCTGTGGTTATGTTTGGGGATATAGTCTATTTCAGATATTTTAATGATGTTATATCCGTTCCGGTATTACGGCAGGTTATTCTCATGGATTCACTCCAAAGCAGTGTGTCAAATCTGTTCAAGCTCTCAGATATATTGTTCGGCCTTGATATATTAGTCGCTGCGTTTATATTAGTCTTTTTGATTAGAAAAAAGGTGTTGATTTCCAATGATAAGCTTAGGATAAGAGTTATAAAAGCTGTGTCCACAGCAGTCATAGGTGCTGCCATCATATGCTATGGGTTTGTGCAGGTACAAAAAATGGTTGGGACCACCACTTTTTCAAGCGTCTATGACCATACTTTTTTTGTGGAAAAGCTTGGTGTTATGAACTTTCATGGATTTGATGCCTACTATTATCTTTCCAACAACGTGGTAGCTAAAAAGGGGGTGCCACAATCGGATATGGAAAATATAAAAGCAGTGTTTGCAAATAAAACACAGGGCAAGACTGAAGCTAAGAAGCTAAATGGAATAGCCAAGGGATATAATCTAATAGTTATACAGGTTGAGGCCCTGCAAAGCATGTTAATAGATTTTAAAATAAATGGAAGAGAAGTCACTCCAAATCTAAATAGATTTGCGAAAAGGAGCCTATACTTCAACAACTACTTTTCCCAAACGGCTCAGGGTGGAACCTCCGATGCCGAATTTTTATCAAATGTTTCATATTACCCATTACCCGAAGGTGCGGTTTACTTTATGAACGCCACCAATACCTTTGAGTCTCTCCCTAAGGCCATGAAGGATATTGGCTACTCTACTATGGTTATGCATTCATTTAAGGGAAGCTACTGGAATAGGTCTACTGTTTATCCGGTATTGGGTTTTGATAAGTTTATAAGCATGAAGGATTATGTATTTGATGAAGCTATGGGATGGGGATTAAGTGACAGGTCATTTTTAAAGCAATCTCTAAAAATGCTGCAAAGTCAGAACAAACCTTTTTACTCTTTTGTAATTACACTGTCGTCCCATTATCCCTATGACGCTTTTCAGAACAATACAGGCTTCGATGCGGGACCGTTCAACGGCACATTCTTTGGAAGTTATCTCAGGGCTGAAAACTATACGGACAAAGCATTGGGCGAGTTCCTTGACGGTATTGAGCAGAGTGGCCTGCTGGATAATAGCGTAGTGGTCATATATGGAGACCACTTTGGTATCCAGAAGGAGAGAATGAATGAGATAAAGGATTACTTCAAGCTGGTTGAAAACAATGACTTGAGTTATTTGAATATGATAAAGGTTCCGTTGATAATACATCTTCCGGGGGATAAGGAGAAAGGTACCAGGACAACGGCAGGGGGGCAGATTGACTTGTTTCCTACAATAGCCAATCTTTATGGTATACAGCCAAAATACTGTCTTGGAAAGGACCTTTTAAATACCGATAAAGGCTATGCAGTAATAAGGGATGGAAGTATAACCGACGGAAAGACGGTATTCTATAGAAAATACGGACAATGCTTTGATTTAGATACAGGTGAAGTCGTAGATTCTGCACCCTTTGAAGAGTACATTAGCATAGCTGAAAACGATCTAAAGGTATCGGACAAGGTTTTGCAAAATGACTTAATACGCAAGTTTGAAGAACAAAGAAAGAAATAAGGCTATTAGAAAAGAAGTACTCTTCCTTGTACAGGGGGAGTATTTTTTTTGTACAATTTACAAATTTGTTACACTTACCTTAATAGTCTGAAACATATAAATAATATTGTAATAAAAAAAGTTTTAAATCTATGAAATACATGGAACTTTTTTTAAAATACCATCGTCCAATATTTATATTCAATTTAAAGATCGGATTTTTAGATTGAATATATACAAAAAACCAAAATAAGAAAAAGAGGTGTTTACACTTGAAGAAGAAAATTTCACTACTTCTTTCAATCTTAATGCTGGTAACGGTAATGATACCGGCAAATGTTTTTGCAGCGGCTGATACGGGATTTGAAGCTGCACTTAAAATCGCAAAGGAAAAGTTCACTATTCCTAAGGATTTTACAAAGTTTAGTTACAATATCAGTACCGAAAGCGATAAAAAGGTTTGGCACTTTACATGGAGCCCAAAAGACAATATGGGCGGATCAATGAGCGTTACCGTTGACGAAAATGGCACTATAATAAACTACTACAAGTATACGGAATACGATTATTCCACCAAAAAGAAGTTACCTAAGCTAAGCAAGCAGGACGCTAAGTCAAAAGCGGAAGAATTCATCAAAAACATAGACCCTAACCTTCCTGCACAGCTAAGGTATATGGAAAATACCCAATACTCAACAGCGGATTACAGCAGCAGCTTCTATTTTACAAGGGTTGTGAAGGGAATTTCATTTCCATCAAACAGCGTAAATTTAGAGGTAAACCGTAATACCGGAGAAATAGTAAGCTATAGCCGCAATTGGACCGATAATCTTGTATTCCCTGAGGCAACAAAGGCCATATCTCTTGAAATGGCTCAGAAGGCATATAAAGAGAAGCTAGGACTTAGCCTTGTATACAGGTCTTTGGTTGAAGGGGAAAGTACCAAAACATATCCTGCGTACATACCTAAGTATTCAAACTCGTACATAGAAGCTTTGACAGGAGAAAAAATCAATTTATACCGTGACTACTATGGCCCGTACTATAACGGAATGGGTGGGGCCTATGACAAGATGTTTTCTGAAGCAGTTCAAGGGAAAGAGGAAGTAGTAATTACCCCTGAGGAGCAGAAAGCTATAGAGGAAGTCTCCAAGCTGTTATCCAAGGAAGACATCGAAAAGAAAATAAGAGCTATACAGGTGCTTGAGCTGACCGATGAGTTTAAAGTCACCAGCGCAAACCTCTATAAGGATTGGAATGATAGGGATGATTTCTTATGGGATGTCTATTTTGTAAAGGAATCAAAGGATAAAAAAGGAGAAAATTTCAGTGTAAATGTAAGAGCAAGTGCAAAAAACGGAGAAATCAAGAGCTTCTGGAACAGCAGACCCTACAAGGAAGGGGAAACTGCGAAGTTTGACCTTGCTGCTTCAAAAGCTGCTGTAGAGAGCTTCCTCAAAGAGTTCAACGCTGAAAAATTCAAAGATACCGAATACGATGACAGCTACAGTGAAAATGAAATACCGATGCCAACTGAGGAAAAGCCCAGAGAATTCAGCTTTAGGTATGTAAGGAAGGTAAACAATGCTTTATTCCCAAATAATGCTCTTTTAGTAAGATATGATGCAGTTAACGGTAAAGTGACTAGCTACGATATGACTTGGAATAACGTTGAGTTTGCTCCATTGGATAAGATAATTACAATAGATAATGCTTACAAGGCTATATTTGATAGCGTAGGTTTGGAACTGCAATACAAGCTGGACTATCCTAACGAATACTATTTAAAGTTCAGAGATGAAATGAAAAAACCGGAAGTGAAGCTGGTATATGCATTCAAACCACAAAAACCTCAGATAATAGATGCAAATACTGGGGCGTTGCTATCCGAAAACGGTACACCCTACAAAGAGGTTAAAGCAATAGAGTTCAAAGATATAGCAGGAAATTTTGCAGAGAAGCATATAAAAGTGCTTGTAGAGTACGGTATTTACACCGAGGGCGGTGAATTCAAACCTAACCAGGCTATAACGCAGAAAGAGTATTTGCTCTTACTTGCAAAGCTATTCAACTATTATGACTATTATTCATCTAGCGATAAAGATAAGCAGATAGAGCAGATATACAGAATGTTTATAAGGGATGGCGTAGTGAAGGAGTCTGAAAAATCACCGGATTCCATAGTGAAAAGGGAAGACGGCATAAAATTCCTTATAAGGGGTATGAAGTATGACAAGGTTGCGGATATCAAGGGTATATTCAAATGCGAATACAAGGATGTGAATAAAATGCATCCGGATCTTGTAGGATATATTGCAATAGCTGATGGTTTGGGGATTGCAAAGGGGAAGGGCGGATACTTCAACCCTAAAGGTAATTTGACAAACGCTCAGGTAGCGGTAATGGTATACAATTATTTACAAATATAGTTCAATACTTAACCTTAGTATAAATGCACTAAAGATTGCCTGTAGAGGCAGCTTTAGTGCATTTTTGTTATCAATGGTATGAAATATATACTTAAGCATAATGAGGTATTAAAAATATGTAGAAAATATGCAAAAAATGTATTATAATTGTCTGGTATAGTAAAAAATAGAATTAGGGGGAAGGTTTGATGAGTAATTTTCAAAAGACATCTTCAGGGTTGAATGAAAATGTTGCAGCTCTCTTAAGTTATTTGTTTGCGGCAGTGGGAGGATTAGTTTTCATCCTGATTGAAAAGGAAAACAGGTTTGTCAGATTCCATGCAATGCAGTCATTGCTTACATTTGGAGGCTTATGGATAGCTTCAATAGTTGCTAGATTCGTACCGGGTTTAGGTGGCCTTCTTGGAGTACTTATAGGTTTAGCTCAGTTTGTTTTATGGATTGTATGTATGGTAAAGGCTTATAAGGGTGAGTGGTTCAAGCTCCCTGTAGTAGGCGACATTGCTGAACAGCAGATTAATAAATAGTCAATTAATGTGTACATAATGAGATAGTAGGGAAGCAGCCAAATCAAGTTGGCTGCTTTTTTAATACTGTAAAAATATATCATATAATAATTTGTTTTTACCTAACATTTAAACAACTTAGATGTAAAACATTGATAGAGGAAGATTTGCCATGACTTGAAACAGAACATTTAGAGTAAAGAAGTATCAAAAAGGAATGGCTTGCCACCTGGCAAGCCATTCCTTTTTGGATATTATCCCAACATTTCTTGTAAATCAGTTTTTGCGTCGCCTGTAAGTTTGAGGTTAAAGTTTTCTTGAAGTACATTTACAACTCCTGCCGACAAGAATTCAGGTGCTTTAGGTCCAATGTATATGTTTTTTACACCCAGGCTGAACAAGCCGAGGAGGATTGCTACAGCCTTCTGCTCAAACCATGACAATACTATGGAGAGAGGAAGATCATTTACTGAGCAATTGAAGGCACCTGCAAGAGCCACAGCAATCTTAACTGCAGAGCCTGAGTTATTGCACTGTCCGAGGTCAATATAGCGAGGTATATTTGTGCCTGGAACTGTACCGAAGTCATGATCGTTAAATCTGAACTTACCGCAGGATGTTGTGAGTATTACACAGTTTTCAGGTATTGAGAGGGCAAGTTCTCTATAGTATTCTCCGCCTTTACCGGGAGCATCACAGCCTGCAATTACAAAGAATCTCTTAATCTTGCCTGTTTTTACGGCGTCAATAATTTCGGGGGCAATTCCTAATACTGTTTCATGGTGGAAGCCTGTCATTAATGTTTTATCCGACTGTATATTAGCAGCAGGGAGGGACAGAGCTTTTTCAATTAAAGCTGAAAAATCATCGTTTTCGATTTTCTGTACACCTTCAAGGCCAGCTACATCATAGGAGAAGAAGCGATCAAAGTATGAACCCTTGATAGGCATTAAGCAGTTTGTAGTACCGAGTATTGCACCAGGGAATTCTTCAAATACCTTTCTCTGGTCATACCATGCCTTACCTACGTTACCCTTTAAGTGCGGGTATTTTTTCAACTGAGGATATCCGTGGGCAGGGAGCATTTCAGAGTGAGTATACACGTTGATTCCCTTACCTTCGGTTTGCTTTAAAAGTTCTTCTAATGCAAACAGGTTATGACCTGTTACAAGTATGCATTTACCTTCTACTTTATCTTCTGAAACTTTTACAGGGGTAGGAACACCCAATTTTGATGTGTGCGCCCTATCTAAAAGATCCATTACCTTAACGGTAGCGGTACCTACATTCATTGCCATTGCTATATGTTCGCCCAAATTGAAATTGGAGTTTGTAAGGGTCATATATAGTGCGTCGTTAGTTATCTTACTAACTTCATCATCCACAAAGCCTAATTGTCTTGCATGGGTAGCGTAAGCAGCTATACCCTTCAAACCGAATATAATAGTATCCTGAAGACTTGCAATATTTTCGTCCTTTCCGCATACTCCTACTTTAGTGCAACCTCCACTTGGACATTGTTCACATTGATAACAAAACATTTTAAATTCCTCCTAACAAATTTTTATCATGGTTTTATTTTACTAGTGATGATATTAATTTTATGTTATGTACAACACATTTTGCTGTGATATTTATCACATGAAATTTGTATGGAATTAAATATCAAGATATTGGTTGTAGAAATTATTATACTGTATATAAGGAATAAAAAATAGCAGGAAGGAATTTTTTGATATATAATACTGATTGAATATAAAAGTATGGAGGAGAGCACATTGTTTACACACATTGTATTTTTTAAGCTGATTGATAAAAGCCCCGGTAGTTTGGAAAAGGCGAGGCAGGTTTTAGCCGATATGGAGGGTAAAATCCCTTTTTTGCGCTACATAGAGGTAGGAATTGATGTATTGCATTCCGAAAGGTCTTATGACCTGGCGCTGGTCACTAAATTTGATTCACTTGAGGATATGCAGGCTTACCAAGTTCATCCTGTACATGTAGAGGTAGCGAAATACATGAGAAGTGTGATGGAGTCGGCAGCAGCAGTAGACTATAACTCAAAGTAGTAATGATATAATCGAAAAGCACCTGCACAATCTACTGCGCAGGTGCTTTTTTTAATGGCCCGATTCATTATTGTTTAGCTTTTCGTGCATTTTGGTCTTCTTATCTTTTCTTTCAACCATTCCTGGAGTACCATAGCTTTGAAACTGTGCCTTCTGGGAATTGATTTCCCTTGGGTGTGGAATTCCTTTAGGCCTTGGCAATTCAGTTGCGAATTCCTCACGGGCAAAATCCTTCTTGTTTCTATAAA
Source organism: Clostridia bacterium (assembly GCA_026416815.1). Taxonomy (GTDB): domain Bacteria; phylum Bacillota; class Clostridia; order Acetivibrionales; family DSM-2933; genus SKW257. The sequence continues at coordinate 61,041 of JAOAEJ010000046.1, read as the reverse complement.
TATCGTTACTCATAATTTTTTGCTCCTTGGCACTAAGTTTAACCGCACTACTATTTTATCAAATTCGCGTAATCTTTATACTACATGAAAGTTAGCTGTTTATAGCATATAAGGTAAGAACATATTTTACTTGGAAGCTGTTGATAATTTTAATATAAATTTTGGATATAATATTGAAATTACTAATAATGAGTGTTATACTAAAATAGTTAAAAAAATTAACTATTAATTATTTTAACTATTTAACTGCTAATAAGGCTTTCTATGTAAAATACTTATCGCAATATATATTGTTAAAATAGTTAATAAATATTCTCGGAGGCGAAAATAATTGGAAAATGATAATCTGGATGTTATAGCTGATAATTTAATGGCCTTATTTCCGTTGTTTCATAAAAATATTTTAAAGCTGCAGGATGTAGCTCCAAGTAAGGAAATAACCCGACCACATTTTGATATTATGTTCATGCTGAACAGACTTGGGGCAATGCCAATTTCGGAGGCTGGAAAAAAGCTGTTCATTTCAAAGCCTCACATGACAATTTTGTTAGACAAGCTTATCAGTGAAGGTTTAGTAGAAAGACTGCCGGATAAAGAGGATAGAAGGGTAATAAATATACAGCTCACGGAGGAAGGTAAAGAGTATATAAAGGATATAAAGGAACGAAAAAAAACTAGTATCAAGACAAAGCTATCCAATCTGGAGGATGATGATCTGGGTGTGCTGTCAGTTTCGCTTGAGAATATTAAGAATATAATTTCAAAAATTGATTTGGAGGAAAGAAAGTAATGACAATGACTAATTTAAGTAAAAAGAGAGTAATATTTGTTATGATCGGGGTAATGCTCAGTGTTCTACTTGCTGCGCTTGACAGTACGATAGTAGGTACTGCAATGCCAAAGGTTATTAACGACCTTCACGGAATGGATAAGTATGCATGGCCATTTACAGCCTATATGTTGTGTTCCACAATAGTAATCCCCATATTTGGCAAGATGGCTGACATATACGGACGCAAGCCCATATATTTTATAGGATTGATTATTTTCCTTATTGCTTCGGCCTTATGCGGATTATCTCAAACTATGATGCAGTTGATAATATTCAGAGGGCTTCAGGGTATCGGCGGGGGAATACTTATGTCCAATGCATTTGCTATTGTGGGTGACATGTTTTCACCCGCAGAAAGAGCAAAATACATGGGAATAGTCGTTTCGGTATTCGGCCTTTCCAGTGTGGTAGGGCCTACTCTGGGCGGTTATATCACAGACAATCTTAACTGGAGATGGGTGTTTTACGTAAATATACCCGTTGGTATTGCTGCTATGGTTACTATGTTTGTAGCACTTCCGTACTTAAAAGATACCTCGTTAAAAAGAGTTATAGATTATGCCGGTGCAGCAGCACTTATAGTATCTTTGGTTCCTATGCTCTTGGCGTTTACATGGGCAGGAAAAGATTATGAGTGGCTTTCTCCACAGATAATAGGCATGTTGGTGTTTTCAACGGTAATGCTTATAGTTTTCGGATATATTGAGTCAAAAGCAGCAGAACCGATAATACCGCTATCGCTCTTTAAAAGTTCGGTATTCAATATTTCTTCCCTTGCAGGGTTTTTGAGCAACTCCCTTATGTTTGGTGCGGTCATGTTTATACCGTTGTTTGTACAGGTAGTTATAGGCTCATCGGCTTCAACATCAGGCATGGTTACAACCCCTATGATGCTAAGTCTCGTAATCGCAAGCATAATCGCCGGTCAGTTAATCTCAAGAGTGGGTAAATACAAGTTAATGGCCGTAGGCGGTTTTATCCTTTCCGTTATAGGTGCAGTTCTTATGGCTACTATAGACATGAAAACATCAAACACAACCATAACCCTATATATGATTGTGTTAGGTATAGGTATTGGAGTGATTATGCCTATAATAAACATTACTGTACAAAATGCATTCCCCCAAAGCCAGTTGGGTATAGTGACATCTGCGATGCAGTTCTTTAGAAATATTGGTGCTACCATAAGCTCTGCAATTTTCGGTTCGGTAATGATATCACACATGAATAAGGGCTTAAGTGAAATTGATTTAAGTAGAGTTCCTAATGAAGAACTTAAAGGATTTTTTAGAGATCCGCAAGCTCTAACCAACGTTGAAGCTATAAATGCTGTAAGGCAGCATATGCCCGAGGCCGCGATTGGTTTATTTGATAAGCTGATGGATCAGGTTAAGGAAATAATAACAAGCTCTTTACATCAGGTTTTCCTCATATGCATAGTTATATCGGTGATAGGGTTTATAACTATACTGTTCCTTAAAGAAATACCGCTTAAAGGTAGACAGACAAGCAAACAAAATGAGGAAAGCAGTCAAGGAATGAATATACCGGGCAATCTTGAGATGGCTGAATAAGCTAAATACCAAGGTGGTTTTACGTGGAAGCCGTATTTCATATCTGCAGGATATTGAAACGCGGCTTTTATTTTTTATACGTTAGGTATTAAAGATAATTTACAGTAAACTACTGTATTATTTACAAGCTAAGAGTCCAAAACTAAAAATGATTCACCATAGTTTTTAGTATGGAATTTATGGTACTGCCAAGGGACCATATAAAGGTAAAACTGCTATAAACGCTGGAGTAGTCAATGATTTAAAAGTATATACAGATAAAAGCCTGATAGATTTCTGAATTGAAATTGGTTATGAATCGCTGATTAGGTATAAATTATATTTGAATTGATACGAATCATTTTGTATAATTAAGAAAAATGGAACCTATGCTTTGGAAGTAGCCTTAGGGCGTTATAAACAGCTTGTTTTAAAAACTGCTTTAAATGAAAATCATACCGTAAAAATTACGTATCAATTTTTGTCACGCAAGCAGTTGACGTGATCCCTTCCTCCCCCCAGAGTAAAAGTCACATCTGGTTTTAAAAAGCTGTCTTCCAAGCATGGTTCCGTCTTACATAAAGGATGGAGTGAGCATAAATGAGTAAATTCGCAAAAATAATTCCGGCCTTAGTGATTTCGGCTTCAATCCTACTATCAGGCTGCGGCAGCAAAGTAGAACCAGAAAAGAACAATTCTGCACAGAATACCATTCAGAGTACAAAGCCTACTGATAATCAAGGCAGCAGTACTCCAGTACCGCAAGGCAACGATACCAATGCCCGTACAGCTACACCAAAACCCAGTATTGACCTCTCTAAAGTAAAGCCTAACGAAACGGGTAAGATTATGGTGGTAATGTTTCATAATTTTGTAGAATCCTTTACCCCTACAAAATATGATAACGGTGAATATACTACAACCTTTGATGAGTTCAGAAAGTTACTTCAAACCCTGTATGATAAAAACTATCGACTTGTAAACGTGAATGATTATTTAAATAATAATATATCTGTTCCTGCAGGTTGTATACCTATGATGTTTACCTTTGATGACGGGACATCGGGGCAGTTTAACCTGGTAGAAGAGGGTGGCAAGCTTGTAGCAAACAAACAGTCTGCCGTCGGGATTATGGAGGAATTCAATAAGACTCATCCTGATTTCGGGCTCAAAGGAACATTCTATGTAAACCTTGGATTGGGAACCTTTGAGGGCAAGGGAACAGTAAATGAGAGATTAAAATACCTGATAGACCAGGGCTTTGAAATTGGAAACCATACATTGACCCATATTAACCTAAGAGAGGTAAAGACTGCAGAAAAGGTCCTTCAGGAAGTAGGGGGGAACCATAAGAAAATGCTTGAGCTTGTACCCGATTATAAGCTTGGCTCGTTGGCACTACCTTTTGGAAATGCTACAAAAGACTTGCAGGGTTATGTTGCTAAGGGAGAATTTGAAGGCGTAAGCTATGAAAATCGCGCTATTATGGAAGTTGGTTGGGATCCGACCTATTCTCCCGTAAGCAAGAAGTTTAACCCGCTATCTACCCATAGAGTAAGAGCTTCAGGTATCAAACCTGTAGACACCGACCTTGCGTGGTGGCTTAAAAACCTGTCAGTTGGTGAGCAGTACGTAAGTGACGGCGATCCAAATACTGTAACGGTACCGAAGTCCAGGGAGGAAGCGGTGGATAAAAACAAACTCAACGGAAAGCAACTGGTAGTGTATTAAAGCATATAAATTGAGCTCCTTTTCTTTAAATTAGAAAGGGGGCTTTTTATTATGGGTATTTATTTCGGAAGATATATTATAATATTTTATAAATTGAAATATAATAAATTACGGCTATTTTACTGTTTATAATAAACAACTGACTTATAATACAAATTATAGGGAGTGTTTAATATGGCAAAAGGTATTGCAAAGAAACCACAAACTGACAACCAAGTTAAGCACAAAGCAATAAAGCTTGTAATTTCACACTTAAAGAAAAAAGTATCCAAAGAGTTTATAGGAGCAGGAAATATAAATGGCTGGATAACCCAAATGGAAGAGTTGCTAGGGAAGGAAGAGTTTCAAATCAGGGAATATATCGTTATGAGAAAGAATTTAAACGATTTGATTGAAAGAACTCTTGATGAGGAGATGAGGTTTAAGCTAAGGGATTCATGGTATAGTCTGGGGAAAGCTATAGATAAGAAAGTTAAAATGTCATAAGGCAATATTGCGGATACAAAGATAATTTTGGATTCATAAATAAAAGAGTGTATATAGGTACATATGCAAGATTGTACCATATACACTCTTTTATTTTCAGCAATAGGCAGTAAACAGGGCTTTGAATGCGTTGTGCTGCAGGGTGGCTATGGAAATGTTATACAAGCAGAGGGAAATGCTGTAACATATTTGAAGAGGAGAAAAAATGGAGGGAGTATAATGATCTTCAAACAGCGGTTTGTAGAAAATCCATATGAGAAGCTAGTCGAGTGCATAAAAAGAGATTTGATTTTAAATCTCCAAAGAAAGGGTATAGATATTTTTAAGCTGGACATAGATATGAAATCAGACAAAGTAAACGTCAGTTTACATATTAAGGAAAAACAGTAAGTGCAGCAAAATTGCTGCACTTTTCAACTCCTACTAAAGTGTATTTATGAATTTTTTTCCATTTTCTATGGAGGCCAATACACTCTCCTTAGCCGGACCTCCAGGGATATTTCTGCCGGATACGCATTTTTCAAGACTAATTTCGGTATACACATCCTCCTCAATAGCTGCGGAGAAGGTCTTGAATTCATCCATTGTAAGGTCATCAATAACCTTGCTATTCTGTATACAATACAGTACCATTTTACCTATGATTTCATGGGCATCCCTGAAAGGAATACCTTTCTTTACGAGGTAATCAGCTATGTCGGTAGCATTAGTAAAGCCACCTTGAGCTGCCTTATACATGTTTTCTCTACGGATTCTCATAGTAGCAATCATTTTGGTGAAGACGGGTAGACACATTTTGACGGTATCAACAGCGTCAAATATAGCCTCCTTGTCCTCCTGCATGTCTTTATTGTATGCAAGTGGAAGGGACTTCATTACCGTAAGCAGGGCCATCAAATCGCCGTAAACCCTTCCGGCTTTACCACGTACCAGTTCAGCCACATCAGGGTTTTTCTTTTGAGGCATTATGCTGCTTCCTGTGCTGTAAGCATCGTCCAGCTCGACAAAGCCGAATTCATGGGAAGACCAAAGAATAATTTCTTCACTAAACCTGCTAAGGTGCATCATTGCAATAGAGAGGCAGGACGACAACTCTACAGCAAAGTCTCTATCGCTTACTCCATCAAGGCTGTTTTCGGTAATTGAAGCAAATCCAAGCTCCTGAGCTACCATATGCCTATCCAGAGGATAGGTAGTACCCGCAAGAGCTCCTGAGCCCAGAGGCATTACATTTGTCCTCTTATAGCAGTCCTCCAGCCTTTCGATGTCCCTTTTAAACATCTGGAAGTAGGCCATCATGTGATGAGAGAAGGTTATGGGCTGAGCCCTTTGAAGGTGAGTGTATCCCGGCATTATGACATCAAGGTGTTTTTCAGCCAATTCAATTATACTTTTTTCAAGGGAAATAAGCATGTTCTTAATCTCTGTTATTTCATCTTTAAGATACATTCTTATATCCAGAGCAACCTGGTCATTTCGGCTTCTACCGGTATGAAGCCTTTTTCCAACATCGCCAATTCTTGATATAAGTATTTTTTCTATATTCATATGGATGTCTTCGGCATCCACCTCAAATTCCACAGAACCCTTTTCTATATCTGCAAGGATTTCAAGCAGAGTTTTTTGTATCAACTCCGAATCCTTTTCAGGTATGATTCCGCACTTTCCCAGCATTTTGGCATGAGCGATACTACCAAGGATATCTTGCTTGTACATTCTGCTGTCAAAGCTTATAGATGAATTAAAATCATCAACCGATTTATCAGTGCTTTTGGCAAACCTGCCGCCCCAAAGCTTCATTATATCACCTCGTATATTAGTATAAATCAGGCAAAGACTCTATAGAGTCTTTGCCTGATTTTTAAAGTAATGTTCACGATAAAGCTTTTACTTACTATTATTTCTTTTTGTTTCTTTCCAGCATCATAGCGTTGACCTTCATAGGCAAGCCAAAGAGGTTTATGAAGCCTTCGGCATCCTTCTGGTTGTAAACTTCATCTCTTTCAAAGGTAGACAGTTCTTCACTGTACAGGGAGTAGTCTGATTTTGCTCCCGCAGGCATACAGTTACCTTTGTAAAGCTTCATTCTTACTGTACCGGTAACATTCTGCTGAGTAACATCTACAAAAGCTGATAAAGCTTCACGAAGAGGAGTGTACCATTGTCCGAAGTATACTAATTCGGCAAATCTTTGAGAAACAATGTCTTTATAGTGCAGTGTATCCCTATCTATACACAACAGTTCAAGTTCTCTGTGAGCCGCATAAAGTATTGCTCCTCCCGGTGTTTCGTATACACCCCTGGATTTCATACCAACAAGCCTGTTTTCAACCATATCCACTATACCAACGCCGTTTGCTCCGCCAAGCTTGTTTAATACCTCTATCAATTCTACAGGGCTATATTCTACGCCGTCAACCTTCTTAGGAATACCCTTTTCGAAGTATATTTCTACATAAGTTGGTTTGTCCGGAGCTTTTTCAGGAGAAACCATAAGTTTTAATATTTTATCATACTGAGGCTCATTCCATGGATCTTCGAGGTCTTGACCTTCATGGCTTAAGTGCCACAGGTTTCTGTCCATGCTATAGTTGTCTTTTTTGGATACAGGGATGGGGATATTTCTTGCTTGAGCGTAGTCTATAGCATCTTCCCTTGATTTTATGTCCCATATTCTCCAAGGTGCTATAATTTTAAGGTGAGGAGCCAGTGCTTTTACAGTAAGCTCAAACCTTACCTGGTCATTACCTTTACCTGTAGCGCCGTGGCATATAGCTACAGCACCTTCTCTTTCAGCTATTTCAACCATTCTCTTTGCTATAACCGGTCTTGCGAAGGATGTACCCAGAAGGTATTTACCTTCATATACCGCTCCTGCCTTGAGGGTTGGGAATATAAACTCAGTTACGAATTCTTCCTTCAAATCTTCAATATAAATTTTGCTCGCTCCAGTTTTTATAGCCTTTTCGTTTAAGGGGTCAAGCTCTTCACCCTGGCCTACATCACCAGCCATGGCAATAACTTCATAGTCGTAGTTCTCCATAAGCCACGGTATAATAATAGATGTATCCAATCCACCGGAATATGCCAGAATAACTTTTTCTTTTTTACTCATATATATAACCTCCTCAAATTATGTTAGAATAAATTATGAAAATCGTGATTATATTAGATTTGCTTTTAGGTTTAACTAAAAAACTCAAAATAATAATACTACTTTGTCCAATTGAAAACAATGCCTCCGAAGTAATTTTATAACTTGGAAAATCACTTCAGATGTATCCTTCTATAGATAGTGTACTGTGAATGTGATTTTATCCGTTTAGGCAAATCGCTATGTTTATAGTAAACTATCCATATGCATAATTATAATTGAAAGCAGTTATGATTATGCGTTGGATGCAGTATTCTTTAAGTATGTATATCTCACTCGATTTTCACAGGTTAACTAAATTTGTTTTACCAATTAATTTTCTATTATTATACATTACACTGCATAAATATGCAATAAATTTTAGTGAAGAAAGAAGGGTTTTTAATGGTTATAATGGGGATAGACCCTGGATTTGCAATTACCGGATATGGTATAGTAAAATATGAGGGGAACAAATTTTCGGTAATTGACTATGGGGCTGTAACAACTGAGGCCAAAACACCCTTACCTCAGAGATTGCTGGCGTTAAGCAATGGGTTAGAAGAAATTATAGAAAAATATAAACCTGAGGCGATTTCGATTGAAGAACTATTCTTTAATAAAAATATAAAAACAGCGCTTACGGTAGGACATGGAAGGGGTGTAGCAGTGCTTGCGGCTGCCAGGGCGGGAGTGGAAGTATTCGAATACACACCCTTGCAGGTCAAACAAGCTGTGGCAGGATATGGGCGGGCAGACAAGGTTCAAATGCAGCAAATGGTTAAGGTTATTTTGAACTTACCGGCAGTACCAAAGCCTGATGACGTAGCCGATGCCCTTGCAATAGCTGTATGCCACGGGCATTCCTATAAAATGACGTCGTATTATAAATAAAACTAACAAAGCAGTGCCAGGGAGGAGTAGTAATTTGTTTGCATATATAAAAGGTAATCTTGAATACAAGCATAATGAGTACGTAGTAGTTGAAGCCAATGGAATAGGCTATAAAATATATACCTCACTTTCCACAATTGAAGCGATAGGTTCAATCGGTGGACAGGTAAAAATCTATACTCACCTCTATGTGAGAGAGGATATAATGAGTTTGTATGGGTTCCTGACCCAGGAAGAACTAGGGATGTTCGAACTTCTAATCTCAGTATCCGGGGTAGGCCCCAAAGCTGCTATATCTGTATTATCTTCGGTATCGCCTTCCAAGTTTGGACTTGCTGTAATCACCGACGATGCGAAGACACTCACAAAAGCACAGGGAATAGGAAACAAAATGGCTCAGAGGATAATACTGGAGCTTAAGGATAAGATAAAGAAAGAACAGCTTATGGCAGTGAACGAGATTAAGGAAGATAAAGCAGTTGAAAGCCGTGAAAATTCAAGGGTATCGGAGGCTATCAGTGCCTTAATGGTACTAGGATATACTCCACTGGAGGCAAGTAGAGCAGTATCTGCTGTGTACACCGATGACATGGAACTTGAGGCAATAATAAAGTTAGCGCTAAAGGGTCTTGTGAGATAAGGTGTGAACTATTCCATATTGTGCATTCTGCAAGGGGGGGCAAGTATGATTAGGAAAATTTCAGCTATAATATTATGTGCTTTGTTTGCTGCTTCATGCAGTAACAGTTCCTCTACTAAACCAGGAAAGTCTGATACTTCTGCCGTAATGCAAATTGAAACAAAGTCTCTTTCCACAAGCAGGGATGATATACATGAAGGAACACCATTGCAAATACAGTTCTCAGGGGAAGAGTTTTATACGGCTACCCCTGAATTAATAAGTGCTATAGTTTCGAATATAGTATCAAAGTCGGAAGAAATCAATCCCGAAGTTTATGAAACTAGTGAAATGAGACAAAAGTATAAGGAATTAGTTAGTAATTACAAGTTTGATGAGTATGATATAAAGTTTAGGTTCAGTAAACATAGGGATATTCTGTTTTCACGGAAAGAAAATGTGTTTCATTTTGAAGGAGAAAATAGGCTATATAAGGTTTATGGCGATAATTCCCGCCTATTAATGAGACTTGTATTTGATAATGGAAATAATACGATTAAATATATGGGTGAAAGCAAAATGGTATTGGGGCTGCATGAGGGGGATATTGACGGGGATTCTATACTAGAAAAAGTTAGCTTGGAGCAAGGCTCCGGGCTAAGTCTTAAGGTGGATGATAAGGAATTTGTAATAGCAAAGGAAATAAACTGGCAGATATCTCCTTATCGTACTGTAATCGAGCCTCCAACGCTGCGAATAGTTTTACCTAAAAACAGCAGGCATTTTAAGATAGTTGTTACTATAGTATGGGCTACAAATAAAATAGGTTCTACGGTGGAAATGTGGGTATTCGACTATAGAAAAAAACAAATAGTCAAGATGTTAGAGGTGCCTGCTGATACCCATGAACTGGACATCACAACGAAATATATGGGGGACCACACAGTTAAAGTTGAAATTCCACAATTTAAAGAAGTAAGCCTTGTGAAGTTTAATAAAGAAGAATTTATCTTTCCTGAAATGAAATTAAAAAACGAAACCAAATGGCTTAAAGAGTTGTTTGATGGTAAGAATAAAGTGTTTGCTTCCAGTCATACAAGTTATGGGGTTAAGGATCTTGATGAAGATGGTTATGATGAGCTGGTTACTTGTAGAGGAGTATACACAGGATTAATGAATTTAGGCCTTTGCCGTATGTATACTGTTTACAGGATTGCACCAAAAGAGATTATACCTATAAAAGTAATTATAGAGGGCAATGTTAATGATAGGCTTTTGCAAAACGATATTATGGATACTATAATGCATAATGGCAAAATTAAGCTTTCCGGTGGAAAAATAAATGACAATAGATTGATATATCGCTTCCAAGAGGATGTTATAAATGCACTGGATGCGATGGTAAGAGACAAACAACTTATCAAAGGAATAGACGGTTATTATATAAATTTAAACGGGGAATAAAGATATTGATAAAAGGTATGGAGGTTAATCATAGATGATGGAAGATAGGCTTGTGGGCTGTGAAGTTAAGCCTGAGGATTATGAGGAATTAAGCCTTAGACCGAGAAAATTAAGCGAGTATATTGGACAAAGCAAAGTTAAGGAAAACCTTAACGTATTTATAGAAGCTGCAAGACAGAGGAAAGAGGCACTCGACCATGTACTGCTGTATGGACCTCCGGGGTTAGGAAAGACAACTTTGTCCAGCATTATTGCCTCAGAACTGGGAGTAAACCTTCGGATCACTTCTGGTCCTGCAATTGAAAAGCCCGGGGACTTGGCAGCAATACTTACAAACCTTGGAAACTACGATGTGCTTTTTATTGACGAAATACACCGCTTAAACCGTAGTGTAGAAGAAATTTTATATCCAGCAATGGAGGACTACGCTTTGGACATAATTATAGGCAAAGGTCCTAGTGCTCGCTCTATAAGGCTTGATCTGCCTAAATTTACTCTAGTGGGTGCAACAACAAGGGCAGGACTTTTGACATCGCCTTTAAGGGATAGATTCGGTATAATAAACCGTCTTGAAATGTACACACCCCAAGAACTCAAGCTAATAGTAAAAAGGTCTGCGGGAATATTGAATATAGGTATAGATGACGAGGGAGCTACCGAGATAGCAAAGCGCTCTAGAGGGACTCCGAGGATTGCGAATAGACTGCTGAAAAGAGTAAGAGACTTTGCACAGGTAAAATCAAACGGGTATATAGATGGAGAGATTTCCAATATGGCGCTTAACGCCCTTGAAGTAGATGCTATAGGTCTGGATGGTGTTGACAGAAGTATGCTTATGAGTATAATAGACAAGTTTGCCGGCGGTCCGGTAGGTCTTGAAACTCTTGCAGCGACTATAGGTGAAGAAACCGAAACCATAGAAGATGTATATGAGCCCTACCTTTTGCAGCTTGGATTTATAAACAAAACACCACGGGGAAGGGTGGCTACCAAACTGGCATATGACCACTTCGGGCTTAGATACGAGTAAGTGTAAAGCTCGGTGGGCATATATTAAGGTTAACTAATCAAATGATGTGACAAGGAGGCTGGAGACATGATAACACCTTGGCAGTGGAACACAAAGCTTGCAACAGGCAATGATGAAATAGATGGGCAGCATAAAGAACTTTTGGCTCGTGTAAATCACTTGATGGAAGCAGTTAGTCAAGGGAATAAGAAAGAAGCTGTTGCAGATACTTTCAGATTTTTGGAAACATACGCAGTTATTCATTTCGCTTCAGAAGAAAACCTGCAGCAAAAATATGGCTATCCGGAGTATATATATCATAAATGCTTACATCAGGATTTTATTACTAATCTTCAGAATCTGATAAAGAAGTTTGGGAGAGAGGGTGTTACTCCCGAAATTTCGATGGAATTAAGTAAAACTGTTTGTGAATGGCTGGTTGAGCACATATGCCTTGAAGATAAAAAACTAGCTGATTTTTTAAAGGCTAAAGGCCTAAAATGAAGACTCTGGACTAACAGGATGGAGGATAATCATATGAAATTATTGCTGCACATGTGCTGCGCACCGTGTTCAGTTTATCCTGTAAGTGCTTTGCAGGAAGAAAATATTGAAATTGAAGGGTTATTTTATAATCCCAATATACATCCGATGGAAGAGTATATAAGGCGCAAAGAAAATGTAAAAAAATTTTCACAGGACAAAGGTATACCTGTAGAGTATATTGATGAGTATAAGCAAGAAACATGGGAGAAGTTTGGCGGCGCGGAAGAGCAGAGATGTAATATGTGCTATAGCGTCCGTTTGGATAAGATAGCAGAATATGCGAAAGCTAAAGGATTTGACGCATTTACCACAACCCTGTTGGTAAGTCCCTACCAGAAGCATGAACTTTTAATGGAACTGGGAGAGAAATTTGCCAAGAAGCACGGTATTAAATTTTACTACAAGGATTTCAGACCCGGGTTTAGGCAAGGGCAGCAGCAGGCCAGGGATATGGGATTGTACAGGCAGAAGTTCTGCGGATGCATTATATCTTACAATGAATCGGAATATACTAAGAAGAAAAACAACTGACTTTGGTATTAAGTTTATTGCGTTTAAGAAAATAAGTGTAGTGTAAAATAAAACAGCGTTTACTCGATTTATAACGGGTAAGCGCTGTTTTGTTTTAATAGTTACAACTGTGTTACAATTTATTCATATTGTCGTTTTAGGAAGGAAAAAAAGGTGTGAATGTCGAATATTAATATCCGAAACAACACAAATACAAACTATTTGACTAAAGATGAGAAATGTAAAACCAATGGATTTTTGACCGGTTAAAAAATTCATTGATTACAGTGAGGTGGCTCTATGAAAAAAATTATTACAGTTGTTTTATCTCTAGCAATTTTATTAACTCCATCTACAAGTGTTCTTGCTGAAACTAATAGTCAATCCAAAGATGAAGTTGTAGTCGAATCCAAAGTTGTAGTCGAATCTAAAGATGAAGCAGTAAATGAACCCAATGAAAATGTTTACAGCGTTAAAATCAATGGAGAATTGGTTCCAAGTGATGTTCCTGCTGTTCTCGTGGATAGCTTGCCGTTAATCCCTGTGAGGGCTGTGTTCGAAAAAATGGGTGGTATAGTAAATTGGGATAAGACAAGCAGAAAAATGTCAATTAGCCTAAAAGAAACTAAAATTGAGTTAAAGGCTGATGACAGAAATGCAAAGGTTAACGGCAACACAGTCAAGCTAGATGTGCCTGCACAGCTAATCAACAACAGGCTTATGTCGCCTGCAAACCTTGTAAGTAATCTCAATATGAAAGTCAATCTCATAGAAAAGGAAAAGGTCATAGCTATAGAGACAATAGCACAGCTGCAAAGTGTCAAACATTCTATAGATGGAAGCCGCGAAAAGATATCCATATCTGCTCAGGGGTATAAAAAGTACAATATAGTACGCGTTACAGACCCTGAGAGAATTGTTGTGGATTTATATGATGTAATTGGGCCAGCTAAAGAAAAGAAAACTGATGTTAAAGGTAAACTAGTCAAAACAATAAGGTTTGCCCAGTATGGGAAGAATGCGACAAGAATAGTAATGGATGTAACCGGCCAGCCGGACTTTGACGTAGAAGAGAAGGATGGTCAGCTCAATCTGTATATCGAATATCCAACATATAAGAATCTTACTTACCATAATAACGGTGACAGAGTATATTTTACGCTGAACAGAATTAAACTGGCTGAAGGAAGGGAAGGCCTTAAACGTTTTTACACAGGTAAGTATGATGAAGAAGGAAAGAAGTATACAATAACTTATCCAGACAATTTAGGTGATCTGGGAAGCGGAATAATGAAAATTAACGATTCTTTACTGGATTCAATAGAAATAATAAAAGATCCAGAAAAAAAAGCAATACTTATAACGTTTAATGCTAAAGGTAAATTTGTTTATGAGACTAATTATAGGTCTGAGGTTAATAACACAGCAATAACTGTTTTAAACTCTGCTGCAAAGGGTGAAAAACTGGTAGTTATAGACCCGGGACACGGTGGTGTGGACCCTGGTGCGGCTTACTGGGGAGTCAAGGAAAAAGATCTGAATCTTGATATAGCCTTTAGGCTCAATAAACTACTTAAAAGCAAGAATGTTAAAACATATATGATACGTGAAGACGATAGTTTTGTTGGTCTGTATGAAAGAGGGTATATAGCTAACAGCTTAAATGCCTCGTTGTTTCTCAGTATTCATAATAATGCCCTTGACAATCCGTCTTATGGCGGTACCATGACCTTATATTATCCTCAGAGCGGAAAAAGTGGGGGCTTTAATGGTAAGAGATTTGCACAAATAGTGCAAAATAACCTTCTTAGCAGCTTAAAAACTAAAGATAGAAAAATAATAGAGAGACCTAACCTTGTAGTTCTCAAGTCAACACTAATGCCGGCTGCTCTTGCAGAGATAGCCTTCATGACAAATAAGACAGATATGAATAACCTGAAAAGCGAAAGCTTCAGACAAAAAGCTGCTCAAGCTATGTGCGACGCTATCATTCAGTCCCTGAAAGAAATGAAATAAGCACTAGTGCAAGGCTGATTTAAATTAAACATAAGGTTCAGCTTATATATCAAAGTATAAACACCGGAAGAAACAACTCTTTCCGGTGTTTATTATTGTGTAAGAAGTACACTTCTTACACAATAATAAACGATAAACTTATGCTAATTGCCGCATTCACGTTTATGCATGGAAATGAGAATATGCAAACAAAAGTAGCTATATAAATTGCAAAAAAGAATCTACAACGAAGTTCCCCCCTAAATCTTTTTTGCAATTTGTTACATTAGGTTATATTGCGATAATCAAATTTTTTCTTGTAATATTATTATCGCAACTTATATAAGCCACTTTTGCTTTGAGGTAATATATTAATATTTGTCGGGAAATAATAAAAAGCTTTGTAAATGTCTATAATTTACAGTAAGAGGTTTGTTTAGACTAAAAACTTTATTCTTATATATTACAAACTTTTGTACTGTGAAGGAGGATGTTATGAAAAAGTACTTATGTTTACTTTTAGTATTGGCGTGCACCACTATTTCAGGCTGTTCATCCCCTGAAATGAAGGAGAGCAGCAGTACTCTAAAAGATAAAACCGGGCTGGCTGCGCAAGCAAAAAAGGCTACTAACAAGACAGCAACCCCGGACAGCCAAGTTAAGGGTGTTTCACAAACCAAACCAATAAATAGTGAATATAAAAAAGTAAGTCTACCTATAATATTGTATTATCAGGATAGGGACAGACACCTTATTCCGATAACAAGAAAAGTTATAAAACAGGAAGGTATAGCAAAAATAGCTATAAGTGGGCTCATTGATAATCCATTAAGCCGGGAGGAAGTAGAGTATTATGGGATATACCCTGTGATTCCCCAGGGAACAAAAATTCTAGGGCTGAATATAAAGGATAATACAGCAACGATAGATTTTAGTGATAAGCTGCTTTCTTACAAAGATGAAGCAGATGAAAGAAATATTATTACCTCCATAGTATATACTTTAACGGAGTTTAAGACAGTAAAGAATGTTAGGGTTTTAATAAATGGGGGCACGGTTGAAAAGCTAAAGTTCGGTACTGATATATCTCAAAATTTAAGCAGAGCAAATATAATGATAAATGCAAAAAAGGCTAATGTGGCAAATGGACTTAAAAAAACCGATATCTATTTACTCAAGTATGTAAATGACAGGTATATCTATATGCTTCCGGCATCAAGAGAACACAACCCCGTATCTGAAAGCCAGTACCTCACAAAGATAATCGACTTATTAGGGACTAATATACAAAGTCAGAAGCTACACTCAGAGATTCCAGAGGGTACAAAACTCCTAAACTTTAAAATAAACGGTAACCTATTAACGCTAAATCTAAACAGAGTGATAAGCAATTATAGTGGAGGAAACGCGCGGGAAGAAGCTATAATGAAGCAGATTTTATATTCCATTAGGCAAATAAATGGTGTGCAAAAAGTTAAGATTTTGATAGAAGGTGAAGAGGCACAGTTGCCAGAAGGTACTGAGTTAACTGAAGAATTTTTGGTACCGACAGAAATTAATAATGTACTCCAATAAATATTTGTTTAATTTTGTAACATCTGATGGACTTTTATAAAGGCATTTGTTAAAATATGAAAGCAGTATACTGGTGCTTTTTAACATAGCAGATTTGTAATTCTTGTATGTTATATAAATTGCGATAATGATATTACAAGGAAAAATTTGATTATCGCAATATAACTTAAGGTAACAAATTGCAAAAAAGATTTAGGGAGAACTTCGTTGTAGATTCTTTTTCGCAATTTATATAGAAATGCACTTCATTGATATTATAAGCAATTTAGATAAAGATAAGTTACAATATAAATGAAATAAGAAAGGTAGGAAAGACATTGAGGATTGATAATAGAAGTGTATCGCAGTTAAGACCGGTCAAAATCACAAGAAATTTCACAAAATATGCTGAAGGTTCTGTGTTGATAGAAGTAGGTGAAACAAAGGTAATATGCACAGCTACAGTAGAAGAAAGAGTTCCTCCTTTCAAAAAGGATACAGGGGAAGGTTGGGTAACCGCTGAATACTCTATGTTGCCTAGGGCTACTGGTGTCAGAAACCAAAGAGATATTAACAAACTGAAGCTTAACGGGAGAACCCAGGAGATTCAGAGATTAATAGGCAGGGCTTTGAGATCGGTAGTAGACTTAAAGCTCCTAGGAGAGAGAGAGATAATACTTGATTGTGATGTAATACAGGCGGATGGCGGTACAAGGACAGCGTCCATAACCGGTGCTTTTGTTGCATTGGTTGACGCATGCAAACGTCTTGTGGATAAGGGATTAATAGAAAAAATACCTCTAAGCGGTTTTGTAGCAGCTACAAGCGTTGGGGTTATTGGTGGGCATGAAATGCTTGATTTATGCTATCATGAAGACAGTAAGGCTATAGTAGACATGAACGTAATTATGACAGATAAGGGAGAGTTTATAGAAGTACAGGCGACGGGAGAGGATTCACCCTTTAACAGAGAACAGTTTGACAAACTTCTAAGCCTGGCTGGTGAAGGGATTAAAAAGCTTATTGAGATTCAGAAAGAAGCTCTGGGATCTTTGTCAGACGAAGTTGGGAGAGCGGCGAAATGATAAAAAAGTTTGTTATTGCAAGTAGAAATAAGGGGAAGTTAAAAGAGTTTGCAGAGATACTGGAGGACTTTCCATTTGAAGTAATTTCAATGGAAGAGGCGGGAATTTATACCGATATAGAGGAATACGGCAGTACCTTCGAGGAAAACGCGCTTATAAAAGCTAATGAAGTTGCTAGGATTACCGGAGAAATGGTTATTGCTGATGATTCTGGACTTGAGGTGGATTATCTGAATGGTGCTCCAGGTATTTATTCTGCAAGATTTGCCGGTGAAGGTGCAACCGATGAGGATAAAAATAATAAGCTTCTTTCATTGTTAAGTGGAGCGCCGTTTGAAAAACGTACCGCTAGATTTGTATGTGTAATAGCTGTTGTTTTGCCTGACGGTACAAATTTTTCAGTTAGGGGAACTTGTGAGGGGTACATAGCTGATAAGCCGGAAGGGGAAAATGGCTTTGGGTACGACCCTCTGTTTTATGTATCGGAGTACGGCATGACCACTGCCCAAATGGAGCCGCAAACAAAGCATAAAATAAGTCATAGGGGAAAAGCACTCAAGCTTATGGTTGAGGAACTTAAGAAGCGTATATAGTTTGTTATATACGCTTCACCAAGTAAGTAATTTGATACAATAAATACCAATAAAAAATCGATAAAATTTTTTAGAAATTGTGTTGACAAATAAAAAGTCACCTTGTATAATACTAAGAGTCGGCAGGCGGTAAACAAAGCAAAGCCCACTGACAACAAGATATGCGGGTGTAGTTCAATGGTAGAACTTCAGCCTTCCAAGCTGACTGCGTGGGTTCGATTCCCACTACCCGCTCCACCAAAACTAAATATGTGCCCGTAGCTCAGCTGGATAGAGCAACGGACTTCTAATCCGTTGGCCGGGGGTTCGAATCCCTTCGGGCACGCCAAGCAAAAGCCGCTTTCTACAAAGGATAGCGGTTTTTTGTTTACTATGCTAACAATTATCGCTATGCCATGCTTGGGGACTAAAAATACATTAAGACACACAAAATGGAGAATTTAAATCGTAGTGTTTCGATAGAGAATATAAGGAAACAAAAATAGCTCCTAGCTATAGCTTATACAATCTACTCGCTACATCTTTTATCCTTAGAATGTTTTAGCTTATTAGAGCACCTTCCCGAATGGCATTTACCAGGGCAGTAATTAGGATACTTCTTTGAGATTTCTAACAACTCTCTATATGTCATTTAAGTACCTCCAAGCTTTTTAGTATATAGTATGTGAGTACCTGACAAAACGTTAATTACGTAAATTGATTTACTTTCCCTCCATAAACCACTTGCCATCTTCATGGAACAAATAAACTATTAGATTATAGTGGCGAAGTATATTAAATGATGTTACCCTATTAAAATAGGCACACCGAATGGCGGGATTTACCAGCCATTCGGTGTGTCCATCAAATCGGGGGAACTTTACCTGTTGACTTGTATAATAACCTTTATTAGATCCACAAATCGGAACGATTTCTCCCGAATTATATTTCAAGCATATTCCTGACACCTCAGTTTATAAAAATTTAACACTCGTCTAGTTAACTTAATATTTGTTATATGTAACCAAAAGTATTTTTTAATCATAATATGCATTATAAATATTTTGTTAAGGAGAATTACCATGTACTACAATTATGATTACACCAACTACAATGCCTACTCCGGACAATATGATGTTAGGCAGCCTCAATATCTAGACCAACAAGATTGTTTTCGAAGAGGCTATCGGCAGGGATATAGGCAAGGCTTTAGGGATGGCCGTAGGTCTTGCCAGTACTATGGTTATACAGAATACTCTCAGAGTCCTTCCTACTATGGTTATCCAGAATACCCTCAGAGTCCTTCCGACTATAATCAGACTTCGTATCCTTATTAATCCAGGGGTTAAACCCTGGATACATACACTGTAAAACCTCCCTTTTACTTTTATGGTAAGTAAGTTACTCTCTGTTAAACCGTATAACCCTTGATGTAAGACGTATTATCTTCAAAATACGCAACTGTAACAAATCCATATTTTCCCCCTAAGCCCATTAATAAGTTACTAATTTGACATAACACCCAAGAATCACAGGTCCAGCAGACCGATAAGCCTTAGGTTCTCGGGTGTTATCATGTCTATTTTGTTAACTTATGAAAATGTGAAAAACACAAAAGGTGAGATAATTCCCTTTCTTATCAGTTAAAATGAATATTGGGACTAAAGTAACAAAAATAGTCCCCAAATATGAAAAGAATGCAATAAAATTCATAAACCCAAAAGCTCAGAAACCCAAAAGCTCAGAAACCGCATAAAACAACGGATTGTACATAAATGCAGTAAATTACAACAAGCGACTATACATACTTCTAACCCGTTGGACAGGGGTTCGAATCCCTTCGGACACGCCACACAAAAGCCGTTTCCAATAAGGGATAGAGGTTTTTTGCTATGTATATAAACATGCAAAACAGTATATAGGTCAAACACATACATCTGTAGCGGATAATTCTGTGCTGTTCTAATATATCTATATTGATTAAACCGAAATACGATATATAATTTTTATATATTCATAGAGGAATTTCAAAGACATTGAAGAATTATTAATAATTATGAAGTTAAATGAGCAAAAATTAGATAATATTTAGGTATATAAATGAATTGGGGTAGAGGAATGGATAGCAAGGTTAAAAAACACTCAGTCTATGGAATAGCTTCTTTTATTATATTTTTCACTGTGATACTGCTTGAACTAGTAGTTAATATTGGTCTTATTGCTTTAAGTACATCTAATATAATTGGTTTTAATGACATGCACATAGTTATACTCTTTATGAAAATACTATTCGTAATTGAGTACTTAACTTTCATTGCAGGTATAGTCTTCGGCATTGTGGGATTAGCAAGTAAGAACTTCAAAAAAGTGTTTTCTACAACAGGTATGGTACTTAATAGTCTAATGTTTGTTTTTTACACTATAAGGGCTATAAATATGATACTGTAACACATTTATATAACTATTTCATTATATATTCTTTGCATAATTCAGTTTGTGAAATAATGGGAATAATGGTTTGGTTGACAATAATCATTAGATATAACATAATATAGCTAATTAGGTTTAAAGTGAGGTCATTTCTATGTTTTTTAAGAAGAAAACACCGGGATTTGAAAGCGATAAAGAATTTAAAGCTAGAAGGCTGAGGGAATTAAGGGGCAACAGGAGCAAGGAAGAATTTGCTCAAAATATTGACATGCCTTTGGAGGTTCTGGAGGCTTATGAAAGTGCCTACTTTGAGCTAAGGAGTATTACTCTTGAGATAATAGGGGAAAAAGAAGAAATACATATTAACTACTTCTATGATAGAAGTAGTACAATAGATGAAATGAAAGTTAAATATTCGGAAGTTAAAGAAAATATGCGTATTCAAGAGCAAAAGGACAAAGAATTTATACTAAGCAGTATTCATTTCCAGTATGACCTGAAGAAACAGGAGAAGCTTAAAGAATTATCGGATCTGGTTAATAAAATGGGGACAAATAAATTTGGTATTGATGAGATAATAATCTTAGCGAAGTTGGCGGAAGAAGTTGGTGATCCAGTATTACTGGAAATGATAAAAAATAAGGCTTTGCTAGTAGAGAAGCATCGACAAGCAAAGTCTATATAGGTGTCAGCAGCGGGCTTTAATTGGTATTAAACGTGATACCCTATAGCCAAGAAGTTTAAAGTGAGGTTATTTATATGATTTTTAAGAAAAAGGCCCCAAAGGCTGAAAGTAACAAAGAATTCAAAGCAAGAAGGTTAAAAGAGCTAAGAGGAAGCAGAGGTGAAGAGGAATTTTCACAGAGCATTCAGATGTCTGTAGCACTGCTAAAGGCTTATGAAAGTGCCAGTTATGAACTAAGGAGAATAACGCTGGAATTCATAGCAGATATAGAAGAAATTCATTTAGACTATTTTTATGATACAAACAGTACGTTAGAGCAAATGAAGGCCAAGTACTTAGAACAGCAAGAAAATATACGCCTTCAAGAGCAAAAGGATAAGGAGTTTATATTGAGTTGTGTTGACTTAGAGAAGTACAGCGATAAAAAACGAGAACTACTAAGTGAACTTTCGGAGTTAATCTATAAGATGGGAACACACCATTTCTGTATTAATGATATGAAGTTATTTGCAAACCTAGCGGAGGACGTGGGCGAATCTATATTATTAGGAATGATTAAAAACAGGGGAATATTGATAGAACAGCACGAACAAAGGGCAAATGAAGATAGAGATAAAGCCCCTGGCAATCAGAGGCTTTGTAACTAATAAAGTTTTGTGTCTACTAGACCGTAATAATGGGAATCCTTAGCCATATCATTAGAATAAGTGATTTCAAACTTAAGTTTCTCTACTCCTGTTACATCGACATCGAAGCTTATTGGTTGAACTCCTGCTTTTAACTCAGGTAGAGTATGGAGAAGCTTATCATCACCATATATTTTTAAATACGTAGCAGTAGTGTCATTTCTGGAATCATAATGCAGCACAAAAGTACCTTTAAGTCTGGAGTATTTTGAATTTAATAGGTACTCACTATATAGCCAGGTGTTATTTGTACCATGTGATATTGTGTATTTAATACCATGGTTATATGTTCTGCCCGTAAAATCATAATCCTGGTCTCTTTCCCATAGACTTGCACCATAAGATGTGGCAGAAGATTTGCAGCTGCTAAAGTTTAATTGATCCAACCACACAAGAGGGACACTACCATCGTAATTTCCTATGTAAACGGTACTGGTTTTACCATCCCACTTCACATTTTTACCTAAAGCCTTTGAGATAGCTGCTGCCGGCAAATAGGTGGTACCGTTATAAATAAAGGGCTGTACTGTGTTACCTTTGCCGTCCTTAGGCTGGATCAAGGTTCCATCTACATAAAGTTTGATATTATTATAAACCACTTTGATGGTTTTCTCTATAGGAGCTGCAAGTACTGCTGTGGATAGGGTTGCACATACCAAGAAACCTGCTACAAACCCTTTCAATTTTTCCTTTAACATAAAATCAACCTCCTCTAAATTTTTACAAGGTAATTATATGTTAGAGTAGTCATATTTTGCAATAAGGTAGATAAATAATTATTAGCCTAAAAATGAAAAAAGATGAGGCTGGCCTAAAAACTACTTTTAAACCAGCACCATCATTTAAAATAAAATGTTATTTTATTATATTTGGAATATCCTTTTCTATAGCTTCCAAACGTGGCAAGCGAGTTTTTAACTCCTCTAACTGTATATCATTCATTGCCTTAATGTGGTTTAATTTAATCGCGGATATTGCGGGGTTTCTAGTTTGAATTATTCTATCCAATGCAACTTGGACAGCCTTATTAGCCGCAACGATATCCCATTTGAATTCCCTCCCTCTCAAGATTGGAATTCTTATAGTACCCAAAACATCTTGCTGGTATACGGCTATGGCTAAACCCTGAGCGTTTTGCTGACCTTCAAGAATAGAACCGTTTATGCTGCAGCCGGAATTCCATAATAATTCCCAGCTTTTGAACAGAAAGCCGTATATTACATGTATATTACCCTTACCCTTGATACGCATATCTGAAATACCTTTCTTATCGAGAGGGTCAATTTTCACACTACTTGAAGAAGTGTAAACTACAGAGCCTTTATTTGGCCATACCTGGTCGTTGTCTGGTATAACTTTTTCTATAGGTGTACTTTCTAAAACTTTATCTTCATCCGCTGAAAAGGCATATGTAGTTATATGGGGTTGTGATTGACCTTCGCCTACAAGATAATACCATGCAGTAGCAGTAAAATTATATTCAGGAACAGGTTGATTAACTATCATTGGTGTCTTTATAATGGAGCCATTAATGTTCCAGAAAAGAAACTGATAAGATTGGTTTGGTTTGGGTCCAGGTAATACTGAGTCGGCAGAAAGGCTATAGTAATTTCTCTCACCCTTTTCGTTAAAGGCCTGTAAGGGCAGTTTATCCTGTCCTGCTGTGTCACCTCCTAATGTTATTATCTGCCCGTTTTGTAAACAGCGACGTGTCTTAGTTAACTCTGCCATAATAAATCGTCTCCTTTAAAGTATTTTTATTTAACCAATCAAGGTGTTGATGGATATTTATAAAACATCTAAATATATACTATTGAAAGGGCATACAATATATCTTTGACAAAGGGCTATAGTAATCTATAATAAGCTTCTTACATAAGAGAAATACGAGACTAATCCTGTTGCCTTTTGCAAAGGCAAACCAATATAGTCCAACTTCAATGCTGTAGAATTATAATATTTTATGACAAAAACAGTCGCATACTGTTGTAGTATTATACTAACATAAAAGTATTTTTGTGTAAATATTTTTATTGAATAATGTTGAAATCGTATAGAAACGCTATTTTATATGATGGCTATAATGAAGACTTATAAGAATATAGCCCGTTTACCTGAACATAATTCTAAAAAGGGTAAAAAAAAGTCCCGTCCAGAAACTGTTACGGGATTTAGGGGAGTATAGTTAATACTCATGCAATTAATATATCTTTTTTCGACAAAGATTTCAAGTATTCTGACTGTTCTATTTTGTGGACACTGTTCAACATGCATGAACAGCAAGAAAAAGAGTAAGCTAGGTAAATTTTATGACCATTTTGCAGGTTATAATATGTATATGGAGAATATACACCTTAAGACAAGCCGCTAAAGATAGTCTATAGTAAACTACCTTTAAACTGTTAAGTTAGGAGCACTTTAAATAGGAGAGGAAAACATGAGCGATAAGAGTTACCACTTTTTTGCCTTTATTTCAAGAATGAAATACATAAGCCGCTGGGGATTAATGAGAAATACCCAGCCGGAAAACATACAAGAACATAGTCATCAGGTTGCCGTAATAGCCCATGCTCTTGCGGTTATTAAGAACACCGTGTACGGAGGGCAAGTAGACCCAAATAATGTTGCGGTACTGGCTATATTTCATGATTGTAACGAAACAATTACCGGTGATATGCCTACACCTATAAAATACTATAACCCGGATATCAAACAAGCATATAAAAAAGTTGAGGAGATATCGAAAAATAGGCTCATTTCAATGCTGCCCCAAGAATTAAAGGAAGCTTACTCACCAATTCTATTTCACAGAGAAGAGGATAAAGAAGCCTGGAAAATAGTCAAGGTAGCTGACAGAATTGCTGCATATATTAAATGCATTGAGGAAGAAAAAGCAGGGAATAACGAGTTTAAAAAGGCAGGAGAAACTATATACAAAACTTTAATGCAAATACAAACACCTGAAGTAAAGTACTTTATGGAGAACTTTATCCCTAGTTTCCAGTTAACCTTGGATGAATTAGAGTAATACAAAATTTCAAAATGCAATAAGGGCTTTAAATAGTGTATTTTAATAAAATTGACATGCTTTTAGGATTATAATAACATAGTACTATAATTATAGAATTATGACTATATATGATATAGCTTACATATGAGGAGATAAAGTGAGGATATTTGCTATTTCCGATATTCATACGGATTTTGAAGCCAACTGGCGTTGGCTCGATGGTTTATCTAAGGAAGACTACAAGAATGACATTTTGATTCTAGCAGGAGATGTAACTGACAAGCTGACTCTGCTTGAAAAAACTTTTTTAAGCCTTCAAAGCAGGTTTATGAAAGTTGTATTTGTGCCCGGCAATCATGACTTATGGGTATTTCGCAGTAAGGTTGCAGACTCCTTAGTGAAGTTTCAAATGGTGAAAGATCTAGCACAAAACTGCGGCATACTTATGGAGCCATTTAATTATAATACGATATCCGTTATCCCGCTATATGGTTGGTATGATTACTCTTTCGGAAATCCTTCAAGTGAAATTCAGAATATCTGGGCCGATTATATGGCATGCAGATGGCCCCGTAATTATGACGAAAAAACTATAACTGCACATTTTACTTCAATGAACGAAGCAGCCCTAACCATAAAGAATGATATAGTGATTTCATTTTCACATTTTGTACCTAGAATTGATTTAATGCCAGGTTTTATTCCGCCAGACAAAAGGGTTTTATACCCTGTTCTTGGAAGCTACTTCATAGAGAAGCAAATTCGCAGCTTAAAGCCGCAAATCCATGTTTATGGACATAGTCATGTAAATAATAGTGTAGTCAAGGATGGTATACAATATATCAATAATGCGTTCGGCTATCCTTATGAAACCGGAATAACAGCAAAACGATTGAAATGTATCTATGAAGGCTAGTGCCCAGTAATAAAATTGATTAGGGGGAATGAATTTTGAAGATATACAAGGTAGACGCATTTACAGATAGAGCTTTTTGGGGTAATCCTGCTGCTGTTTGTATTTTAACCGAACAGAAAGATGAAAAATGGATGCAGGCTATAGCTAGAGAAATGAATCTTTCGGAAACAGCATTTTTATATAAGCAAGATGATGGGTATAACTTAAGGTGGTTTACTCCAAATGTTGAAGTTGATTTATGTGGACACGCAACCTTGGCTAGTGCCCACATTTTGTGGGAAGAGGGCTATTTAGGAAGGAGTGAACAGGCTAAGTTTTATACACGGAGCGGGCTTCTAACAGCTGACCTCAAAGAAGGATGGATAGAGTTAAACTTTCCTTCTGAAATTGGATTTACGGCACAAATACCTGAAGTACTTTTAGAAGCATTAGGTGTAGAGGCAAAGTCTGTAAGTAAAAACCGATTTGATTATCTAGTAGAGGTAGAATCAGAGGAAGTCATAAGAAGAATCAAACCCGACTTTAGTAATTTAAAACAAGTACAAACCAGGGGGATTATTGTAACAAGTAAATCCTCCAATGTGGAATACGATTTCGTCTCGCGTTTTTTTGCTCCTGCAGTAGGGATAGATGAAGATCCTGTGACAGGCTCAGCCCACTGCTACCTGGGACCATTCTGGGCTGAAAAATTAAGCAAGAATGAAATGATAGGCTATCAGGTATCAGAAAGAGGCGGAGTGGTGAAAGTAAGAGTTAACAGCGACCGTATCTTTTTATCAGGGCAAGCAGTAACTATACTACGAGGAGAGCTTTTAGTATAACTATGAAGTAGTATCATTAAAAAAATGCAGCTTAAATAGCTGCATTTTTTTGTTGCAAAGCTTTTATATCGCATTAAAGATAAATCACTGTGAGGTAAATTTTACTAAAAAATAGTATATTACTACCGCTGAACATATATTATTAGTATAAATAATCAGTTTTAAGGAAGTGTATATATGTACCAGCCTCATGGTAAAGGATTAGACATACAGATATATGATGGAGATAGTAGAGAAGCAAATACTACAGAAATTAAGCAGTGTGACTATTGTTATGGTACCGATATGAAAGAGGAAAATAATAAAATTGTTTGTTCCCGCTGTGGGTATATATTTTTTAAGCAGACCTGAACCGTAAAGCTATCTATGATAGCTCATTTATGAAATTAAAAATCAACTTATAGTATATACTTATCGATAAATTGAAGCCTTGGAAGATGAATAAAAAACAACAAATTACCAATAATATTAAAACTAATAATTTAACTTCAGGAGGCTGAAAAATGGACGAGCAAATGGTAGTAAACAAAATAAACGGTGTGTTTGAGGAATCGGGTTATCCTTTGGAGATATCTGACATATCTGACATTGAGGATTTTCTCAATAACCAAAAAAATATGGACTTAGAAGTATATGAAGTAGTAGAGCAGTTGTATAGTCAGTTGATGGAGGACTATGATACCCTCCAATAAACCATTATGAAATAGTCTGACCATTCATATCCATGATGTAAAAAAGGGCAGAAAAAAACGGCTGTTCCTTAGCCGTATCCTCTAAATCTATAAAAGAGGTTTAAAGTATGTTAAAAAGTATCAGTGTACTGTTATAATTATAGCTGGGTTTTGTCTGGTGCAAAAGTAGACGTTTTTCGGCATAATGGGAGAATTTTTTCGGGTGTATATAGTTACTTACTATTTAGAAACAAAATCTTATGTGCGTTAACTATGAGAAATATTAAAGGTTTATGTCAGTCTCACAAGAAAGATGTTAAATGGAGAAAAAGGTAGAAATAATGAGGAAACTCGAGAAAAAACCAAAAAAACTAAAAATATACCTGATAACACGCTGGAATGGGTTTTTACAATTCAGGAAGTGTCTGCTATAATCATAAATGATACTAAACATACTCCCTTTTTTATAGAAGGTATAAGGGGATATAAATAGTGACTTATGAAACAGGGCAAAATTGCCGAAAGGCAGTGACGCAAAGCCTAGGGTCTAAAGCTTAAATGCTATGATTGCCGGGTTGCCATTAAAAGTTCTGTTTATAGCTCTTTATTATAAAGGTAATAGTCAATACGTATATTTCCTTATACCGTATTTTGTTTAGTTGACGAATATGAAGTGAATATTTTACATAGAAAAAGTTCAGTTTAAGCTGGGCTTTTTTAGTTTTCATTTTAATATCTATTCATAAATAACGAAACTTAAAGTGATTTATCCGGTTAGGCAAGTAGAAGCTTCACGGCTCATTGCCTAACCGGAATCCCTAAGTTTAACTTTAGCTACTTATAAGTAAGAAGACTAATGATAGTTCCACATGCTATGGCATAAGCAAAGCGGAATTTTGCTTTATCGCTTTTGTCTTCAAAATCGGTGTAGGGGAAAAGTTTAAGGGACAAAAGGCAGCTTAAAAGGTATTGAAAAAGATATTTCATTCTTTGAATACCGTTTTTATTGGCTAATAGGATGAATACACCAATAACTCCTCCTGAAACAAATGAATAGGCCATTGAAAATGCTATAAACTTACTTCCCATAATAGCTCCTAAAGCACTGAAAAGTTTGATATCGCCGGCTCCAAGCATACGTAGTGCATAAAGGATAAAAAGTACGATAATAGGGAGAATGGTTCCATAGAATGAAAAAGGTATACCTCCAAGCCCGGTAAGCAGAATATTGGTAGCAAAACCTAAAAGTATAAAGGGAAAAACTATTACATTTTTTATTTTATAGTATTTAATATCACTTATTAACGCCAGAATCAATAACGTCAAAACTTCAACAATTCTTATTTCTATTTGTATTCACCACCTGATGTAGATAGCTTACTTTAAAGTGTTTTGCATATCTAAAGCTCGAAATATTCTATTGTGTAAACTTAAGATTGTTTGTAAAATTATAACCGAGGGTTTAGAAGACCTCGGTTATATCTTCGCTGATTTTGCTACTTTTGGAGAAGAACCTTTTAAATCTGGAAAGCAACTTTTCGTGATCCACGTTATTATTCTGGCATATAACTATCATGGATACGTTATCGCTAGCGCCTCTTGATTTTACTTTTTTGAGAAGCATAGAGGCGATATCCTGTATATCGCAATCAGTATTTAACTTATACTCATTGATGGCATTAAATATTTCATCTTCGAGAACAAAGTTGTAGAGCCCATCACTGCAAAGGAGGAATGAAGCGTCATTAGTTAAGCGACCGGAAGTTTCAAAAAGTTCAATATTTTCCGTTATACCAATGCACCGGGTCAATATATTACGTTTTGGATGCTGTCTGGCTTCCTCCTTAGTCATACTTCCCTGGGCAACTTGTTCGGCTACCCATGAGTGATCCTGAGTAAGCTGCTGCATTTCACTGCTATTTAATAAGTATATTCTACTATCGCCAATATGCTTTATTATATACTGGTCTTTAAATATAAACAACATTGAAAGTGTAGAACCGATCTTATCTTTTATAGTGTTACTAAAGTCCAGTATTTTATTATTGATGTTGTTTATCAGTATACGCAAATCGGTATCAATAAAATCTATATTGGCATGTTCCTTATGTTGTAGTATGAGTGAGAGACGGTCATTCCACCATTTTCTAAATTCATTTGTTATCATCTCACTGGCCATATCGCCATAGGCAAGGCCACCCATTCCGTCGGCTACCACAAAAAGTCCGAATTCTCCGCTGCTGTCTTCACCGATTTTAACCAAAATGCTGTCTTGATTGCTTTTCTTCACACTGCCTATATCACATAAGGTGCCAATTGTAAAAATACGAGCTCCCATTCTATTCCTCCGGGACTATGAATGAATATTCACTGTTTGCAAAAGTAATTTTATCACCATTTTTAATTGGGTATTCTTTGTTGCTTTCAATCTTAGAGCCATTAATATAAGTCCCATTTCTGGAGTTGAGGTCTTTAACATAGTACATGCCATTGGAGGTAATTAGTTCTGCATGAATTTTGCCTACAGCATTATTTTGGCATACATAGTCAACCTGATCGCGCAGCCTTCCTATTAAAAAGCTTGGCTTTGCAATTGAAATCTCTTCAAGCATACCGTCTCTTTTACCCTGCAGATATGGCTGTTTTTTAGCGCCAAAACCTAAAAGTGTTGTTTCATCAGAGTTCCCAATAGGGGAGAGGATAGTGGTGGAATCATTAAAAGCAGGTATGGACGGTGGCGCACTAGGAGCCTGCACTATTGGCGTTTGTACAACTTGAGGCTGTGGAGCACCCGCAACCTTATCTTGCCTGTTTGGTATATTCCTTATTTCTCTTTTGGACATATCTAGAGGTTTTTGTGGCGGTGCAGCAGGAGCCTTTTTAAGCTCAGGCTTTACACTATCGTCAGATGTACCGGACGCTGCAAGGAGCTTTTTAAATACTAGGAAGTTTACAGCTAGCAAAATTAGGCCTAACCCTGCTATGGTCGTAATACCGTCTTCACCACTTAGATTTATAACGCCGGAACTAATAAGCACACCAACAGCGACTAATTGCAGTATAACCAGCAATATCGCTATAAGCTTAGGGTTGGATTTGCTGCCTTGTGGAGCAGCCTGAGTCTGCTTGACGGGTGCAGCAGTTTGTGGCTTCGGGGAAGTAGGTATATTTTTATTTTGCTGCCCGGGAATAGCCGGTGGTATTTTTGAGTTTGCAGGCCTTGGGGGAGTGGCTTTTACCTCCTGCCTTACAGGTTCAGGTGTAGGCATGGTGGGTGCAGAAGCAGATCTTGGCTGAGGCATTTGCGTAATGCCCACTGCCGGACTGTCAGACTGCATATTTGAAATATTAGCGGCTTGTAACGGCTGGCTGAAAACAGGAGCTACCGTCTGACCGGACTTCAATTCCTTTAATAATTTATCAAAATCTATTAGGTTAAAGGTGTCTGTTTTTACATAAGAGAGAATTCTTTGGACAAAGTTGTCGCTTGCACCTTCGTCAATATTTGCTGTATAAACTATCAGCTTAATAAGGAAATCCTTAAAAACCTGTACTATATCTGTTTCCAGCATGATAGGAATGTAAGCTAATGAAACCTCCAAGGAACTAGGATTAATATATATGTAATCTTCGTTAATTAAGAAGCTTTTGTCATTTAATAGATAGTTCCTGCATTCAAGCAGCGGTGATACGATACCGTCAATTATATTAATAAACTCATTTCTTGAAAGTTTTTTACGTTTTAAAAACTGTGAAAGCGCCAGTTTGGAGGTAATATTGCAGTAAAAATTGATTTTATCATCCTTTTGCCTTACGTCCAAGGGTAAGATACCGGGATTAGGGTTATTTGCAATCATTTCAACCTGGAAGTGTTGCACCTTTTCTGTTGAACTAGCTGTGACTACCAGGTAGCTTGCAGCTGCACTATTTTCGAAGCTGAAGCTAAAACGTTCAGTAACTGTATTTGACATAGTCTTAGATGTGCCCCCTCTGATTCATGGATTGAAAATTTTTATATAGTATATTAAAGCATAGAAATGCTATGCTCTATATCAATATTATAGTGAAGATTATTGTTTTAATAAGACTAAATTACTTAAGAAAGAACCATATAATACATTTGATTACATGGTTCCCTCTTGTAAGAAAACACGGTGTTATCAGGTTTTAACAGTAGCATTAGTAGTATCTTTGTTATCTTGAATCGTATCAGTATCGGGGAAGATTTTATCTATCATATCATTAACAAACCCGATTAAACGGTTTCTAAAGAGTAATGCAACACCTACTAATACAGCGATAATGATTACTATTTCTACAGTACCCAAACCATCTTCTTCTTTAAAAAAATTTTTAATTAATTTAAGCATTATTTCACCCCCCTTCGGAAAACTTTTATATGCATTTGCGTTAAATACCCTGCATTGAAAGCATTGCGGGAACCGCTACTATTATGAGTATAGCTACAAACATGATCATCATTGGAAGAAGCATTTTTGTTGAGGCCTCTTCACCAAGCCTTTTGGCTGCATGTTTGCGCATTTCCCAGCATTCGCTAGCCTGGAGCCTGAGGATAGAAACTAATTCGG
The DNA here is from genome assembly GCA_026416815.1 of Clostridia bacterium. Taxonomy (GTDB): domain Bacteria; phylum Bacillota; class Clostridia; order Acetivibrionales; family DSM-2933; genus SKW257. The sequence continues at coordinate 29,250 of JAOAEJ010000046.1, read as the reverse complement.
CACTACCCTTTTTCAAGTTTTGCAGGATAACCGAAACGAACTTTGTTATTTCAGGGGTCCTACACCTTTTTGCAAAGTCCTCATACGCTTGAAAATCAGGCTTTCCGGATTTTATCTCGGAGATTACGAGACCTACCTCTTCATATAAGGGCCTAGTTTTCTTGTTATCTGTTACAATCTTTTCCCAAGCTCTGCCGACCGTCATACCTGCATTGATGAGGAGGGTAAGCTTATTAAGAAAGTCGGGAAAATCAAGTTGGATTTCCAGGCGACGTTTTTTAATCTTTTCATTCAGTTCACTATCAGTGAAATAAAAAACACCTATTAGGACTAAGAAAGAGAATACTCCAAAGCCTACATCCGGGCCCATCCCCATACCGATAACTGATAACAGAAACATAACCAGCAGAATAAAAGCTATTTTATTTGCCATGTGTATCTGGAGGTAGTACTGAGCGTATTTATGACCTGAAATTTCAGATATCTTACTCAATAGACTTCTATCATAAGTATTGGAGTACTTGTATTTAATTGCGTCTAATACGTAAAGCCCCAAGGGGAGTATTTTTTTTAACCTGTATGTTTTTTCATCCAAGGGTTCTATGTACTCGTTGTACTTATTCTTGGACAGCGCATACAATAGTCCAAAAATACCGGCAACAACAAGAAAAATTATTGTCATTATCATATTAATCTCCATTCCGCCGCTGTCGCTGGCGGCACAAATAGTAATGAAAAAATGGCGTGCGGCTTTCACCAATATGGTATCTTTATTTTGAGTGGAAGGTAAACTACAAAGCACGGTAGGAGGAGTCGTAGATCGCCCTTCTTAGCCCAAAACAGTATATTAATCAGTGTAAGAATTATCTTTCAAGCACAAATAAGTGGCTCTATAAGACCGAACGCTAAGAATTGCTTTAGCTAACCGTTAAATGTGTGATGATTCAGTCAATGCCTTCCTTCTCAAAATTGAAAGGAGGCTTTGCCATGAAAGTTATTTACCCTATTTGCTGTGGTGTGGATGTACACAAAACCTTTCTCGTTGCCACACTAATCACATCTGAAGGAATCACTCCACATTATTCAAAGAGAAGGTTCTCTACCTTTAACAACTCCATCCTGCAATTCAAACAGTGGTTAATTGATAACAACTGCTTTGATATTTGCATGGAGTCCACTGGGAAGTACTGGACTCCTATCCACAATCTCTTGGAGGACACCATTCGAGTTACCATTGCCAACCCCAAGTGGGTTAAAGCAGTTAAAGGTAACAAGGATGATACCAAAGACTCCAAATGGATTGGTGACCTATTCCGACTTGGCTTGGTTCCGGGAAGCTTTATCCCCGAAAAGCCCATACGGATTCTTCGTGAGTATACCCGATACCGTTACAAGCTTACTTCCTGTAAAAGCAGTGAAAAAAATCGTTTTCAAAATGCTTTCACAGTTTGCAATGTAGCCCTTGATGCTGTCGTTTCCGACATGTTTGGCAAATCTGCTTCATCCATCACGGACTACTTGATTTCCACCGATACTTTTGACCCAGAACACTGTTCATCTCTTCTTAAAAGTTCTTTAAAGAAGAAAGCAGATACCGTAATAGAATCAATTGAAGGATATCAAATGACTAAGGAACAAAAGGATCGTATGGTAATGATCCGCTCTCATCTTGAATTTGTTCAAAATTCTATAGCTACTCTGGACAAGAATCTTGATGAGATGGTTGCTCCTTTTGAGTCTGCTATTCACCTTCTTTGTACCATTCCCGGAGTAGACAGGAATTCCGCAATAACCATCATCCCCGAGATTGGTACAGATATGTCTCAATTTACCAACTCCAAGAGATTATGTTGTTGGGCGGGATTAACTCCCGGAAACAACGAATCTGCGGGTAAGAAGAAGTCTGTTAGAATTACACGTGCCGGAGTCTACCTAAAGCCAGCATTAGTGCAAGTTGCACATGCTTCCGTGAAATCTAACAAATCTCCTTACTACCAAAACAAATACGAACACATCTACAAAAGGAGGGGCAAAAAAAGAGCCATTATTGCTATCGCAAGGATGATTCTTACAGCCATTTACAATATGTTTGTTTCTGGTGAAGAATGGAATCCAAGTGACCTATACAAAATTGATATGCCACAAGAAATGCTTGAAAGGCAGAAGCAGAAAGCTATTAAGCAAGCTGCAAATTTACTTATATCTCAAGGAATAATTAAAGCCTCAGACATCTCTATGGTCTAAACCAATAGCTATTTATTTTTCAAGGGTCATAGTACCTTTATTTGAACATGCCCTTCTTTCCGTTATGCTGTGTTGTTTTTCACGCTAATCCTCCAATACCCTCACATTAAATTTTTATGTCCATGATTTTCTTTGATATAGCGTATGATATTACAAGCAATATCATAGAAAAGGTAATTGCAATTCTACCTGCTAAGGTATTGAATATGGGGGCCATGTAATCGCTTGTGGTAAGCGAAAGTAGGAGGATTAGCCCGATAGGCATTACGTTAAGTACTTTTTGTTCAAACTTCCTTTGGGCAAGCAGAGTATCAATTTCCTGTTTGATCTCAATTTTATCATTTATTATATTCGATGTATTTTTAATAATCTCTACTATGTTACCACCGGTCCTTTTACAGGTCTGAAAAACATCTACGAAGTTTTCTATATCTTCCAGGTGAGAACGGGCTGCGAAATCGGAAAGAACTGATTCGAGAGTCTCATTCATTTCGATTTTTCTGACCAGTATTTCTACTTCCCGGAGAATATCGGTCTCTGGATCAGGGTAGATTATGGATAAATCCTTTAACACATCCTTAAAGGCTGATTCAACCGACTTACCTGCAGATAGGGAAGCGGATAATGAGTAAAGCATATCCTTAAACTGGAGATTTAAGTTATTCTTTCGCTTAATAATTATTTCCTTTGTTCTCATTTTAGGATACAAAAGGGCCAAGGGGAAAAGCAGAGCAGAAAGTATTATACTGTGGTAAAAAATAAAACCAACTGTAAATATGACTGCGGCGGCGAGGGCTATGTATCCGAGTTTTTCTTTGGATGACATTATATATACATTATAATCGGTGAGGCTTGTATCATAGCCGGTAACAGAGCCTTGATCCGATATGTGTGCTTCTTTGGGAAATAGTGCCATGGTAGTACTGTGCCTCCTTATACTTTATCTGATATACCGGCCATTCTAAACTTCAGTTTGTGTAGCATTTCGCTGTCTGTTCTTTTTAGTGAGCCGATAATTTTTTTGTCTTCAGTTTCGCCCTCTTCCTTAAACACATAAAGGGGGTTTAGTTGAATTTCGCCATCCTTATAGCCAATCACTTCTGTTATTTCCATTGTCCTTCTGGACTTGTCTCTTAATCTTGAAAGGTGTATTATTACGTCTATTGCTGAGGCTATTTGCTGCCGAATGGCTTCCAGAGGGAGTGAGGCTCCGCTTAATACCATTGTCTCAAGCCTGCTGAGCATATCGGCGGTGGAGTTGGCGTGACCGGTCGATAATGAACCGTCATGGCCGGTATTCATTGCCTGAAGCATGTCCAATGCTTCAGCGCCGCGGACCTCACCGACAACTATTCTTTCAGGGCGCATCCTGAGAGAAGATTTTATCAGGTCGCGTATTGTTATTTCACCCTTACCTTCGGTATTAGCGTTTCTGGTTTCCATCCTTACTATATTGGGTATGCCCTTTATTTGCAGCTCTGCCGAGTCCTCAATGGTAATTATACGCTCATCGGAGGGTATAAAGTTGGAAAGTGCATTCAAGAAAGTAGTTTTTCCTGAGCCTGTACCTCCGCAAACGAAGATGTTATATTTAGCACGCACCATTCTATGTAAGATGTCGGCCACTTCTTCTGTAATTGAGCCATACTTTACAAGCTGGTCTACCGTCATTGGAGTTTCCGGGAACTTTCTTATAGTAACTATAGGACCATTCAAAGCTATAGGAGGAAGTACAACGTTTACCCTCGAGCCATCCTGCAAACGCGCATCAACAATGGGAGAGGCTTCATTAACAGTCCTATTAACCTTTGATACAATGGATTGGATAACATCCTCCAGTTTTTGACGGCTTTCAAAGCGAGTATCCAACTGATATGACCTTCCGGCCCTTTCTATAAAAATGCAGTCGGGACCGTTAATCATAATTTCTGTAACACTTTTATCGTCAATAATGGGCTGAAGGACATCTAAACGCCTCATGGAATTGAAAACAGACTCTATGATATCCTGTTTTTCCGACACACTCATATAAGTTTGCCTTGATATTTCAAACACTATTGTAGTAATAAGTTCTTTTATTTCTTCATCCGCTATATCTTTTTTGAGGTCAATGCTATCGCTTACCCTTTTCTTGACTTCTTTGATGAGACTTTCCCTTACTTCAATGTTCATTACACTTGCCCCTTTAAGTACATAACATGATGTTATAGATTTTGTAGATCCCCATTGACGCCTTGGAGTGCTATATTAAGCAATTGGTTAATGCAGCTGCCGAATCCGCTGTCCGTATCTATCAAGTAGTTCATTGCCTGTGGTGTGATAAGTGCAGGGGAAGCAGGAAGCTTAACAGCAACGCTTTTACCCCCAATGGTTATATTTGCTGCTTCTGTAGGTATGTCACTATATTTGTTTAAAGCTATTATAATTTTCTCCATAAGGTTGAGATTGTTTTTTTGGAGCAGTATATCAAACTCTCTGACCATATGCTGTGCTTTAATGCTTGATATTGTGTCGTTAGCAAGGACTAAGATAATTTGATCACAAGCTTCCAGTACAGCTATGTTTTGCTTATTGAAGGTACTTGATATGTCTACGAACACAACATCATACTGATTCATAAGCCGTAGCTGCTGTATTAGCTGCTGAAGCTCCTCAGGCTTCATTTCCTCCATTTCAAGAGCACTGTCCGATGGCAGGAAGTAATGCACCTTGTATTCATCATCAATACATCTTGTGCCCTCTATCCGCATTAAAAGATTTTTATTTTTTTCCTTAATATAATAAAATATATTTGAAAGATTTGCTGTGTTTTCACCTTTAAAGTACAGTCGGGTAGAGGGGAGGGTTTCAAGATTTAAGTAGAATGATGAAAATCCCCTTGCAGCACACTGAATGGAGCAGCCCACCGAAATGGTTGATGTACCCGAGCCGCCAACTGGTGAATAAATGCCAATCACTCGGGTTTGTTTTTTACCATCGGTAACAAATACCTCATTCTGATTTTTTTCCGAGAAGATGTTAAGTAGGTTGCTTACCAGTTTATCTCCGTGTTGATATTTACTGACCAAACTATAGTTTTCTATTTGCTCAATCAATCTACCGTCGGAGAGGAGAGCCAATACTTTTATTTTCTCCCTTGGAATTAACGGAGAATATAAATCAGGACTTACCAGAAGTATGTCAATTTTTTTTTCACTTTCATTAAGGAAGGTTAGGAGATATTCCAGTTTTGAAAAAGAATTAACTTGGAATCTTTGAGCATAATTTATCATTAAAAAGTTAACAATGCTTTCGACGTAAAATTCATCCACATCTGCAATAACCAGATTTAATCTTGCCATTACGATCCCCCTAACACAAAAAAATTAAAAATCTACTAAAGCTTTTATATAAAAGATATAGCTGACGAAAAAGGAATTTTATAGAACAGTTATAGCAACTTGGTAATATTATATCCCATTTTGTTATAAATTGTCTATATATATAACAAATTACTTACCTTATTTTGTGTTAGTTGGATAGACAAAACAGTCGCTTTTGTGGATATATATAGCTGGGGTTCGATAATATGTAAAAAGTATAATGAACAAAGCCTCCTGCAAAATAGCAAGAGGCTCTTAGGGTTATTGTTATTGAATTAAGTTTTATTATCTATATAAAATTAGCAAGGTTAAATAATTTTCCTGATCTACTTCATATTTTTAGTTGCAAAATCTTGACTTGCTATATCAGTGAGCTTCAAGCTGCTGTTACGCTCTTCCGCCCAGCGTATAGACCATTCATTTTCAAAGAGTATTACAAAGCGGCCTTCTTTGTCTTCAGTAATCATTGAAGAACTGGCAAGGTTTAACTTTCGTGGCTCGATTTCGTTTCCGTCTATCCAGCGTGCATGCTTATAGGGTAAGTGCTGAATCCGTATATCAACTCCATACTCATGCTTAAGCCTGTGTTCCAGAACCTCAAACTGGAGTATACCAACAGCACCTATGATTAAGGTTTCTACTCCGATATCTATTTGCTTGAATACCTGTATGGCGCCTTCCTCCGAAAGCTGATTTATACCCTTGACAAACTGCTTCCTCTTCATCGAGTCCACAATAGCAACTCTTGCGAAGTGCTCTGCAGGGAAGACAGGTATACCTTCAAACTTAAGCTGCGGGTTACCTTCGCAGAGAGTGTCTCCTATATTAAAGATACCGGGGTCAAAGAGCCCTATAATATCTCCGGGGTATGCTTCTTCAACTATAGTACGTTCTTGAGCCATAAATTGCTGGGGTTGGGCAAGACGTACTTCTTTACCGGTACGTGTATGACAAACCGACATACCGCGGGTAAAGCGGCCTGAACAAATTCTTAGAAAAGCTATTCTGTCCCTGTGTGTGGGATTCATATTAGCCTGAATTTTAAATACAAAGCCGGAGAATTTTTCGCTTTCCGGATCTATTTCACCGACTGAAGATGTCCTTAGGCTAGGTTGAGGTGCCAGACCCAGGAATTCTTCAAGAAAAGGCTGAACTCCAAAGTTTGTCATGGCACTTCCAAAGAACATAGGTGTGAGTTCACCTTTTAGGATTTTCTTCTTGTCAAAGTCATCCCCTGCCATATCAAGCAGCTCGATGTCCTCGCATAATTTTTTATGGTAGTGGTCTCCGAGGAGATCTGCAAATATCTTATCATCCACACTGCCTACAGTTGAGCTTACTGCTGTTTGGCCATGATTACCGCCATCAAACAGCTCAATTTGTGATAGCTTTCTATTGTAGACACCTTTAAAATCCCCATCAATACCTATAGGCCAATTCATAGGGTAGGAGCGGATACCAAGTACATTTTCCAACTCTTCCATTAACTCAAAGGGGTCTTTACTTGCCCTGTCCATTTTGTTTACAAAGGTAAAAATCGGTATACCCCTCATTTTACAAACGTGGAACAGCTTGATGGTCTGTTCCTCCACACCTTTTGCTCCGTCAATAAGCATAACTGCACTATCAGCAGCTACCAGCGTCCTGTAAGTATCTTCACTAAAGTCCTGGTGACCTGGGGTATCAAGAATGTTTATACAATAATCATTATAATGAAATTGCAAAACGCTGGATGTAACAGATATGCCTCTCTGTTTTTCTATTTCCATCCAGTCGGAAACTGCATATTTGTTTGCTTTTCTAGCTTTTACAGAACCTGCTAATCTTATTGCACCTCCATAGAGCAGGAGTTTTTCAGTCAAAGTTGTTTTACCTGCATCGGGATGTGAGATAATTGCAAAGGTCTTTCTCCTTGAAACTTCATTGCATATTGTATCTTTTAAATTTTGCATTTTTGTTCCTCTCTAAATTTAGTGTTTTCATATATATAAAAATTGCACATATACGTAAGTATGGATTTTATTATGTTGCCGGAACTTGTATTTATTAGTGTAATCATACCCTTTCCTTGTTAGCAAATTTCATTTTATAGTATAGCCAAGCCATCTGTCAATTAATAAAAGGTATAGCCCAATTATAAAGTAAAAACAGTTTTTTATCTTGACATGGCATATATCTTTACCTGATTTCGACCGGAGTTTTTAGCATTGTACAAAGCCTGATCAGCGGATTTTATAAGCTCATCCGGAGAAGAATCGTATTGGGGTATAACGGTTGCCACTCCCAGGCTTATTGTAACGTGATCGCTTATATCGGATTTTACATGGGGAATTCTTACTTCTTCTATATCAGCACGAAGTTTTTCTGCTACAAACACCGCTTCATTTCGGCTTGTATCCGGAAGTACCACAGCAAACTCTTCGCCGCCATACCTGGCCGCCAGATTTCCGGTGTGTTTTAATGCATTGGCCAGTGTAGAGGCAACTTTCTTGAGGCATTCATCTCCTGCTTGATGGCCATAGGTATCATTGTAAGTTTTAAAGTAGTCTATATCAATCATTATAATAGATAAGGGTATAGATGTGTGTGATAACCGGGCCCACTCCTGAGATATAAATTCATTAAAATACCTTCGGTTGGCTATACCTGTAAGGCCGTCATTGGAGGATAGGTCCTGCAGTATTTTGTTTTTTTCTTCCAGCTGTTTGTTTTCTTCCTTTATAAGATCTACCATAGGTTTGAAAATAAATAGCGCTTCAAATATCAGAAGCAGCATAATAATACAAAGTACTGTGATACTCAAAAATTGAAGTCTGGATATCGCATCCTCGCTTTCTTTCTGATAGCGGCTTACGACTGTTTCAAGGGAGCTGACTAAATCACCTGAAGCTGCTAAAGAAATATAATTAAGCTGCGTATTATAGGTGCTATGCTGTGAGTCGGGCAATAATGCAAGAGTTCTTACCTGTTTAATGTATGTCTTAATTTTGGTATCAAGATAAATTGGAGCTTCATAATAAACAGACTTTATCTGGGATTGAGTACTTCCCGGAAGGTTTACTGTAAGATTGCCGTTTATGAGTTGTTCATGGGACTTCTCCATTAAGTCAATATCTTTAAGAAGTTCCTTGCGGAGATTTTCTCTCTCTTCTAATAGTTCAGTATAGGTATGAGGTTGAAGTTGATTGCTGACAAATCGCAGCGAATTTAAAGCAGTACGCTGCAGGAGTGCACGTTGACGTCCGCTGATATTGATAACTTCTGCGTTTGTGCGTTGGGAGCTGATGGTATAAAAAAGTGTGAATAAGCCTATTAGTGAAATTGCGGCTGTCATTCCTAATGCCAGTAAATATTTGAATTTGATTTTTGTTATAAGGTTTTGCTTCATTGTAATTCACAGCCCCTTTACGCTTATGTTTATAACTTGTGTTTATAAAATAAAGAGGTTAATAGGTACTTTACATTATAACATAAAATCCAAAAGATTTGACATTTGTTATTGGCAAAAAACAAAATTCGTGCAGTATAAACTTTTTTTGACACCTAAGAGGAATTTAAGTAGAGTGCATAGAATAATAATACAAAACATAAATAATTTATAATACTTGTTTTAGTATTTAAAGTATTTAATTATTTACTAAAAATTAAGGACATGGATAGAGGCTTTTTGAGAAATTATAAATTATTTAAAATCAGTAAGAATGCAAATATCAAATAACAAGTTGTCAGGGGGGCATGAATATGGGAGAGAATGATGTAAATCTGGTTAAAATTTCATTTAGCAACAGACAGGAAGTCAATGTCCCTGAGGGCATTTCATTGCTCGATTTAAGCAAGGATTATGAGAAGGACTTTAGATCTGCAATTGTAGCAGCAAAGGTAAATAATGATATTAAGGAATTGAACTTTCGCATTCATGACAACTGCAAGCTGGAGTTTATAGACCTGACAGATGACGATGGAGTGCGAATATACAGAAGAAGTCTCTATTTTATACTAATTAAGGCTGTACATGACCTTTTCCCAGATAGAAAAGTAGTAATAAGTCACTCCATTAGTAAAGGTGTATACTGCGAAATTAAAGGGCAAAAGGACCTTGATGAGGACGAGGTGAAATTAGTAGAACAAAAGATGAGGGAATTGGTTTCCGCCAGAATTCCTTTTGTAAAACATATTATGTCTACTGAAGAGGCTAAAGAATTATTTAAGAAGAATGGCAGAATGGATAGATTCCATGCAATAGAGCATAGAAGAAAACCTTATGTTACTATTTATAGCTGTGATGGCTTAGAGGATTATTTCTATGGATATATGGTTCCGGATACAGGGTATATAAAAACTTTTGAGCTAAAGTTTTATTCACCGGGCTTAATTGTTCAATTTCCAGAGAAGACTAGTCCTCATGTATTACCGGAATTTAAGGAACAGAAGAAATTATTTAATGTATTTAAGGAATATAAACGTTGGGGTCATATACTCGGTGTTGACAGCCTTGGAGCAGTGAATGACATTATAAAGGCGGGAAAAGCTTGTGAGTTGATCAGAATATCCGAGGCACTTCATGAAAAGAAAATTGCTCAGATAGCGGATATGATAACTAACAGTCCTGATAAAAAAAGGGTTGTACTTATAGCAGGTCCGTCTTCATCGGGCAAGACTACTTTTGCCAACAGGCTTGCAATACAGCTGAGGGTTAACGGGCTGAAACCTGTTACCGTTTCTTTGGATGATTACTTTGTAAATAGGGAAGATACTCCACGGGATGAGAGTGGAGATTATGACTACGAAGCTCTGGAAGCTATAGATATAAAATTGTTTAACCAGCACCTTGCAGATTTGATTTGCGGCAAGGAAGTGGAGATTCCTATTTTCAACTTTCCAAATGGCTGTAGGGATAGCTGTGGAAGAAAACTGAGAATTAATGATGACCAAATTATTATTATTGAAGGAATTCATGGGCTGAATGAAAAGTTAACTTCTACAATCCCTAAGGAAAGCAAGTTTAAAATATATGTAAGTGCTCTCACTGCTATAAATATAGATGATCACAACAGGATAGCGTCTACCGATGCAAGAATTATTAGAAGAATTGTGAGGGACTTCCAGTTTAGAGGATGCTCTGCAATTAATACTATAAAGCGTTGGCCTTCAGTGAGGAGGGGAGAAGACAGGAACATATTCCCCTTCCAGGAAGAGGCGGATATAATGTTTAATTCATCCCTTGTTTATGAAATCGGAGTCCTAAAGACCCTTGCGGAACCACTTTTAGCTGAGGTGGACAGTTCGTGCCCCGAGTATTCTGAAGCAAGACGCTTGATTGAGTTTTTGAGCTACTCGCTGACTGTTGAGTCAAGAGAGATTCCTTTGAACTCAATAATCAGAGAATTTGCAGGGGGAAGCTGCTTCTATTGATTTATTAAGTATATAGTTAGTTGAAGTTAAGGAGCCTTGGTGACAGGGCTTCTTAACTTTAATTGGTATATTAATATTTTGACATGTATAACATTATATGGTACATTAATTTTAAACTGAGTTTGGAGGAGATTTATGAAAAAGTTTGGTTTGTCACTTGCGCTGTGTGTAGGTCTGACGTTATTTGGGACTTCCTTTGCATATGCGGCGGATAAGATCACTGAAGCACCTAATGTGAAGATTGTCATAAACGGAAAGACTGCTACGTATAAGGAAACACCCATTTTAGTAAAAGGCAGAACTCTTTTGCCTATGACTGCAGTTTTGCAGAATCTCGGAGTTGAGAGCGACGGAAAGCAAATAGTATGGAACGGCAAGGAAAAGAGCATAACAATTAATAAAGATGGTATCGAGATTTACTTAAAGGTTGGAAGCAAAACGGCTTATGTAAATGGTAAGGCTGTAGAAATAGATGCTGCACCTGTTGTTTATAAAGGTAAGACGTATGTTCCCGCAACCTTTATTGCTCAGAGTTTGGGAAAAAGAGTTGCTTGGGAAGGTACTACAAAAGCTGTATTGATAAGGGACTCAGCAGAGTTTGATGATATAAAGCAGATACTTGATAAGTCAGATGAGGCAATGAGTGCTGTAGAAAAGGCTAAGCTTGATATGGATATTGATATGTCCATGCAGCAAAAAGGTATAGCTACTCCAAGTATGGATTTGGGCATAGGAATGTCTGCAGAAGTAGACAATACCAAAAAAGCTATGTACATGAATATGGAAATGGCTATGCTGGGTCAAGATATCAAAATGGAAGCTTACTTTATCGATCATACTGCATATGTCAAGAGCAGTGAGTCTGTTGATGAGTGGATAAAACAGGAAATGACAGAAAAAGAATATGAAGATATTTTCACCCAAAACGATACTACAACAATTTTAAATACCAATGATGTGTTATGTGCGGGACTTATTAAGCAGGAGGGTACAAATCCTGATGAAATCATACTTAAAGGCGATACATATTTGAGCGATCTCCTCAATAAGGCTACTCAGAGTACAGGGAGCGACTATGAGTACGAACTGAGCAAATCCTATGTTGAAATTTCTATAAACAAGAATACCAATCTGCTTAATAGAGTATACATGGATATCACCGGTACAATGAATATCAGCGGTGAAAAAGTTAAGTTCAATATGCAGATAAGCTGCAAATATAGCGATTTGAATGGGAATTTCGAAATAAAGGTTCCGCAGGACGTAATTGATAATGCAGTTGAAACTGATTTTTAAAAATTTCAAAGAGACAATACATAGATATCTTAGGGCGAAAAACTCTTTTTGTTTAACAAAAGGAGTTTTTTTATAATTAAAATGTTTTTTAAACATATAAATTATATGATATAATTTATTGTATATTTGAATTGTAGGGGTGCACTTATGAAGGTTAGAGAAATTATTGAGATATTAGACGCTGAACTGTTAAGTGGAAGTGAGAATCTGGATTTGGAGATTTATTCGGCGTGTGGGGCAGATTTAATGAGCGATGTTATGGCATATGTAAAAGAGAATGTACTCTTACTCACAGGTCTTGTAAATCCTCAGGTTGTACGTACCGCAGAAATGATGGATATAAAGGTAATTGCGTTCGTAAGGGGTAAAAATCCGGTTCAGAATATACTTGACCTTGCAAAAGATAAGGGTATAACAGTGATAGCTACAAAGCACCCGATGTTTATAGCATGTGGTAAGCTATACAGCGCAGGGATTACAGGGAGAGGTGTATGGGATTGAGTAATGTTTTAAAGCTCCACTTTGATATACCGGCAAATGATTTTGTATCTGCCGGTGAGGCCTCAAGTAGTGTAAAAAAGACTCTCAGTCAGTTGGGTATAGCTCCCCAAGTTATAAAAAAATCAGCCATTGCCATGTATGAAGCTGAAATTAACGCAGTTATTCATGCTAACGGTGGCACTGCTGATATTGAAATTGATCAGGATAAAGTAATTATTAAGATACAAGATGAAGGCCCGGGTATCCCGGATCTTGATTTGGCCATGCAGGAAGGCTTTTCTACTGCACCGGATACTGTAAGGCAGATGGGTTTTGGGGCAGGTATGGGACTGCCCAATATGAAGCGGTATGCTGATGAACTTAAAATTAATACTGAAGTAGGAAGAGGTACTACAGTTATAATTAGAGTGAACTTTGCATAAGGCTTTATTAATACGCCATAGTGTAATAGCTAAATTTTAAAGGTTAGTCTACCTTTGTGGCCGCAGTATAGCCTATTTTCGTAGGGGGAATTTTGATGGGGACATATTTTCATTCAGTTAATCTGGACGAAGAAAAATGTAGAGGTTGCACAAACTGTATAAAGCGATGTCCTACTGAGGCGATAAGAGTTAGGAAGAGTAAGGCAAGGATTATTAATGAAAGGTGCATAGATTGTGGAGAATGCATTAGGGTGTGTCCTTATCATGCTAAAAAGGCCATATCCGACCCCTTTGACATAGTAAATACTTTCAAATATAAGGTCGTTATTCCGGCACCCTCATTATACGGACAGTTTAAAGCGGTTTATTCCAGAAACCATATCCTGACCGCCCTCAAAATCATAGGATTTGATGAAGTATATGAAGTGGCAAAGGCTGCTGAGATAGTAAGCAGTGCTACAAGAAAGTTAATGAAAAAAAGCGATGTAAAAAAACCTCTTATTTCTTCCGCATGTCCCGCAGTAGTAAAGCTTATACAGGTACGTTACCCCAGTCTTATAGAGAATATAGTGAAACTGGAATCACCTATGGAAGTCGCAGCTAAGGTTGCTAAAATGGAGATTGCAGAATCGAAAAATATAGCTCCGGAAGACATAGGGGTGTTTTTCATAACACCCTGTGCTGCTAAAGTAACCAGTGTAAAAGCTCGTTATGAAAATGGGTCATCTTTTGTAGATGGAGTAATTTCCATTAAGGACGTCTATTTAAAGATATTAAGCAGCCTTGGTAAGGTAAGAAATATAGAGGATCTTGAACAGGCCGGTTTTGAAGGTATACGATGGGCGAATTCCGGAGGAGAAAGCCTTGCTCTTGAGACTGAGAAGTTTCTTGCAGTGGATGGAATTCATAATGTGATAACTATTTTGGAAGAAGTGGAAAATGACAGGCTTGAAGATGTAGAGTTTATTGAGGCTTTATCCTGCGTCGGAGGATGTCTGGGAGGGCCTCTGACGGTAGAAAATGTGTATGTGGCAAAGACAAGGTTGAAAAAACACCTGGATGCTGCTAAGGCTAAGGGCAGCGATGTTCATGAAGATGAAAAAGAGTATAGCGGGGATTTTGCCTTGACGGGTAATGTTGAATGCAAGCCTGTCATGAAGCTGGATATTGATCTTGCTAAGGCGATGAAAAAGTTGGAGACCCTCGAACTTATAAATAAGGAACTACCCGGACTCGATTGTGGAGCTTGCGGAGCTCCAAGCTGCAGGGCTCTTGCGGAAGATATCGTAAGAGGTAATGCAAACGAGACCGATTGTATATTTAAGTTGAGAGAAAAGGTTAGGCAGCTGGCGGTTCAAATGATGGAGTTAGAAGCAAAAATGCCGCCTGTGTTGGATAAGGGTATTGGATAAAAGAAGAAATACCTTTAGGGGGTGGAAGGATGAAAGTCAAAGAATTGTCTGATATTATTGATGGAAGAGTATTAACTGGAGAGGTTGGATTGGAAACCGATGTAACGGGGATGTATGCATGTGATCTCCTTAGCTGGGTTATGTCTCATGTAAACAAGGGTAACGCTTGGATTACAGTCCATACCCATCTCAATGTTGCTGCGGTTGCATTACTTACAGAGGCTTCATGTGTTATTATACCTGAGAGTATTAGTGTAGAGGAGGCAACAATTAAAAAAGCTGTACAGGAAGGTATCGTAATTATCAGTACAAAATTGAGTGCTTATGAAATATGCTGCAGAGCTTGTAAGGCAGGTATATGATTTAACTTAACAACCGGGGCTTTGGAGGGGTCAAATGAGAGTTGCTATAGATTTGCACATTCATTCAGCGCTTTCACCATGTGCAGATAATGAAATGACGCCGAATAATATTGTTAATATGGCATTTATAAAAGGTCTTGATATTATAGCTGTTACCGATCATAATTCGGCTGAGAATCTTCAGGCAATCTCAGACTGCGCAAATCAAAGAAATATTGTATTTATACCGGGAATGGAGGTTGAGACAAGGGAAGAGGTTCACCTTGTATGCCTTTTTCCTGATGTTCAGACTGCTCTAAAAATGCAGGATATAGTATATAAGGCTCTTCCAGCCCTGGAAAACAGGGAAGATGTATTCGGTCAGCAGTTAATAATGGATGAGGAAGATAATATAGTAGGACAATCAAAGCGGCTTCTGATAACTGCGGCGGATTTGGGGATCGATGAGGTGTTTGATACGGTAGAAGGCTTGGACGGGGTAGTTTTACCGGCACATATAGACAGAGACTCCTATAGTATAATTTCTAATTTGGGAATTATACCCGATAACTTGAAAGCTAGATACCTTGAGATATCAAGAGCTTGTGACGGTGAAAGGTATAAGGAACAAAACGCTCATCTACACAGGTTTAGTCTTTTAAAATCCTCCGACGCTCATATGCTGGAAGATATTTTGGAGAGAAGTAGCTTTATAGAGGTGGAAGAACGAAGTGTCAAGGGGCTGTTAAATGTTTTAAGGACAGGCTAATTCAGAAGTTTACTACCCAATATCTGTATAAGAAGTTGGATGTGCATGTAGTAGATAGTGCTGAAATTATTTATTAATATCATATTTTATATTAGCTATAGTTGATTAGAGTTCTTCTTATATCCATAGTGAGTATAAAAGCTTCCCACTATGGATATAAGCCAAAATATTCATGATATAATTCTGCAAATGTGCAGATTGAACTATTCTTTACTTACCACACTTTTCCTAAGTAAGAGTCTTTGCTGATCATATATATATTTTATAAGTATATCTTGATCTCTTTGAGTGATTCCTTTAAAGTGCAAGCCCAAGTCATACTTTTTACCTTTTGAAGCAGCAATTTCTGTACACCTGACTACTTTACATAAGACAGCAATAGTATTTTCATTGTTTAATTGTATCCTTAGGTCGATAGAGCTGCCCTTGGGAATCTCCTGCTCAATTATTATGCTTGCACCGCTTCCGCTAAGATTCTTGGTTATAGCACTTTTGTACTCCGGGTTAAGTTGATCCTGTGTTGTGTTATTAGGGTCGTCGGGGAAGTAGTAAAAGGCATCCAGTATGCAGTCCAATCTAAAGAAATTTCGCCTTTGGATTTTTTCAAATTCACTTTCTACTAAAGTATTTAATACAATTAGAGCATCTTTTTTTTCTTTACTGATTATAGAACCAATAAAGGCTAAAAGGCCATATCTGTCATGTAGAAATACTACCCTAACTTTAGAACCGACAGGGATAAGCATAAGCCTGGATTCGTGAATAGGTGCAGCAATTGATATGGTGCTATTATCGATTACTTCGATTAGTTGACTGACATAGGTCTGGCCTATTTTATCTCCTTTACCGTTAATCAATTCAAGGTCTAATTTTGTTCCTAGCTTCATTTTTGAAGTGTTCATTAGCATCCCCACCATAAAATTTCTAATAGTGTAAAAAGAAAATGTTTTATAAATTTTCAATATAATATGTTTATTTTATATTATATACGCAAATTTGGATTTGGTCCATATGAACATAGTAATTAATCTTGAGAAAAGAGGGTTTTAAATATTTGGTATAGAATTACTATTGTATAAGACATTTTCTTTTTAAAGGAGGGTTCGGATGTTTAAGAGAGGTTTGCTGTTGATGGCTTTTGTTCTTAGTATTTCTATGGTGGCTTGCAATGGGGGAGATAAGACAAATACTTTAGATGCTTCTACAGCTAAGGATTCCACAGTGAATGGAAAGTCAGATGTTATACAGCCAAAGGCTACTGCGGATGTGGTAAAACCTTTGGTAACCCCGGCACCTGCTAACTTTATATTTCCTGAGGAAGGTATAAGACCTGTTGCAGTAATGATTGACAATGAAGGTACAAAAAGCCTTCCACAAGGGGGATTAAATAACGCCCAGGTAATATATGAAATGGTGGCTGAGGGCGGTGAAACCAGGCTTATGCCGGTATTTTGGGGTACAGACCCTAAACTTGTAGGGCCTGTAAGAAGTTCGCGGCACTACTTCTTGGACTATTCAATGGAGCATGATGCGATATATGTCCACTTTGGATGGAGTCCAATGGCTAAACGTGATATTTCAAAGTTGAAAATTAATAATATTAACGGTGTGGCTAATGGTGGGGAGATTTTCTGGGATTTGACCAGGGATAGGTATAACTGGCAAGACTCATATACTTCAATGGAAAAGGTCCTCAGTTACGCCAAAAGGGTAAAATATAGGGCTAATACAGATAAAAAGCATGTATTTACCTATAATAAGTCTGATATGGAGCTAAGCAGCGGGAAAAGTGCCTCTAAGATATCATTAGCCTATTCAGCTAGCTATAAGGCGGGTTTTACTTATGACGGAGTAAAAAATTCGTATTTGAGGTTTAGGAAGGGACAACCTCAGATAGAAAGAGTGAGCGGCAAGCAGCTTGAGGCAAAGAATATTATTATTCAGCTTGTGAAGAGTGGTACAATACTCGGTGATGATAAGGGCAGACAACAGTTAATTAATTTGGGGAAGGGTAGAGGATGGTTTATTACAAATGGTAAGGCGGTCGAAATAACATGGTCCAAGGAATCTAGAGCTTCCCAAACTAAGTATATTGACAAAAATGGTAATGCCGTAGTTTTAAACCCTGGACAAACATGGGTACAGATTGTTCCCGAATACGGTAAGGTTACTATAGATTAGATTATAGCGAATCGAAGGTTGTTTTAAAAAGAGAGTTTATAAATAATTCTCTTTTTTTATTATAAAGAAAGGTGTTAATATTCTTACATATTATTCAGTTTTATGTTTGTCCGCTTCCTGTGTGGGTGGGCAGCCGTGTAAACCGCTTGATAGGCATAGCAGCTTATCAATTATATTAGAAATTTCTTTTTCCTTAAGCTCGGGTTTGAGTTCATTTGCAAGGCTTATAGCTATATTCAGATACTGTGTGCTTACCAATTTTTTATGGTCCTCTTCTATGTGCTCCTGTATAGATTGATTATGCCTGAAAAACAGAATGGTAAAAGCTTCAGCTATCACACCTGCTACTCCTGAGATTATCCCAATGGTTTGGAGTTTTTGACTGTAGAGGAGCCCTATTCCTATCAGAATCATTATAAAACCTATTATAGCTACGACTATACAAGCCCTCCAAGAAGCTTGAAATTCCCGTAATACCTCACCATAATAGTTCTGAAGCATGGATAAGTTAGTACTGATTTCATTGTTGCAAAGAGGTGGAGGAATGTTTTTTTGCTGTCTTGACCTTGGTATAGCGAAGTAGAAATATTCAAGAATAAGTATTAACAGTATAATTATTATACTTGCGGCGGCCGCAACAAATAGCCCTAAGTAAGGACTCCTGATACCCGATAAGTAACTAACAGAATCTGTCATGTAAATTCCTCCCTTTAAGATGGTTTATTTTAAACTATCCCTGGTTTTTTACTCCTAAATTTATTATATCCTTGTACTAGGAGAATAATAAAACGGGTATGTGAAATTATAAGATACAAAATGGGGATAATAAGTGTCGTTACTAATTAGATAAATTGTTTTTGGCATATATTGAGGAGGAGAAGTTATTCTTGTCGCACTCATCTACTATTAAAAAGGGTTTTGACCGTAAGCATTTAGTTGTGATGGCTTTGGGAAACATTATAGGCTCAGGAATTTTTCTAGCCAGCGGTACAATTATATCTTTGGCAGGGCCTGCGGCAATATTGGGCTATGCTCTGGGGGCTTTTATAATGTTTCTGGAGGTTATGTTTATTGCGGAGATGTCAATAGTAAATCCTGCTCCCGGTTCTTTTAGAGTCCATGCTTCAGAGGTATTTGGTAGAGGTGTTGGATTTGTTAACGGTTGGATGTTCTGGTGCAGTGGTCTTCTCGGAATGGCTGGAGAAGTAACAGCGGCAGCAATATTTACCCGGTTTTGGTTCCCCGGTATTCCTCTTTGGGTGTTTTGCCTTATATATTCAGTTGCTATGACTGCAATTAATTTCAATGATGTTAGGGGTCTAAGTAAAATAGAGATGTGGCTTGCATTTGCAAAGGTTGCTGCCCTTGTAATATTTGTGCTATTTGGAATACTTGCAGTATTAAGGGTTTTACCTATTAGTACAGGCATAAATTATACACCGTTCTCATCTTTGGGTGCTTTTATGCCTAACGGTATGAATGGACTTTTACAGGCGATGATTTTAATGCTTTTTTCTTATACAGGAACTGGAATTATCGGACTAGCTGTTGCCGATACAAATGAGCCTGAGAAAGATTTGCCGCCTGCTATATACATCATATGTCTATCAATTACTGTACTATATCTTTTATCAATTTTCTTTATTATTGTTATGAGACCGTGGAATACCGTTTCGGGAGCTACCAGCCCTTTTGTAGATATTTTACAGGGTGTAGGAATCCCATTTGCAGGAACACTTTTAAATATTATTGCTCTGTCTGCTTCGGTGTCAGGGCTCAACTCCGCTATGTACAGCGCTTCAAGGATGTTGGACTCACTTAGCCGTGGGAAGCAGGCTCCAGCGCTTTTTCAGTTTAAAAATAAAAATGGTGTGCCGATTTATGCCCTAGGAGTGAGTAGTATAGTGCTTATGCTTACGGCAGTCCTTTCTTATTTTATGTCGGAAAGTATTTTCATTATTTTAATTGGAGCCAGTGGCTTTCTTGCAATGTTTAACTGGCTTACAATATCGGTAACACATTTATTCTATAGGAAAAAAGTTTTAAGGGAGTGTCCAGAGAAATTAAAATACAAGGTATGGGGATATCCGTCAGTTACCTTGCTGGCAATTGTTTTAATTTTAGGTATACTTGCTACATCACCGTTGTATCCGGGACAGGTGGCCAGTTTTGTGACAGGGATTTCTATTATTATACTTTTAATTATTTGTTATATCTCTCTGAAGCTTCTGAGGGTTGTACGGTAAATGTTGTGGGCTGGGGCTAGTTGTGGATTGACTTTTGAGGGTAAATTTTAATAATTTTATTTTCCATTTTTAGCTGAGGAGTTATAATTATGCTATTAAAGATAGTTTACTGTAAACTTAGTGATTTTCAGGTAGGCAATGAGTATGACAAGTGCAATTTGACTACCTGGACAAAATCACTTTTACAGTAAACTATCTAAAAATGTTATGCAATGCACAATTGGAATAAATATTTGGAAGGTAATGAGATGGAGATTAGAACGAATATAGAGATACCTGAGAGTGTGAGTTATATTATAAGTGTTTTAAACAAAAACGGATATGAGGCATTTGCTGTTGGAGGTTGTGTCAGGGACAGTGTTTTGGGTAAAAAGCCGAAGGATTGGGATATAACCACCAGTGCCAACCCTTTACGGGTTAAGGAGCTGTTTGAAAAGACTGTTGATACGGGGATAAAGCATGGTACAGTGACGGTGGTTTTAGAGGGTGAGAATTATGAAGTAACTACTTATAGGATTGAAGGCGAGTATACCGATAATCGGAGGCCGGATAGTGTAGAGTTTACTACATCCCTGGAGG
The DNA here is from genome assembly GCA_026416815.1 of Clostridia bacterium. Taxonomy (GTDB): domain Bacteria; phylum Bacillota; class Clostridia; order Acetivibrionales; family DSM-2933; genus SKW257. The sequence goes on along the minus strand of JAOAEJ010000046.1, from coordinate 8,485 downwards.
AGGACCTCAGCCGTAGGGACTTTACAGTAAACTCTATTGCTTATCATCCAGAGAAGGGTTTTGTGGATCCCTTTGGGGGAGTTGATGACTTAAGAGGCAAGAAAATCCGTGCTGTACGCAATGCAGGAGAAAGGTTTCGGGAGGATGCTCTAAGAATGATGAGGGCTATAAGGTTTTCTGCACAATTGGATTTTGAGTTGGTGGAAGATACCTTTGAAGCGATAATAGATAATGCTTCTCTAATTAAGAAGGTAAGTGCGGAAAGGATAAGGGATGAGCTTACCAAAACACTGATTTCCGAACATCCTATGAAGTTTATATTGTTTAGAGAAGCGGATTTGCTCCGATATATACTCCCTGAAGTTGACGTATGCTTTGATACAGCGCAAAACCATCCTTATCATGTGTATAATGTTGGGATACATACTCTTCATGCTGTGGCAAACATTCCGAATGACAGGGTTTTAAGATGGGTTATGCTGCTGCATGATACCGGTAAGCCAGTGACTAAAACTACCGACGAAGAAGGTATCGATCACTTTTATGGTCATCCTCATCATAGTGAACGGATAGCTGAGCAGGTTTTAAACAGGCTCAAGTTTGATAATAAGACTTTGAGAAAAATATGTGCTCTTATCAGACACCATGATAGAAATATAGAGCCATCTTATCGATCGGTAAGAAAGGCGGTAAGCTCTGTTGGGGAGGATATTTTCTGCAATTTACTTAAAGTTCAGGAAGCTGATAAAAGGTCACAAAACCCCGAGAAGTTGCAGCCAAGGCTTGAGAAGCTTGGTGAAATAAAAAGGATATATAGTGATATAGTATCAAATCACCACTGCTTGAACTTAAAGGATTTGGCCTTTAGTGGAGAGGATTTGATATCTATGGGCTTTAAGCCAGGTAAGGAGATAGGACAATTACTTAATGCACTACTGGAGGCTGTGATTGAAAATCCCGAATTAAACAGTAAGGAGAAGCTCAGAGAAGTAGCGAAAAATATAAGTTTAAGTAATTTGGATTAAAAAAGAAATGCGGGTTGAAGTATCTACTAAACAACCTGCATTTCTTTTTTAATTACCTGTTATTTTATTAGTTAAATATATTTTAAGGTATGTATATATACTTTGCATTTAATATGTGATAAATTAGTTCATGGTATATTATTTACATAAAATAAATGCATTTGGGGAGATGATCAAGTGATTGGACTAGGGACTATAGTGAATGCCGGCGCAATTATCTTAGGCGGAGTTAGCGGAACCTTCATTAAAAACGGGCTTCCCCAGAGGTATAAGGATATTGTTATGCAAGCCATCGGCCTTGCGGTGCTTATGGTGGGCATAGGAGGAACTCTACAGGGTACATACCTGGTAGTGAGCGGTGGCAAACTTGATAGGCAGTATACTATGATAATGATATTTAGTTTGGTGATAGGTGGATTAATAGGTGAGTTCCTTGATATTGAAGGCAAGTTGGAAAAAATGGGTCGATGGTTTCAAGATAAGTTTGCAAAAGGCTCCGGCACTTTTGCCGAGGGTTTTGTAACAGCCAGCCTTATATACTGCGTTGGAGCTATGGCTATAGTTGGATCTTTGGAAGACGGATTGACGGGTAATGCAAGCACTTTATTTGCTAAATCAATACTTGATGGTGTTAGTGCTGTAGTTTTTGCAGCAACACTTGGAATAGGCGTAGCCTTTTCAGCTTTACCCATACTTCTTTATCAGGGTGGTATTACACTACTTGCAGGTTTTATCAAACCATGGCTTACAGATATAGTAATAACTCAGATGTCTATGGTAGGGAGCATACTTATTATGGCTATAGGTATGAATATGCTTGAAATAAAGAAAATAAAGGTTGGGAATTTGCTTCCGGCGATATTTATACCCTTTGTGTATTATCTCATAACCAACATATTTAAGCTGTAAACTGACTTAGAATATTCACATAAAGTAGAGTTATATTAATAAATTTTGTCAGGACCCTATAATTTTGGCATGGTTTTATGGTATTATAGGGTTAATAATAGCTAATAGTAACTTAGTCTTAATGCTTGATTAATAGGAATCGGGGGAATAAGCAATGAAAGTAAAGGTAATGTATCAAACCAGAAGTGGAAATACCAAGAAGGTTGCAGACGTAATTGCAGAGGTGTTTAATCAGAAGTCCGAAAAGGTACCTCCTGCATATCCTTTGGAAAATGTTGACTTGCTTTTTCTGGGTGCTGGCATATATAAGGGTGATATTGATAAAAGCATGAAGGAGTTTATACGGACTTTAGATTCAAAGAGAGCTAAAAATATAGCTATATTTGGTACTTCAGGAGGTCAGGATAAAGCAGTTAAAATTATGAAAGAGTTATTGCAGGGAAAAGGGATAAATGTATTGGAAGAAAGTTTTATTTGTAAGGGAAGGTTTTTCTTTTTCCTAAGCCGCAGTCACCCTGACCAAAAAGATTTACAAGATGCAAGGGACTTTGCAAAGAAGGTAGCTGAAAAATTAGGTAAATAAAAATGAATTAGCCTCTATTGTCTGCTGGAGCGACTTTAGAGGCTTTTATTCTTAAAATATACTTGATTTCTCATTGTAGATACCAAACCTAAAACTAATAATGGAGGGGAACAGGTAGTGGTAAAATATTTTTTACTAAACTTTCCCAAATAAGCTGTATACAGCTACTCTCTAAATTATTAATTTATATTGAGCCCTTTTAAGCATTTTGGTACAATCATACTTATAGACAATGGCTTAAGTTAATGGGGTAGATTATGTTAGAAAACTTACAGAGCTTTATTTTAGGCTTTTTTTTAATAATACAGTCGACATTGGTATTTTTGATTGCAGTGTTTTTTGATAAGAAGCAAAGAAATGCCATGTTTTGCTTGGGAGCAATTTCAGTATTGGCGGGTTTATGGTTTATTGCAGTGCCGTTTGATTTAGCTTCTGTTTATTTATACCCGGATAAGTTGTTTTGGGTACATGTTGGGAATATAGCTCCATCATTTATTCCATCATTGCTTGCATATTTTTGTGAACAAGTATTTGGGGTAGGCCCTAGAAGAATTATGCAGCGGCTTTGGCAGATTACAGGCATGTATGGATTGATTTATTCAGTCTTATTTTTCAATTTTGTAAAAAGCTATGACATACAATTATTTCTAAATGATAGATTTATGACTTTTACATGGGGGATTTTTAAGATTCTAATTTGCCTTGAACTGTTGGCACTTATCGTATTTACCACATCAGCTTATTTTAAGGGCAGTAATGAAGCGAAATTTTTTACAGCTGGATTTGTTATTTTGATTGTGTTTTCAGCCTATGGCCTTTTCTCATGGAACTTCATTTTTGCTAAGTGGGGATTATTATTTTTTATACTTTCTCTTGTTTTAATGGTAGCTAAACGTTTCTCAGAGGCATATAGAAGAATAGAACTGTATTCAAAAGAGGTAGAAGTAAAAAATATTGCATTGAATACGATGTGGGAGGAAGTAAGTAAATCAAGGGACGAAATTGCCGCAATGAACAAAACGCTTGAACAGCGTGTCGCTGAGAGAACAGAGGAGCTGGAGTCAACGAATGAAGAGTTGACTGTAATGAATGAGCAGCTAAAGAATTATGCCGATACTGTAGAGGAGTTGACTGTAACTAAGGAAAGAAATCGTTTTGCCAGGGATGTACATGATACTCTAGGGCACACATTAACATTGCTAATTAAAAAACTGGAGATAGCCGCTATAGTCGGTAAAAGTGACCTTGACAAAGCAATGAAGGAATTGCTGGTAGCTGCTGATATGGCAAGAGACGGATTAAAAGAGGTTCGGCGATCAATAGCTGGGCTTATGCCTGAAAAATTGGAGTCAAGTAATCTTACTAGTGCTTTGACAAAACTAGTGTCTGAGTTTAGGCAAAATTCCGGGGTGGACATACATTTTTCCCAAGAAGGAATTGAAGGGGATATTGGAGTAACACTCCGAGATGCTATATATAGGACATGCCAGGAGGCAATGACTAATTCTGTACGCCATGGTAAAGCTACCCATATAGTCATTTTGCTAAGGTTAATTAATGGAAGTATAAAACTCTCAATTTTTGATAATGGTATAGGATGCAACGGTATTAGTAAGGGGTATGGACTAACAGGTATGGAGGAGAGAATTCACAGCCTTGGAGGGAAAATAGAGTATGGGGCTGTAGATAGTGACAGTGGATTTTTTATACAGGTTAATATCCCTTTAATAGGAGATATTAACAATGCCAATATAGCTGCACAACATTAAAACCTGCTTCCCGTGCAAGGCCTTCATTGAAATAACTGTCCAGGTGCATGCAGTATACCTTATGCCGTAATTCCGGTGGAATTGTTTCACTCAATTTTCTAAGAGACATATGATAGTTTCCTTCGTAGTCAGCTCCGCATGTGTCTTGATATAGCCTTTGTATACTATCATTTCTAAGCATTTCGAATATACTATCATCTATTTTATTTGAATCGCCGCTATAATAAATTGTTGAAGAGTTGCTTTTAAGAATAATACTATATGCTGGAATCGCTTCAACATGAGAAGCTGCTTTATATGTTATATTCAGCTCTCCCAAATTGCTGTCGGATAGGGCTACATGCACTTCTTTTTCTATATTGTACATTTCGTCGGTTATGCCAATACACTGCAAAAAGCTTGTAAGCAAAGTATTAGCGGGAAATAATACTGTAGGTTTTCGTTTCAATATGAAATATGTGTAAAATATCAAATCGCCGAGGCTTCCTATATGATCAGGATGGGTATGAGTTATAAGAATATAAAGATTTTTTATATTCTGTAACAATCCGTTTTCCAGCAGCCTATCAAAAACTGTACCTCCACAGTCAATTAAAAGTAAGGTGTCTTTTTCCTTAATAAATGCACTTGTATTTCCAAGCTTGGTATTAAAGGCACTGCCTATACCCACAAAGTTCAACATAGATTCTACCTCCATGTACGTTGTAAATACAACATATAGTTTATTATAACCCAAAAAGCTTTAATAAGTATCATAATTTTAACATATCGCAATCAATTTAGCTAGTTTGCAGTAAGCTAACGAAGTAGTACTAAACTGGTAATAAAAAAGCAAAGACAGACTTTGGGAAGCACTATGGTAAAAGAATTAATCATTACAATGTTTGAAGAGGTAACATAAGACTTTATATATGAATATTATATACTAGACCGACTTACAGTATGAGTCTAATAACGTGGGAAAGGTGTGAGTTATATGGCAGATAGAGGATATTGCAACGATGATGTAATTCTTTGGTTTATACTGGTTTTCTTACTTCTGTTCTATCGCCCCTATGGCTACAATGTATATTAGTAGAGACGGGTAAAGATGGTTTACTCTAAAAGTGATTTTTCCAGCTGGGAAATCGCCACTTACACAGGTGTTTCCCTAGCTTAAAATCACTAAGTTTAGACTTCATTATCTTAAAGGTGCCCTAAGAAACAACGGTATTAGCCATAAACACGGTCAATGTCAGGTGTATTGAAAGTAGGTTCGTCATGAACCTTCTTTCTTTATTTACAAGGATGTTGGATAAGGATAGTTTAAAGTAAACTATTTTTAATGCAGGAATCAGTGGGGGAATAATCATATGCGAAGAGCTAGGCCAATAAAAGAAATAACAGGTAGAGTTTTTTTTGATATAAACAATAACGGTATTATGGATAATTATGAGACTGGATTAGTGGGTATAGGGGTTAATGTATTTTTTATAGATGACATTAAACGGGAAAAAATAGAAAGTAATAAGGGCGAGATTATTATATTAAAAGAAAAGTTGATATATAAGACCAGAACCGACAAAAATGGAGTTTACAGACTTCTTGTTGAAGAGGGAAATTATTGTATAGGAATTGATATAGACTCATTGCCAGAGGGAGTGGGGGTTGTTGAAGCAAACAGACTGCTTCCCATAGGCTCGAGAGCTGTATGTGATTTTGCTGTGAGAGAAATTGCTTCAATAGAACTGCTTAATTATTTGAGGGACGGTGTGGAATTAAAGGAAGAGGTTGCTATAAACCCGGTAATAAAGGATAAGCAAGGTAATATACTTGCTGCAAGGGTAAGCTGCTCAAGCGACAGCAGAGATGCCATTGCATATTCGGGAGGGCTTAGGTTAAAGCCCTGTGGGGTTAAGAATAAAAGGATAAATATTAATATTAGAGCAGGAGGAATTAATAAACAGTATGCTTTTGAACTTAAAATACCTGAGATGAGTTCTGTAGATAAGATACATCATGCTTATAGAAACGGATTTATTGATGAAAGTAATAAGATTGCACTTTATATGTACTTATTATTTGATAAAAGGAGACTTCCGGAGGAATATAGGTCCTCAATTCCTATAAAAAGCGGGACTGCTGCTGTAGAGGAGATATTGGAATATATCGGCAGGAGGGACACTGACAAGGCGATTGGTGAGGAAGCTAGGAGATATATAAATGGGAATACGCCCAAGCTTGATATGGCGTATACAAGTCCTAGCGGATTTTTCAAAATTCATTATACCACCAGTGGACCAAATGCTGTACACGTTAGAGAGCGTAACCGATCTGGAGTTCCTCCTTATATTCAAGCAATGGGTGAGGCTTTCGATAATGTAAAGTCAATTACATGCGGGCAAAGAGGATTTAGGACACCCATATTGGATCCGGGTAAAAGTTCTTTTGATGTCTATGTTTATGACCTTAAAGGGAAGTATGGTGTGACATTTGCGTCAAACTATTATAATGGGCAGAGTTTAGGCCGGAATGTGGCTTCAAGCTATATCTGTATGGATAATAACTACTCTCCCGAAAAGGGTTTTGACAAGAGCACCGATGAGTGTATGAAAGTAACTGCAGCTCACGAATTTTTTCATGCTGTCCAGTATGCCTATAACGTTAAAGCAGATAACTGGTGGAAGGAAGCAACTGCTACCTGGAATGAAGATGAGATTTATACCGGAGTAAATGATTATATAAGGTATTTGAAAGGATTCTTTTCACAGCCTAATAAGTCCCTTGAAAAGAGTAGTTATGGCGGAGTTATATTTGCAAAGTATCTGGCTGAAAATATGGATGGACATAGTTTTATAAAGAGAATATGGGAAATTCAATCAAATGTTTCAGGCAGTATAGAGGCTATTGATAGGGCTATAAAAGAGAAATATGCAGGTGGAGATATCGGTACTGTATTTAACAGATTTACTGCCTGCAATTATTATCCTGTACAGTATTATAAGGAAGGGGCCTTGTGGGGTACAGCGGTTATGCCGGAGAATACGTATAGCGCATATCCTGTTGCTGATGCAAGGGGGCAGCTTGAACACCTATCTGCAAGCTATCAGCTTTTTAAGTCAAGTGAATCAATGAAAGGAAAAGCCTTGAGGATTGTAGTTGACGGAGCTGATGAGGCGAGATGGGGGTTTAAAGTACAGAAAAGGCTGCTCAACGACGATAAGTGTTATTTAAGCGAAATTACTTCCGAGGGGAGATATAATAGAGCAGAGATTGTTTTCACGAATTTTGGAGACAACTATAAGGAGGTATGCTTCATCCCAGCTAATCTAGAAAAAAACAAAGATGATTTGCAATATATATACTCAGCTACCCTACAGTAAAGATATAAGACGTGCATATATACATGCTGCGATAAAAGTTACCTTAGCTTTAAGATAGGAATAAGCAATACAAAAACGCTTATAATAAGAATTATCAAGCGTAAGAAAAATATATTAAGGAAAATACTTGGGAAAGGTGCTGCAAATGGAAGATAATCAAAAAGCCGGAGGATACATAAGAATTGATAAAAAGACTGATGAGACCCAGGGAATTGAAGGACAAAAACAGACTATAAATAGTTTTGCCAGAGAAAAAGGTCTGGATGTAATTGGCTACTATGTTGATGAGGCAGAGGAAGCAACACCATTGGATAAACGTGTGGGATATGCGGAATTGAATAATGATATAGTAGCGGGGAAGATAAATGCCGTCGTAATGTCCAGTCTTGACAGGGCTGCTGCGGATGATAGGGAATTTCACGGGCTTATGCACAACTTTGCTGAGAAAGGGATTGAGGTTTATATTGCTTCTACCGGAGAATATATAAACCCGAGTGAACCGCTTACCAGAGAACAAAGGCTTCTAGGTGAGGCTATGAGACAAACGGAGCAGATAAGGGCAGAACAAGTGAGGGAAAGGATTAAAGAAGACGAAGTTAAGCACTGAGTATAATAAATGAGTTTTAAGCATTTAGGCTATATATATAATTTGCGATAATGATATTACAAGGAAAAATTTGATTATCGCAATATAACTTAACGTGAGTTCGATGAAGTTATAGAAAACATTACAAATATAAAAACCCACCGAAATCCTTTAGAATGTTTATGTCAACCAACATTAAAAGAAAAGGGTGGGTTCATATGCAAGAATTATTAACTGAAATATTTTGCAGC
>JAOAEJ010000021.1 GCA_026416815.1 Clostridia bacterium | reverse complement strand
CGGAGGTTATGGACGATATGATGCCGTGGTCTGAACGTGTACAGCATGAATGTAAGAAGTGATTAATTTTAAACAGCTTGACAGTTATATTATGAACTGTCAGGCTGTTTTTGCATAGACACTTTATTATTAGGCGGTTACTTTGTTATTTTAGGATTTGCCATAATTAAGGTAAATAACGAAGTAGTACTATATTACTAAATATGTAATGTTAACAGTTTATTAACAGACTATTCATAGCGATGTAATTTCCTCCTACTATAATAGTAATAGATACAGTATATATTTAGTGTATTTTAGGTAGTAAAAGGAGGCGTTTCGAGTGTCAAAAAAACCTATATTGAAGGAAACGGTTAGTTGGATATTGCATATAGCAATTGCAGTGGTTATAAGCTATGCAGTAGTGACCTTCGGGTTCCAGAGAACTGTAGTATACAGCTATTCAATGCAGCCAACCCTATACGAAGGTGACAGTCTATGGGTAGAAAAAGTTAGCCCCAAGCTTGGCAATATAAGTGCTGGTGACATAGTTACCATATATGCTCCTGAGGTAATATCCGAAAAAGGGAATTCCCTGATAAAGCGGGTCATAGCGGTAGAAGGGGATACTGTGGAAATTAAGGATGGAAAAGTATATGTAAACGATAAGATAATAGAAGAGTCCTACATTAACGGGGATTATACCTTTAGTCAGGGCAACGGGTTTGACAAAGTTACCGTTACGGAAGGCTATGTATATGTGCTTGGGGACAATAGAAGCCTAAATATAATAGACAGCAGGACAATGGGGCCTGTAAAAACAGACAGAATTACTGGAAAAGCAGTTTTTAGGATATTTCCCTTTGACAAGTTTGGTTTTCTCAATTAGTAATATAGATAGATTAGACTTCGTTATATATATAAGTGAAATATTGTAGATTATATAACCCTTATATGATGGGTATAAAGCAGTATTCATAATAGTATAAGCATCCCACAAAAGAGCTTTTAAGGCTTTTTTTGCTTTGGGGTATTTTAAAGAATTTCTAAATTTAAAAATAACTTTTGAAAGCAATAAGGGAAATGTATAGAATATGTAGGGGATAAAAGCAGTGAAAGATAGGAGATTGAAAATGGACAAGTTATTTTATGATATAACACTTGATATATCGCTGGATACTATAGTATATCCAGGAGACCCTCAAGTAGTATTTGAAAAGGAAAAAAGTATCTCAGCAGGGGATGGGTACAACCTTTCCCGCATAAGTCTAGGTTCACATACCGGCACACATATAGACGCCCCCAAACATTTCTATGACGATGGTGTATCAGTAGACAAGCTGCCAATTGATACCCTGGTAGGCAAAGCTAAGGTATTTGAGATTAGAGGAAAGGAGCAAATAGAGGCAGATGACCTGAAAAAGTTAGATATAAAGAAAGGTGACATAATAATTCTTAAAACAGATAACTCCTACTTGATAACTAAAGGGAGGTTTAATGAGAAATATACATATATAGCTCATGGCGCAGCGGAATATCTTTCACGGGTAGGGATAAAAACCCTTGGATTCGACTACATCTCAGTAGAGAAGTATGATAGTGAGACCGCTCATACACATTATACTCTACTTAAAGAAAATATTGTTATTATCGAAGGTCTTGTTCTAGAGGATGTAGAACCAGGGGAATACGAAATGATTGCAATGCCGTTGAAAATCAAAGATGGCGACGGAAGCCCTGCAAGGGTGGTACTTATACGATAAAAATATCCGCCCTGATGTGAGGGATAAAAAAATGCCCCAGCGCCGTTGCTGAGACATTTTCTAGGGGGTTAAAATGTATTTTGTGGGGTCATTAATAATTATTAACATTATCTCTAAGTAATATACATAGGGTTATCAATTAATATAAAACTTTTTTCTATATTAACATCTATAGGGGTATTGCTGGCACACTTAGTGCGGAATTCCTAGAAAAGTACTATAACGCTAAGGGTAATTTAATTCAGGAATATGAGTAAGTTTATACTCTGCTTATACTGGAATAAAAGTACCAAGATAAAGCAATTTAGTGCTTATAAATTAGTACTATTTCTTCTTTGCCAAGCATAAAATATTCAGGATGAAAAAGGAGGGGGCAGTATTGTTTATAAAACACATTACAATTCAAAATGTAGATACAAGGAATGTTAAAAATTTAAGTTTTACATGTTTGCATGAAATGCATATCAATCTATCCAATAGTCCGGACGAATTATGGAAAAAGTTCTTTTTTTACGAGTGGAGAAGAGAATTTATCTATAAGAAGAAAAGGATAGAGATTATACAAGATGAGTTGAGATTGGTACTGGGTAAGAATGATGATATACAGCAGCATATAGAAGTTGTAAAACAGTTAATCAGCAGGGTAAATACCCGTATTGCAGCATACAAAAAGAATCTGGAGATTATTCAGAAAGAATTACAGGACGAAAGAGAAATGCGATTATCAAGAAGATACAGGGTTTTAAGTAGTAATGCTTTTGTGATTAGGATTTAGTATTAATAATGTAAATAAGCTATAAACTTTTAGAAAAAAACATATTAAACCCTCAAAATAGAAATACCCTCATATGATACTCGAGTATCATATGAGGGTATTTCTATTTTATACACGGCAATAAACATCTAAGGAAATTCTTTACCATGACAACTTCCTATTATTATCCTTTGATAATGAAAATGTATTATGTTAACCTCTAAGGTGGATAATAGTATAATTTATATTTTACCTTGCACGCCTATAGGACTTCAGAATTTATTTACTTACTAGTAAGTCCGGTACCTATGAATATTACTTTAATTTAGGGGGTATAGTTTTGAAAAAGATACTTACTTTCATAACTTTTTTGGCAGCAGTTCTAGGGGTATTATTTATAGATATACCCAAGGGATACGCAGTGGGCTCACGGGTAGATATTAATGTAAACGGGCAGCGAATATATACTGATGTAGAGCCTTTTGTTATTAATGGCAGAACAATGGTGCCTCTCAGTGGAATATTTCAGAAACTTGGAGCACAGATTGAATGGATAGGAAATGAAAGAAAGGTAACAGTAAAATATAATAATACGGCTATAGCCCTTTGGATAGGGAGCAGAAAGGCATATGTTAACGGGATTACAAAGCAGATAGATGTAGCACCGGTTATAGTAAATGGCAGGACAATGATACCTCTTACCTTTATATCTGAGAATATAGGTATGACGGTGAGGTGGATTCCTGAAGCAAGACTTGCTACAGTGACCGATCCCGCATATTTTAATAACTTGGAGCCAAACATGGTTTTAGGTTTCGCCACAAACGACTATCAGGGAGACAACGGATCGTATAATTCGATGACAAAATACCATAACAACCTGGATAGTATAGCAACCTTTTCCTATCGTATTGATACTAGTGGAGCTCTAAATATGACAGGAGTATCTCAACAAAGAGCTGTAAGCCTTGCAAACCAAAAAAATATAAGTACACTGGTTGCCATACATAACTTTAAAGATAGGCGATTTGATGGCAGCCTTGCACATTCGGTATTGAGCAACGCAGCTAAGAGGAAAGCCTTGATTGATAATATTATATTGGTTATGAGTAAGGAAAGTTACTCCGGTGTCAATGTTGATATAGAAAATGTATATTGGAATGATAGGGCATATTACTCTGCTTTTATCAAGGAATTAAAAGAAAGGCTTACGCCTTACGGCTTTCTTACTACCGTATCAATTCCTGCAAAGACTTACGACGCCTATCAGAACAACACATGGAGTGGTGCCTATGACTATAAGGAAATTGGAAAATACGCAGATAGGATACTAATCATGACCTATGACGAACATTACTTCGGAGGTAGCCCCGGTCCTATATCATCCCTGCCCTGGGTTAAAAATGTGATGGCATATGCAACAAAAACTATGCCGGCAAACAAGATACTTCTTGGGATAGCTGCATACGGCTATGATTGGTCAAGTAGTAATGCAGCAGTGATAGCCTTCAAAAATGCCGACTCTACCATTGCAAACCTTGGGGTTCAGAGTTTGTGGAATGACACCTTTAAGTCGCCCTATTTCAAATACACTAAAAACGGTATAAGCCATGAGGTGTGGTATGAAAATGCCTCTAGTATTTCCTATAAACTTGACCTTGTAAATACTTATAAACTTGGGGGTATCGGAATATGGAAGCTTGGATACGAAAATGATACTTTCTGGAGCAGTATAAATAAAAAAATCAATTAGAATCAAAGGGCTGAAAAGCTCTTTTCTTTTTGAGTGCACGAGGCTTAAGGCATAATACCAAGTAATACCGCAAATATTAAACCTAGTTACTTCACTAGCCTAAAAACAAGACTGTTTTATAGGCTTTTACTAAAATACTGACTATGCAATCTTTTCAAATAAGTGGTATAATATTTTCCTATAGAGATTGCTATAGGTGCGATTCAAGGTAGACAGCTTTTTGATTTGAGGTGGATATCGGGATTTAATTATAGCATGTAGTTAAGTGATTGTTTTTTATTATTCAAGAATGAAATGGCAGGGGGTAAAAAGGTGAAAAGAAAAATACTTGTATTAATTCTAGCTGTAGTATTTCTATTCTCACAGCTAGGTGAGGTTTATGCAAAAGGTTCCAGGGGGTCTTCCGGGTCTAGTCGTTCGTCCTCCTTCTCCCGTAGTTCAGGTGGATATTCCGGTTCGTCCTCATCTAAAAAATCCGGAGGGCTTTTCGGATCATCTTCAAGCAGCTCAAGTAAATCATCCAGCAGTGGAGGGTATAGCGGTTCGTCTTCATCCAAAAAATCCAGCTCTTCTGAGTCTTCCTCAAGGGGCGTTTCGGAATCCTATTCATCGGGAAAATCCTACAGTGGGTCAAGTACTTCCAAGTCATCCAGCGGTTTTTTTGGAAGTAAGTCCAAGACTGAAACACAAAAAAAGACTTATATGCAGGATACCTATAAAAAAGAGGCCTCAAAGTACAATTACAGTGCCTATAAGCAAAAGCTAAACAGCGAGCAGAAAAAAGTATATGAATCTTCATTCAGTAATAGCTATAAAATGAACAACAGGATGAGCTTTGAGGATGCTATAAAAACAAGGCCTCAAAGGATAACTGTTTACAGCCATCGTCCAGTAATAGTTAAGGTAAAGCATAAGAAGCACTTTGATCTCGACTTCGACGACTTTTCCTATGGGTATGGCTTTGTAGGACCGTGGGATTTATGGTTTCTAATGAGGGCGTCGGATTTATTCTGGTACCACCATTGGAATGATATATACCCATACAGGGATTACTTCGAGGACGACCAATTCCGGCAAATGGAGGCAAGGGTGAGAGCGTTGGAGCAGCAGGGTATACAAAGAGACCCATCTTATCTTGATCCCGACGTGGACCCGGATTTGCAGTTCTCTAGTGAATATCAGGAGAGGAACCTGGATAGTATTTACTATACCAATAAATATCCACCTAGGTCAGGTAATCCATTAGTTACTATATTTGTTATATCGATTATAGTTGTTATCCTGATAATCATAATAAGGAAGCTTTCACGGCCAAAGAGACCGAAGGAAGGGTCTTACAGTAGAATATACTAATGGTACAGGATAATAGAAAGATTTAAATATATGTAATATACATCACAGGAGGTATGCCTCCTGTGATGTAAGAAAACAATAAACCGGCTTTATTTTTTGCTAGGAGGAAAGATATGTTTGATTCTAAAGAACCGGATATTATTAATAAAGTATTCAATCCGCTAAAAATTACAAAGAGCTCTATTGTGGAGTTTAGTATTGGTCCATTAAAAGATACCGGAATATATAAGTTTAAGAAAATAATCGAAATGAGTGTAGGTAATAAGTCTTATTCAAGATATCTCGTGTATTCCATGTCTGAAAACACAGAGTATATTTTCGAAGTTTTTCCGGGGGCTACAGGACAGGTTGAGGCCTACCTGTACAATATAGTAGATACCATACCCTTTGATGAGGAGTTTTTGAATGTAGCAGGACAGCTGTATCTGACTACTCCAAATGGAGATGAATACCAGAGATGTACCATGCCGGAGAATGAAGGCCGGATAGACGGGGTTTCGGGAAGGATAAAGGTTTATGATATCCAGTCGGACCAGGTGGAAAGAATAGTTGGCTTGAAGGTCTGGGATTATGAAAGGGATGTAAACGGAATAACAGAGTACCTCAATATAGAGATGATGGAAGACTCAGGCATGTTTAGGATATTTGTAGGTGAAATGATTGAGGACGTATTTTATAAGGTTTACCAGGGTACAAAATAAGTTATTTATTATTATTTTAAAATATAGTATGAATTATTTAAGGAGGATTACAAATGAATTTAAGTGAGTATAGTGGCTATCTAAATTTTCTGACAAAGAATTTTATGTTCAGCACTGTTATAATATTGGTAAGTTTTACTCTTGGATGGATATTATACAATCATGTAATATTGAGAAAGATTTGCCTAAAGGATGCCTTGTTTGAAAAGGATAACCTTGCAGCATGGATTGAGTTTATCGGTGCATTCATTTTCCCTACTCTATACCTTGCCGCAAAAGCTCTGGAAGGCTCTGCAAGTGCAAATTTAATGATTGACCTTGCAATATGCACCGGATATGTTATTGCATATATCTTTATATTTACTGTTTTGAGAATGCTTTCGGGAACTATTGTAAGATACATATGTCCTGAGGATAAAGACGGCAAAGTATGTTTTAATAATGAAATATACACTCAAAAAAATATTGCCTCAGCATTATTCTCTGTAGCTCTATCAACTATATTTGTAAGCATAATCAGATTCCTTGATATAATGCCTGACTATATAATAGTTTCAGTATTAAGGATGTCTGTTGTAACCATTTTTACGTTAATAGCATTTATAGGGTATACCGTTGTCTTAAGGCGTAAAACCTCATTATTTAAAGAAATATTTATCGATAACAATATAGCGGCAGGTGTAAGCTTCCTAGGATTCATGTTTGCTGTTCAAACCATCCTGGATAACCTTATTGAATTACAGAAGGAATTCAACTTCTTTGAACTTATTGCCTACTCCTCAATGGGCCTTGTTCTATTTGGAATACTATCGGTATTGTTTAAATGGTTGTTTACAAAGGTTATAAGAGTGGATGTGTGGCACGAAGTATATGAACAGGATAATGTAGGTGCTGCGATAGGTCAGGTTGCACTCTATATAGGAATAGCAAACGTTATAGTACATTTCATTAAGTAATAAGCTCAATATAATTAACATATATTAAAACGAAAACTCCTGCTTCAAATTTGATAGCAGGAATTTTTGTTTTAAACAAGGATTCAACATGAAAAAAATTTTTGTATATTAAAACATTTTGTATCATATTCTAATATTATAAAGAGTCAAGAGATATTCTACAGGAGTGGTGATATGAGTACAAAAAGAAAATATACGATTACCGAGCTAAGTGAACATGATCGAAGGATACTAGATAAATACACAAAGTTTTATTCAAATTTCATTGAAAGCAATACGGCAAAAAATAGTTTTCTTGAAGATGAAAGGAATAGAGGTAAAGAAGAGTAATTCATAACTCATGTACAGTTTATATTTTGATGTTATAGTGTATTTGCAAAGGTTAATTCAATGACTAGTGCTTTATAATACAATTGAATTCAAATTATCCTTGTGGCTGAAGGATATAGAAATCAATCATATTACCGAGAAGTAGTCATTCCCATATAGAACTGGAAGGTTTTAAGCACTGACTATAAGGACTATGTGCTATACTGAGAATAGGTATGAGTAACTAAATTAATAAAAATCGGTGTTAATATTGATTAGTCTTCTGTTATATGGACATTGCACTTAAAACTTCTTCATGTAAACTGTTGAGCGCATCAGATAAACTGCGGCAAATGCAGAGGGGTTTAATCCTCTGTATTTGCCACTGATTATAATCAACCAGCTTCACTTACATAAAATTGTTCACAATTTATTAAAAAATGTTATAAAAATTTAATATAAATTTGGTAAAAAAAGTGATATAATTAAAATTGCCACAGCCAATTAAACTAACTTTTTCATTTTGTTCCTCCTTTAAACATTGTAGTTAAGTTTATATGATTTAGTATAAAGCACAAATTTATTCGGAATTATTATATTTTATAATCGTGCTTTATTTTTTTGCTTATGATAGAACAAGCTGTATATACAGGTAGTTTGAACCTCGATTCTCAAAATATACATCCTGTATTATAAAAAAATCTATTGATATAACAAGTTTTTTTAAGTATAATAGGTAAGTGACTTAAGAAGTCATGCGAAAGAATTACATTTATTTAATATAGTTAAGATTTGGTCGTGCTAGGCGGGGAGGTAGCGGTGCCCTAACACCTGCAATCCGCTATAGCAGGGTTGAATTCCTACTCTAGGTTTTTTCTTGTAGGGTCTGCTCTTTGCAAGTGGCAATGAAAACTGGGTCTTGCGCAACGAGAAATTGTGAACCCCGTCAGGTTCGGAAGAAAGCAGCGGTAAGCAGTCCATCCCGTGTGCCGCGAGGTTGCCTGGTTCGAGCTAACTACAGAGGTTACGCTTGTAGGAAAACTACCAAAATTAGGTGCACGGCCAATTAAATTTTATAGCTAATAAAAATGCTGAAGCCTTTATAAAGGCTTCAGCATTTTTATTAGCTTGTCTAATGCAATTATTAGTAGGGGATTTACGTTCCATATCCTACAGTTGCAACCTTTACATTAAATGTTACTACGTTCAAGCCTGGAGAGCTTGCCTTTACTTGAAGCGTTTGCATAATGCCTGGCATTCTCGAGTATACCTGAAATCCCTCTCCTAGAAAATATGGGTCTGTGTTGGCGGCTGAGGCAACTCCGTTTGAGTCTGTACGTACTGTTATGGTTTTTGAGTTTGATCCCCTCATAACAGACGTTATGTAGCTAGTGCTGGAAACTTCAAATGTAACAGGAATATTGGGGACTGGTCTACCTAGTGAGTCCGTTATGACTATCTTTTGTGGAACCATATATCCACGTCCCCCCGGCACTATTGACGACGGCTGATATAGATTGACCTGTTGCTCTAGGGGAGAGACTGCAGATAATGTCCAGCTATCAGCATATGCCGTTCCAGGATTTGTGGTTGATACCAATGTGAGCGTCAGCAGGATTGACAAGCAGCATACCAATAAGGACATTTTACGTTTCCATCCATACAGGGTTTTTGAGTGTGATTTTAAATATTCCATATTTCGTTCCTCCTAGTGTGTTAATATTTTTTGCATTTCGAACACGTGTTCTATAATTATTATACGTTACTTACCCTTTCCTGTAAAGCATTGCATAGGTGTAAACCAGCTTGGAGTCACTGATTTTAAAGGATTTCATGGACATACATAATTAAAGGAAAAAGGCGTAAAACAGATTAAGAGGCAGTTTAGATTTAAGTTTTAAGCTAGATTTAAAAGCTTCTACTATATAAATTGCAAAAAAGAATCTACAAAGAGGTTTTCCCTAAATCTTTTTTGCAATTTGTTACCTTAAGTTAACTCGTTGTGCTAATTGAACTTTGATAAAAACATAAAAATTCCAGCACATATTTCCGATTTATCTATAGGAACTTCGCAGGTTTACTAAAGATAAAGAGGTAATGGATATGCTGGAATACAATCATTCTATCAATAAAATAGAGGATTTTAAAGATTTTTTTACCGCTGCATACACAATAATTGATGATATATACAAAAAAATCATTCCAACAAACATTCAAAACCGTAGGAATAAGTCTAAATCCATACTAAGCGATAGTGAAATAATCACTATCAGTATCGTTGGAGAGCTTCATTCAGTAGATTCTGAAAATGCTTGGTATAACTACTGTAAGAAGAATTTTAGAGACTTGTTTCCGAATTTTTGTGACCGTACAAGGTTCAATAGAGTTCGCAGAGGACTTCATGCGGTAATTGATAAAATACGCAGTCAAGTTGGAAAGCTTACTGGACTTACTGAGCAGCTTTACAGGATTATCGACAGTATACCAATACCAGTTTGTAAGTTTGGCAGAGCCAGATTTCACAAGACATTTAGAGGTAAAGGGGCAGCTTTCGGTAAATGTCCTTCAAAGAAAGAGACTTACTTAGGATATAAGCTTCATCTTGTAGTTACACTTGAAGGATTAGTAACTGATTATGTGCTGACACCTGCCAATATTGATGACCGTGAAGCTATATGGGATTTGCCAAATGAGTTTTCACTCCATACGTTTTTCGGGGATAAAGGCTATAATGGAGCTGAATATTCTTCGTCTTTAATTAAAGAAAGAGGAATTACCATGTTACCCTTGAAAAGGGATAATGATAAATCGCAATACTCAAAACAATTGAGGCAGTTAATCTTTAAGCAACGTAGAAGAGTTGAAACCTCTGCGTCTCAGCTTACTGAACAATTAAATATAGAAACCGTTAAGTCTAAATCTTATTTAGGGCTTATAAGCCGCATAAATACTAAGATTTTAGCATTTAACATATGCTTTTATATTAATAAGCTGATTGGAAATATGAACTTGTCAAAGATCAAAAGTTTGATATTTTAATTAGCACAAGGGGTTAAGTTATATTGCGATAATCAAATTTTTCCTTGTAATATCATTATCACAATTTATATAGTACATTAAATTGCGAGAAAATATAGTTACTTAAAAGGTGTGTGGCAGGTTAGAAAGATTGCAAATCCGAAAGTACCATATAAAAATACTTACATAAACAAAATAGAATGTATCTGATTATACACCCTATTTTGCTTATATAAACATTTTTGTTATAATAAATTATAAACCTTTAAGAAGTATTTATAGGTGCCGGAAAAGGTGCTTACCAATAGTGGGAGTATAGGAGGAATCATGTCATATACAGCTCTTTATAGGAAATGGAGACCTTTGGTCTTTGAGGATGTAGTAGAGCAGGAACATGTTGTAAAAACATTAAGGAATAGTGTTAACACCGAGCGTATAGCACATGCCTATCTTTTTTGCGGGACGAGAGGGACAGGCAAAACTACTCTGGCAAAGATCTTTTCGAGGGCAATTAATTGTTTGAGTCCGAAAAATGGAGACCCTTGTAATGAGTGCGAGGTGTGTAAAGGTATATTGGCAAATAGTATACTGGACGTCATAGAAATTGATGCTGCTTCAAATAATAGTGTAGACAATGTAAGGGAAATAAGGGATGAGGTAATATACGCCCCAACACAGGCAAAGTATAAAGTTTATATAATAGACGAAGTTCATATGCTCTCTATTGGTGCCTTCAATGCATTGCTCAAAACACTAGAGGAGCCTCCGGAACATGTTGTGTTTATCCTTGCCACCACAGATCCACACAAACTTCCTGCAACCATCCTATCCCGGTGCCAGAGGTTTGACTTGAGAAGAATTACTGTAGAAAGTATTATAGACAGGGTTACGAGGATTGCACAGGCAAACGGGGTAGGCCTACAGAAAGAAGCAGCAAGGCTTATTGCAAAGATGTCCGATGGGGCATTGAGGGATGCCATAAGTATTCTTGATCAGTGTATTTCTTTAGGTAATAAAGAAATTAGCTATAACGATGTTTTAGCGGTTATCGGCATAGTGAATGACGACTTTATTGCTAGAATGGTAGATGCGTTAGTTGAAAAAAATGTGAATATGATATTGAAGCTAGTAGATACACTAGTAATGGACGGAAAGAATATAGCCCAGTTTGTATCTGATGTTGTACAATACTATAGAAACCTCTTAATATGTAAAATTGCTGATAAACCTGATGATATTATAGAGACGTCCGATGAACTAATAGATAGAATGAAGCAGCAGGGGAAATCTTTGGCACACGATGAAATAATATATGTGATAAAAGAGCTCTCTGCGCTTGAATCAAGCTTGAAGTGGGCAATACAGCCCAGAATTCTATTGGAAGTGTCACTTATAAAAATTTGTGAGTGCAAATTCGAACTGCATAGCGGAGATATAATGGAAAGGCTGTGCGCTTTGGAAAAGAAACTTAATAATGCAACATTAACGATGAGGAATACAACCGATAATAATACATTAAACACTATAAACTCCGAAAAAGAAATTAAACCGGATAAAAAGGCTGGTATAGTTAAATCTCATGTAAAACCTTCTGCTCCAGGCAAGGGCGTGGAAAATTGGGATGCTGTGGTCAATGAATTGAAAAGCCTTGGGAGGATGGTTATATACACTAATTTGATTGGTACAAAGGCGATTGAACTTGATAGTAACTTTATAGGTATAGTTTTTGGGAGTGATATGGGATTTAACAAGATGTTGGTCTCAAAAGCTGAAAACCTTGAAGTAATAGAGGGTATTGTCGCTAAAAAGCTGGGACGAGAGGTTAGGGTTAAGTGTATTGATGAGAATAGCGTAAATAGTAATAGTCAAGATGCTAATGGGCAGGCAGAACAAGATAAGGATGAGTTGATAGAAAAGGCTCAGGATATTGCAAAGAGACTTAATATACCCGTAAACGTTATAGATGACTAACTATATTAATATAATGTAAGGCTCACCAGAGGAGTAGTATTAACTGGTGAGCCTTAATACTGCCCAAAGCTTATAATACTGTGTACATTTTTAGTATAAAAACTATTCTTTCGGAACAAACTATAGGCAAAACATGTTAATAAAAAAAGTTTATAAAAAAGTGTTGACACAATAGATTTAAAATGCTATTATAAATCTCGCCGCTGACGCGGTAATGGACTTTGAAAAGTAAACAGTGTAAGTGTAAAGGAACTTGTTAATTAAAATGAGTAACTTGCGAACTTTATAAAAAAGTCAGTAAGTAATAAAAGAGCTAACAAATTTTCAAAT
>JAOAEJ010000093.1 GCA_026416815.1 Clostridia bacterium | reverse complement strand
CGAGAGATATTTCCATGCGTGAGGTATATGGTTTAGATAAAAAGATCAGTGAATAATGAAAAAGGTTGGTGGCTCAGTGGTTCCGGACAGGTGGCTCACGCCACACCGGAACTGCGGCTCCGCCGCACCGAAATATTCAACGGATGTGCTATTTTGTCAAATAATAATGTAAAAAATTTCAAAAATATGGTGGAATTTATGATATAATAGACGAAGCAAAAGTTATTGGCATTTAGAGTAGGGGGAATATGATAGATTGAAATTCACATCTTTTTAGTTGTTAAAATAATAGCTGTCATCGACGATAGATTTATTATGGGGCTCTATCAGAATCAAAAATTTGCGGAAAGAAATTACTGTAGATTAGCTGGTAAGTTACCTAAACTACATATTTTGTCTATAATAGGAAGTTTGAGCAGGAAGATTAAAGGCTAATAACTAGAAGTTGATGCACAAAAAAGTTTCTGTTATATAAAACAACATAACTATCATTTGAGTATTGTTGAAAGATGAAAATAGTCGTAATGGTGGAGGATATTATGAATAGTTTAAAGTGTGCTTGTGGCGGGAATTTGCACTTAGAACAAAAGCAGTATAAAGTTAAAAAGCATGAGAAAGAGTAGTACGGTTATACTGTCCATTTCAATACTAACCTTAACAATATTGTAAGTAAGTGTGCCGAGAATAAACTTGCTATAGATGAAACTTTAGTGATGACGGTAGGAAGGTTTAATAGAATGAACCCACCCAAAACATCAAGAAACCTAGAGAATTTCCGGGAAGAATATCTTAGGTACTTAAGTTACGTAATAATTCCCGTCCATTTTAAAAACAATCATGAGTTAGAACCTTTGTTTGACTACAGCATTGAAAAAACTGAATTGTTTTTTAAGAATACAAATGAAATTACCCCGGATGATTTGGATTACTGTTGCCTAAAAAACGGCAGCTAATTAATCAATTCATCAACTGTAGCAGGTCAATATTTCTCGGCTCTTTTAACCGGAATGAAGGACAAAGAAAGATTTATAGTTTCATTTCTGGATAATGGCAATAACATCATTGAAACAAAGACTATGTCGGAAGGGAGTATCGGACAAACAGCGGTATACCCCAGAGAAATATTGAAATATGCCCTTGCCTGTGATTGCAATGCAGTCATTTTGGCCCATAACCATCCCGGTGGCTCAAAAAATTTCTCTATGGAAGATAAAGAGCTGACACAGAGAATTGTTGATATTTTTCATCCCCTTCAGATCAAAGTTCTGGATCATATCATTGTGGGTGGTACGATAGAATGAATTATGAAATGGAAAAAATGAAGCGGACAAAATCGCCTTTGTCACTTGCTTTAATAGATATAGACAATTTTAAACATATTAACGATACTTACGGTCATTTAGAGGGTGACAGGGTTTTGGTGCAGCTTGCCGGGATATTTAAAGCGCAAGCCAGGTCAGGTGATACCATTGTACGTTGGGGTGGCGAAGAGTTTGCAATTATTTTACCTGAGACTGATAAAAATGGGGCTATGGCTTTTGCTGAGCGTGTTAGAGGGCTGGTGGAAGATTCAGATTGGAAGTATATAGTTACCGTCAGTGTTAGGATTACGACAGTCTGCCAAGAGTGTGATGTAGAGAATATTATGTCTATAGCTGACAAGGCATTATATAAGGCGAAAGAAAGAAAAAAACATAGTAGTATATTTGGCACAATAGCGATAGAAGAAGAGCTTACCGGCTCGTCCTTTATACTGAATTAATAATTGTAGATGTATTGGAAATAAAATGCAGGAAATTTGACACTTGTGTAGAAATATTATGGTTAGTGGCTTACAAATGTGCTGATGGCGGATTTTGTCGAATGCTGACAGTGCAAATATTTTACACTATCCATTTAATGTGCAGTACCTATGATATAATAGTGGAAATGGTGTATGTTGGAATTTGAGTATTGTCTTGGCATACATTGATTTTGTTTTTTAGTACCCGTAAGGAGAATTCAAAAATGCG
Source organism: Clostridia bacterium (assembly GCA_026416815.1). GTDB lineage: Bacteria > Bacillota > Clostridia > Acetivibrionales > DSM-2933 > SKW257. The sequence goes on along the minus strand of JAOAEJ010000093.1, from coordinate 6,181 downwards.
TGTTAAAAAATGCAACAAACTTGTACGGGATAGAATACCGGAGATTATTGAGAAAAGCGGTATGAGGCCTGTTATTGAAACTCTGAGTGATGAAGCTTATAAGCAGTATTTGCATGATAAACTGGGTGAGGAAATGCAGGAATACCTTGAGAGTGAGAACGTAGACGAACTTGCCGATCTGGTAGAAGTTATTTATGCTCTGTTGGATTATAAAGATATGAATATAAATGATTTTGAAGATTTACGCAAGAAAAAAGCTGTTGAACGCGGAGCTTTTAGCAAAAGGTTATTGCTCAAGGAAGTTGTCGAGGAATAGGGGTACAAGTAATGGAGCATGAGGTAAGATATTCAACAAGCCTGGCAAGTGTTGCGGAAGATCTGTTTGTAGAAGTATTCTGCGATGCTTTCGGACCTGAAAAAACTCAATATCTGTCAATCCAATACCCTTTTGTTGATATATATGGGAACAGAAGGTTTATTGACTTTGCTCTGGAAAGTGAAAGCTTTAGAATTGCGATTGAAATAGACGGAGAGACATTTCATAACCCCAATAAAGTCTCAAGTAATAAGTATTATGACGATCTCCTGAAGCAAAATAGCCTTATCTATAACAATTGGAAAGTGTACAGATGGGCTTATAACCAACTCAAAAAGCAGCGTGAAAAGGTCAAAGATGAACTTATAACCTTTGTTGGGGAAATGCCTGAATTCAGGTTGCTGGAAGACTATTTGCCAAAACAGAGGGGCAAGATAATCGAACTTAAGGATCATCAACAATCGGCAATAGACAACTTGCAAAAGATGAGGGAGAGCGGGGAAAGTATTGCCCTCCTATACCATGCAACAGGAACGGGAAAAACTGTAACTGCCGTCAGCGATGCCAAACTCTGCGGTCAAAGGACGCTTTTCCTTGCCCATACAAGAGAACTTGTCTCTCAGGCAAAAGCAACTTTCGACGATGTATGGCCCGGTCAGCAATCCGGAATGTATGTAGCCGAACAAAAAGATGGGGATGCATATGTGGTTTGCGCCAGTATTCAAAGTGTTTCACAGAACCTTGAGCAGTTCAGACCGGATGACTTTGGCTATATTATTATTGATGAATGCCATCATGGCACTGCCAATACCTATAAAAAGCTTCTTGGATATTTTAAACCAAAGTTTACTTTAGGATTGACTGCTACTCCTGAAAGATCTGACGGTGAGGATTTATTGGAGCTTTTCAGAAATGTAGCACATAAGCTGGATTTGAAAACAGCGGTTGAAATGGGCGAACTTACTCCTATTCGTTGTATCAGGGTTAAGACAAATGTAGACTTGTCAACTGTAAGAATAAACGGTATCAAATACTATTCACAGGACCTTGAAAGCAAGCTGTATCTACCTGAGAGGAATAGAATTATAATTGATACATATTTGCAGTATGTGAAAAATAGAAAAACCGTAGTGTTTTGTGCCTCAGTAAAGCACGCAGAGGAGATTTCACGGCTGTTCAGAGAAAATGGAATCGCTTGTGAGGCGGTCTCAGGTGCTTTGAAGAATTCTGAAAGAGCCAGAATTCTGGATGATTATGAAAACGGGAATATCAGTGTATTATGTGCATGTGACCTTTTGAATGAAGGCTGGGACAGCCCGAAAACAGAAATACTCTTTATGGCCAGGCCTACCATGTCTAAAACTTTGTATATACAGCAACTGGGACGTGGGATAAGGAAATGTGAAGGTAAGGAATATCTTTTGGTCTTTGATTTTATTGATAATGCCAATATGTTCAACACTCCATATTCCATTCACAGGCTGCTGAATTTAAAGGAATACAGACCGGGACAAATGGTACTGGCTCCACAAAAGCAGATGGAGCTTGACAGAGATTTGCTGGCTAAAGGAGAGAAACCGGAGATTTATTTGGACTTTCCCATTGACGTTGCAGATTATGAACTGATCGATCTTTTTAACTGGCAGGATGAAGTAAAGGATATGATTTCCCAGCTCGAGTTTGTCAGAATGGTAGATGTACAGTCTGAAACTATTGAAAGGTATATACGGGAGGGGCGATTAAAACCCGATTTGAAGGTTCCTGTAGGCGATAAACGTAGTTTCAAATATTTCAAGGAAGATACGGTGAAGAAATATGCATCGGAATTCGGGTGGGAACTCATATCAGCAGCCAATATGAAAGATAAATTTATGGAAATGGTTAAGGCCATGGATATGAGTTTTTCCTACAAACCGGTGCTGTTAAAGGCCATGTTGGATCATGTCGATGATAAAGGAAGAGTTCGTGTTGAAGATATAGTTGACTTCTTTATAGGCTTTTATGGTGACCGAAAAGATAAAGGCCTTTTTGTTGAAAAGAAGTCCAGTATGCTCTGCAGGGATGGATTTACACGAAAGGATGTAGAGCGGAATATCTTTGCTAATCCATTCAAAAGGTTCGAGGACATGCGGTTTATGAAACGATGCCGGGAGATTGAGTTTGTTGAGTTTAACAAGCATGTGTTTAAGAGGCTGACAAAAGAAGATATTGGGTGGATCAAGATGCACTGTGACGAGAAATTGGGGGCATATTATGGGAGATACATTTAAGCTGCCTTTTGGTATATATGAGCAGGTACTTAATCAAATAATTACTAAGAAGCTGCGACTGAACTACGAGGATGAGGCAGTGTTGGAGAATATCGATGAGGAAGAGGCCTCAAAAGTCCTTTCTAAGTATATTTCGGAAGTAATAGAAAAAGGTCTTGCCAATATCAAGGACAATGGGGGAGGCATTCAAAAGCAAATACAGTTATGTAATGACCTCATACAACACATCATTGAAATAACCGAGAGTGATTATTACACTGAGCTTTCTATAGATAATCAAGCGAAGTTGCTTGTAGCGCTACTGAAAAAGAAAAATTCTATTCATGCAGTAAATGAAAAGGTCGTATTATAAGACCTGTTATATCCATTGCCCAGAGTTCCTTGTTTACAGGAGCTCTATATGATCCAAGTATGTTTTCTGAGTTTAAGAAGGAGATATTGTCCTGCGACAGAGTCGATATGTTGGTTTCTTTTATAAAGTGGAGTGGGATCCGGCTTATTATGGATAGAGACAAAATCCTTATATGCCAGCGTGCCGCAGATGATGAATGTGCCATGCTATGGGAGTTCCCAGGTGGTAAGAGAGAAAAGGGTGAGACACTGGAAGAATGTATAATAAGGGAGATTCGTGAGGAACTTGAGCTTGATATTAAGGTTCTAGGGGTTTTCACTACGAGTATTTATTACTTTAATGGAAATGAAATTCATTTTACTGTATATAATGTGGAGGTTATCGGTGGGATCTTGAAGCTAAACGTGCATGATGCTGCACAATGGGTAACAGTAAGAGAAATAGGTGGGTACGAGTTTATGCCAGCTGACATAGAATTTGTTGAAAAGATATTGAAGGAATGGAAGTAGGGGGAGCTACATGCTTGATAATTACTATGTCTACAAGAAAGAAGTGGATTGGTCTTTACTAAATCAGGGATTGAGCATTCCTTTGGATATACAAGTTATCTTTCAGAATAACATCAAAAAATTTATAAGCCGTGGGGAATCAAAGGATATCTTTCTTATACTAGATGGAGTTTCGTATAAAGTAAAACTTGTGAACCAAAAGTTTGATGAATCAAGGTATCCCAACCATAAGGATATTCTTCAGATTAGGGTTATACATAAGGCAGAGCCTGTATTTGATAGAGATAGACTGATATTTGTATATTTAAATGGAATTGAAGAGGGATTAATGCTGAATAAGCATTTGTTAGCATAATTGATTTCTTGTCTTATAATCTATACTATGGTTTTGCTCACTTAGTATTCACTTGACTGAGGTATACATATGGCGAAAAGCTTTAATCAAAAGCTGAAAACTCTTTACATTATGAAGATCCTTCTCGAAAAAGCAAATGAGGAAATTTTGAAAACTGTAGTATAAAATTAGGTAATACTTAAAACATAGAGAGGTTTAATAAATGAAAGACAATGAGAAAAGCAACGATAAAATATATATAGTGTTGAAAAATGAAATCATGAGCGTTGAAGGTAAATATATACAATTGAAAAATTTACTTTCTGCTGTTGAGATTGCTAACAGCGATATGCCTGTTTTTCTTCAAAGCCCGGAGGGACAGGCTGCTTTTTTAAATGCGGTTACAATGCTTATCTCAGAACAACTTATTTCACCTGTGGGTAACAAACCTTATACTTATAGTGGATTGTACCTTAAATATAAAGTTCAAAAAGATGAGACTAAGAAGGATAATGAGCTGGCTACGCAGATTATTAGAAGTATAGAACTCCCTGCTATGGTGGACTATTATATTAAACACCCACAGGACTTCTTACATGATAAATCTATTATTGAAACGATCTCTAGTTTCCTAAAGAGACAGGGCACTGACATTGTAACAGTGAATGAGAGAGCCTATGAGCTTTTTGGAGATGAGAAATTCTTTAAAGGTGATGAGAGAAGCAGAAGTCGTGGTGAAGTTGTATTAAAAAGGCTGGGACTGGACTACTCCCATCTTGGATGTATCGATACAGTTGAACCTTTCTTCAGTTTTTATAAGAAGGACTTTTTCACACGAAACACACGGAATATTTGCATTATTGAAAACAAGGATACCTTTTGGTCCTTCAAAAGAAATGTTCTGGATTCTGCCTCGACTCTCAATGTGGACATGCTTATTTACGGAGAGGGAAAGAAGATTAACAGCAGCTTTCGGTTCGTTGAAGAGTATCATGTTGATGCGAAAAGAGATAGCTTTTTCTATTTTGGAGATCTTGATGCTGAGGGTATTAATATTTACTACGATCTCAAGGAGCAATACCATAATTTTAACATTTTACCATTGTATGAAGCATATCTGGCTACCTTAGAGATAGGATTGAAGCGGGGATTAGCAAAAACACCTAAGAAACAAAAGATGAATGAGGACAATATCTGTAAGTTTGTCCAGTGTTTCAATGAACCGTGGACATCTGAGATAAAAAGGATCTTGGAAGAAGGTAACTACATACCTCAGGAAGCTTTGGCTGCGACAGATATTAAGGAAAGGTTTGGAAAATAGTAAATGGTAAATACAAATCGTAATACAAATGATGATAACGATGATATTCTTGCACGTGAAATAATACAAGAAAATACTGGGGGAAAAGACCCAGAGATTACTCTCATCGACGATTTTTTAGAGGAAATTGATTTGAGGCTGGAGCAAATCAAAATATACTATCCTATCATGGACTTAATCCGAAGAAGAAAGATGGAGGAATCATTATATATTATGGTTCCTGAATTGTGTTTTTTAGTGCTTTCGTATCTTATCTATGAAGGCAAATTGAAGCATAGGGGAATTACCTTCGAAAGTCTTGAGACTTTTTTAAGCAAGACATTAATTAGAATTCAACCAGAAGCTAATAATCTGGAATTAGTAAAAGAACTGACAAAAGAAATGCTGGATGCACTGCAAAATGGAGGACGAAATTTTGTTCAGACTGTATATAGCTTTAAATCTAAAGGTCTTAAAGAAAAATATATAAAGCTCATTGAAATCAAGCAATCTGAGGATGGAGTATTATTGTATTTTATCACAGAGCAGGGCGTTGACTTTTATTTAAAAACCAAAGAATTCCCCGATGAAACGAAAATCACCATAAATCTTCTTCTATTTCAAAAACAGATGGAAAAGGGGGCCTTTGGTTTTGCTTATGAAACAGTCCGTAGGCTTAACATGGAAGTCCAAAAAAAGAAGGATAAAAAATATTCCTTACTTGAAGCAATGATGTATGGACAAATGGATTCCGGTGAGGCTTATAATAGCTATCACAAAAGTATTGCTCTTCAATTCGAGGAAGAATCTGAGCTTTTTCATGCAGCGATGCAAAACGTGAGTAGTGCTTTTAGTGTATATATCGAGAGGATAAATAAAGGTGAAGCAACAGAGAAAGAAGTCCGCACCTTTACATTAATAAAGATCATTGAGAAGGAAATAAGCAGAGCACAGACTCTTCACACCGAACTTCTCAAGGAAGCAGTAAGCTTTACAAAAGAATATGACAAAGCATTAAGCGTAAGGCGAAAGGCCATATTTACTGAACGATTTAATTTCCAAGGAGAATTTGAGCGGCTGGTCACACAAAACGAAAGCCC
>JAOAEJ010000064.1 GCA_026416815.1 Clostridia bacterium | reverse complement strand
CTGCAAAATATTTCAGTTAATAATTCTTGCATATGAACCCACCCTTTTCTTTTAATGTTGGTTGACATAAACATTCTAAAGGATTTCGGTGGGTTTTTATATTTGTAATGTTTTCTATAACTTCATCGAACTCACGTTAATATAAATCATAAAAAACAAAGAAACTGCCCACAAAATAGTTTGTATAGGCAATTTCTCGACGAAATATCGTAGATATAATGGTTTTAGTTTCACCTAGAACATTTTTTAATTGCTTCCTGTAATTTTTCCACAACATACTCAACCTGATCTTCCCTTAAGTTACTAAAGAAAGGAAGCGCAATAGTTGAAGCTGCAACTTGTTCAGTTATAGGGAAATCGCCTTCCTTATATCCAAACATCTCCCTAAAATATTTCTGTAAATGAATAGGTGTAAAATAAGGCCTACAACCTATACCACTTTCTAACAAATATTGCATAACTTTATTTCTATCAATTTTTTCATCTATTCTTATTACATATACAAACCAACTCGTTCTATTTACTTGTGGATCAATATAGGGTACTGTAACTTCCTTTATATGTTTAAGTCTAGAACTGTACATATGTGCAACGTTATCTCTTTTTTTGAGAATTTCATCTATGCGCTCCATCTGTGCTACGCCTAGGGCTGCATGCAATTCGCTCAGTCTGTAATTATAGCCTAATCTCTCATGCTCTAGCCACAATCCGGTAATTGGCCTTCCTTGACTTCTCATACTTCTGCAAAGGTCGGCTAAATTATCATTATCTGTAACTATAATACCACCTTCAGCAGTTGTAATCTGTTTATTAGGATAAAAAGCGAAAACCCCTGCTTCACACATTTTGCCTGCTTTTACTCCATTGTATTCTGCCCCCATAGCTTCACAGGAGTCTTCAATTACTTTTAGCCCATGCTTTTTAGCCAGACAATTAATGTACTCCATGTTCATAGGCTGCCCAAACACATCTACCGAAAGAATGGCTTTAGTATTTTTGTTAATCTTACTCTCTATTTTATCCATGTCCATATTTAACGTATATGGATCAATATCTACAAACACAGGAATCGCACGCTCCATAAGTATACAATTACTAGAGGCAACAAAACTAAATGGAGTTGTAATTACTTCATCTCCATCCTTTATATCAAGTGACTTTATAATCAGATGAAGAGCACTTGTACCACTATTAACCGCGACAGCATGCTTTGTACCGGTAAACTCCGCAACTTTTTTTTCAAAAGTTTCGATAACAGGGCCTATACTTAGTATATTAGATTTAAGCACATCATTTACATATTTAATTTCTAACTCAGTAATATCCGGACCAGATAAAGGTACTTTCATATAAAATCACCCTCTACGAAAATTTTATTGGCTTTGCAGGAACACCTACTACTGTACAATTCTCAGGGGTATCCCTGATTACTACAGCCCCTGCTCCTATTATATTCCACTTCCCTACAGACTTTTGCTGGATTATAACAGATTTTGAACCTATTTCACAGCCTTCATTTATTATAACATTACCAGACACCGTTATATCCCACATGAAACTAGAGTAATCATGTATAACGGTATCGTGTCCGATACTGCAACCTGGATTAATCGCTATATGATTGCCCAACTTAACATTAACTGATAAAATTGAGTTGGCACATACAATATTACCAGTGCCCATTTCTACAAAATCGTTTTTAATTACACTCGGATGTATCAAATTGGCATAATTCACATTATACGCATTGGCTTTGTTTATAAGCGAATACTTTATTTTGGGTTTGCCAATTGCACAGACGGTGTATATATCCCTGTCAGTATTTTTTGCAAACCACTCAAACCCTCCTAGGATTGGATCATCATTTTGCAGTAAACCATGCCTATTTGGGTCCTCATCTATATATCCAAGTAAATTCCACTCTTCTTGATATTTATTTATATCCTTAATAAGTTGAGCGACCTCTCTACCAAATCCGCCTGCACCAATAATAACTATGTCTTTCATATTTACCTCAAGCATTTAGATTTTCCTTATCTCTTACTAAAAAATTCTCCTTTTGCCCATAAATACCCTGTTTACTAAACACTACAGCAAAAGTTCTAGTTATAATTTTAATATCAAGCCAAATACTCCAATTTTCTATATACCATACATCTAGTTTTATTCTTTCAGGCCAAGATATACTGTTCCTTCCATTTACTTGCGCCCACCCGGTTACCCCGGGATTCATATTAAGCCTTTTAATTTGAAATTCATCATACTGCTCAACCTGATATAGTAAGGTAGGTCTAGGCCCTATAAAGCTCATTTCTCCTTTGATAATATTAAAAAGCTGTGGTAGTTCGTCTAAACTGGTTTTCCTTAGAAATTTACCTACTTTAGTTATACGTGGATCGTTCTCATCAGTGTAAACACCAGTTCCTATATTTATAGCATTAGGTACCATGGTACGAAATTTATAAATTTTAAAAAGTTTTTTATGTTTACCGACTCTCTCTTGAACAAAAAAGATTGGCCCTTTAGAGTCAATTTTAATTGCCAGAGAAATAACCAGTAAAAGTGGTGAAATTATCGTAAAAATAATTATTGAAATTGCCCTATCGAATAAACACTTAAAATATAGTTGCTTATTTTCGAACCTCACTTCAATACCCCCTCAACCAGCTGTATAAGCTTATTTGCTAAAGACTTTATATTGTGGTTATTTTCAACATATCTCCTTCCGTTAAGTCCTAAAGCTTCTCGTTCACACTCTGCCATCTTATAAAACTCTATTATGGCTTTAGCAAGCTCTTGTGGGTTTTCGGGCTCTACTGTTATTCCACAGTTTGCCTGCTTACAAATATCGTTTTCCGAACTGCAGGAAAAAATCATGGGCTTAGCGCTACATAAGTAATCAAATAATTTATTAGCACTAATTCCATATTTAAACGTATCTAGTTTTTTGAGTATAAATACATTTAAGTGGGTCCAGGACAAAATTAAAGGAACCTGCTCCTTAGGTACAGGGTTATAAAAGAATATATTGCTTACACCTTTCTCTTTTGCGCTAGCAATTAATTTTTCTTTGTTAGGCCCGTCACCTATAAGAATAATATTTATTTCTCCGTACCCCATTTTTTCCAATACCTTCGCAGCATCTACCAGTGTATCTAACCCATTAGCTTCTCCGTGTACACCTAAATAAGTGACGTTAAAATTTTTACTATGCTTTTCAAAGATATTATTCGGTCTACTTACTTCTCCACTTCTAATCACCTTATCAAATCTATCTATATCAACACCGTTAGGAATATAAACTATTTTATCTGACGAGATACCAAGTTTAGTAATGTACTCACCTGCATTTGGCAGCAAAACTATTATCTTTAAAGCCTTTTTATAGAGAAAATATTCTATTGCTCTAAACACCCTAGCAGTTATACTCTTTTCCTTAAGTGCTCCCATATCTATAAGTGTTTGAGGCCATAAATCGCGTATCTCCAGAATAAAAGGAACTCTCCTTATAAATGAAATTATATACCCAGAGAGACACGTAAATAAATGTACAGATGAACCTATAATGATATCGGGCTTTTTGAACTTAAAAGAGATAAAAAATAAGTTGAAAGCAAAGCTTAACATATTTATTACTCTTCTCCAATCATTGCCGCTATACCTAAAAGTTTTAATCCATACAAATTTTACACCATTAATTATATCTAATCTATACTTTTCTTTCTTACCTAATACTTCCTTTTTTGTCTGGTACCTAAGACTCGAGGCAAATACTGAAACATCATTACCTCTCTCTACTAATTCCTTAGAAATATCATAATGCCTTGTACCACCAGGTTCACCCGGCGGAATTGCATAATGGTTTAGAATCCAAATTTCCCTCCCCAAATTTTTCGCCCCCTTATATAGACCTTATCTTAAGTTAAATCTATTTAAATACAACCTCTTCTACCGAACATTAAAACTCCACTGTTGAAATTCTTAGATATATAAAATATACTATAACTCAGACTCAATTAACTTTACTATTTTTTCTGAGGCATATCCATCTCCAAAATATTTGTTATTTAGAAATTTTTCGTCAGGTTGAACATTTATCGTACTATTTACTATTGTATCTTTATCAATCCTAGATAGCACGTTCCAGTTACCATTTAAGGTTTCAACCCATTCTGTCTGGTCTCTTAGTGTGACACAAGGTACTTTCAGAAAATATGCTTCCTTTTGAACGCCTCCCGAATCGGTTAATATTTTTTTTGAATTATTCATTAGCATTAGCATTTCGAAGTAGGGAGCTGGCTTTGCAAATATAATATTATTATACACTTTTGCATACACTCTTTTTTGTATTATATTTATGGTACGAGGGTGAACTAGGAATATAACAGGTAACTCCATGCTTTCGAAACTATCCAAAATTATATTTAGCTTCTCAATATCATCAGTATTCTCCGCTCTATGAATCGTAGCTAAGAAATACCCACCCTTTTCTAAACTATTAAGACTTATTTTATTATTTATATCTATACCAGGATATAACTCCAAATTATTTTTACACTCGCTAAAAGAAATTTTTGCTTCTGCAATGCTCACATTCTTAATAACAGAATCATACATTACATCTCCAACATTATAAACCCCGCGGCTAATCCCCTCTTTTGATAAATTACTTATAGCAGTCTCAGTAGGACAGAGTAATAGATTGGATACATGGTCTGTAAGTATTCTATTTTGCTCTTCAGGCATAAGTTTGTTAAAGCTTCTAAGTCCCGCTTCTACATGAATAACAGGAATATGCAATTTACTTGCAGCTAAAGCACCTGCCAATGTAGAATTAGTATCCCCATATACCATTACAGCATCGGGTTTTTCATTTAAAATAATATCTTCTATCCCCTCAAGCATTTTTGCAGTTTGCTTACCATGGCTTGATGAACCAACTCCTAGATTATACTTTGGTACCGGTATCCCTAATTCTTCGAAAAAAACATCAGACATACTTTTATCATAATGCTGTCCTGTGTGCACTATAATCTCATTAATCCTTGAACTATTCAACATGCAATTACTTACAACTGCAGCCTTTACAAATTGCGGTCTCGCTCCCAATATCGTAATAAGTTTCATGCCTTTACTTCCTCTCAAACATTTTTAACATTTTTATTTTAATCTGTCTTGATACCTATCAATCCCAAACCTATATACTTTATCATAATTCAATCCATAATTGCCTTGCCATCTATCTTTACCAACCCACAGATATACCTCGTTATATAGCTTTTCGCCTTCTTTTAAGTTTAAGGTCTGACCAAAGAAATCTATCCATGAATATCCCAAATTAGCCTCATCCTCTTGATACGTTGAATATATGTTTTCAGTAATCTTATCCATATCAAAAGGGACTTTATCAAATGATTTACCAAATTGATTTTTTGTATCTAAGTATAAATCCTGCCCCATTGCCCATTGCCCCCAAGTAGTTGGCTTTGGGAAAAACGCACCTAAATTAGTCATGTATTTATGGCTCTTTGTTACAAATCCTACTGTTATATTCTCGTAAGGTGTACTCTCCTCACCCATTCTCAATGTCCAATATTCATTCGATGGGAGGTAATGTATCCCATCTGCCTGTCCGTTAATTACGTAATATTCATTTTCTCCTTTAGGAACAACCACTCTATTTTTCAGGTTATGCTTACCACCTATTGCTTGCCAAAACACGTAACTTACATTTACACTAATACCGGATAAATTTTTAGGCACTGTCATATCTGAGGTAATTTTTACTAGTGGCAATTCTGTTGAAAACTCTAATGTTATAAAAGAGTCCATTGTGCTATTCGTATACTTTACTATAATTTTTTTTGAATCTTTATACTCTAATTCTCCAACCCATATGTTCTCAAAAGCCATGTTAACAGTTCCATAATTGCAGTTAGCCGCTACTAACCCTGAAGAACCATTAACATATGGAACCTTTGTTAGAGGCACATTATCATACTTAATATGACTTATAAACTGTATACTTTTCCCATCATCAGCTTTCTTTGGTGCTTTATTAACCCAATACTCTGCTATTCCGTTTGTAACAGGGTATTTGATAACCCAATAGTCTGCGGTATCTTCAAACCCCAGCTTATAGTTATCTAAAATATTACTAGCTAATATCCATACTACAGATAGTAAAACTACTGCACCTATAGAACCCCAGATTTTTAGTTTAGGCATATAGAAATACTCTCCAATCAGTTTGAACTCCTATATTATTTTAGCTTATCCTGATATTTGTCAATCATAAATCTGTATTCCTTATCGTTATTTAAACCGTAATCACCTTTCCAATTATCTTCTCCTACCCATAAATATACTTCATTGTGAAATACCTCTCCTTGCTTCAATTCTTCTATTTGGGAAGCATAGTCCATCCATGAATAATTCAGTCCTGCTTCATCTTCCTGATAGACACAGTAAATATTGTCAGTAATTTTATCTAGTCCAAACGGAACTTCATCAAATGCCCTGTTTTTCGCATCCAAATATGCCCCAAACCCACTCTTTGTATTCAGATACAAGTCCTGTCCCATAGCCCAAGGTCCCCACGTGAGCGGTTTATGGATATTATCATCTAGCTTCATTTGATACCTACTATCTTTTGTAACAAACCCAACAGTTACATTTTCATGTTGAGTGCCTTCTGCACCCATTCGCAATATCCAGTACTCATTTGATGGAAAGTAGTGTATCCCTTCAGCCTGTCCATTTATTACATAATATTCATTCTCTCCTTTAGGAGCAATGACTCTATTTTTCAAGTTAAACTTTCCGCCTATAGCCTGCCATAATACATAATTTACATAAATCTTGCTATCTTTTTTGATTAATAGATTTGTGATAATCTTTACTAAAGGTATTTCGTTTGAAAATTCCAATTTTATAGAAGAGTCTTTTAGTTTATTTGAGTATTTGATAACTATTTTTCTGGAATCTTTTTGCTCAATCTCCCCAACCCAATCAAATCCTAATATACCAACTGATGGTGATACTAATCCAGCTGCCCCTTGAACATATGGTAGAGTTGTAACTGGTACCCCTTTATACTTAACCATAGGCAGTATTTGAATGGTTTTACCATCTTCAGCTTTTTTAGGCACTTTATTAATCCAGTATTCTGCTTCTCCTCCCGTAACATCATATTTGATAATCCAGTGCTGAGCATCTTCTGAAAATCTAATAGCATTGCTATAAAGTAACTTATTTGAAAAAGCACATAGAACTATAATAGCTATAGCTGCTATACATAATAAGTAAACCCACTTCTTTATCTTTTCCACAGTTAGTAGCTCCTTCATAATTTGGTATACCACAACAATTTAATCATTCTACTCTTAATACATTTTCAACATTTTAATTTGAAGTCAACTATGCACAAATAGGCTTACTAATAACTACTTAGTCGCTAACCAAAACACTGCAATCTTCTAATAATTATTCTATTAAAATACTTAATACTTAAATAACATTGTTTCCCTTAGGGCAGTACATTTTTCCTATATGCACTGCCTAGGGAGTTATTGAATAAACAGCTTAAAACAGTAACTAAAATAATAAGCTATGCAAGTGATTTATCTCTGTTATTTAATTGAGGAATGTTTCCGATACTGTCAGGCTCCTAATATGCTTATACTCTAATTAGCGGTATAAAAAACCCAATCAGCTGATGGATATACCCACTCTGATTTGACGTCATTTAACTTTATCAAGCTAGAGCCATCCAGTTTAACTTTGTAAATTTTGCCTCCATCATTAGCATTTACAAAGTAAATCCACTCGCCTAAAATATTACCCCATTCTAAATTAACATCACTAATTTTTAATAAAACAGTGCCGTCTAATTTTACTTTATATAGTTTTCCGCCATCATCGGCGTTGGAGAAATAAGCCCACTCACCAGCTATATTTAACCATGCACTTTTAGCTTCGTTAATCTTTAGTATTTTATTTCCGTCAGTTCCTATCTTGTAAATCTTTCCGCCATCATTTATATTAGCATAATAGATTGAATCACCGACTACCTTAATCCATTCACTTTTAACATCATTCAGCTTTATAATTCCCGATCCATCTAACTTTGCCTTATAGAGTTTTCCTCCATCATTAGGGTTTGCAAAGTAAGCCCAATCACCTACTATGTTTAGCCATTCACAGGCATATTCTCCAATTTTCAAATGGGCGCTTCCATCTACCTTAGTTTTATAGAGTTTTCCTCCATCACTAACATTTGTGTAGTAGACCCAGTCGCCTACTATGTTCAACCATTCATTTTTAACTTCATTAAGCTTTATCCTACTACTTCCATCTGATTTTATTTTATAAAGCTTACCTCCATCATTAACATCAGTATAGTAAACCCAGTCTTTGTATACCCTTAACCACTCAGTTTTGCCGGTATTAATCTTCAATATGCTTGTCCCATCAGTCTTAACTTTATATTGAAAACCTTCCTGCACTTTAGCAGGCGATTCATCAGTAGTCTTTGGTGTATCACCTTCTGATTTCTTTATATCAGATTGTTGCGTGTTAGGATTTTTTGATATATCTGGTTTTTCAGATGACTTACAGCCTGTAGCTACCATAGCTAATGAAATTAAAATACATAGAGCAGAAATTAAACGGAAACTTTTTTTCATTTTTATTACTCCTTTTTCTTTGTAATTTATTTTTATAATACTACTGAGCAAAATAATTCAACCCAGTTATCCCCAAGTTTAATAAATATTTTAATCCTCATATATTTTGTCTAAAGGCACTTTATCTATAAATATCCTGTTCCACAATTCAAAGCAAAGTAATGTCCACACAAATCTGTCCCAAAACCTTCTATCTACTTTTTCTTTGAAATTCAAAACATCTTCTATATATTTATAATCAAAGTATCCCCTCTTCTTTGCTCTTTCACTTAGTATTATACTAAACACATATTCTTTTAGTTCGCCGCCAAACCACTTATCAATAGGAACAGGAAATCCCATTTTTCTTCTATTAATAATTTCTTCAGGTAATATATCTTCTACTGACTTCTTTAATATATATTTTGATGTCAATCCTTTAACCTTTAACCTAGAAGGTATCTGTGCTGAGTATTCAACTATTCTATAGTCAATTAGAGGAACCCTTGATTCTATGCTTGAGGCCATACTCATTTTATCCTCAATTATTAGAAGCCCCTGTAAGTAGGTCTTTATCTCAAGGTATAGAAGCTTGTTTAACGGTTCTATAGCATTACAACCCTCTACATATTTCTTATACTGTTCCCACGGCGTACTTGTATTTTTCAACTCCGACTTTAGCTTATCACTAAATAGTTTATTTTTTTCTTTACTTTTAAGAAAGCTGATTTGATTGTAGTGGCGCCTTTTATAACTCATTAAAAATACTCTAAGGTTCTTCAAAATAGACCTAACGTTTCTTTTATCTAGCTGTTTAGTGATATTTGATCCGATAACATCGCTCTGGTGCCTTTTTCTCTTGCTCCTTGCTTTTATAGCATTGATCAGGTATTTAAATAAATTTTGCTGCCAATATACTAACGAAAACCTTGCGTAGCCTGCAAATACTTCATCCGCCCCTTGTCCACCTAATATTACCTTTACATTCTCAGAAGCCAGCTTAGATACATAATATTGAGGAAAGGAGCCGGCACCAACTCTCGGCTCGTCCAAGTACCATAACAGTCTAGGGAGGATATCCTTAAAGTCTTTAGAATTTGGATAAATCTCATGCTGCTTAGTATTATATTTTTCTGAAACTATCCTTGCAAACTCTGTCTCATCATAATCCTTGCCATCTTTAAAAGCTCCTGAAAAAGTTTGTAACTGTCCATCTGTCAAGGAGCTTGCTATTGCTGTAACAATACTTGAGTCTAGGCCCCCGCTTAAATAAGCTCCAAGTGGTACATCGCTCATTAATCTTAGTTTCACCGAATCCTTTATCAATTCTCTAAGATTTTCAGAATACACTTCTTCATCTTGCTCACCAATCTTTGCTGCTTCCTTGGAATAGTCAATATCCCAATATTGTTCCATATAGATTTTTCCGTTAGTAACTAACATCAAATGTCCAGGTTGCAGTAATTTAATCCCCTGAAAGAATGTTTTATCCCCATATAAATTCCCAAAACTAAAATAATCATGAATTGCTTCTGTGTTCACTTTCCTCTCTATAGTGCTGTCTTCCAAGATGGATTTTATTTCAGAAGCAAATACTACTCTATTTGGATCACTATAATAATATATAGGTTTTATTCCTAACCTGTCTCTCGCGATAAAAAGTGTTTCTTTTTTACTATCCCAAATCGCAAAGGCAAACATTCCATTAAGCTTATGAACACAATCTTTCCCGTACTCCTCATATAAGTGTATAATTATCTCTGTATCACAGTGAGTTTTAAAACTATGGCCTTTTTTAATAAGCTCCTCCCTATAATCTAAATGATTATAGATTTCTCCATTAAATACAATAACCACAGAGTTGTCTTCATTAAACATAGGTTGAGCACCTGTGCTTAAATCCACTATGCTTAACCTTCTATGTCCCAGACCCACACTGTTATTTACATATATCCCTCGACCGTCCGGGCCTCTATGACTTATAATATCTGTCATTTTATTAAGAAGATTTTCGTCTACTCGTTTACTATTAAAATTTAGCATTCCGCATATTCCACACACAAATATCTCTCCTATTTATCCATAATTAAAACTAATAATAGAATATTTTAAAATAAGCCTTATACCCTATAGCCAAATACCTATAGAAAATATTATTATAACATTTATCCCACTTTTCACTATAAGATTTTATAAATTCTTTACCTGTAATCTCATATAGCGCTTTTAATTGGGATACATGCAGCTTATGATAGAATGTACTAGCTATCATTTTAGGTTTATCTATATATAAGTCAGCCCTAGACCAAAACCTCATGTCATAGTCATGAAGCCTGTTTGATAAAGTATTAACTGAACTTTCAAACAACTCATGTGCATCGGCATCCCCAGTAATAACGTAATAATCATATACGCCGAATATAGCAAAAAGAAATCCGTCTAATATACCTGATACCTTTTTTGTTGGAACCTCTTCAAGGAAGAGATTTCCGGAAGCATCGTAATTTATAACTCCACCTTCATTTACATGATATCTAAAAGCTTTAAAAGCTTTACTTGCGCCGTCTAAGTATTTTGAATCACCTGTCAGCACATATACCCTTACAAGCAGTGATATCCCTAAACCTTGGGCAATTGCTGAAACCCACAACTTGCTATCTAAATTATAGGTTTCCGAAGCATAATCATATTCCCACACACCTGCATCTGAATTCCTAATTTTAAAATTCTCTATAAGCCAATCTGCCTGATTTATTAAAATATTTTTATATTTTATATTATTAGTCTGCATATATAGCTGTAGTGCGCCTAAGCCGTACTGAGCTATAGCGGTAGGGTTATACTTTTTACCTATATTACCATAATAGTTTAGTATGGGGACCCCTTTATCATCAAAATATGCTTCATAGTCAAGTTTTCTGCTAAAGTCAATATAATATCTATCCAGTTTTCCTTTTGTAAAATTTACTTCACTATTACTAGTAACAGGTAAGTGCCAAAAACTTAAGCTACTATCTTTTCTAAAGTACCTTGATATTTCAAAAATGCTATTCATCTCTGCCCCCTCTTTAAAAAATTAACATTTAATAAAGTATTAAACTCTCTATTAAAAAATATAAAGCCAAATATACCCAAAAACGAAACACCTATAGACCCGTTTATAGCTAGTATCAAGAAGTTATCTAAGTTTTTCATAAACTCTAAACTTAAAACACTTGTTATTATCAATCCCGTTACAACAGAAACTAAAATATTTTTCACAACGAAAATTGAGTCTGGTTTTAAAAATTGGACTTTAAAGTTACTGTTAATTTGGTAGTACCATATTATTAAAGTAATTATAGCTGATAGCGATGTACCCAATGCTATACCATATAAGCTCATAAATCTTGAGAGCGTAATGTTAAGGCACGCCGCAATAATAATTGATATAATACTAATCTTAAGTGGCACCTTAGTCCTATGAGTAGAATAAAACAACATAGACATTAATGTATTTGCAGCAATAGCAAATAAGCCTATGCTATATATAGCTAGGCAACTCGAAGTTACTAGGACTGCACTTGTGTCAAATTGACCTCTCCCAAAAATGAATGATGTTATAGGTCTACGCAATACAATTAAAAACATGCTAAGAGGTACCATAAGAGCATATATTAACTTTAAGGAATTATTAAATTTTTTCATTGCCTGATCTATATCATTCTGGCTAGCATAAATAGATAAATCAGTAAATGTTATTTTTGTTATAGAAGTAACAAAAACATTAATAGGCATATTCACAATTTTATATGAGAAAGTAAGTGCTGCTATAGCACCTATACCTAATAAGGAGGCTATACTTCTATCGACTATATAGTTTATACTTACCATAGCAGAGCCTATTATAACTGGCAACACTCTTTTTACTATAGTAAGTAGTAATTTCTTATTAAATAAACTAGTTTTAATTAAGCCCTTTCTAAAATTGTTTAGATAGATAAACATAGAAAAGAACATTACTATTCCTGCAAAGGCCGACCCGTATGCGACGGACTTTATTCCAAGTCTTCCTGACAACAATATTAAGCTTGTAATAATCGACGTATTTAAAATCAGCCCACATAATGCAGGTAAAACAAACTTCTTGTACGTCCCTAAAACAGCATTAACCAATGCAAATAACGAAAGAAAAAATGTATTTGGAGCCAAAATTCTGGTTAGTGACATAGATAATATCTTTGTTTCATTGTTTAATCCTGGCCCTATCAAATTTACAAAAATCTGAGGGAAAAGAAACATTACTATAGTAGCAATACCTAGTATCGTTCCTATTCCCAATATTGCAGAACTGATAACCTCTTCGCCTTCTCGCCCACCGATCTTATTAGCTTTATATTCTAGTATAATAGGAATTAATGCTAGTGGGAACGCAGAAACAAAAACCTGAGTTATAATTAGCGGTACTACCTCAGCTACCTGATATGCATCCACTATACTTGATACACCAAAATAATATGCTAATAGAATTTCTCTCAAAAATCCAAGTAACTGCATAACTATACTAACAAATACTAGTAGCATGGTAACCCTTTTATTGTTAATCTCGCCCAATTCTATTTCACCTTAAACCTTATTATTTTGTATCCACTATTTCTTTTTCTAGTCAACTTCAACTTATGTCATATCTTCTTTGAGTCTCTCATTAGCTTTCTCTTCCTTGTTTATTATTACAAGCGCGGATAAGAATAATATAAAAATAAATATAGAGTGAATATTTCTTATCATAGCAAAAAAGTTTGTGTATGCCAAAAAGCTTAGTATTAGACATGCAATTAAGGAATTATAGTTTGCTTTTGGGATATTTACTAAGCTAGATTTTCTATTCCTTAAAAATACTTTAAATATCTCAACAAGGAATACACCTAAAAATATAACTCCCATTATCCCAAAATCCAGCAAGAAATATGCTATAATATTATGCATGTAAGCAATCCTATCACTTCCATAGCCTAGAGCTTCAGCATTATACTTATATCCAAGTCCGTTTCCTAACAATATATTATTTTTTAACTCTTTTATGGCTATAGAAAATTCATTTAGCCTAGCACTTATACTACCCTTATCTTTATCTTCTATATTTATCTTTACTTTTTCCTTCTTATCTGATTCCGGGGTAGCTGCTTTGTTAGATTCATTCGTCACCTTGTTATCACTTATACTAACATCCGTATCTTTTCCTTTATTAGCTTCACTCGTTGCTTTATTATCATCTATACTAACAGCCGTATCTTTTCCTTTACTAGCTTCACCTACTGTGCTACTGTTATTTTTATTAGTGCCAGTATCTTTTCCTTTATTGGCAGGTTCTGCCCCGACGGGTTTATTATTTTTATTTTCAACTGTCTTAGCAGTAGTATTGCTTGCATTAGCACCTCGTACCTTATCTTCAGTATTAAAGTAACTAGTAGCTTTTCCCGCACTGCTGTGGACTGCTAAATCATTTGATGTTTCATCCACAGATACTTTTTGTATGCTGACATTAATACTATCCCACCTTTTTCCTACACCTAAAGCTAAGAATGTAATAGATGTATAAGCTATTAATGCTACTAAAATAAAGCTAATAAATTTGAACTTTTGCACTCTTGATTCAAACTTTGTATTAGTCAAGAGTAAAACTAAGCTTACAATCGTACAAAGTAATAAGCTTTTTGTTTCAGTAAAAACTATTGCAGTAAAATGTATTAATAAAAGTATATAGTCTAATATCCTTCTCTTTGTGGCAATCCTATAAACAGCAATTAATGTTGCAAACATAGGGAACGGTAAAGTCGAATTCAAATAATAAAACGTCACTCTACTATAAGGGTTAAATGCTACATAAATAAAGTAATAAACTATGATGGTAACTGAAAACGCTAAACATACATAGTAAAACAAATTTATGACCTTTTCTATCTCTTCCTTACCGAATAAAGAAGTAAAGAAGAAGTAGTAAATAAGCCAACAAAATGGTATTAACCCCCTAATATAATCATTCAAAGGTATTTTCCCTAGCATAACATTATAAACAGATATGAAACTAAGTGTAAAAAAAGCCAAAATTAAAATGCTAATACGTTCAATTTTTATGTTCCTAAAATTTAAGCATATAATGAAAAAAACAGCTACTGATAAACAAGCAAAAGTTACATAAGAAACTATATTTATAATATTTAATGAGGCTGGAATTGCTGGCATAAAATACAACAGTACAACCTGAATAAATATTAAATATACTGTAATCCTGCTATTCAATTTTATATACTCCGCAAATCTATTAATATACTGCATAAAAAATTGCCACTCCCTATACAAAATACACTTCTACAGTTCAGACCCCAAATTCTAGACATATAAATGCAAATCTTCTTTGTTTAGCTACATATTATAAGAGCTCTATATTGCTCCTATCCTTTACGTTTTTCATTGCATTTTTAGTATCAAATATTATACCAGAGTGCGCCTGTATAAAATCATAATCATAACAAGTATGCATTGTAGTAATTACAACAATATCAGCTTCCATCAGCGTATCCCGGTTTAACTCAGCACTTCTGTACTCTTTACCCTTATATTTAAAGTTAGGTATATATGGGTCACAGTATGATATAATAGCGCCTTCTTTTTCAAAGTTTTCTATGACCTTTAAAGCAGGGCTTTCCCGTACATCATCAATATCTTGCTTATAAGCAACTCCAACAATCAATACCTTAGCTCCATTAAGTGCTATCTTGCGTTTATTTAGTATACGCATAGCTCTCTCTACAACAAACTCCGGCATATAGTTATTTATTTCCCCAGCTATTTCTATAAGCCTTGTATGATAATCATATTCTCTTGCTTTCCATGTCAGGTAAAATGGATCTATGGGTATGCAATGTCCCCCAATCCCAGGTCCAGGGTAAAAAGCCATAAATCCGTAGGGTTTGGACTTCGCCGCTTCAATAACTTCCCATACATTGATCCCCATTCTATTACAGAGCACAGCCATTTCGTTCGCCAAGGCTATATTAATATTCCTAAACGTATTTTCGAGAATTTTTTCCATTTCTGCAACAGCAGGAGAAGATACTTCAAACACTTCCCCTTCTAATACATTCCTGTATAATGCAGCTGCCACTTCGGTACAATTTTTCGTTATACCGCCAACTACCTTAGGAGTGTTTTTTGTATTATAAAGCTTATTCCCTGGGTCTACTCTTTCGGGTGAAAACGCTAGATAAAAATCTTCACCGCATTTTAGCCCAGACTCCTCAAGTATTGGTTTTACAATTTCATCAGTTGTCCCTGGATAAGTTGTACTCTCAAGTACTATCAGCATACCCCTATGCATATACTTTGATATATCTTTTGTTGAGTTGACAACATAGGAAACGTCAGGTTGATGATATTTATCAAGAGGAGTGGGTACACAAATAGCCACACAATCTACATCTTTAATAAAACTAAAATCTGATGTAGCTTTAAGCATTCCTTTCTTTACAATATCCGCCAAGTCTTTGTCTACTATGTCTCCAATATAGTTCTTGCCTTCATTGACCATATTTACTTTTTCTTCCTGTATGTCAAACCCTATTACATTATAGCCTGCCTTTGCTTTCTCTACAGCAAGAGGCAATCCGACATAGCCTAGACCAATTACACCAACTACTGCTGTTTTATTCTCAATTTTATTTAGAAGACTGTTTTTCATGTATAGGAAGCCTCCATTTCTAATATAAATCTAAAGGTAAATAAATTGTTTTGCCTTCTCGTGAAGACTTATATATACCCATTATAAGTTCTAAGGATTTCCTGCCCTCACGTCCATCAGTGTTAGGGTCTGCCCCATTTCTTAATACTTTAAGAACATTTTCATAATAGCCTGTATGCCCAAATCCATAAATATTTGGTGGCTCATAATTGGCTTTGCTTATGAACTCATCATCATCATCGCCATCAGCAAACTCCCACTTTTCAATTTTATTTAAAGCAACTCCACCAATTTTCGCTATGCCTTTTTCACCTACGATAGTTATACTTCCTTCAAAATTTTTAGGATACGTCAACATAGTAACATTAATATTTCCTATTGCGCCACTCCTAAATTTTATTACTGCTGATCCGGTGTCCTCAGTTTCTATCTTTCGTGCGAGAGTACCTGTAATAGCTGTAACACTTTCTACAGGGCCTCCTAACCACTCTAGAGAATCTATATAATGGCTTGCCTGGTTGCTAAATGCACCACCGTCAAATTCCCATGTACCTCTCCATTTCGCTTCGTTATAATATTCTTGCGGTCTTGCCCACAAAACATTTACCAGAAGCATATATATCTTTCCAAAACGCCCTTTATCTACTGCTCTTTTTAAAAACTGCATTGTTGAATTTAATCTATTTTGCTTAACAACTAATAACTTAACCTTAGAAGCGTCACATACCGTTATTAGCTCATCTGCTTTTTTTAAGTTAGTAGCCATTGGTTTTTCAGTTATTACGTGGACTCCTGCCTGTGCTGCTTTAATACCATGATCAGGGTGTAAGCCACTAGGTGTACAAATCGAGATAGCATCGATTTTTTCCATCTTAAGCATTTCATCAATGTCAGTATAAATAGTTGGCGTTTCCACCTTATGCCCTACACCTTGTTTGTTAAGATATTCTATATACTCTTCAGCTTTTTTACTTGCCCTTTCTCTAACAATATCACATACACATATCAATTCAGCATCATTATGAAAAGAGGCAAGTGCTTCAATATGCTTATATGATATCCTTCCACATCCGACTAACCCAAACTTTATCTTTCCGCCCAAATTCATCTACTCCCCTTTATATCAACATTAGTAACAACTTCATTTTCTTTACTATATTTTTCATTACAAACCTTACATGATGCCTCTCCACTATTGTCAAATAACAGTTTCTCTCCACATTTACAAACCCAACCTTTTATCCGTGCAGGATTACCCACTACCAGTGCATAGTCGGGAATACTTTTTGTTACAACAGCTCCTGCTCCTACAAATGCATATTTTCCAATATCATATCCACATACAATCGTAGAGTTCGCTCCAATAGTTGCACCTTTCTTTACTACCGTCTTTCTATATTCCCCCCTACGGTTAACATGACTTCTAGGATTAATTACATTTGTAAAAACACACGATGGTCCAAGAAACACGTCATCTTCACATATTACACCTGTATACACAGAAACGTTATTTTGAATCTTAACGTTATTCCCGATGATAACATCAGGAGAAATAACAACATTTTGACCAATATTGCAATCCTTACCTATCTTACAATTACTCATAATATGTGAAAAATGCCATACTCGGGTTCCATCCCCAATCTCACATGGCTCGTCTATATAACTGGATTCATGTATATAGTATTTTTTATCCACAATAGTGCTACTCCTTAAAACTTAATATTGAATCTATGATATATTCTACTTGTTCCTTGGTTAATTCCGGATATGCCGGTATTGCAAAAGTTCTGTCCGATAAATATTCTGCTACCGGTAAATCACCATATCTATACCCTAACGATTTATACGCTTTTTGTAAGTGCAATGGTACAGGGTAATAAATCCCTGTTGATATTCCTTTTTCATTAAGGAATGAAGTTAAGCTTGTCCTGTTTTCAGACTTAATAATATAAAGGTGGTATACGCTTTTTACATCGTCTATAATTTTTTGTGAAGTCAATGCTGTACCTGATAATCCCTTTATATAGCGCTGGGCTATTGTAGCCCTTTTATTATTCCAATCATCAAGATATTTGAGTTTTACTAACAAAATAGCAGCCTGCATTTCGTCTAATCTAGAGTTGTACCCTATAATGTAGTTATAGTATTTTGACTTGTCATATGCTACGCTTCCACCCGTATCATCTATTATCTCTTTTTCCAAATCTCCATACAAAATTTCATGAGCTTTTTGCCCTGCCTTTCCGCTACCGTGTACCCGCAAAGCTTTTAAGATAATAGCTAAATTATCGTCATTTGTTGTTATTATTCCTCCATCGCCAAAGCACCCCAAATTTTTTGTTGGAAAGAAGGAAAAACACCCAATATCCCCTAGTGAACCAACTCTTTTACCTTTATAATCTGCTCCTATGGCTTGGCAGGCATCTTCTATTACACGCAAATTATACTTCTTCGCTATTTTATTGACCTCATACATTTCAACAGGCTGGCCGAAAATATGCACCGGCATTATTGCTTTAGTTTTATCCGTTATCTTCTTTTCGATAAGGTTTACATCCATATTAAAGGTTTCTGGATTGACATCAATAAATACGGGAGTTGCACCTACCCTCGAAATAGCCTCTGCAGTAGCAAAAAAGGTAAAAGGAGTTGTTATAACCTCATCATCCCTGCCTATTCCGCATGCCTTTAAAGATAAGACCAATGCATCAGTTCCATTTGCACATGATATAGCATATTTAACGCCTATATATTCTGCTATCTTTTGTTCAAGCTCAAGTACTTTCTTACCCATAATATATTGTGAGCTTTCCATTACATCTAATACCGATTTATCAATTTCGTTTTTAATTAAAGAATACTGCATCTTTAAATCAATTAATGGAATCATATTTGCTTCACTACTCCTATAAATTTTCTTTAATTATTTCATAACCTATATTACAGACAGCGATTATTTACCTTTATTCCTAATTGCTAAGTTTCATAATTTTGATTTATTCTTGTAAAAAAATTATTTTTTTAATCTCTTTCCGTCCAACGATACCTAACATCAATGCATTTTTATCACTTATCCCGCTAAAATTAGTGGATAATTGTGCTGTAAATAAGTTATCCTTAACATGTTTAAGCGTACCGCCACTGGATGAAATTCCATCTATTTTAAAAGGAATACCTTCACTACCTTCACTATTAGCAACTTCGACACTTATCCTATAATTTTTGTTAGGATTAAGTTTTAATGCTCTAGTTTTAATAAATTGCGGTTCTTCTGTCACATTGTTTTCTGCCATCAGTATGTTATCCTCAGTTTTGAGCTTAACATTAGCCAAATTATAATCCTGCATCTGGTCATTAATGCCATCCAAGTCGGTATCTATATCCGGTATACCGTAAAAAATTACCTTATCAATATCCAGCTCTTTCTTCGCACTAAGACTATCCTTAATATATGATAGCTTTTCTAGAAGCTCCATGGTCGCTGTATTAAATACAAATGGATTTAAGTTTCCTTTATTTATTCTCTTTGCCTCACTAATCATAGTTAGAGCTCTATCAAGATATTTTTCCGCACTTTTGTAATCACCATTATTGAAATAATAAATGACAACTTGCATATAAATATTGGCTTTTTGATGCCACATGGTTGGCTCCAGTGGCTTTAGCAGTACACTACGGTCAACAAAGCCCAGTGCCTCTTCTATTTTTCCTCTTCTAAGATTATACTCTCCAACTTTTGCTGTTACATCTGAATAATATCTCCCTATCTTACTTGCACTTTCAACCTCTTTATCGGCGGCAACTATCTCCTCATTTGAGACTTCCTTGCCTAATATAAGCAGATTAGCATAATCAATTTTATACTGAGGTTTAAATGAGTCTAATTCAGTAGCTTTTTTCATATATTGTGTTGCTAAACTCAAATCACTCTTTTTTGCTGCTTCTACCGCTTTTTTTGCATAATTGCCTGAGATTGCAAGCATCGAAGGTACTATAAGCAGAATACCCATTATAATAACTGCTACTAAAGGTGGTAATCTTATAATCTTAACTTTCCTCACTGCTTTATCTATAGAAAATAATAATTTATTTATGAACAAAAATTTATGAGCTACCGGAGTTCTCTCAATATCAATCATATATCTTGAGTTAAATATCCCTATAAGAGTCCATAAAAGTAATGCTATTGCAGAAAGCGAAAGGTCAAAATCAATTACTGAATGTAATAATAGTGATAATATTGCAGTGCAAACTATTCCTTGTAAATATCTTTCTTTGTTATTTTCATTACTATTTTTAAAGCCATATTCACGTAGATACATAAAAACTATAGTTAAAATTAAAAACACTACAATTAAAACGCCTAGAATACCCGTTTCTATACCCACTTGAAGGTAATAATTATGTGCCTGATTGCTGACATATGGGTGTGATTGGTATGAGTTATAGAGTAGCTGCCACGCTCCTCCTCCTGCGCCTAACAACCAATAATCCTTAAAAATCTTCAAACCATCTTTATAAAATATTTCTCTTGTAATGCTACTATTAGAACCCTTGAATTCTTCAAATTTCGCTGTTATGAATTCAGGTAAATATTTATACTGCAGTACTATCTCTTTTACTACCTTACCAGTTTCTGCATCTACTAAGCTTGCACTATAAAATTTACATACACTTCCTTTATACATATTCATGAAGTTTATGTTTACTAATCTACTATCAGTTGGAACCTTAAAGCTTATTTCCTTTTTTACAATACCCTTAGTTACATTACCTGTAAGTGTAGCTAGAGTGGTAGATGTATTAAGTAATAAGTCCTTAGCTGATTTGTTGTAAATACTTACAGTGTATACATCAGACCTACTAACAGTACCAGTTGCTTCTACCTCTACCTGGAGTTTATAACTTTTACCTGAATCCAACACTATATTTTTTTGTGATACAACAGGAGCTTCTGAGTTCAGTCCACTATGTGCAATCTCCAGCGGAGCATGTAGATTTAACAGAACTACTACTGCTACAATTGAGGCTAAAGTACTAAATCCAGTCAAGTAAATGTATACTTTTCGATCTACCTTCTCAGCCCATGTAGCTACATGGCTACATACCAAAGCTAATAAAAAGGAAAGTGTAGCTCCACCAATCACTAATGTCCATATCTTCAAGCTGTTTCTAGTTGCTAACACTGCCATTGCATCTGAAAAAATTAATATTATTAAAGTCGGTATTATCAATGCACTTGCGTATATAATACTTCTCAATCGGCTACCAGCTGGAAGTACAATCAGCAATATAATTCCACAAATAGATATAGTTATGAGAGCGCCTATACTCTGGGTAAATATACATGTTATTAGTACAATAAATCCAACTGCGCCTGCTACCGCCCTGCTCCAAATCCTTTGAGTTACTACCATTAATCCTAAAACCACAAAATAAGCACAACCAAGATATGCTGCTAAAGCGTTTGGATATTGTAAAGTAGAGTGTATAGTATTGTTTTCAAATAAACCAAAAAACACTTTATTACTAAAACCAAGCAGCTCAAATACCCCATTAAGTGCAGTAGAAACATGTTCTCCTGCAGCACCGTCTATGCCCAAAATTGATACACCTAGTGCTGAAGCTACAATCGTCCATAAAGCTAATATTTTTAGCTTATATGAGTCGATTAGTTTTGATAACATAAAAAACATTGCGAAATACATGCAATATTTTAACCATTCTGAAATTGCCATTCTGGTGCTCACAGCTGTAAAGATTGTTATAGAATATACCCCTACTAATCCAAGCGCAGCATAATCTAATGGTGTTTCTATAAAACGCTTGTCTCTTGTTAAAAACTTATATATCCAAAAAGCTATAAATATACAGAAAATAAATATTTCTGTTGAAAGTTGCTCAGTCTCAAAGTACAATCCTCTAAAATATGGAGGATAAAAAACTACTACCATAAGAGCTATTAATATTAATACTTTAAAGATTTTTAATACTTTTGCGTTAGCTTCTTTCCCTTTAGATGTCTTAGTATTTATATTTTTTTTCTTAGACTGTACCCCATTCCTCGTTTTTGAAGTATATTCTTGACTTCCCTTTATATTTGACAAGACCTTACCCACCTTTACTATTTCTTATTAGTAAACTCACTATAATTCATTTAATAGATTTAAGGGTCTAATATTCTCTATTTCTAAAAGCTCTACATACTGATGCTGCCAGACAATAATAATAAACTTACTATCTGTCCCTGTTGCATTATTTGAATTACTATCTAAAATCTCAATCAGGTTATCAATAGAGTCTATATGTTCAAATAAAATTTTATTACCTATAAGCTTACTTTTTAGCAAGGAAAGAATTTCGTCCTGCTCACCGAATAAAACTATTTTACTTTCTTCCCCATTTAAATTACTATTTATAAAAGCTTCTATTTTCTCATTAATTGATGTGGTATATCTAAATGAATCAACTATATGCTTGTGTAGTACTTTATATTTCTCTATTAAACCTTTTGGGGTTAGATTATATTTAGTACTTCGTGTACTAATTTTCTCTATCTCAAGAAACCCGGTCTTTACTAACCTTTTAATAGCCTCATTTACACTTCCAAGAGACATCCCAGTCTTTTCGGCTATAAGCCTCTGAGTAGCCTTTTCTTTTCCTATATTAAGCAAAACTTGAATTTCGCTTTCCATTATAACATTCTCTCCTAAAATAATACAACAAAATACAAAACTTTTAAAAGTTTTTGTCTATTTCTCTTACTTTTCATATCATGTTGATGCTGTAGAAGTAAAAGCTAATTGAAATGATGTTATATATATCCTGCGTTTAATCTATTTGTTCATTATCCGAACAATACGAGTGTACACTAATTTTTGTTGAAGGTCAATAACAGTTAATTCAAACAAATCATTATTTAGGTATTACTATCCTCACTTTTCTTTACTATAAATGTTAAAGAACACAAAAAAGAACCTAGGCTTTATGCCTAGGTTCTTTTTTTAGACTAGTAATTAGTCAAGAGTTACTTCCTTAGCGGAGAACTTGTTGATTACATTGTTGTTTATATCTTTGATATAGTTTACAGTGTCTTTAGTAGATACTGTAACTTTACCAGTATAACCATCTTTAGTTAATGTTACAGTCACATTAGCACCAGATACTGATACTGTGTAATCGTTTATAGCTGTAAGAGTCTTACCGTCCTTATCAACTATAACCAATTCAGTAGCTGCCAATCCATTGTCTGCTGTTACATTTTCATCAAATGTGATTGTGAATCTTTCTGAACCAGAAGCACCCTTAGCGATTGCACTGAAGCTTGGAGCGTACTTATCAGTGAATACTACACTTAATAATCCAGAATCCATAGCTTTACCTGTTTCAGATTTAATCTTATCAGCTACTACTGTTAATGCCATACCTGCAATGCTTGAAGAAGCACCAGCGAGAGATACATCAGCTTTGAGGGTACCTACTACTGTAGTTGTACCAGCTGTAGTATCAGTTGTGAAGGATATTGCAGCAAGTGTTGCAGGACCATATGCACCATTAGTTACTGTAAATCCGTCAGCTGAAACTGTTGTCAATATCTTGTCAACAACTATTTCAACTTTATTCTTATCTACAACATTTACAGCTGTTACTTTTGGAGCTGCGTCAGCGTCTAATGCTGCATTTGTCTGGAATGCTACTATGAAGTTACCAGTTGTATCAGATACTCTACCTACTGTCAGTGTTGCAGTTGCAAAGTTTGTACCGTCTGGAAGTGTTACTTTAACTTTTTTGTTATCAGTTCCGAACAATTCAACTTTTGCTGCATCTGCTAAGAATGCACCGTTTAATCTGTAGTTATTCTTATCAATAATTGAACCTGTACCTGTAGTTGCCATAGCTTCGCTATAAGTTATATATACATAGTCATCTGCACTAGTGTTGTTTACATATACTGCTGATGAAACTGTAGGAGCAGTTTTGTCAGTTACTGAGAATTCTTTAGTTACAGTAACTATTTTGTTACCAGCCAAAGACTTGTCAGCTACATCTTTAACTTCGATAGTGTACACACCACCAGCAAGCTTAGATGATAATGTTATTGTAGTTTTCTTATCAGCAGCCACATAGTTGAATGCTGAAATTGTCTGAGTTATAGCTTTTGCTGCTGAATCTTTGATTGTGTAGTTTGCCTGTACAGTGTCTACATCTTCTGAGAATGTAACTTCAATTTTGTCTTCAGCAGTTGCTTCTACTTTTGCTACTGTAGGAGCTTCTTTGTCAGCTGAAATTGTAGCAGTCAGTTTAGCGTCTGCTGCCATTGCATTACCCCAGAGGTCAACAACTTTCTTATCAGTTACTGCTTCTTTTAATACTGTTATTACAACATTACCTTCAGGTAAGATTGGGTCTACTGTTGATGGATTACTATCGTCGAAGCTTAATGTAAATTCCTTGTTATCAGAAGTAGTTACTGTATATGGTTTCCATGCAGTGTAAGTCTGATAGAAGTACGCAGCACCACCGTTTGCAGTGTTAATAACATTATTATTGCTGAACTTAACTTCTTTATTAAACTTAACTTTTACTTCTTTCTGCGTAGCAGATACTAACTCAACTGTAGGAGCAGTAGTATCTTTAGCATATACTACATCAAATGTCTTAGACATTGCTGTGAAGTTAGCGTAGTCTGCATAACCGCTTACTTTAACGCTGTAGGTTCCATTTGTTAATGTGCTTGCGCTTAAAGTTACAGTTAATGTTCTAAAATCAGCGGATAAAACTGCTGAAGTTACGCCATATATTCCGTTGTTAACTAATACTTCTGCTGAACTAGCTTTAACTGGTTCGCTGAAAGTTACTTC
The DNA here is from genome assembly GCA_026416815.1 of Clostridia bacterium. Taxonomy (GTDB): domain Bacteria; phylum Bacillota; class Clostridia; order Acetivibrionales; family DSM-2933; genus SKW257. Next base: position 44,943 of record JAOAEJ010000064.1, on the reverse strand, counting down.
CATTGTGTTAGGTCCTGTTAATTTAATTGATTCTGCAACAGGGAGTGTAGTATCAATTACACTGTCTATTGACTTAGTAACGTCAGCTGCTAATCCGATATCCTTCTTAACAGTTACGTCTACTTTATCCTGTTGAGCAACATTTGCTGTTAATGTTAATGTTACTGACAATTTGTCAGCTGCTACTGTAGCTTTAGCAACACCTTTATCAGTTGAACCAACTTTAACTGTGTAGTTACCTACAGTTGCTGCTTTATCAGCGTCAACAGTTTTGTTGAATTTAACAACTACTTCTTTAAGGTTGTTAGTTGATACGCTATCAACAGCAAGAGCTAATTCAGAAACTACTACTTTTGCTTTTACGCCAGCTGCGAAGCCTTTGATTGTACCTGTAGCTTCGTAAGTTCCAGCTTTAGTAGCGTCTACTGCTTTTACATCCCACTCAACTGCTACTTTAGCAGTTTTGCTATCGCTGTAAGTTGCGTCTACTTCTTTAGGAAGTTTAGCTTTTACATCATCACCAACAGTTGCTGCAACATCTGCAACAGCTGCTACTGATTTGATTGTAGCTGCAGGAGCTACTACTCCAATTTCTTCAGCTATTGGAAGTTTAGTAGGATCAGCTGCAATTAACTTTTCGATAACAGTTTCATTTTCAGTAGCGAATTTAGCAGTTAATGTACCGTAGAAGATACCTACTGCGTCATCTCTTACTAATGATTTGCTATTGAAGAGTGTTGCGTATTCAGCGCCTAATCCGCTTACTCCAGCTAACTGACCAGCTGCAACATCATATTTAGGAGCATATCCTAAACGGTTGAGTATTATAGTTGCTAATTGTTTACCGAGAAGTGGAGCTTTAGGACCGATTGTAGTCTTTGATGTTCCACCTACATAACCATTAGCAATTGTGTATGCAACTGCATTTTTAGCCCAGCTTGATACCTGATCTTTATCAGTGTATTTTGCAAGAGCTTCGTCAACTTCTTCAGCTGACATGTTTTTAGCGTCTTCTGTTAATCCAAACATTGCTACTAAGAGAACTATACCAGCTTCTCTTGTAAGAGCCTGATCCAATGCAGGGTTAAATGAATCAGTGCTTGTTCCTGCATATAGACCCAATTTGTTTAACGCGTTAGCTTCGTCTTCGAAGTTGAAAGACTCAGCTGCAAATGCAGGAACCATTGCTGTTACCATTATAGCAACTGCTACGACTACTGCCATAAACTTTTTGAGATTCCTCATACTCTCAAATCCTCCTTGTTTTTTTGGATGAAGACTTTAATATTAAGAGCGGAGTTACGCCTCACCCTTTTTATTTATAACTCAACCCTTTATTGCTTACTGCTCAAGACTGGCGTTCTTTACCTATCTTGAATTCAAAATTATTATACCATCGCAATTTTTGAGAGTCAACATAGTGAATTTAAGTGTAAAGAAATTGTAACAGAATTGAAACAATGAGCAAAATTAAGCTAAATGCATTATACAGCAATGCTCTCAGATAAGCAAATACTTTTTTATCTTTATATAGAAGGTTGTGAAATTGCAGACTTCTATTTCCCCGTTAGATATGTACACATAATAACTACTACCCATGCAATCCTTGAAATTTGTCCTTTAAAGGTAAAGATATTATGAAGAGTAATTTTATATTGTATAGAACAAAAGCCGGCATAAAGCCGGCTTTTGTTGCGCTAATAGGCAAGTCTACCTTCCGTTGAGATTTCTTTCAGCCATTTCTATAGCCTTTTTGACTATATTACCGCAGTCCCTTGATGTGACAGAACCCCAACCTTCAGTTGCAACCGTGTTATAGACTCCAAGCTCCTTTGCTATCTCCGCTTTTAACGTATCAGACATTATCCCTCTTCGTCTACTCACAGCTCATGCCTCCTTTGCCCGGTTTCGTACCGGATTAAATTTGTTGATAATGAATTAAAAACCCATTATCTTTAGCGCCATTAATATTTTGCTCATTTTTCTTATTTAAATATGCGGTAATTTATTGATATTTTTTTCAAATCAGTTACCATTCAATGCTTATGTTAATATACTGTTACTAGTATAGCGAAATTTGTTATAGGAATGTGCACTAACCTACTACTACGATTATCTCTATAGAGTTTATAAAAACTAAATAGTTCAACCCTTAGCGCTGCAACCAGATTTGCTATACAATCAGGGCTGCAAAAAAGTCTTATATAGTAGTACTACAACATTTAAATAACTAATAGAAGACAAGGTGATTTTATGGCATTTTCCGCAAGAGAATTATTTGCGCGCCTTTTAAAATGTGAGGCAGGCGGCGAAGGTGAAAATGGTATGAAGGCAGTTGCTACAGTAATAATGAATAGAGTGCATGTATCATCAGGCCAATATCTGAGAACAGGCCAGGGTGACCTTAGAAAAGTAATAAACGAACCCGGTGAATTTACATGCCTGATGTCTACGGTATACGGTGAGGTTAATCCCCAGACTATATGGGCAACCCCCCCCGAAGAAATCCACTATCGAATTGCCGATTGGGCTTTAGCCGGCAATAAGTTATCCGGCATAGCTGAATGCCTATGGTATTACAACCCTTTTATGCCTACTTGCGCCAGAGTATTCCCAAGAAACGGGTCAGGCAGCTTGTTCAACAGAGTAGCGCAGCACTGTTTTTATACCCCAACATCCCTGTACTATAAGACTTAGTATTTATTAAATCTTAACGCCAAGGAATTGGCTTGAAGTGAAACTTTATTATTAGGAGGTCTTTAATTATGAGTAATTGTTTTGGTTTTCCTTGTTCGGGAGATTATTATAGACAAGGAAATTCAGGAATGCAACCGGTATATCCTGCTGGAACTTTAATGCCTGCTTACCCTTCTATGCAATCGCTACCTATGTATCCGGCCGCACCAATAGGAACTACATTACCAACCGGTCTTCCAGCTGGAGCGAATGTAACCCCACCACCTCCAGTTGTACCTGTAGAAGCAGAAGTAGCTCCTCAAACAGTTCAGGATGTGCTTTATACACCAGGGTACTTAAAGACTCAGATTGGTAGAAGAGTAAAGGTAGAATTCCTTATAGGTACAGATATGCTTACCGATAGAGATGGTACTCTCATGGCTGTCGGTGCAAGCTATATAATTCTACGTGAAGCCGAAACCGACGATTTACTTCTCTGCGATCTCTATTCAATCAAGTTTGTCAGATTCTATTATTAATCTTTTAGAAATAGTATGATAAAAGTGATGGGTGTTTATGCTATGTATTCTGTAGCTAACACCCACCACATTTTAAATTAAGCCTTTGGCAGCATTTGAGGGTTTGAGGGTTTAGATATTTCTGTCAGTGCTTCAGAAGCTTCAGTATCAAACCTAGAGTCAGTTGCTATATCCCCAATCGCAAGTATACCAACAAGTTTATTATTTTCTACTACAGGTACCCTTCTTATTTGATTTGCAGACATTATCTTTGAAACATCGCTTACATCCATATCAGGTGTTGCAGTTGCTACCGAAGATGTCATAACATCTTTAACAGGAGTATTCTGTGGGTTATTTCCATGAGCCACATTCCTTACAACGATATCCCTATCGGTAACTACCCCAACTACACCACTCTGATCACAAACAGGAATAGTACCAACATTATGCTTTTGCATTAATTGCGCAACCTCTGTAAGTGTGGCCATAGGATTTGTATATGCCACGTTTTTTGTCATTATATCTCTTACTTTCATAATAATCCTCCTCTCATTGTACCACCTTAGATTTTCATTATTAATATTTTTATATATATCACTTTTTATTCGGTTATAGCATAACAACAAAATTTACTATTTAGAGTAATTATCCAGATGACAAACTATAACTAAATAATAGTTATATATAAATAATATTTGCGGTACACTCTTTTCGAGTATTATATTTCCCTGAATGAATTACTAATAACCGCTTTAGTGCAAGTATTTTTATTACAATTCATATTCAAATTTATATAGATAGTCAAATTCAAAAGCAATTTTAACCAGTTATGCATAGAGTACTTCTTCCAACTCGTCGCTTAACTTGAAATCACCAAGTTTAACTTTGTATCAGTAAATGTTTTTATAATGTATTATTTACTAATTGTATATTATTTTATTAGTGTTATAATTTTAATGAAAAATCTAGCTTTATACTTAATACATATCAACTTTATTTTTCATAATTATATTTACTATTTTAAAAGTAAGGCGTGGTAAAAATGTTTGAAAAAATTAAATTCTACTTATTTATTCTAATTGCTGTCGGACTGCTCATTTTTATACTACCTGTACAAAGCATATTAAGTTATATAAAATATGAATTCTACTCTAAAGACGATTTGAGAATTAATTTAACTTTAGTAAACCCTTCAGTCAAGTCCCTTGGCCTAGATCCATCAAATAAGCTTGTAATGCGTGTAGAAGCGAGAAATTCCTCGGGAGCACCTATCCCTAAAGCACACATATTTATTAATACTAGTAATAATATTGGTAGCATATACCCTTCAGATTTAAGGACAGATAAATATGGTGAGCACCTCGTTACTTACATTCCACCTAAGTACGCCAAGAATATAGTTGAGGGTGATAATACAAAAATAACTATAACAGCCGGAATATACAAATCACAGTATACTTCATCTGTTAACTTCCTGCTTAAGCGTAATCCTATTATATTTGTACACGGTTACCAAGCGAGTGGCTATATTTTTGATAATTTGAAAGAGTACCTCTCAAATAAAGGATTTGAAGGTAGCGCTATAGATTATAAATCCGAAAATGGTGTAGTAATGGCAGCCAAAGAACTCAGTAGCTTCCTTGAGAAGCAAAAACAGTCCTATTTAGCAAAAGGCATGCAGATACAAAAGTTTGATATAGTTGCTCATAGTATGGGTGGACTAATAGCCCGCTATTATATCTGTAGTGAGGAATATATAAAATCAAATGATATTCGCAAGATAATTTTTATTTCAGTACCTCATAAAGGGTCTCCATGGGCCTCAATTGGTGCAAGTTATTTTACAGACCAAGGTATTAGGGACCTTATACCCGAAAATGTGCTGTTATCAAAAATTTTACCCAGCATGATCAATAAGGGATTAAATAATTATATACAGGTTGGTAATATAACAGCACAATTTGATGAAGTTGTAAGCCCTGAGAGTGCTAGCCTAGATGAATGGGGTATTAAGACTGAAATTTTTAATGTTGGGGAAAATAACCTTACCGTAGATAACATACTGAACGGAAGCATTGCTGAAGGTGCAAACCATAAAGGTATACTTAGCAATAAAAAAGTATTTGAAAAAATAGAATCTATGCTAGACAATGATTTGTACTATCCTTCTGTGAAGAAGTAAAAAGATATCCACATAGTTGTGGATATCTTTTTACTTCTTATTAACACGATGTACTTATTGCAGTAAGCGGGTTTCACGACTTTAGTGTCTTTAATTATTAGTAACATGTTAATATGCCTGTGGATAATCAATATTTTTATCCACAAGACAGGTATAAGCTATTATTATAATGGTAATAATTATCAGGTTAGTGGCTAATTGTGGTATTTACTCAAACCTTAGGCTTATATCAAATGCATTTACCGAGTGAGTTATGGAACCTACAGATATAATATCCACACCGGTGCTAGCAATATCAGTCACCGTATCTATACTTACATTACCGGAAGCTTCAACTAATGCACGCTTTGATATAATGTCTACCGCTTCTCTCATCATTTCTAGGCTCATATTATCCAGCATAATAATATCTGCACCACATTCTAATGCTTCTTTTACCTGCTCTAATGATTCCGTTTCTACTTCAATTTTGGCTGTATGGGGTATATTTTTTCTAGAGGCTTCAACTGCATTTTTTATACCACCTGCAGCCTTTATGTGGTTATCCTTAATTAATACCCCGTCAGATAATGAAAATCTGTGGTTGGATCCACCACCTATTTTAACTGCATACTTTTCCAATACCCTCAACCCCGGAGTAGTTTTTCTGGTATCAGCTATTTTAACAGGTAAGTCCTTTACTTTTTCACAAAAAGAATATGTTTTAGTAGCAATCCCCGAAAGCCTTTGCAGTAAATTAAGAGCAGTCCTTTCAGACTTTAACAGTACTCTGGAATTACCCTCAACTTCCGCAATAGTATCACCTTTATTGACTAATGCTCCGTCTTCAACATACTTTTTGAACTTTATCTCTCCATCAAGCAACTTAAATACTCTTTCAGCAATATCTAGTCCGGCAATTATGCCTGCATCCTTTGCAATAAACTTTGCTTTAGATACTGTGGTACTACTAATAAGATTATCTGTAGTTATATCACCCATTGGCATATCTTCTCTTAGTGAGTTCATTAGTATATTATCAACTAAAAAACTATCAAGCATTAAGTGTTCCTCTCTTCTTTACTATATTCCTTCTCCATTCTATATCATCGGTTTTATCAAAGTCTGAACGAAAATGTGCTCCTCTGCTTTCCTCTCTTTCGAGCGCCGACTCTATCACAAGTTTCGATATTAAAACCAGATTTTGGAGTTCATAATCCCTAATACTTTCATTTTTCATGTTTTCTATTGTTTTATTGTATTCATCGACTTGTTCCAAAGCATATATGAGGCTTTCCCTATCCCTAACAATTCCTACATTTTTAGTCATTATCTTTTTTAGATTTTCTCTTATTACTTCTCTATCAATAGCCTTAGTAATATTATTCGATACAAACTTCATCATTAATCCGGACTTTTTGGCTGGACCATTTCTTAATAGATTTGAAACTTCATTTCCTATCCTCTGCCCAAAAACCAGACCTTCTAATAGAGAATTACTAGCCAGTCTATTGGCTCCATGTATTCCATTACAGGCAGCCTCTCCACAGGCATAGAACCCTGATATGTTTGTCCTTCCGCTAATATCAGTCCTTATTCCTCCCATGCAGTAATGCTCAGCAGGAGCTACAGGAATATAATCCTTAGATATATCTATACCATAGCTTAAACAGGTTTTGTAAATATTGGGAAACCTATTCTCCAAATACTCTTTTCCCTTAAAAGTAATATCCAGATATACATGGCTTGACTTTGTTCTTTTCATTTCTTCAAATATAGCTCTTGAAACTATATCCCTAGGAGCCAATTCATTGAGTTCGTGGTACCTAGGCATAAAGCGTTCACCATTTATATTCTTGAGTAATGCTCCTTCACCTCTAACCGCCTCAGATATTAAGAAGCTTTTATTCTCTGTATGGTATAACACCGTTGGATGGAATTGTATAAATTCCATATCCATTAATTCACAGCCTGCCCTATACGCCAAAGCAGTGCCATCGCCTGTTGCTATTTCAGGGTTTGTGGTATTTTCATAGAGCTGTCCGAATCCCCCGGTAGCACATACAACAAAATCAGATATATATACTTTTACAACTGATTTTGTTTCATCATATGCAAGGACTCCTTTGCATACACCACTCTCAGTCAATAGGTCTAGCGCAAAGTTCCTCTCTTTTATTTTTATGTTCTTACGTGTCTCAACTACAGATATCAGTTTATCACATACTTCTTTCCCTGTTGTATCACCCGCATGTATAATCCTATTCTTACTATGTGCACCCTCACGGGTTAGAGACAACTCTTCGTTACTTTTCTTATCAAATTGAACACCAAAATTACATAAACAATCAATATTTGCGGCGGCCTCGTTTACAAGCACCCATACGCTCTGTTCATCACATAGTCCAGCACCAGCATAAATTGTATCTTTAAAATGCAGCTCTGGAGAATCACCCTCGTCTAGAGATACGGCTATACCGCCCTGGGCAAGCACTGAATTACTTATATCAATACAGTCCTTTGTAATAATAACTACGTTGTATTCTTCAGGAATCTCTAACGCAGTATAAACCCCCGCAATGCCGCTTCCTATAATAAGAACATCACAATACTCATGTTCAACTTTGTCAGTATCGAAATCTATTAAATATCTGAGATTATTCAAATAATGGCCCTTCTTTCGTATAATCTATTTGCCTTAACAACCAAACATAAGGGCTAATAACTACTTTAATTACTTTTAAATGTAGTACTAATTCATCATAATTGAAGTATAATTTCATAAATGCGGATTGTAGTTTATTTCATTGTGAGTAACTTCCAATTAATATTTATAACAATAATAATTTATCTTTATTTAATCTCTAACATTCTATCAAGAGATTTTTTTGCTCGTATACGTATATCTTCATCAAGTTCTATTACGTTCTTCATTTCATTTAATGAGTCATATACACTTTTTAAAGTTGTCTTTTTCATATTGGGGCAAACTAACCCTTGTGACATTAGATAAAATGTTTTATCGGGGTTATTATTTTTAAGCTTGTATAAAACCCCCATCTCAGTACCGATTATAAACTTTTTATTATTTGATTCATTAGCAAAATCGATTATCTGCTTAGTGCTTCCAGCAAAATCTGCAAGCTCAACTATCTCGGGCCTACATTCCGGATGTACTAAAAGCAATGCATCAGGATGTAGCTCCTTTATCTTTTTAACTTCATCAGTTTTAATTTTGTGGTGAGTTACGCAAAATCCCTTCCATAAAATAACGTTTTTTTCCGGAACCATTTTTGCTACATAACTGCCTAAGTTCATGTCAGGCACAAACATTACGTCCTTTTCTTCAACTGCCTTTACTACGTTAATTGCATTTGAAGATGTACAACAAATATCTGTTTCAGCTTTTACTTCCGCTGAAGAATTTATATAGCATACAACTGCAGCACCAGGATATTTCTTTTTTTCTTCCCTTAGCGCTTCAGCAGTCACCATATCGGCCATCGGACAACCTGCATCAATTTCCGGCAATAGTACAGTTTTTTCAGGCGATAATATTTTCGCACTTTCTGCCATAAAATGTACACCACAAAAAACTATTACCTTAGCGTCATTTGAAGCACAGTATTTGCTCAATGCAAATGAATCCCCTACTACATCTGCAATCTCTTGTACATTATCTATTTGATAATTATGGGCCACAATTACAGCCTTCCTTTTTTCCTTTAACTCAATTATCTTTTTAATCATTTCATTTCTATCCATAAGCTTATTGGTTACTCTCCTAGCTTTTTGCAAGATTTGATTTTTAAAATTTCATGATTTTTATTTTAATACTTTAGGGCGTTTTTGTAAAGGAATAAAACTTACATATGCATAAAATTCAATTGTTTCAGTTCATTGGACATGATAGATGTAAATTTACTTAATTATAGCCTTATAATTATCTTAGCTAAAAGTTCTGTTACCTCCCTACTAAAAAAACCTGCTTTCTAGCAGGCTTTAGCTTTGTCAGTATTATTTTTTATATGATCAACTTTTCCACTTATCTTATCAAAAAAACTATTCCCCGCAGGAGTAATAGTAAACAGTTCGAGTAGCAACCCAAGGCAACCAGCAATTGCATACATATTATACTTAAAATATATTAATACCATAGCTGCAATTCCCCATAGTATTACTGTCGCTATGGAAAGTTTTCTGAACTTTCTTATCTCCTCTATCTTTGTAATAGGTTTATTAGGCGTATCCGCCGGCGCCCATTTCAGCGAAATTAAAACACCTATTAATACGGATAACATAATAAGCGTAATAACATAGCTAATATCCCAAAACTTATAGGTATATTGGGTTAATGCACCTAATATTAAAAACAACCCTAAAGAGGTAAAAATACATTTACCATATGTATCCATATGGTATCCACCAGCACTACTGCGTAGGATTGCAAAAATGACAACGCCTACTAAAGTTGGTATTAAAGTTTGAAGTATCAATGAAGCAGTAACTAGCAAAACACCTTTAACAAGTGCACCTATGACTATTTGAAAACCATAGTAATATACCCGCCTCTTTTCATGAGTTTCATTTAGCTGTTGCATTAAATAGTTTGCACATGAGTACGACCAAGTATGAATAAATCGCATTACCGTGATCCCCTCTCTCTTACTAGTATAAGTTCATATTAATTATATACCATTTTAAGTATACATCATATATGAAAGTTATGAATTGCATTTGTTTTTTGCTATTTAACGTACATAAAACAACAGAAACTATATGTTTAACATAATTATCTTGATTAAACTAGATACAGTAAAGTATCATACCTTAAATCGAGTAGGAGGTGAGTAATTATTTTACCCACCGACCTCTCACACCACCGTACGTACGGTTCCGTATACGGCGGTTCTTTAGTTTTCACAGACTTTTAGATAGCACTCCTTGAGTGATGGGAATCCCATATCAAGGAGTGTTTTGTTGTTTAGTGCGAAATTGACCAGATAGTGGTTTGAGAGATAGTAGTCACCATTTCTCATGTTTGCCACAATCCATGCTTTTTCTTCACTTATTCCATAATGCTTAAGCATTGCAAATTTCGTCTTGACTTTTTTCCACTGTTTCCAAAGTACCATTCTTATCCTGTGCCTTAACCATTCATCTATTTCATTAAGTAACTGCTTCATATCAGCGTGTTTGAAGTAGTTGACCCACCCTCTAACAAACTGTGTCAGCTTCAATGTTCTGTATTCATTTCCCCAACCATTGCTTCTTGCTGTTAGTTCCCGAATACGATTCTTCATCTTAGCTATAGTTTTAGGATGTATCCGGAATCTACATTTACCTTTGTGTCGGTAGAACGTATATCCCAGATATTTGACTTTACTAATGTGAGCTACTTCTGTTTTCGTTCTATTTACTTTCAGAAACAGTTTTCTTTCAATGAAAGGAACGATATTCTCAAGGGTTCTCATTGCACTTCTTCTGCTTTTGCACAGAATCATACAATCATCTGCATAACGAACAGATTTATGCCCTCTGCGTTCGATTTCCCTTTCCAGTTCATTAAGCATTATATTGCTGAGCAATGGACTTAACGGTCCTCCTTGTGGAACACCGATTTCTGTTTTCTCAAAGATGCCCTTCTTTAATACCCCTGCGTTTAGATATTTATGTATCAGTGAAATTACTCTTCCATCTTTGATGGTTTGGGATAAGACCTCTATCAGTTTGCTCTGACATACTGTGTCAAAGAACCTCTCCAAGTCCATATCCACCACATATACATAACCTTCATCCGCCAGATGTTTGCATTCTTTGAGGGCGTCGTGTGCTCCTCTGTTTGGTCGAAAGCCATAACTACTTTCTGAGAATTGTTTCTCGTAAATCGGAGAAAGTATCTGTGCGATTGCCTGTTGTATTACTCGGTCAACCACCGTAGGTATACCCAATTCTCTTACTTTGCCTTTTTCTTCTTTGGGTATTTCTACCCTTCGGACTGGGTTGGGTTTATATTTTCCATCCCTTATCTGTTGGATTAGTTGCTTTTGGTGTTCTTTTAGATAAGGCAGAAGTTCATCCACCTTCATTCCATCGACACCGCCTACCCCTTTATTGGATTTCACCTTCTTATATGCTATATTCAGGTTATTTCTGTCCAATATCTGTTCCAATAGACTGTCCGTCTGCAAGTCTGTAATGATGAGGTTGTTTTCAGATATCCTCCGACAAGCCGACACTTCCGCATACTCTTTCTGTTCCGCAGATACCATTTGCAGATAGCCTTCATTATGAAGTTTTCTGTCTTTCAATTTGTCTTTGGTACCATTCATTTACTCTCATCTCCCAAAGTTCAGTCCTTCCCAGCGAATTTGCAACTACACTGGTACTATGACCTCTGCTGACTTCTCACGATAAATCTTATTTCAACCATGCTTAGAATTTTATATCCTCACACGTCCGTGAGACCTCCCCGGGTAAGTGCGCAATCTTTCTCTCCATCTATCTGTCACATTTATATTAACTAATTCCGAGTAGTTATTGGATTTCAACTTGATTTGCAGCCTTATCCTTAGATAATACCTTATGTGATTTCTGTACGTCAGACTAGAGATTCGCCATCCGGCTTCCTTCAGATTCCATCTCGCAATGGACACCCTTGCCCTCGGCTATACACTTCCCACTACTAGGGCGTGTTAGGGACTTTCACCCTTTAGACTGCGCCCATGCTGGGCGCACAAATAAAAATAGACTCCTTTGAATAAGAAGTCTACTTATAAAATAATAAGAAGGGGCTATTTAAAAAATATTAAACTTATGTTAAAGATATATTATAAAAGGTATAAGTACGGAATAAAACTATTTCATAGGCATATCAGCAGGATTCATAGCATGATGTATAGCCACGCCTACAACCGCCAAAACTACTATTGCTGCTACAACACCTAAAATTATCATTGTATTTTTACTCATACTCTTTTCCTCCCATCTGAAACTATGTTGCATTTAGTATAGTAAACAAATATGTAGATTTTATGAAGAAAAATAAAATCTACTATTATTTTTAGAGACTCATCTCGTGTTATAAACTACTAATGACAGTCTGAACTGCCCTCATTATTATTCTTTTGCCGTCTCCCCATAAGTAAAGGTATTAGTACCAAGTGTGAAAGAGGGCAAATGAGAATAGCGGCAAAGCTTAAGAGGCTTCCCGTTTCAGTGCCTCTTAATTTAGTGAAATACATTATTGCAAGCACAAGGAGAGGAGCAGCACAGCAAAGAATCATTATAATGCTGTGGAGTCTACCCTTCCGGCAGTGATTATTCATATCATTACCTCCAACCGACTTATTATAAGCAAATTATATATACCTCATGTGTAGATATTATGAAGATTTACTCTATTTATTTTAAAAAGTGCTGTGTAGCATATATTACCACACGGCACTTTTTCTTTATTCCGGCTTATTTAATCTGTTATTTGGATCGGGAGTATAATTAGATTTGAAGTTCTCATATATTACTTTCTGCATCATCCCTGCCGACGCATGGTGCAGCTCGTGGCAGTGCTGGACCCACGCCCCTGGGTTATCCGCCTTAAATGCTACAACATATTTTTCTCCAGGACCTACAAGCAATGTATCCTTACTAATTGCTGCACCGGTTACCGGCTTGCCGTTTTTGGACAATATCTCAAAAAAGTGTCCGTGTAAATGCATTGGATGGTCCACCTTGCTTTTATTGTCAAAGGTAAGCTTTATCGTATCTCCTGTATTTACTCTAATAGCAGGAAGTTCATCGAATACCTTTCCGTTTATGGTGTATTTTAGAGCATTACCATCTGTTTTAGTATTAAGTTCCACGTTGTAGTCAATATCATATTTCTGATTAATGGTAAAATTCCCTTTGCCGGCTATCCCATAACTCGCCACATCAAACATGTCTAGTTCTGCCTTTACTGCCTCTGGCCTTATCTTACCTTTCCCGCCCTGCACATTTACCGGTATCCTTAGCTGGTCATTAAATTTATTACTGTCATGGGCGTCTATTATAAAGCTTTCATCGGATGTAATCTTAAACTCTATATCATACCTTTCACCCGGCGCTATCATTACTATCTGATCCTTTATCACACCTGGACCATAAATCTCCTGTCCATCGGTGCCGACCACTCTTATGTCTTGTCCCGGTATGTGTATACCGTGGGAGCGATATCCTGCATTTATAAACCTCAGCCGCACAGTGTCACCCAACTTTACGTCTAAAGGTTTAATCAGCTCTCCAGACTTTCCATTGACAGTGTAAATATTGTAAACGGTAGACATCATTTCTTCTTCCATCATTTCGGGGTCACTTCCACCCTGTCCCGACATATTCATGCCGGAGCTATCACCGTGTCCTTCCATTCCCTCCATGGATTCCATATCATCAGATGGCTTCTCCATCCATTCGTCCAGTATAAGGGTGTAGTCTTTATCGGCCTTGACGGTATTTTTCGATTCAACGATCAATGCCCCGTAAAGCCCTTTATCAACTTGTTTTGCCCCCTCCTGATGAGAATGGTACCAGTAGGTTCCCGGTATATCTGCCGAAAACTCATAGGTAAAGGTTTCTCCCGGCCTTACAGAATCTTGATTTAGTCCCGGTACACCGTCCATGGCAGAAAGAAGGGGATAACCGTGCCAGTGTATTGTAACAGGGTCGTTTAGCTCGTTTTTGAGTTCTACCTGCACAAAGTCACCCTGGGCTACCCGGATTTCAGCTCCAGGAACGGTACCATTGTATGTCCATACAGGTATGGTCAACCCATTCCTAATCTTCAAATTGCTTTTCTTTGCTATAAGAGCAAACCTTTTTACTGGTTGGCCTTCCTTGGGTTTTATAAGGTTTTTAGCATAATCGTGATTGTTAACCGCTCCTTTTTCAAGCTGTGGTGTATCAGTTTTATTTCCACCTGACATATGGGCATTACTGCCTGGATGAGTGGCAGTATGTGCAGTTGTAGTACTTGTATTTTTCATCATCATTTGATGGTTATAAACCCACGTAAATCCTGCTAATGCTGCTACAACCACTGCTGCTGTAAACAATATTGCAAGTGACTTGTTGCTCAAGCATATCCCCCCTATTCCTATATACTTACTCTACATTATACCACAAAGGGTTTATCCTTTAACATTTAATCATGTGCTACTCATAACGAGAATATCCTGGCTAAATTGATTTTAGCCAGGATATTCTTAAAAGTACCGCTTACTCAAACTATTAATGCTACAAACCCATTACATCATTCCCATGCCGGACATGCTGCCACTGCTGCTTCCACTACTATTTCCACTTCCCTGCATGTTCATTCCACCACTATTTGACGGCATACTGTTCATATTACCCATTCCGCCCATCATGCCACCCATCATACCATTCATCATTCCACCCATCATTCCCATGCCACCCATGTTGCCCATACTTCCGCTCTGCTGCATTCCACCCATACTTCCCATGCTGCCGTTCATGTTACCCTGCATTTGATTTAACTGCATTTGAATTTGGTTTATCTGCTGTTGAATCATCATCAGGTCATTTTGCTGCATTCCGCCGCCAATGTTCATATTACCCTGCATTTGCATGTTACCCATGTTCATACCGCCCTGCATATTCATGCTGCTGCCGTTTTGCTGCATACCCTGCTGTTGGTGCAATTGGTGGATATTCATACCATTATTGCCATTGGTCGATATAAGCCCTAAAGCCGCCACACTTATAAATATACCTATGAAAGAAACTACAGCTAATTTTAGCCATCCGTTATTTGCCATAATAAGACCTCCTAATATTTTTTTACCCTCTACATTGCCTTTTTGAACTACGTTTACCTGTATATTTTCATTGTCCTTCTTCCCTGCTTCCGGTTTTGTCTTTCCCCGTGCGGTGACAAACTCAATAAACCTCCACAGCGCAAAACCCGAACCCATAAATAGAAGTGCCAGTAAAACAAACATGTATAGCTGACCTACAGACCCCAGTATATTCATCTTTGACCACCTCTTATTTATAGATAGTTTAGGTTGAAAGTGATTTTATCCAGTCAGGCAAGTCGCACTTACCACAGCTCATTGCCTGACTGGAAATCACTTAATCCAACCTAAACTATCTTTATCCATACTATCGCCAGTATAATTGCCCCCCCAATAATGAAAGGCAGCAAGAGAAATATTATACTGGTTGTTAAAAAATTAAGCTTAAATATTATCGGTGATTGGTTCTGATGGTGGCTGTGCATTTCACTCATGGAAGCCTGCTTTTCTCTTTCACTGGTAAGCAAATCGTAGATTGTCATGTTTGTAACATGCATTTGTTTCATCATATTACCCATGCTTTCACCCATCATTTTGGACTTCGGCTCCTGGGGAGAGTTCCAGAGGTACACCAGTACCAATAAGGTAAATCCCGTAAATATGAAGGCCAGCCGCCAGAAATTCAGTTTCTTTTTGTCAAACATTTCTATCCCTCCGCTGCCAGAGCCTTATCCCTATACCTGCTGCCACACTTAAAACCATTACAGGTAAAGCTATAGAGGCTGATAATGCTATCACCGCCTGCAGCGCATTATCATGCTCTATATTCATTGCTACTCCCATCATAGAACTGTCCATTGCACTCATCATGCCCATCATAAAGCTCATAGCCTCATTTTCCGATGGACCAGGTCTTAGTACCGAGATAACAACTCCCGATGCCAGAAAGAAGAAAAATATAGCCATGAACCATATAAATATTTTCACCCAGGTTTTCTGTAACATCCCCTTACCCCTCCTATCAGCCTTTCTGCAGCTTTGCTTCAGGCTTTTTGAGCGATAGAAGCGCATGGCACTTCTTGTATATATGCCATATAACGCTTGCCAGTGCAATGTATGAGATGTATTCGTGTATCAGCAGTGCAAACCCTACAGCACTCATGTTGAATTCAGAACATATCCATATCAGTGCCCCGGTTATTATCAATATAAGAGTTGTTATAAAGGTGAAAAGCTGGTATCCACTTCGTCCTATAACAAACCAAGCCAGGTTTTTAGTATCTTTTTTTATATTTCTGAAAACCTCGTAGGCTATGGATACAAACGTCAGTACTACAAACACTGCTGCTGAAAGGCGGTGGACAAAATCCGCAGTAGCATAATTGAAATTTACCAGCCACCCGTGCTTGGCACCTACCATACCAAATCCGCTGAGAGCAAGCAGTGCCCAAACTATTGCCCACAGCCAATGCATTATAAAGTCAAACCTTACGTTCATATAACCCTAACCCCTTTATTTTTCTGATGGATTAGTTTCTATATTCCAAACTTCATCAGTATTGGTGCTTTCCACGCTTTTATCCGCTGCAGGCTTCTCTGCTCCACATATAGGACAGCACTTCCATTCTTTTTTTAGCTCTGTACTGCAGTTTGCACACTCTTCTTTAGCTTTTGCTCCACAGGAAGGACAAAACTTATACTGACCCGTTATTTTTGTACCACAATTACTGCACTGGGCATTAGTCTTGCTAAGTTTATTCGGTAAAACTGTGTTTAAAACATTGCCAGAATTGCTTTGTCTGATAAACATAAACAGTCCTATTATTAAGCCAACTACAGAAGCAACTACCAGCAGCTTTAGAAGTGCTACAAACAAACCTGTCACTCCAAACCCTATTCCTGTACTTACCATCGCACCATGTACATTTCCACCCATCATTGCCCCATAACCGTTACTTAAGCCAAATGTTCTGCTATACAGGAAATAGATGAGCCCAAACCCCAACACCAGAAGTGCTATAATTGAAACTGATTTTAATACAGGGTCCCTTTTGATTGAATCAAACATCTTGCTTTCACCTCCATCTAATAAATATTTTTTCGTTAATTTAAATACTCCAATCAAAGCTGTAATAACCAATGCTATTAAAAAAAGCTTAAAGCCGATATTGAGTATATAGGATAACGTATTGTCGAGAGAGTAACCCCCTCCATGCTCCATACCCGTTCCTCTTGAGCCAAACATTATGTTAAATGCAAATCCGAACCCTAGGATTCCAAGTATTATAATTGTTACTGCTTTTAGTATTGGATCGTTTTTAATTGCTTGCCACATAATTCTTTTCCCCTCCTATGCATTGAGACTTATGTGTGGAATTTCAAAACACTAATTCCTTTACTATGTCTTTTGTGCAGGAGGCTTCAATAGACTGGAGATAAACCCGAAAATTCCTATAATCAGACCTGCAATAAATATTACAAGAACGATATTAACTATATTGTTCATGCTCAGGTTATCAAATAAGCTGCCGAATAATCCTGTCACTGTGCTGTGACTTGAGTGGGCTGAACTTTGATTATTCATATTAGCATTATTAATATAATTTTGTGCAGTATTTGAGAGAACTACAGCTTGCTTTGTGAAGTCGTCATTAAGCTGATTTAATGCAGCCACACTCTCAGCCAATTTGAATACACTTTGATGGATCTGGTTCATCCTTTCTTTGTCATAAACAAGTCCGTTGGATGAAATGTACGGATTAATATTAACTAAGTTTGCAGCATCATTTATATAGGTTAGAGCCTGAGCTAACTTGTTTTTATTTTGTACTGTAAGATTGTACCTGTTTGAGTAGTATTGTGCAGGATTCTGCACATTTTCGCTTGCATACTCGGCTTGACTTAGCAACTCTGTATTGAGCTGGTCGAGAAGTGCTATCCCTACCGATATTTTGTACAGTCCTGTATGGAGCTGCTCCATCTTCGTTGGGTCATAGTATATACCCATATTTTGCATGCTATTGCTTTGAGTCATTGCATTTGTTTGAGTATTACTTGTATCTGAATTTGCAGGGTAAATATTTACTGTTGTAGTATTTCCCTGGGCAGCTGTCACAGGAGTATTTCCTGTCTGTTGATTGGACTGTCCAACAGGAGTATTTGCAGGCTGTGCAGCTCCATGCTGAGTCTGCATATTGCTCATACTCTGTTGAGTGCTTGATGTTGGTGCATATGGGTCAATTGTCATTAACCTCAATGCCTCGTTTAGTGCTGCCACCGATCTACCAAGCTTTTCTTTGTTTTGAAGAGCTATATTAGATTGTGCCATAGCAGTCTGAGCATTACTCTGCTGCTGTCCATCGCTATTCTGTACTTGGCTGGACGTTGTAGAATGCTGTCCACTCTGCTGGTCCTGTACAGTACTTTTAGTGTCTCCAGAAGCTTCGCTACTGCTTTGAGTTTGGGAAGCAGTTGTACTATGCCCCGAGTGGTTCATAAACAGAAAAGTATATCCTATATATCCGGCTCCCCCTATGATAATTAGTATAAGTATAAAAGCCAAAAAATTTTTAAGAAACTTCATTGTTAACACCCCTTATTGTGCTATTTTGTTCTAAGTAAACATCAGGCTGCAATTAAATTGCACATTTACACAGTCATCATGTGATGTATCCCTACACCTATAGCGGCTAAAACTACAATGCCTGCTGCAACTGCTAAAATAGCAATAGTATTCTTACTCATTGAAAAGCCCCCTTTCTTTCAACTTGTTATATGATTGATTTTACATGCGGAATTTGTAGATTTTATGAAGATTATGCAGATTTTACTCTGCAAGTCTATATTATACATATCTCTTTGACATTTTTCAATTATTCTCAACTAAATCTATAAGAATAGTTTAAATTATAAATGTGTAGATTTTATGAAGAATTGTATTAAAAATATTAGTATGGCATTAATAAAATGTAATAAAAAAAGCCCCCTTGAAAGGAGCTTTGAATGAGCTTATTTCACATCATAACCTTGGTCTTCAATAGTATCTTTTATAGTCTGCAGCGACACTTTTTCAAGATCATAGACAACGGTCACTCTCTTTTCTTTAAGATCAACCGCCACACAATCGACACCGTTAAAGACGCTACTGATTTCTTTACACTGTTCTCGCAGTGGCTGCATGACATTCCTTCAACAGTTAAATTTGAAATTTCTTTAGCCATTTTATAACCTCCTGTTTATTATGTTAGTAATTGTTGAGTATAAGTATTAGTCAATCATATTGTTGTACTTACTTTTTATACGGCTCAAAGCCCTTCAAACTAAGAGAATTTGTAACAACCGAAACCGAGCTGAATGCCATAGCTCCTCCGGCTATCATAGGATTCAGCAGGCCTAATGCCGCAAAAGGAATTCCTATGATATTGTATATAAACGCCCAGAATAAGTTCTGCTTTATCTTTCTCATAGTTTTCCTGGATAGCCTTATAGCAGCGGGAATTGCCCTCAAATCTCCCCTCATCAGCGTAATATCGGCAGCCTCAATTGCTACATCGGTACCTGTACCTATCGCCATCCCTATATTAGCTGTAGCTAAGGCTGGAGCGTCATTTATACCATCCCCTACCATAGCAACTACCTTACCCTGCTTTTTAAGCTTTTCCACTTCCTCCGCTTTATTCTCAGGGAGCACCTCGGCCAGGACATTGGTTATACCTACCTGCTTGGCAATAGCATTTGCTGTTCTCTTGTTGTCACCGGTAATCATATAAACCTCGATGCCCATTTTCTGCAAATCTTCTATTGCCTCTTTGGAGTTTTCCTTTACTGTATCGGCAACAGCTATTATAGCTTCCATCACGTTATTGATAGCCATAAGCATTGCCGTCTTACCCTCGTCTTCAAGCTTAGATATTTTAGACTCAATATCCTGTGTATTAATGCCTTGCTCCGCCATAAGCTTTCTCGTTCCTATATAAACAACTTTGCTGTCTATTCCTGCCATGATCCCCCTGCCGGGTATTGCTTCAAACCTTGACGGGTCAGGGATATTGTCTATATCCTTCTTACCCTTTTCATATATTGCTACACCTAATGGGTGCTCGGAGCTTTTTTCAGCTATAGCCGCCAGTTTTAATATTTCCCCATTATCCAGGCTGCCAAGAGAAATTATATCGGTTACCTCAGGCTGCCCTTTTGTAATGGTGCCTGTCTTATCAAGAACAACTGCATTCAACTTATAAGCTGTTTCAAGGTGTTCGCCACCTTTTATAAGTATGCCGCTTTCAGCCCCCTTGCCGGTTCCTACCATAATAGCTGTCGGGGTTGCCAGTCCAAGGGCGCACGGGCATGCTATAACCAACACCGATACTGCGCTTATGATAGCTGACGTAAAGCTTCCGCTTGTAAAATACCATATTAAAAATGTCAGTACAGCAATACCTATAACTACCGGTACAAACACACCGGATACCTGATCGGCAATTTTCTGTATGGGAGCTTTTGACCCCTGGGCATCCTCTACCATCTTGATAATCTGTGAGAGTGCCGTATCCTTACCAACCTTTGTAGCCTCAAATTTAAAGGTCCCAAATTTATTTATAGTAGCACCTATAACGTAATCCCCAGCTTTCTTTTCCACAGGCAGGCTTTCCCCTGTAAGCATGGATTCGTCAATAGAGGAATTACCGTCTATAATTTTACCATCTACAGGAACCTTTTCACCCGGCCTTACAACAACTATATCACCGGTTTCAACCTCTTCAATGGGTATATCTTGTTCGGTTCCATTCCTTATTACTCTTGCAGTCTTGGCCTGTAATCCCATGAGCTTTTTTATGGCCTCTGAAGTCTTGCCCTTTGCTACTGCCTCAAGGTATTTGCCAAGCAGGATAAGGGTTATAATTACTGCTGCCGCCTCGAAGTAAAGGTCTTTCATTCCCATCATTCCCGGCTTTGCTTCCTGGAAGAATGTATTGTATACACTGAAGAAGTATGCTGCCGATGTTCCCATCGCAATAAGTACATCCATGTTTGAGCTTCTAGCCCTCAGGGCATGATAAGCATTTTTATAAAACCTTGCCCCTATAAAAAACTGTATGGGTGTAGCCACAATTAATTGAAAGTATGCGTTGTGTAAAAAAGCTATATCCAAATGGACGATTGACAGTAGCATTGCCATAATCAATGGTGAGCTTAGTAATGCTGATGTTATCAACTCTATCCGCAGCCTCTTGACTTCCTTTTCACGCTGCTCCTTTTCCCTGTCAACACTTACTTCTTCAGCCTTTTCAGCATTGTAGCCCAACGCTTCTATTGCCTTAATCATATCCGATACTTTAATTTTGGAGCTGTCATATTCAACAGCCGCCTTCTCGGTAGCCAGATTGACTGCTGCTTTTATGATACCTTCCATCTTGTTTAGCTTTCTCTCTACTTTAGCAGAGCAAGCCGCACAAGACATACCGGTAATTTTTAAATCAACCTTACTTCCTGAAGAAGCTTCTTCGTTTACAACCTCAAACCCAAGTTTTTTTATTGTTTCATCGACTTTTCCCCTACTTAAGATACCATCATCAAACTCTAAAGTGGCCTTTTCTATTGCAAAATTGACATTAGCCTGTTTGACACCTTCAAGCTTGTTTAATGCTTTTTCAATCCTTGCTGCACACGCCGCACAAGACATTCCCGATATCTTAACCGCTTCCTTACGTATCACATAATCACTTCCTTAAAGTTCTCATTTATTTTTAACCTAGACCTTGTTAGTGGCAACCGCCTCCGCTTCCACTTGCTACTGGCACATAATTATCCACTTCATTTTTAATATCTTCAATATTTATATTATTTATATCATCAACTACCTTTACATACCCATTCAACATACCCATCCAGCATTGGAATGTAAAGTCCTGCTCCGGTGTTATATACGGGGTTTCGGTTTTCCCGCCGTCAAGATTCAACTGCCCCCTGTATTCAGGAAACACCACTATGTTATTGCATGAGTTGAGCTTTTCTGTATCAAATTTGATTTTTGCCTTAACGCCTTTCTGTAGGACAACAACCGCTGGAGAATATCCCTCGTCGTTTACCTTTATAGTTACCTCCTGTATCCCGTCCTTCACTTGTGCAATCTGCATATCATCAGTAGGGATTTTGCCCCCTGCAAACCTTGTAGCTTTTGCACCTTCAGCACAGCAGCTGCCTCCGCTAAGGGCTCCTAAAAGCCCTGAAGACTGCTGAATATCCCCATTACTAACCTTTGTAATGTCCGATACCACCTTTATATTACTGCTGATCATACCCATCCAGCATGTATATGTTATATTCCCTTCTTCGTCAGGTGTAAACTCTATTATATTGTCCCCCGGCACCAATTTCTTTTGTATGTCATACTTTGGAATGGTTATAGGGTTATTACAGCCGTTCAGGTCTGATTTTTCTGCTTTGATTGTCCATTTTACAGGTATGCCTTTCTGTACAACTATAGGCGTGTAAGTACCCGCCTCCATCTTGGTTGTAACAATCTGTACATCTCCTTCTATCTTTGCTACATTGCTTGCTCCTGCTGAAGAAGCGGCCATTGCAACACCAAATCCAGACAGGTTTAGCCCCCTGTTTACCATTACTACTCCGAGTATCATTACCAGAATTGCACTGACTCTTAGCATTCTATGAGTAAATTTACTGCTTAAGAGTGAACTTATAGCTCCAAAACCAAACATCAAAGGCACTGTACCAAGGCTAAACATAAACATAGACAGCGCTCCGGCGACAAAGCTTCCTGTACCAAGAGCATATATCTGCATTGCCTGAAGCGGCCCGCACGGCATCAATCCATTTAACAAACCTACATAAAAAGGTCCATGTTGACCGTTGTTACTGTGAATCTTTTTAGCAAACATTTTAGGCATTCTTGGGTTTAGCTTTCTTAGCCAAGGAAATATGTTCAGCATGTTAAGACCCATAATTACCATAAACACACCGGATATCAACGCTACGATTCCTTTCGCTGTGCCGGAAAAGCTTACTGCCGAGCCTAAAGCCCCGACTATACCACCAATTATGGTATAGGATATAACTCTTCCCCCATTATACATGAGGCTTGGCTTTACCTTTGAGAGTCTGCTGCTTTCTCCACCCTTAAATTTATAGGATACGCATTGAGACAAATTAATACCCCCGCACATTGCTATGCAGTGCAAGGAAGTCATTAAACCCACAATAAAAAGAATACCGTACCCCATTGATTGGTTGACCTCGGGTATAAAATTAAACCCTACCGTATTATCTATAATCAGGTATAGCGCAAACAGAATAATACCTACTCCAAGCAAATGGTTTATAGGCATTTTATCCTTTACCTTATTATACTCCTCTATATTTCTGCCAACTTCGTTTACGGCCCTATTTTTAACATTGTAGTCAAGCTTTTCTATAGCCTCAATAATCCTATCCAGGCCGAGAGTATTTACATCATAGGTTATATAAACGTTGGAGCTGCTGAAAATCGCCTTAGCCTCCACAACCCCTTCAAGTTTCTTCAGTACGTTCTCTATTCGCATTTCGCAACTGGTGCATGTCATACCTTCTATCTGAAGGATTTTTCTTACTAACTTCTGCTCCATAAAACCCCTCCCAACTTAAACTAAAAGCAACAATGCAATAGCAATATTTCTAACTGTATTTATATAGTACCAATAAAATATGAAGATTTTATGTAGGACAACAAATTTTTTTATCTTGAGCGTAAATAACAAATAGGCCACTTGAAGTGACCCATTTATATATTACTGCTTTCCCCAATTTGAAAACAGCTCTTTATTCTGATTTAAAAAGTCCTTGGAAATTACGATATTAGTCCCGTCATCGGTTTTATTCTCCTTTAAAACCGGTACGGGGTTACAGCCGCCCTTTACCATTTCTACCTGATCTATCTTAAACCTGTTCCTGCAGTTCTGACATACCAGTTCATCTCCCTGCTGCTCATAGTAACCTCTACCGGAATCAAAGCATACCTGGCATGTATTGAGTGCAGTTCTGATTGAACCGTCCTGTGCTTTAACTGCAATTACCTCCATATTGGTTTTGCCCACCTTATAGGGATAAAACTTAGCTATTTCAGTTACTTCGCTCTTTTGTATTTTGAGATCGCCCCCTGCTGAAACTTCACTATCTCCTCCGCCAATAGACTTTACAAGAAAAAAGCCTGCAATTAAAACAGCAGCTATTATGCCTATAACAACTATTTTTCCTTTACCGCCATTAGCAGCCATTCCTTTATTTTTACTATTCATCATTTAGCTCCCACCTTCAATAAAATTTTCATATACGTATTTTATCAGTTTAATATGAAGATTTTATGAAGATATCAAAATTGGATTTTAAAATTAAGGTCTCGGCATTAAGTTCTATTACAAGTTTGTGCAGGATGTTTCCTTGCGTTACCTTATTTTAAATTAGATGCATTAACCATTCTGGGGAGTACCTAAGGCTTCAGTGTAATGTAATTGAAATATTTCAGTAACTTGATACCCCAAAATATATGTTTTATAATTAAAATAGAGGTATCGTTGCCTTATGTAAACTAATAAACACCTAGACTTAAAATGATTTTACCCAGTGGGATACCCCCTATCCCAAGTCGGTGCCATATGTACGGGAAAACCAAGCGGCAATACATAGCAAAGCCTTTTTATGGTAATAATTAAAGATACCCTGGAGGTAAAAAACAACATTTTTGGTGCAATTAAACACATTGATAGAGACAGGTGACAGTACATTTCTGTCTATACATACCTCGGTATACTTCTATCAAACCGGAGCGGTATTGCACAAAAGGAGGTTCTAACTTAATGTACATAAGAAAAGCTTTATCAATCGTACTACTTATAAGTATAATTATAAGTCTATTCTCATTCAGTTCGATAGCCGTAGGCTCAAGTGTCATCTACCAGACATCGGTGAAACAAACCATCACATCAGGAGCTACTCTTGAAAAAATTACGCGGTTTACCAATGATGGCTGGCTTAAAATCGATGTTTTGAGGGTGGACCTGTCCAATCCTTACGTAAATGTCGATACACTGTCATCCGATAATTCATTGCACAGCCTGACGCAGGTAAAAACTCTGGCACAGGCTAGAGGGGCTGTTGCTGCGGTTAACGCAAGCTTCTTCAACTTCGGCGGCAAGGACGCTATAGGTCCTCAAGTACAGTCGGGAAGCCTGCTTACAGCATATAATGATTTTAATCAGGACAAAACAAAGGACTCCTTTGCAACCCTCGCAATTTCAAATGCTAATAAGGTTTTATATGATTACTGGAATATAAATATAGCGTTGAAATTGCCTGATGGAAAAACCTTACCTGTCGGCAGGTACAATAAACCCTACTATGGTTACACCGACCTGTCCATAATGGACAGGAAAGTAAGTGAAATGTCTATAGGCACCGATAAAGACCGTAGAGGAGCAGCAGATGTCATAGAGATGGTTGTAGACGGGGGAAAAGTGGTGGAAATACGCCAATCTCAGCCACCTACCGAGATACCGGTAAACGGATATGTAGTAGTTACCCGCCGTGAAGGCACCAAGCTCATAACTGACAACTTCCATGTAGGGGATACCATAGACCTAAGCATATCAACCACCCCGGACTGGCAAAGCCTCAAGATGGCTGTTACAGGTGGTGCTATGCTTGTAAATGCGGGCATAATACCGCAAAAATTTTCTCAGAACCCTCCTTCCGGCAGACATCCCCGTACCGCTATCGGAAGCACTAAGGATGGTAAACAGCTTATGCTTGTGACGGTAGACGGCAGGGGTGATAGTATAGGTATGACGCAAAAAGAATTGGCGGAATTTATGCTGGAGTTGGGTGCATACTATGCACTGAATTTTGACGGCGGTGGTTCAACAACCATGGTAGCCAGGACACCGGGCAACAAAAATCTTAGCGTTGTAAATAACCCTTCCGACGGGTCTCAGAGAAGCATAGCTACTGGCGTGGGTATTTTTTCCCTTGCACCCCCATCAGCCCTTGACGGCTTGATTATAAATACTGAAGACACCAATGTCTTTGTAAATACATCAAGAACCTTTAGCGTAAAAGGATACGACAGATACTTTAACCCTATAGATATAAAAGCTGAAGATATAAAATGGAGTGTTTCCGGAGTTGAAGGAAGTTTTAAAGGCAGTACCTTTTATCCTACAACAGTAGGTAATGCTAAAGTAAAAGCTCAAATAGGGAATGTTTCTGCACAGGTTGATATCAGCGCATTAAGTGCACCTGAGCAGTTAGAGCTTAGCAGCAAAGCATTAAAGATTCCCTTAGAGGAAACTGCTACCTTTACTGTAAAGGGTAAGAATAAAAATGGGTTTTATGCAGTTATTAATCCTATAGATGTTAAATGGAAAATAAACGGGGATATAGGAACTTTCAAAGGCGGCACTTTTACTCCTAAGCGTACAGGCATTGGATATATTGAAGCTTCGGTAGGAAATGCACGCTCCTATTGCTCGGTATCGGTGGCGGTAGTAAAGAGATTTATAAAGGATAGATTTGAAAATGAAAACGCTTCATTTACCCCCTACCCTGCCAGTGTTAAGGGAAGTTATGAGATTAGCGCAGAACAAAGGCTTTTTGGAGATACTTCCGGTAAGCTTCAATATGATTTTCCTGAAGCGGAAGGGTCACGTGCGGCATATATGGTTTTCCCCAATGGAGGTATCACCCTTGATTCAAATACAATAAGAGTGGGGTTATGGGTATACAATACCTATAATAATCCCAATTGGTTGGGTGCGTGGATAACCGACACAAAGGGCAAAAACCACTATGTATACTTTACTAAAGGTATGGACTGGACCGGCTGGAAGTACCTTGAGACGTCCATACAAGATATAAGCTCTCCATCCAAAATATCCAGGGTGTATATGGTCCAGCCCAACCCTATACCCGATTCGGGAGCAGTTTATATCGATAATTTAACATTTACAAACTCAAGCTACCTGCATTTTGACCCCAAAAGACTGCCAAAGGATACAATCCCAGTTGATGTGGCAAATGTAAAGGCTGTGTATGCAAAAAACAGCAACGCCTTCTTATTCTCGGTTTTTGCTCAGTCCAAGGAGCCTAAGGATAAGAATTCTATTGAAAGCTTGCTTCTAACAAAGCTTTCTGCCCAAGTCGGCAAGGACTTTGCAGCTGCTGCTTTTATAGGCAATAGCTCCCATGAGATTGTTAAAACAATCAAGAAGCCTTTTATATCAACCAATACAGGCTACAAATCCTTTGATATAAAAAGCAGCCGCTTTATTCAGCTCGACACAAGCAAAAAGAGCTTGCGGACCAGCAGTTCAAACCAGTGGACATGGCTAATGCAGCAGCTGAACTCATTTAAGGGAAATAATGTTTTTATATTTATGGCTGATTCGCCACAAAGCTTCTATGATAAGCTTGAGGCGGGATTATTTCAGGATATACTGACCCAGTACAGGAAAAGCACTGGAAGAAATATCTGGGTATTTTACAAAGGCAATGCTAATACCAGCTATATGGAGAAAGGAATCAAGTATATATCTACTTGCGGCTTTGATGCTGAAGGCTTTACACAAAAGACTCCCGAAGCTGCAAAACAGGTGGTTGTAACGGTAAAGGATAATATAATAACCTATGAACTTAAATCCATAAATTAGTGCTTTTTAACATAAAAGCAAGCAGTTTATCTTGGCGACAGGAACTGCTTGCTTTTTGCATTAATTAAGTTTATTCAAATTTGTCTAAATATTAATCTGCCAGCTTCCCCTCGGAATAAAGCTTCTTATTTTTTGCCAACAGTTTGTTAAGTTTCTCAAAATCCTCTTTGCCTATGTTCTGTAGCAGCGTTTGCTCAAATACTTCCTTTTCTCCATAGGTTATACCCCCCTTGATCAGCGCAAATATCTTATCCATGTCTGACTTTTCTACTTTACTAAATATAAAGAGTGCCTCCAGCTTATCAGCCAGGCCTATGCTCTCGGCAGCGTTGATTTCATCCATACTGATAAAATCTTCATTTGGCTTATACGAACGAGTATCATTTTCCTGTATTTTAGTATGTGAGTCTACATTGTCCATTTTACCTTCTTCATCAATTAATGGACGACTATAAGGCAAAGTATCATTTTTTATTCCATCCTCTGCTTCCTTGGCAATACCTTGCTCAGTGTTTTCCTGTGTACCGGAAGACTCGGTCTTATTGCTACTTTCAAAACTGCTGGGCCCCTTTGCAAGGTCGTAAGCAAACTTAGAAAGTTCAGAACCAGGGATATACGTAAAAAAAAGTTTTACAGCCGCAGCTAATATCAATAAAACAAACAAAATCTTAACTATTCCAAAAAACCATCTCATAAAAATAATACCTACAAAATTTATTTGTAGGTATTATATCCACACTCAAGCTTTTTATTCTAATAAATATTATTTGTAGTATGAGATATTTAAAGTCCTGCTGAAACATCCTTCAAATATTGTGAGAATTCATCCTTTAAATCATCTCTTTTCAGAGCAAACTCAACTGTAGCCTGAAGGAATCCCAGCTTGTTACCAACATCATATCTCTTTCCTATAAAGTCGTAGGCATACATTGCCTCTACTCCCATCAGAGACCTCAATGCGTCGGTAAGCTGTATCTCTCCTCCTTTTCCCGGAGAAGCATTTTCAAGGAAATCAAATATCCTAGGTGTTATGATGTATCTTCCCAGGATAGCTATATTTGATGGAGCATTGCCTCTATCAGGCTTTTCAACCATATCCTTAACCTTATATACTCTATCGTCCACCATCCTGCAGCCTACTATACCATACTTGGATACATCCTCTTCGGGTACAGGCTGAACACCTACAACAGTAGTTTTATATTCGTTGTATACATCAATCAACTGCTTTATACAAGGTACTTCCGAGTCGATAATATCGTCTCCCAGCAGGACTGCAAACGGCTCACGGCCTATAAAAGATTTGGCACAGTAAATGGCATGCCCCAATCCTCTTGGCTCCTTCTGCCTTATATAATGTATATCAACAAGATTGGATATATCCTTTACCAAGTTAAGTAAATCTTCATTCCCTTTTCTTCTGAGTTCTTCTTCAAGTTCGAAGGATTTATCGAAATGATCCTCTATAGCCCTCTTATTTCGGCCCGATATGATTATAATATCCTCTATCCCGGCATCTATAGCTTCCTCAATGATATATTGAATTGTAGGCTTATCTACTATAGGAAGCATTTCTTTGGGCTGTGCCTTTGTTGCAGGAAGAAAACGTGTCCCGAGGCCTGCTGCGGGAATTATTGCTTTGCGTACTTTCAAAGTATCTGCACCTCTCTTCTAAGTGAGAACTCAAATCCTCATCCTTATTAATAATACCATAATTCGACCCAACATGCACTTTTAAACTATCAACAAAATTTTGAATCCGCTTATTACCTACCCAATCTATTTCAAAGAATCAAGGTAGAAATAATATATTATAAATATTCGCGGATTCCGAGTGAAAATCTGGAACAATATAATTTTACCAGATATCGTACATTACTTACAATATTATCTTTTAATTATATCTATATATACTTTGTGTCATCATATAAGTACGACTTGAAATAAACATGTTTTTAACTTATAATTAGTAATCTGGAAATATTTATAATATATGTATTTTTTACAACAACCATGTACAAGCACTATTAAAACACGCAACCAAATAAAAAACAGGAGGTCATTAAAAGTGTCAAAAAAA
Source organism: Clostridia bacterium (assembly GCA_026416815.1). Classification (GTDB taxonomy): domain Bacteria; phylum Bacillota; class Clostridia; order Acetivibrionales; family DSM-2933; genus SKW257. The sequence continues at coordinate 15,013 of JAOAEJ010000064.1, read as the reverse complement.
ATCTACCGTGCAACAAGCTTTATTATCTGTTTGTGTATTCTTTTTACTATGGGCTTGGGGGCTAATGCCGAAACCTCAAATTCCAAAAGCTCTCCACAAATTAAGAATGTCATATTCTTAATCGGTGACGGAATGAGTATTCCCAGTACTACCCTGGCAAGATGGTACAATGGAGGAGAGCCTTTGGCTATGGATGAAATAGCCACAGGCCTTGTGAGGACTTATTGGGCTGCCGGCCCTATTACCGATTCCGCACCTGCGGCATCAGCAATGGCTACAGGTTATAAAACCTCTGACAAGTTTATTTCCATACTACCTGAAAAAGTAACAATGCCTGGTGTACCGCCGTTAAACACCGGAGATTCACTTAGACCTGCAGCAACAGTTTTGGAGGGTGCAAAGCTTCAGGGAAAAGCTGTTGGCTTAGTGGCAACATCCAATATACAAAATGCTACACCCGCAGCTTTTTCGAGCCACGCAAGGAGCAGAAGCGAATACGACTCCATAGCTGAACAGCAAGTATTCAATAATCTGGATGTTGTATTAAGCGCCGGTACATACTTCCTTTCACCGGAAACAAGAAAGGATAAAGAGGATCTTATTAGAATACTCAAAAACACAGGCTATGACTTTATAACAACACCTGCACAGATGGCAAAAACAAAGTCGGATAAAGTCTGGGGAGCCTTTGACCCCGAGTCACTGGCATACGACATGGATCGTGACCCTTCTAAGCAGCCAAGCCTTTCAGAAATGACTGAAAAGGCAATAAGTGTGCTTTCCAGAGATGAAGATGGATTCTTCCTTATGGTTGAGGGAAGCAAGATTGACTGGGCTGCCCATGCAAACGATCCTATCGGGGTTATAAGTGACGTATTGGCTTTTGATAAAGCTATAAAGGCTGCAGTTGATTTCGCTAAAAAGGATGGAAATACCGTTGTAATAGCATGTGCAGACCATGGCACCGGAGGCATAAGCATTGGTTCCCCAGCCATTGAGACAACCTATTCCGGTACACCTCTGTCTACTTTTACCGATCCTTTGAAAAAAGCTAAATTAACCGGTGAAGGCTTAGAAAAGAAGTTTAATGCAGACAGGTCAAATATTAAGGAAGTTATGGCTGAGTACTATGGTATTACAGACCTTACTGATGATGAAATAAAGCAGATAAAGGATGCAAAATTCCCAGGGCTCAACTGGACTGTTGGAAAAATGATAAGCAAAAGAGCAAATATCTCATGGGTAAGTACAGGACATGTAGGTGATGAAGTAGCCCTATACTGCTACAGCCCCGATTCTAATGACAAGCTTTCAGGAGTTATACAAAACACTGACATTCCTAAATATATTGCAAAGCTATTCAACATGAACCTTGATGAAATAAGCAAAAAGCTTTTTGTACCTGCCGTGGCAGCTTTTGAAGCAAAGGGAGCAAAAGTTGAGGTTGATAATACAAATCCGGCTAATCCTGTAGTTGTAGTTACCAAAGGCACTACTACATTAAAACTTCCTGTAAACAAAAACGTTGCTTACTTAAACCGTGCGTTAGTACGCTTTAACGGTCTAACAGTCTTGACCGATAAGGTATACGTACCTCAACAGGTAATAGATATGATTAGATAAGCTTATTTTTGAACTAAAATCCCTTTAAGGGCATAGCACTATAGTGCTATGCCCTTAAATTTACATAGATAATTAATTTTAACACTCCCAAAATGTGGATTTAACATTAAAGGTATATTATCAATGTATACAAAACATTAGGGGGTATTAAAGTGTCAACAAAAACCAAATGTATAGCAAGCATATTAGTCGGTACGTGTATTCTTATCACTTCAGCATTAGGGATTAATGCTGCAAATTTCACGCAAAGCGAGCAAGCGCAAATTAAAAACGTAATCCTTCTAATTCCCGATGGAATGAGCGTTACAGGTACTACTTTAGCGAGATGGTGTAATAACGGCGAGCCCCTTGCAATGGATGAAATGGCAAGTGGCCTTGTAAGGACTTATTGGGCAGGAGGCCCGATAACCGATTCCGCTCCTGCCGGAACAGCCATGGCTACAGGCTATAAGACCACAGATAAGTTTATATCGGTACTTCCCGATAAGGTTCTTATGCCTAATGTAGCTCCAGTAAAACCGGAGGATTCCAGAAGTCCGATTGCTACTGTACTTGAGGGTGCAAAGCTTCAAGGCAAAGCAGTAGGCTTGGTTGCAACATCCAATATACAGCATGCAACCCCTGCAGCATTTTCCAGTCATACTCCAAGTAGAAGCGAGTACGAGACGATAGGTGAACAGCAGGTATTCGGAAATATAGATGTTATCCTTGGAGCAGGGTGGCAATACCTAATGCCCGATAAAAGAAAAGATAAGGAAGATTTAATCAAGATATTAGTAAATAAGGGATATGATTACGTGACAACTCCTGCTCAGATGAAGAAGTCAAAGTCGGATAAAATCTGGGGGTTATTTGCTGCCGATTCATTAGCTTATGATATGGATCGTGATCCTTCAAAGGAACCAAGTCTTGCAGAAATGACTGAAAAGGCAATAAGCGTGCTTTCCAAGGATGAAGACGGTTTCTTCCTAATGGTAGAAGGAAGTAAGGTAGACTGGGCAGCCCATGCAAATGACCCGGTAGGTGTTATTAGTGATATATTTGCCTTTGATAAGGCTGTAAAAGCAGCCTTGGACTTTGCAAAAAAGGATACGCATACTGTAGTCATAGCATGCAGCGACCATGGCAACGGCGGTATAAGTATGGGAAGTGTAACCACAGAAAAGAATTATTCAAGCGCAGACTTATCTATATTTATAGATCAGCTTAAGAAAGCTAAACTAACCGGTGAAGGATTGGAGAAAAAGCTTAACTCTGATAAAACAAATATCAAAGAAGCAATATCCGAATATTACGGTATATCCGATCTTACCGATGAAGAGCTAAAACAGATAAAGGACGCAAAACTACCAGGCCTCAACAGTATTGTGGGTAAAATGATAAGTAAAAGGGCAAGTATCGGCTGGACAACCGGCGGTCATACCGGAGAAGACGTGGTACTGTACTGCTACAGCCCTAACGCCGATAGGCTTACAGGAGTAGTGGAAAATACCGATATAGCAAAATATATTTCCAAGCTATTTAATATGAATCTGGATGACATAAGTAAAAAACTTTACGTCCCCGCTGTGGAAGCTTTCGAAGCTAGGGGAGCAAAGGTAGCTATTGATGAAAGCAACGCAGCCAACCCTGTAGTAGTTGTCACTAAAGGCAGTAGGGTCATAAAATTACCGGTAAACAAAAACATTGCTTATGTAAATGGTTCACCAATAAAACTAGGCGGCTTAACTATTATAACCAATAAAGCATATGTACCGCAGGATGCAGTTAACTTGATAAAGTAAATAATCTCCATATCATAATTTAAGGAGTGCAGCATAAATTCAAATTTGCTGCACTCCTTGTCTATATTCAAAGCATTTGTGCCTTGTAACAGAATTCGTTTCTAGCAGCAAGGCACAACAATCAAGGAAGTGCATTTTTAACATTAGAATCAATAGAAATTTGTAATGTTAAAAAGCACTAGTTTAAAGCTTTTCTATCATACCCGGGTAGGCATTTTGTATCTTTTTCAGTAGTGCATATGCACGTACATGGGATTTGAGCTTAGCTATCAATATATTTTCATCTATTGGCTTGTATATATAATCATCTGCACCTGCATCCATAATGCTGGCTATGGTTTTCGTATTGGTCAACGACGAAACCACAATAATGGAAGCATTTATATTATTTCTTCTGATTTGCATAATCAAACCGTTTCCGAATTCATCCTTCAGAACAGCATCCAGTATATATATATCATACTGGATACCGCTTTCTAGCAGCTCATTCCCGGAATTAAAACTATCTACTTTTAACACGTTGTTTTTACTCAAAATACTTTTTACAAACTCACGGTCAAGCTTACTGTCATCCACCACAGCTATATGTGCTTCCCTTAAGTACTTCATTAACTCGCTCTGTTTAATCACGCATTCTATATGTTTTAAAACCTCATTTACAAGATTATCCTTGCTTATATAGTCTGATACCCCAAGATTTATAACTTTTTTCTTATCTTCATCAAGGGTACTGCCCGTAACGACAAATATCGGCGTATCCTTGTTCATTCCCTGGTTGACGGTCTTTATGAAGTTTTCTATAGTATCATCGCTTATCAGCATTGAAGTTATTATCAAATCTATTTTTTCTTTCGCAAGTATGGAATAAGCCTCTCTTGCGGATTCAACCGGTGTATAGTTAAAGCCTCTTTCAACTAAAATACTTTTCACCATTTGCTTAATTAACCCACTCTTGTCCAAATGTAGTATTGAATACATAGACCTCATTCCTTCCTGTAATTGGAGAATTTTTAGATATATCAACTTGCGATACCGATGCTTTTAAAAAAATAGATTGCTAAGTTTTTGAGATATATTGAAAGTACACTTAATTAATGCTGTGCCGATACTCTTCTGGAAACGAATTCTGCCAAAGTACTGTAGTTCCTTTGATAATATTATAATATATAAGCTCCTAATAATAAATATCGGGTTATCACTTTTGTATTTTTTTAAAATGCTTTGCTATAAATATATAGATAGTTTAGGTTGAAAGTGATTTTATCCAGTCAGGCAAATCGCACTTACCACAGCTCATTGCCTGACTGGAAATCACTAAGTTCAACCTAAACTATCTGTAGATAATTGTTTTCACTACATTAAACAAACTAATTCCAGTAAAATTCAAGCTAATTTGGGGCATGCTATAACTGATTTCCGCTTAAAAATCTAAAAGCTTGTATAATAAATTCATTTTTAATTAATTGAGGAGTGAAATCTTTTATGAGCTATGTCTATAGAATAAATTGCAGAGTCAAGGACGAAGGTGTGTCGGGCACTCTAAAATATTGCATTCTTGTCTGCTATCATAGCCTGTACAGCCTGCTTCGGGATACCTTTCTCGACTTAAAATACAGCGGTAAAATCCTAAAAGGAAACCATAAAACATCATACAAGCATTTAGGCGCAAATGATGTTTATCATACCGATTATTCTGTAATGCCCCTAATTTTTAACCATATATCCATATCTCGTGATGATGTACTGGTTGATGTAGGTTGCGGCAAGGGACGGGTTATTAATTATTGGCTCAGCCAAAAGCTTAGTAATAAAATGATCGGACTGGAGCTCGACCCCCTTGTTGGCAGGCAGACATCTTCCCAGTTCACAGCAAGAAAAAATGTAAAGATTATTATAGGAGATGCAATTGCAAATCTTCCTGATGATGGAACGGTTTTTTATTTTTATAACCCTTTTGAGGCTCAAAATGTGGCTAGATTTGAAAAGCGTATAGCCGATATGTCCCAGAAAAAATCTGTCAAAATAATCTACTATAACCCTAAAAGCCTTTATATTTTTAATAACGGGAGATGGGATATTAATTTTATCAGCTTTGAAAAGGATCTTGGGATAAGAAGATGGGGGAGACTTAACAAGTACCATGATTTAGCTATAATTACACGTAGGTCAAATACACAATAATAACAACAAATACCCTTTTAGGAGACAGCCCTAGCTTATGCGCGAAAAAGCTACCATATGCAGTCTCCTATTTTACTTACTATTTGGACTATATTATCCCCACCCTAAGCTTAAGCTAAGCATTTCTGCAATCTAAAATACTCCAATTATTTTCCATATACATCTTGACAGAATATATTTTGCCGTGATATATTTAGCATAAATATATCACGGCAAAATATATTTATACTAAATATATGGAGGCAATCATGAATATTGAGATTGCAATAAAGGCTTATCTTCCAATGTCCGAAACAATGTACTATATTCTCCTCTCTCTGACGGAAGAGCGTCACGGCTATGGCATAATGCAGCATGTAGAAAGGCTAACGGAGGGGCGTATAAAACTCGGCGCAGGGACTATTTACAACAGTCTTTCAAAGCTTGAAAAAGATAGACTAATCAAAGCTGTAGCTGAAGATGAAAGACGAAAAATTTATGTTATTACAGGTACAGGCCGCACTGTACTGGGTGCTGAGATAAAGCGATTAAAAGAGCTTTATGAAAATGGAAAAGAGCATGAGGGGGTATAACTATGAAGAAAGTAAAATTGATGACAAAATTTTGGCCTATAAATAAACCACTTCCTGATGATATAGAAAAATGGCTTGAAGACCTTGAAGCAAAGGGCTGGAATCTAAGCAAACCTTCTCTGGGGGCCTTCTTATTTCATTTTGTAAAAGGTGAACCACGCCGTATCCGTTACTGCTACGATTATCAGAGTAAACGCGACCGTGAATATGAAAGGATATTTACCGATCTAGGTTGGACACTCATATATTATTCATGTGGTACTTATATATGGAGCATGGAATATGATGGCGAACGCCCTGAAGCCTTCAGTGATTACGATTCACTGATTTCACGCAACAAAAGATTGATATCTATGTTCACAGGAAGTTTCGCAGCTTTCCCAGCTATATTAATCGCACTATCTAACAATCTTGATTTTAGAGCACCTATGAGTTTATTGTTTGCTGTCTTTCTATCCGCTATGTACTTATTTGGAGCTTACACTACAACCAAGCTTTATCAGGCTAATAAACATCTCGAATTGATTAAACGACAGAAAGGCTAACGCCACCCTTACCTCTATTGGTATTACATTATAGAGGTAAGGGTAAGTCACTAATCTCAGAAGGCTTCGCTTTCTCGTGCATTTATTTATGTACTTTAGAAATATTGTTCAGCAGGCAATATTTTATCCGCCTACTCAACAGTACTACATAATTATAGATGCCTAATGCCAGCATTAGTTCTTACTAATATAGTCCAGTACATCCTTCACCAGTCTTCCGAAAACCGGCGCAGCAGTTGTGCCGCCTGTGTGTGGCTGTACCTGTGGTTCATCCAGTAAAACAATGCCTACTATCCTAGGATTATCCGCGGGTGCAAATCCGGCAAATGAAGCTATATAACCTGACTCTTTACCTATATGTTTCTCACTCGTACCTGTCTTACCTGCAATTTTGTATCCTTGTATGTATGCATTCCTTCCCGTTCCTTTTGAAACTACACCTTCTAAAAGCGCTTTAAGAGTATCGGAAGTTTCTTTGGACATTAATTCCCTCACTATCTGTGGCTCAAATTCTTTAACAGTTTGACCTTTAAAATCCGAAACTTTTTTGACTATTTGAGGTTTTATTAAATTTCCGCCATTAGCAATTGCGCTATAGGCCGCTGCGAGCTGCATTGGTGTTATCTTAATTCTCTGCCCTATAGAAGCTACTGCCATATCAACTTGATTAGGCTTTACGTGAGTAATGCTCTCTTCTTCTCCAAGAAGCCCAAACCCCGTCTTATCATAAAACCCGAAATTCCTTACATATTTATAATACTTATCAATCCCGATACTTTGAGATATCCTTACAAAAACAGGGTTACAAGAATTATTAATTGCTTGTTCAAATGTTTCCACTCCGTGTCTATTCGGATTCCAACAGTTAATAGTCCATGCTCCTAAGGTTACCGCTGAATCATTAACCATCGTACTTGACTGTACTATACCTTCCTCAAGGCCCGCTGCCGCAGTAATGGCTTTAAATGTTGAACCTGGCTCATAGGCTGCAATTGCCTTATTTCTAAACACGTTTATGTTCAAAAAGCTTTTCTGCTCTTCATCAGACATATTTCTCCATTGTGCCGAATCCATCCCTTTAGGAATTGAAAACGGGGTATTTAAATCAAAATCGGGTTTTGATGACATTGCCAGGATTTCACCCGTGGAGGGATCAATAATTATCGCTGCGCCACCTTTTGCTTTATACTCATTTTGAGCTTTATCCAGCGCCACATCGGTAATTTCTTGAATATTTTTATCAATAGTAAGTGTAATATTATTTGAGTTGGCCCCGTAGCTGTCCAAGACCGCTTCTATTCCGGATACCCCCCTAGTATCATTTCTATAACCTATAATATGGGAAGCAAGATTCTTAAAAGGGTAGCTACTTTTTTCCGTAGAAATTCTTTGCACCAATTCTACACCTTTTCTATCGAAAATTCCTCCTATATTTTCGCTACTCACTTCACCACCAACAGCAGCTTTAGCCTCAACTGGCTTCATAAAATTCATTTTATTACTAATAAAAGCTACACTAAATAAGCTTGCGAATATAATTGAAAAAGTTATGAAAAAACCTAAGGTACTACGCTTTTTTCTAAACATACTAATAAATCTCAATCTTCGTTCCATATTTATCATTCTCCCTTGCACAATGCTTGCGATACCTGGTGACCGGTAGTTTTGAGAATAAATTTCTAAAACTTTGATGAGAGTTTCTCCATACTTTCTGTGCTCAGCCTGAGGTATATAATTTAGCACTAACTTATCACATACCGGTTCCCTATCTTCATTTATCTTTAAAAATGCATACCATATAAAAGGGTTAAACCAATGGGTCATATTCAGTATCAACTGGACTGTCCCTACGATAATATCTTTACGCTTGTAGTGGCATAGCTCGTGCAAAATAATATACTTTATCTCGTTACTATCAAGACAATCAACAATAGACTCAGGCAGCAGCAGCTTTGGCCTGAATACTCCGTAAAGTGCCGGAGCCTTTATATGTTTCTGGTATATAATTTGTATATTGCGTTTTATATTGGTTAGTTTCATACATTCCTGTAGTATGCCTTGTATGCTATCCTCTTTAAGGGTTAGACATGAGTCTTTGATTTTTAGGCTTAAAATAATACTGATAAGTAGGGTATAAAATATAAATAACACTATACCCATAGCCCAAATAATACTTAAAATTCTAAAAACATGTTGCGTTAGCTGTTTATCCTCTACGGAATTGATATTAGACCTATTCTGACTGACTGCATAATCAATACTGATATTGTTATGCGCAAACTTGACTGGTGCTTCCTCTATACTTTTATACTCCGGGCGGTTATGTAATTCATTGCTTCTTGTCTTAAACGGGTCACCCTGTAGACCACTTTGTTTTTCTTCTCTAACTATTTCATTTTGGTTTTCCTGAAAAGGATATTTAAAATCAACTGAAAGCTCAGGATTATAAGGGATTAGAAGTCTTATTAGAAGCAAGAACCATATATAGTAATGCCATGAGACTGTCAATTTACTATAGACCAGTTTCTTTACTAAAACGATGAGAGCGATAATTGCTACTGATGTAACAGACATAATCAATACGTTACTAAAAATAATCTCCAGCACAGTATCGCCATCCTTTACTCTTCATTTTCATTTAATACAGCTTTTAATCTTTCCAGCTCTTCTTTAGATACTTTTTGCTGCTTTAGAAAGCAGGCCATCATCATACTTATTGAGCCGTCATACACCTTCTTCAAGAATGTCTCACTTTCAATCCTCATACACTCTTCCTGACTCACCAAGGGAAAATATTCCCTTGCCTTTGAATTTACATTTTTATATCCTACTGCCCCCTTATCTACAAGTCTCCGCAGCAAGGTCTCAATAGTTTTATTATTCCACTTACTCCTTTCACTGATAATTTGAATAATATCCCGATTCATTAAAGGGGACTTTTCCCAAAGCGCTTTCATTATTAACCACTCAGAATCAGTAATTTGCGGCAATTCCTCTTTCATTAGTATCACCCCCCTTACCTTACAATTGTAAGTCTCGTAATTATCTTACAACTGTAAGGCAAATTTGTCAAGGAGAATTTCCCATTTACATTTTCATGGAAACAACTTGCACTATTCATGTGCTTTCTTGATTTTTTCTGTAAAATGATGCACTTACTACAGATAGTTAGGTTGAACTTAGTGATTTCCTAGCTGGATAAAATCACTTTCAACCTAAACTATCTATATTCCCTTATGCAGCTAATTACGCTTTCAACCCTATATAATAGACTTTCTTTCATTAGAACCTAACATTAACGCTCTTAAATTCTTTCCCGCTCTTCAAAATGAGTGTGGAGAAGTTCATGCGCCATATCGCCGAACGGGTCACCCAGATACTTCTTATAAAGCTCTAATATCTCTTTATTTTCATGAGACTTTCTTACCTTTTTCCTTCTGTCCTCTTCATATATGGCCTCTCTGCGTTTCTTGACAACCTCATGATTCCCATGATGATAAGGCTGTCCGCCCCCAGCTATACAGCCACCGGGGCAGGCCATGATTTCAATTGCATGATAGTCGGCTTTCCCGTCCCTTATATCCTCAAGAATCTCCCTTGCATTTCCCAGTCCGCTGGCAATCCCGATTTTCAGCTCTTGATCCCCTATTTTTACCGTGGCTCTCCGAACGCCCTCCATTCCTCTTAATTCCTCAAACTCAACCTTTTCAAGCTTCTCCCCTGTCATCCACTCATGGGCTGTACGTAGAGCCGCTTCAATAACACCTCCAGCAGTACCGAATATGACCGATGCCCCGGTAGTTTCTCCAAGAGGATTGTCAAATTCGCTATCCGGCAGCCTTTCGAACTCTATTCCTGCCTCCTTTATCATAGCTCCAAGCTCACGGGTTGTAATAACTATATCTACATTATTGTGTTCATCCTTTGTGAGTTCCGCACGTTTTGCCTCCGCCTTTTTAGCTATGCATGGCATTACCGATACCACCACAATATTATCAGGGTCAAGCCCCTTCTTCTCAGCATAATAGGTCTTTGCGATAGTTCCAAGCATAATATGGGGCGACTTACAAGTTGAAGGAACATGAATCAACTCAGGAAACTGATGCTCTATGAACTTCACCCAAGCGGGGCAGCAGTTTGTGAGAATCGGCAATGTTTTATTGTTCTTAAGCCGGTAGATAAGCTCCGAAGCTTCCTCCATTATTGTAAGGTCTGCACCGAAGTTGGTGTCAAATACTTCATCAAACCCCATTCTCTTCAAGGCTGTCACCATTTTACCCGTTACAATGGTGCCTGCCTCCATACCAAAAAGTTCTCCTAATGCAACACGGATTGCAGGCGCTGTCTGGACAATAACATGCTTGTCAGGGTCATTAATCGCCTCCCATACCTTATCGGTATGGAACGCCTCTGTAAGAGCCGCTGTAGGACATACCTGAACACATTGGCCACAGTATGTACAGGAAGATTCCACCATGGGTATGTTGGCAAAAGGACCTACAAAAGCATTAAATCCACGCCCAATCCCAGAAAGTATGCCGCAGGTTTGTACCTCATTGCATCCGGTCTCGCAGCGCCTGCAATAAATACACTTGTTGGCGTCCTTTACAATGGCATCGCTGGACATATCCTTGGGATAGACCATTCTTTCACCTTCCCAACGGATTTGCCTTACATTCAATTCCTCTGCAAGGGATTGGAGCTCGCACTCCAGGTTTTTGGGACATGTAAAGCACTCATTGGGATGGTTTGACAGCATGAGCTCAACTGCCATTCTTCTTGCAGTAATAGCACGGATGGTATCGGTCCTGACCGCCATCCCATCTTGTACCTTTGTTACACAGGATGGTACAAGCTTATTTCTGTTATTCTTAGGGTCCAGCAATTCCACCATACACACTCTGCATGAAGCCGTTTTGTTATACATCTGTAAATCGTGTAAATCCAGGTGGCACAGGGTAGGGATTTTAACCCCCGCTTCATGGGAGGCTTCTAAAACTGTGATTCCTTCAGGTACAGTCAGCTTTTGGTCATTTATCTGAATATTTAAAGTTTTTTTGTTTTCGCATTGATTATCTTGTTCCAACTTTCTCACCTCTCTTGTGTTTAGGATTTCATACCTATTTTATTTTTTGGAGTATATCTTCCCTCTCCCCTTGGGTGGTCTACGTCCTTGACAAAGGCCACGTATTCATGCCAGAAGTGCTTCATGGTACTTATGACCGGGTTTGGAGCGGTCTGACACAGTCCGCACAAGGCGCTGTCCTTAATCATGTATGCCAACTGCTTCAAGGCATCCAGGTCCGCCATGGTAGCCTTTCCGGCTGTTATATTGTGAAGCATTTCAAAAAGCCTTTTGGTTCCTATGCGTCCCGGCCCACATCTTCCGCAAGCCTCATCCATGGTAAACTCAAGATAAAACTTCGCTATGTTAACCATATTATCATCTTCATCCATGACAATCATACCGCCTGAGCCCATCATCGAGCCTCTCTCCAGAAGGCTGTCATAATCAATAGGTGTATCTAGTCCTTGCTCTGTAATAACACCTCCCGAAGGTCCGCCGGTCTGTACAGCTTTAAACTTTTTGCCGTTGGGAATGCCACCGCCGATATCAAATATGATTTCTCTGAGGGTTATTCCCATCGGCACCTCTACCAGGCCTACATTGTTGATTTTACCTGCAAGGGCAAAAACCTTTGTTCCCTTGCTTTTTTCAGTCCCCATGGTTGCAAACCACTCTGCACCCTTTGTCATTATCACCGGGATATTTGCGAAGGTCTCCACATTATTTACACAAGTAGGATGTCCCCAATATCCTTCTTCCGCAGGATAAGGAGGCTTATAATTCGGCTCTCCCCGTTTTCCTTCACAGGAATTGATAAGAGCAGTTTCCTCTCCGCACACAAATGCACCTGCACCATATTTCAGCGTAATGTCAAAGCTGAAATCGGTACCAAAAATGTTTTTCCCCAGCAATCCAAGCTCTCTAGCCTGCCTCAAGGCAGTGTTCAATCGCTCTATGGCCAGAGGATACTCTGCACGAATATACACAATTCCCTTATTGGCACCAATAGCATAAGCCCCTATAGCCATCGCCTCAATAACGCTGTGAGGGTCCCCTTCCAAAATACTTCTATCCATGAAGGCTCCCGGGTCCCCCTCGTCCGCATTACATATAATGAACTTTACGTTGCTCTGTTGGCTTTTTGTAATCTCCCACTTAAGTCCTGTAGGGAATCCACCACCTCCACGGCCACGCAGCCCTGATTTTTTCACTATATCGATTACTTGATCCCTGGACATTTGTGTGAGGGCTTTTCCCAATGCCTCATAGCCTCCCAGTGCTATGTATTCATAAATATCCTCGGGATTTATAAGACCGCAGTTCCGGAGGGCGACACGAGATTGTTTTTTATAGAAGGACATCTCCTCTTGTGTATGAACCTTCTCATTTTTTTGCGGGTCCTCGTACAAGAGCCGCTCAACCCTATTGCCCTTCATAAGGTGCTCATCTACTAAATCCTTTGCATCCTTGGGTCCAACCCGTACATAGAACACATTGTCAGGCTCAATTTTTACAATAGGCCCTTGCTCACAAAACCCAAAGCAACCTGTCCGAACTATGCTTGTTCCTTCCAACTTCCTTGCCTTGATAATGAGCTCCAGGTTTTTTATAACTTTATCGCTGTCACTTGCGAGGCACCCTGTACCACCGCACACCATAATAGTTTTTGCATTTCCAGACGTGCCCATATGCAGTCTTAGCGCAATCTTGCCAGTGGACTCCTGCCGGAGCTCATATAACTCATCTAAGGACTTTATCTGCATTTTGCTCCTCCTGTTTACGATAAGTATTTATAATACCGTCTACATCCTCCACTTTAACCCGTCCATATACCTTGCCGTCTACCATGACAACAGGTGCAAGACCGCACGCTCCGATACACCGTACATCCTTTATGGTAAACAGGCCATCCTCGGTAGTTTCATTTGACTCAATACCAAGCACTTCTTTAAATTTCTCAATAACCTTGTCTGCTCCCCGCACAAAACAGGCTGTTCCCATGCATACACTAACGGTATGTTTGCCTCCGGGCTTTGTGGTAAAGTAGGAGTAAAAACTGACTACGCCGAAAACTTCAGCACCGGGAATACCCAATTTCCGTGCAATAAAAAGCTGTACATCCCGAGGGAGATATCTAAAGATTTCTTGGGCTTTGTGAAGAATTTCAATCAAAGCCCCCTTGGTAGTCTCCAAATTATTGATAAAAGCTTCAAGTTCGTCATACTTTTCCTTTGGAAATTCCTGCCCTGTAGGCTTCATTACGTCTATATCCTGAGGTTTCGTCATCACATTCACCAACTTTTCAAAATACTTATAAATAATTTGCCAACTATAATTTTTCCTCTCAATATGAAATTTAATACGGACTTTTTGCACATTTTAGCCTATGAAAAGTAAAAACCCCCAATTAAGGAGGTTTTAAAACTAATGCTATTTAATATATAGTTTACTGTAAGCTACCTGTATTCAGTTACTAGCCGTATGGCCATAAGTACCTTGCAGCGATATCCTAGCCACATATATTTTTAAGTGTCTATAAAAAAGCTTATTTTTTTCAGCCATCTTCAATCCCGCTCTAAATGTGCCCTCATTTTGAAAGCAGTAAACAACCTCGCATTTAATGTCATAAACAATGTCATCCAGTTTTATTCTAAAAGCAAAAATTGTACCTTTGTTTAATTCATGCTCACACATTATACCGATTCCGCCCGCTGATAAATCAATAATTGTAAATATAATCGGTTTGTCTAATACAGTAGGCTCTGCCCCCATTTCCTCATATACAGTATCACACTCTATTTGTTGTATGTGTCTGACTCTAACATATAGCCGTCTATTGACCAGCTGATTTTCATCAAGTTTATTCAAAACAATATTATCATTGCCCCAGACTTTTTTGTCTAACGGCAGTTGCTCAGGTAAGTGCTCATCGTTTGAATCTACTATTGAATTATCGATAATGGCTTCTATCGGACTCGGTTTTATCTCTTTCCTACCTGCTTCATCTTTTTCTTTTTGTTTTCCAATAATTATTTTATTATTTGCCATAATTAAACCTCATCCTCTCAAAGGCTAGTCATAAGTATATAAACCCAGCCCTATATAGATAACGCACTCTAGACTTAGTAATTACCAAATTGCCAAGTCTGTGTAATTTATTTAAACCAGTTGCCAGCATAAAGACGCTTTTTGACCTTATCTTTATTAGCAGCAACGTATGCCTTAAACTGTTTTATGGTA
>JAOAEJ010000014.1 GCA_026416815.1 Clostridia bacterium | reverse complement strand
CTTAAAAAGTTAATAAATTTCTGGTGGTTATTACGAGAAGGTCACACCCGTTCCCATACCGAACACGGCAGTTAAGCTTCTCAGTGCCGATGATACTTGGACGGTCGCGTCCCGGGAAAGTAGGTCTCTGCCAGATTTATATCAAGGCTCTATGGTCTAAACCATAGGGCTTTGTTCTATTTATAGATTTGGTAAGCTGGTAAATTCTCAGAGTAGCTTAGTTAGTACCTATATAGTCTTTTTGTCCAATCCCTATAAGTGCTACTAGTGACATGTGATTAGAAATGTTTTCTATGTCCATCATCTTAGAGAATATTTCAATATCTTTTACTGCTAGAGCGTATACCTTTAATCCCTTATTCATCATAATATTTATTGCATTATTGATTTTGAATAGTGATTTTCTTGTTAGCTTTGTAAATTTAGAGTCCAGCAATGTAAAGGAGCATTTACTTAATAAATCCTCAGTACTGCCTTTGCTTATGAGTCTTATTGATTCATTAATCAGGTAAGCAGAGGCTTTGAGGTTTTTATCGGGATTAAGCGTTAACTCCGATACCTTCGGTGCGAGACTTTCTATTAAAGGTTTGTTAAACCCCTTAGATAAGATGTATCTTGCTATAGATTTCTCATAGCTATCAGATGCAATCAATAATTTTTCATTGCCATTACTAATGATTCTTGCAGAATTAGTGAGAATAAGTGAGTGCATGAAAATTCCGAATCCTTTTTCTTTATCATCCACTAAATGAGCTTTCTTTAGTTTTCCATCAATATATATATCAACAACTGATAGCCCAGTCGAACTTTTAGATTCCTTACTTTTGTTTTTTTCTATTGACGATAATGGTAGGTGAAGTACACTACCCATCATATTTTAGATCTCCCTTCGTTAAGTAATAAATAGATTTTGAGAAAAGTTTGAGTACTTGAGGATAGTAATTTAGAAATCCTCTAGATGATTAGAAGGTTAACTGTATTAGTAATAATACAAAAGTATCTATTATATCAAGAATAAATTTACCAAACGAACATGTGTTCTATTATATTATAAAACGGAAATTATTTCTTGTAAAGGGGTTTTTAATATATTATTTTTTCGGAAATTATAGGTGTTTGGTAGTGTTACTGAACATATCAATGAAATTGTGATTTGCGATATAGAGAGTAATTTGCATAAGTATAATCCAGCTGTGAAATCATGGGATTATTTATAAATAGTAAGCTATCGTAGACTTATAAAGTATTTAATACCAAAGAAAAAACGCCTTATATCCGAAAAATGTCTACTTTGAAACGCAAGTGTAAAAAGCTAATATAAATGTACTTAGTTTTTATATCTCTGTACCCAGCAGTAGATGTAAACTTTATCTAGTATGAGAAAAGTTTATAAAAATTTATATTTGTACCGAACCTTTTTAACCTTTAGTGTGTATATAGGTTAAATTGAGATTGAAGGGGGGACTTTTGATGGTAGAGGGTATTTTATCTAGAGAGAAAGCAGAAGTGATTTTTAAGGAGCATTCAAACTATATTTATAGAGCTGCTTTATTCCTTACAAAATCAAGAGAACTGGCTGACGATGTGACCCAGGAAACGTTTATCCAGGCATTCCGGAAATACAATACATATGATCCTACTAAGGCTTTACAGCCGTGGTTATACAAAATTGCACTTAATATTACTCGTAATATACTTAGAAAGCAAAAATGGCTAAGCTTTTTTGATCAACTACCCGAAACAAGTTGTGTGGATATGGTAGAGAGCTCTGTTTTAAAAAGTGAAGAAGAGAAAGAGTTGTGGAGACAAATTAATAACTTGAGTACAAAGAGTAAGGAAGTAATTGTTCTACACTTCTACTCTGATTTGAAACTTAAGGAGATATCCGATGCTTTAGGAATTCCACTGGGTACTTGTAAGTCGAGACTGAATTCTGCCCTTAATACCCTTAGAAAACAAATGCCACAAAAAGAATTTAGTTTTTTGGTTAAAGGAGGAGATTTATATGAAACAATCTAATGGCGATATAAAAGACATTATGGATAAGGCTTTGCAGCAGTATACAACCTCTGTTCAATTTGAATCTGTTTGGAATGCAATGCCTAAAAATGAGCGAAAAACATTTGGGTTTAAAAAGGTCGTATCAATACCTTTGATAGCTGTGATGACCTTTTTAGCTTTATTTACAGTTGGATTTGCCGGTTACACTGTATTCCGGAATATCGATAAAACAGATTATCCTTTTATTGATGACTCTACAGTAATAGGCAAATGGGAATCTGTTGATTTTGTCGAGAATATTGAGGACTTTAATCCTGAAAAGAAGTCTTGGGGGTCAGACTTATACCTGAAGTCTTTAGTATTTACTAAAGGTGGGCAAATGCTTTCGGCTGCTGGCAATGGAAATTTAGCTTATACATCCTTAACGTGGACTAAAGATTTGTTACTTAGTGAACAAGAAAAGACAGCCAGCAAATATGTGATAAAAGACATAAATGGAACTACATATATGTTTACTGAATGGAAAAGCGGAGATTATACATTTAGAGGTCTAACTCCGAAGTTATACGTATTAAAGAAGGTTGATAGCAAGGATTATTCAAACTACGAGGCTAAACGCATTAATGAAGACAAAGTGGATTATCCATTTATTGACGACTCTAGAGTAATAGGTAAATGGGAAAGTGTTGATTTTGTTGACAAAATTGAGAATTTTAGTAATAGAGAAAATTCTTGGAAGTCTGATTTATTCCTAACTTCTTTAGTATTTATTAAAGAGGGCAAAATGCTTGAATCCGTTAACAACACCAATCTAACTTATACAGACTTAAGTTGGACTAAAGAAATGGTACTTAATAAAAGTGAAAAAACAGCAAGTAAGTACATAATAAAAGATATAAATGGAACTAAATACATGTTCTTTGAATGGAAGACTGAAGATTATATATTTAGAGGTCTAACTCCAAAATTTTATGTACTAAAAAAGGTTGATAACAAGGATTATTCAAACTACAAGGTTAAAATTGTTAGAGAAGACAAAGTAGACTATCCATTTGTTGATGACGCTAATATGAAGGGTAAGTGGGAAAGTGTAGGCTTTGTACGAACAATTGATAGATTTAAACCAGGAACAAAAATATGGGCAAACAATCTTTACTTAAAAGGATTAGACTTTGATGAAAATGGTAAATTAATATTTAGAGTAGAATCAAGATCAGCCTCGATGCCTTATGTAACTTGGACAAAAGGCTTAATTATCGATGCTGTAGGAAAAACAGCAAGCAAGTGTGAGATAAAAGATATAAATGGAATCACATATATGTTTTATGAATGGAAATCTGGAGATTATTCGTATAGAGGTATGACCCCTTGGTACTATGTACTTAAAAAAGTTGAGTAAACCATTGAACTCAATGGAGGGGTTCTGGCGATGTCTGGAATTACCTCCTTATTGATTATTAATTGATATCAACCTACAAAAGTATGGTTTGTAGTAAAATCAGACAGTTGTATTACTATGGTAAACTATTATTGATGCATAAATTACTTGGCCCAAAGAAAAAAGACTATGTACCTATAAAGTAGCCACTTTAAAATAGAAGTGTAAAAAGTCAATATACTAGTATACTTGATATCTTAAATGTGGAATTCCACAGATTATTTACTAACGAACTATAGTATTTTATGACAGCAATAATATATTAAAACCTAAATACTTCGGGTACTGAATTTAATAGTTTTGTCCCAATATACAACTCTATCTGATGATAGAAAAAAATGTTGCAAAAGCTTATTATTTAAGTGGATGGTAAAAAGTGGTGACTATAAAACTTAGTCCTCCTCAGTATACCAAGATTTGTGTAAAATTCTATTAATATAATTTAACAAAGGAGCTTATGAAATTAAATGAGTAAATAATAGTGTACTAATCTAACGGGTCTTAATATAGTACAATACCTTTCTAGTGGTGGTGCACAGCGATTAGGAAAGTATACTTTAGCATTTGGAATTAGGGGAGGATTTTTTAATATAAAAGTAGTATAGGGAAATGTATATAGTATATAAAAATCGTGGCGCTGTTTATAATGCAGAAATTAGAGAGGTGTGAGGAAATTAATGGATAAAATATCAATGTCGGTAGGTTTACTTATAGGTTTCACTGAGATGCTGCTAATGGTTATAATTACTTTGGCTGCAGCGGGATATAGTGAAGTACTTAATTTTAGAGATAGAAGAATTATACTAAAACTGCTATTGACATCATCGCTTATGATTGTAAGTGCATTTGTTGTAGGTGTTATCCTGCCTTCACAAGTAATAAGTGCAGTAGTACAATTGGTGTCGTTTTATATAATAATAATATTAGTTTTTAAGTATAAGCTAATGTCTACCTTATTGGGATATATACTATCCTTGGCAGCTATAACTGCTTTATACGAAGCAATATCTCTGCTGTATGGTGCTATGATGTTTAATCTTAAATTCGGATATATCTATCAAAACGATATTGTAGGATTGATCAGGCTACTACCCTTTAGAGCAGTATATATATTATCAATTGTTATAATTATTTACAAAATAGCAAGTCAAATAAAATTTACAATGCATGAAGGGACAGCTATTTTCAGCTATTTTGTTGTATTTTTTGGCATTGCATTTATATTGGAAAAAAATGTGGAAAAATTACCTTATGTACATGTATCTATGGCAATGATAGTATGGCATATCTGTCTTATTTTTTCAGTCTGGATGATATATAATATATCAAGGTTGAGGAAAAAAATTGCTGTCAGCGAAAGAAAGCGGGTAGCGGAATTGCAGAGAATAAGAAATTTATTGGCACAGGGCGAGGTAGGCTATGTTATGGAGTTGCTAAACAACTCCAGATAGCAATTTGTAAAGTAGAGAGTGTAGTAGGGGAGTAATTTTACAGCATATGCTTTATTCATTAAAAAGCATATTTCTTATAAATTTGATCTTTAGTTTTTTATCGCTAAACTCTTTTGCCAATCTTAGATATTCTTCGTTGGCGGGATTATTGATAAACTCCCTCAGTTCAGCATCCTTTATATATAAGCCTACATCCTTTTTGGGGATAGTATACTTGTAGGGGTTGTTATTTTTTGACAATGACCAATCATCTATAGTATTTTTTCTATAAAAGAATGAACTATCTACTTCTGCATATTTGGCCAATATGTCAATTAATAGCGGAGATGGAACGGTATCATAACCTTTCTCCATATCTTCATAAACAAATGGGTCTATATTTTCACCTGTTTTTAAATAGATATCTTGTGATATATCTTCGTAGGTTTTGCTGCCGCGTATCAGCTTCACATTAGAAGGATAAAACCTCTTAACTTTATCTTCCAAAATATAGCCTGATTCTTTTAGTAAGTCTTCCAGAGACATATTTAAGGCATGCGCAACCTTGGCTAAGGAGTCAATGGTAGGGGCGACTTCCTTGCCTGCTCCAGGTTTGGAGTCCTCCAGGTTTTTAATGTATGTATGGCTTAAACCACATAAGTCTGAAAATTCCCTTAGGGATAAGCCTGCATTTTTTCTTCTGGACTTTATCAAATCACTTAATCTTGTCATTTTATCACTCCGCTATCCATTATATATGACGTTATGTTAAATATCAATACATGTAACATTAATTTGTAAAATATAGTTGACAAAACCTGAAACTTATAATACTATAATGGTGTAAACAATAATTTACAAACGTTAGGGCGAATACTTGTAGTAATTGTTAAATATAGGGCGTATCTGAGTCGCGGTCGACTATATGTTATAAAATAGTTGTAAACTATATAATACAGAACGTCTACAAACCTTATTAAGGAACACTGGGGTAAGTGTATGAAGAACAGGTCATTTAACAAAGAAGATTTTGTATTGATAAAAAGGGCTTTGCAATATATAAAGCCGTATAAATTCAGATTTATTTCAGCCTTTATTTGTATCCTTTCGGGCATTGCATTCGGCTTAATTCAGCCGCTGCTATGGGCGAGGCTACTTACAAGCTTATTTGGAATGGATTACAATAGAACACTGCTAAGCATATTTCATATAAGTATTTTTTATGTATTGCAAGCTGTGGTAGGTTTTTTGCAGTCTTACTTATTTTCTTTTCTTAGTGAAAATATTATATATGATTTAAAGCGAGACATGTATAGGAAAGTGCTTAACCTTCCGGTAAGAGCCTTTGATGAAATGCGAGTAGGGGATTTTATATCACGTTTGCACGGAGATGCATCGTCTATAGCCAATGTTATAACAAACCAGCTTCTAAATACAGTGGTTGATATATTAAAAGTTATAGTTATAGGGGGTGCAGTATTTAGTATAAGTGTACCGCTTGCAGTGATAGTCATAACAGCTTTTCCCTTTTCATACTTTATTTTTTCTAGGTATGGAAGGAAGCTTAGAGAAAAGAATAAAGAAATCGCTAAAGTAAATGATAGCTATTTCAGTGACATACAAGAGTCCATTTCTGGTATAAGGGAAATAAAAAGTCTGGGAATTAAGGAAAGTAAGTTTCAATCATTTTTATCTCTTGCAGCAGACTTAAAGCATAGAGGTATAAATTTATCTATATTGAATACACTTTCACAGACCTTATCCCAAGGGGTTAATTTCGCAACAGAAATCGCTGTATTGGCAGCAGGTGGGTATTTGATTTTGAAGGGAGATTTATCTATGGAGTACTTCATAGCCTTTGCCTCCTACTCCAATCAATTTTCTGCTTCTCTAATGAATGTAACGAGGTTAAACTCCAGCATCCAGCAGGTATTGATATCGCTCGAGAGAATATTTGGGCTTATGGATAATTTGTCTTACTCTAAGGAAACCTTCGGTGAAAGAAGGATTAAACAAATAGAGGGTAATATAAAGTTTGAGAATGTAGGCTTTGAATACACTGAAAATACTCCCGTTTTGAAGGGGATTTCCTTCAAGGTACCTCAAAACAAAAAAATCGCTATAGTGGGGAGCAGTGGCAGCGGTAAGACAACCATATTTAACTTATTGCTGAGGTTTTATAACCCAGTGTCAGGAAGAATTACCATAGATGATAATGACATTAGAGAATTCGATGAAGAATCTATAAGGTCGCATATATCAGTTGTGAGGCAGGATTCATTTTTATTCAATATATCTATAAGCGACAACCTTTTACTGGCAAAGCCTTCGGCAACAGAGAAAGAAATAAAGGAAGCATGCATGAAAGCATCCATACACGAATTCATTATGAATTTGCCTCAAGGATATAACTCAATCATAGGGGAAAATGGCGTAAACCTTTCGGGGGGACAGAAGCAGAGGCTCGCAATAGCAAGGACACTGCTTAAAGGCTCAAAGATAATACTCTTTGACGAGGCGACATCAGCCCTTGACAATGAATCTCAGTACTATATCAAAAAGGCAGTCAATGAAATGGCTAAAAAGCATACAGTTGTTATTATAGCCCATAGACTTTCCACTGTTATTGAAGCTGATGAGATTATAGTACTTGATAAAGGTGAAATAGTTGGACAGGGGGCTCATAGTCTTTTAATACATACAAACTCCATATATAAAAGATTGTATGAAACAGAACTTAGCATTATAAGGGAAAGTGAGGAGAGGGTGGTGTGATATTAATACAGATGAAAGGCAAAAACCAGTTAGGATTGTTGTAATAGACAGCGGGATAAATGCTTCCAAATCTGACCTATCAAGGTTTGTAAAGGAGTCTATAGGATTTAGGGTTAATAATGAAGGCTATATAGTGGAAGATAAAAATATAGAGATAAAGAATAAGCATGGTACAGTGATTGCTATGATTATAAGGAACATATGTAAAAATGTTGAATTCATAAGCATGAATATACTTAATGAAAGGCTAGCAACAGATGGGAGGATACTTATTTGTGCATTTCATCAAGCGCTAGACTATAAGCCGGATATCATACATTTGAGCCTTGGTACAACAAGGTGGAGATATAGGTTTGCACTGAGAAAGATAGTGAAGGAAGCAGAAAAGAATAACATAATAGTTGTATCAGCTGCAAACAATGAGGGACTTAAATCTTATCCTGCATATACAAAGGGAGTAGTGGGTGTAAAGGGACGAGCGGATATAACAGGGTATAGAGAATTTTGGTATCAAAAAGGTTTTTTCTACGCACCTTTGGGTGTGAGAGACATATACGGGATAAATGAGATTGATAATGGTGAAAGATCGGTAGGCAATAGTATGGCAGCAGCTTACATAACTGGACACATTGCTTCTATAAAATGTTCTAAAAATATAAAAAGTAATGCTGAAATTATAGAATACCTAAAATCTAGGGCAGTAAAAAAAACTAAGGAGTGATTTAATGAGTACAAGCAGCAAAATCAAAATGGGACAACTGGCTCCTTCGTGGAGAGAAGGAGAATCAAAAACTATAACATTTTCTGTAACCGAAGAATGCAACCTGGCATGCAAATACTGTTATATGACAGGAAAAAATTCGAAAAATAAAATGAACTTTGAGACTGCAAAAAAGGCTGTTGACTATATACTGTCAAACAGAGAAATTTTCGATGACAAAGCAGTAATTTGGGAGTTTATAGGCGGGGAGCCATTTATGGAAACAGGCCTGATAGACCAGATATCTGATTATATAAAGCAGCAGATGTATATTCTCGGACACCCATGGTTTGACAATTATAGGTTTAGTTTTTCAACTAATGGGCTTTTATATGATACACCAGAGGTGCAGAATTATATAAAGAAAAATATGGGACATATATCTGTAGGTATGAGTGTCGATGGAAATAAAATAAAGCATGATATGCAAAGAATAAAGCCTGATGGAAGCGGTTCCTATGATGATGTACTTAGAAATGTTCCCCTGTGGATTAAGCAATTCCCTGGGAGCTCCACAAAGGCAACTTTTGCCCATAATGACCTTCCCCACCTTAAGGATAGTATTATAAGTCTGTGGGAAAACGGAATAAAAATTGTTGCTGCGAACGTGATATTTGAGGATGTATGGCATGATGGCGATGACGTAATTTATGAAAACCAGTTAAAAGAACTGGCTGACTATATACTGGAAAACAACATGTGGGGGGAGTATTCGGTAAGGTTTTTTGAGCCAACTATAGGATTTCCTTTGAAGAAGGATGAACGAAAAAGGAACTTCTGTGGAGCTGGAAAAATGCTTGCTATAGACTATCAAGGAAGATTTTCTCCGTGTGTTAGATTCTTGGACCTTTCTCTGGAGAATAAAAAAGGCATATATATTGGGGATTCAGAAAGCGGTATAAATACCGATAGAGTAAGGGCGTTTGATGCCTTGACACTAGAATCCCAGAGTAATGAAGAGTGTATAAACTGTGATGTGGCAAGTGGCTGCTCATGGTGTACGGGATATAATTACGACGCTGCTGATACCGATACCATATACCAGAGGGCTACCTTTATATGTAAAATGCATAAAGCAAATGTCCGCGCAAATAAGTACTTCTGGGATAAGTTTGAGAGAGTAACCGGTATTGTCTCCCCCAGAACAGAGCAAAAAGAACAAAGGGAACAGGAGGAGGGGGATAACGGTATAGAACAAAAATACCTGCAGTTTATCACATCCGATGATATAACACCTCACTGTACCTATAGAAATTGGAGAAATACCAATAATGTTATGAGCCGAGAAGTAGTTACTAAAGGGTTAGAATTCGCATACAAAAATGGATTTACAACAGTGTTTCTAGGAAATGCAGGGGTGAATAGTGTAAATGGATTTAGCATAGTTAATGCCAAAGACTCTAATTTGACGGAGAACTCAATAGCTGTTTGCGACAACGATTCCAAGCTCCCTTCAGGGTTAGAGGGTAACTGCATTCTCCTTATTTGTAAAGAAAATCTTCATGAAATGAATAGGCTGATTAAAGAAATATATCCATCTGCTGGAAGGATAAATGTGATACTTGAGGATATTGAGAAATGGAGCAATGCAGATATAGAGGTATACACTGCTCAAGTTGAAGACCTTAAGAAGTTTATTGTGGATACATATAAAGAAGGGAATCCCTTGGAAGTAAGTGTGCTTACTGACAGATTGAACTTGAAGGCCATGTGCAACTGCGATGCCGGTAATAACACTTTTGCCCTTGCGCCAAATGGTAAGATTTACATGTGCCCTGCGTTCTATTTTGATAATACTGATAGCCATGTAGGAGATCTGGAAAGTGGTATATATATCAAAAATAAACAACTACTTGAAGTGGAAAATGCTCCATTATGTTCAGTATGTGATGCATACCATTGCAAGAGGTGCAAATATCTTAATAAGAAACTGACTGGTGAAATAAATATCCCGTCAAAAATGCAGTGTATCATAAGCCATATAGAGCGTAACAAATCAAGGGAGTTGCAACAGGAGTTAATCAAGGAAAACTTTATTTCTGACAAATGCAATATAGAAGAAATACATTATCTTGATCCTTTAGACAAAATATTAAACAAGACAAGGAGTGTTAAAAATGGTTAGAGAGAAAGTTGGTATAGTAACAGAAACGGAAGCAAAGGAAATATTACAGATTTTTGAAAGAAAAATGGCTTTGCAGGAACTTCTTATGACATTGAACAATCCATCAATGACAGAACAACTCAAGAATGAGGTGTATGAAAAAATTGTAAATGATTTTGGAAGAACAAAAATAGCATTTGATAAGTGGTGGGCAGACACCGCAAATAAATACCAGTGGAAATCAGTAGAGGGCTGGCAGTGGTCTATTGATTTTGACACCTGTGAAATCTTTCTGGTTGAGAATAGTAAATGTGCTTGTTAATAATTTTAACATAATAGTGTGGGTAGATAGCCAAAGACTATAAATTTTATTAGGAGGAAATTCAATATGAAACACTTGTTTGCAAAAAAAATAAATAAATCAAGAGAAGATGTTAAAGGTTATAATTGCTATAGCGGCTGTGGTACTTTCTGTTCAGGCTCATGTTATTCAGGGTGTACTTCATGTCTTGGTTCATGCTATGGTACATGTGTTACTATTTGTAGAGCTATAGCAATGTTTTGATTCTGATAATACCGTACATATTATAAGCATTAAATAAATATGGTATTACCTTTGTAATACTTATGAGTTGTAAAATCTTATTGAAGAAATACAAATTAACAAAGCAGTATAAATACATAATTAAACCGCTATTTACCCTCATTTGTTGTGTTATATAAAAAATGGGATTAACCTGCCAGAGGAAATGCTGGACAAGTTAATCCCATTAAATTTTGACACTTATAGAATTTTATTGGCTATCGTAGGTTTTTATATATCTTATAAGTCACTACGTACTAGAATTTTTTATCCCCGCCAAATAACCCACCAAGAATATCACCGCCAATACCTCCAATACCGGAAACTTGATCACGTTGGTGTCTGGAAGCAGCACTCAATCTGTCTGCAAGACGTGAGAGTGGCAAACTCTGTAGATATACTATTCCAGGGCCGGTAACCTTTGCTGTGAAAAGGCCTTCTCCGCCGAAAAGAGCATTCTTAAAGCCGCCTACAAACTGTATATCATAGTCTACACTTGGTGAAAAGGCTACGAGGCAGCCTGTATCAACCTGCAGTGTTTCTCCAGGAAGTAAATTTTTCTGTATAATTGTACCCCCAGCGTGGATGAACGCAAGCCCATCTCCTACTAAGCGTTGTAGTATAAAGCCTTCCCCTCCAAAAAAACCTGCTCCAAGTTTTTTCGTAAAAGCTATCTCAATATCTATGCCGTTAGCAGAACAAAGATATCCGTCTTTTTGGCAGAGGAAACTACCGCCATGTTTACTCAAATCAATGGGAATGATTTTACCGGGATAAGGAGCTGCAAAGGCAACATGTCGCTTCCCTGCGTCATTATTATAAAATGTGGTAATAAAAAAGCTTTCTCCGGTAACCATTCTTTTAAGCCCTTTGAACAGTCCGCCTTCGGTTGAGGTCTGCATTTTTATACCCTGCTCCATAAAAAGCATAGCGCCGGCTTCGGCTCTGACTCCTTCGCCTCCATCCAGTTCTATTTCAACAATCTGCATATCGTCCCCATGAATTTTATAATCAATAATATCTGCCATTAATATCCCTCCGATTAGTGTTTATTAATTATTATATATTACTTACATATTATACGGAAAATACTATAAAAAGTATGAAGAAAAAAATAATTTTGTTTATACTCTTTTTACTAAGTATGACTTCTGCTGTAGAACATATCATAGAAAAATGTAATATAAAATTAGACGTAAGGCAATGATAAACGCAGTAGGTATAAAAACAGAATTTGTATTTAATATTGGTGACCAGTTTTAAGGAGGTTAATAGGGAAATGAGCGGTGTGCAAATAACTGATAAAGTATATTGGATAGGCAAAGTTGATGATAGAGAGGTGCCTTTTCACCGGTTGATTCTAAAGAAGGGTACAACATATAACAGCTATCTTTTGAAAACTGAAAAGCCGACTATAGTCGATACTGTAGATATCATATACGGAAGAGAATATCTCGAAAATGTGAGCAAAATCGTAAATCCTGCAGATATCCAATTTATTGTGATAAATCACGTAGAGCCTGACCATGCCGGGGCACTTCCTGCTCTTGCTGCTAAAGCTCCGAATGCCAAAATCGTGTGTACCGAGGAAGCGGTAAGTCTTCTAAAGGATATGTTTAAACTGCACCAGAGGGAATTTATTACCGTAAAAGATGGAGATACGCTGGATATCGGGGGAAAGACGCTAAGGTTTCTCAAGACACCGTTTCTTCATACTGAGGAGACGATGATGACTTATGAACCGGAAGACGGGATACTATTCTCATGCGATGTATTCAGTACTCATATCGCTTCCCATGAGGTGTTTAATGATTTGGCCAAGATAAATTATATTGAGAAATTCAACGGATATTATACTACCATTATGGCCCCTCATAGGCCCTATATCAGAAAAATGCTGGAGAAAATAAAGGATTTAAAGGTGAATGTAATCGGCCCCTCCCACGGTTACATACTCCGTGATAACGCTCAAAAATTTATATCTATGTATGATGAAATGAGTAATATAGGCGAAATGGGTAAGGAGAAAAAAGTAGTTATTATCTATAGCACTATGACAGGTAACACTACAAAAATAGCGGACAGGATAGCAAAAGGCATGGAAGACCTCGGAATAACACCTCAAGTATTTAATATGAAAAATGCCGACAAGGATGAGGTGAAAAATAGTATTCACGAATGTGACGGACTGTTGGCAGGAAGCTCTACAAAATATGCAGATACAGTAGGCGAGGTAGAGGCCTTTCTGAAATCTCTTGAAGGTGAAACCTTTAAGGGCAAATTTGCTGCGGCTTTTGGCTCCTACGGCTGGAGCGGGGAAGCTGTAATACACGTTGAAGAGCAGCTTGAGCAACTTGGATTTGACATAATAAATCAGAGATACCTTATCAAAGTACTTGGTATAGATACTCCGCTTTTCCCTCTCAGAATAAGATTCCTGAGAGAAGAGGAGTTAGACCGTGCCGAGGATTCGGGAAGAGTTTTTGCCGAACAAGTACTGACGCACTAATATACATCAAGAAGCAATGTACAAGTATATCTATACTTCCACATCACATAAAATAAATTATTTTATAGAATTTAGCTAAACTTAGATTTAGTAACAAAAACCTGAGAGTATAAAAATCTCTATGAAAATCTCTAACAAAGACTCTGCTTGTTCAGGGTAAAACGCATAGGACGTGCGTTTTAGGCCTCACCGGGCAAGGACGCCCGTTGAGGCCGACCACCCGTATACAGCGCAAGGAAGGGTGCGTCCGAGAGGGAAAACTGGCGCAGCTGGTTTCCCTCTTGGAAAGCTGCTTTAGACGACTCCAAAGCCCCTGATAATAACTACATAATAATTTCAACAAGTCTACTTCATAAACCCGTCCCTCTCATACAAATACCCCCCAAAGTTAATATGCTCCGCAACCCGAGCCTTAGGGCCAAGTACTACACCCTTGAGAGCATACTCTTTAAACACCTGATATCCGGTACGATCTACAATATACCCAACATGTTCCTTAGGCAGCGAACGGTCGATATATTTATCAATGTATTCATAGGTGTTTTTTATCACTTTAATAATGGTTTCCTCATCGACCCATTCGAGAAAGGGTTGTGCAAGCCTCGGATTTTTCTTCCCTGTACGACCCATGATGACAAGCTTATAAAACTTCTCGGGATTCCTGCTCCATGCAGCAGTAGGACATGTCAGCACACATTCACCGCAGCCTACACAGCGACGTTCATCTTTCCTAACCTTACCGTTGTGCATTATGAGCGCGCCGGTAACTCTCAGACTACAGTTTTTTACACATGCCTCACAACTTACGCAGCGGTCTCTTTCATACTGGGTATCGGCCATCCCTATAATGCCGAAGTCCTGCATATGGGCTTTTATACAGTCATTTGGACAGCCTGTAACGGCAATCTTAACATGATAGTCATTAGGAAAAACTTCCCGCTCTATTCTTTGTGCAAGCTTAGCAGTATTATAGTTGGCAAAAGGACAAACCTCGTTTCCTATACATGCAGATATATTCCTTGTTCCGGAAGCGGGATAACCCTTCTTTGCATTGTCTATGTCCACACCGTTGTCTATCTCAACTTCCTTAATCATCTGAGCTATTTTTTGATTGACTTCATCCATTTTTTCAAAGGGGATACCGGGTATCTCAAAGCCTTGACGGATGGTTATATGAACCGTACCATCACCGTATTGCTCGGCGATTTCTTTAACCGCCTGAAGGTGCTTTGCTTCTATCAAACCGCCAGGTACACGAATACGCAGAGCGGTTTTCCCACGTACTTTTGTTATTCTAAAGGCATTTTTCTTGATTGCCTTAACATTCAAATCCATACTCATAAAAAATTGACACCTCCTAATCTATCAGCTTTTCCGCCTTAGTGTAGTTGAAAACCGGGCCTTCCAAGCATACATATGTTTCATCAATCTTGCAGTGTCCGCATTTACCTATGGCACACGACATATTTCTTTCAAAGGACACCCATATTTTATGCTTGGGAACGCCTAGTTTGAGGAATTCCTGAGCGGTAAATTTCATCATAATGGGGGGACCTACTATTACCACTTCGACATTTTCCAAATCCCTGATTTCAATTTCAGGCACATATTTTGTGATAAGGCCCAAATGTCCTTCCCAGCCTTCATTGGCATTATCTACGGTTAGCAGTACATTGAATTTGCTTCTCCAAAGGTCAATTTCATCTTTAAACAATATATCCTGAGGTGTTTTAAACCCCGCAAGTATATCAAAGTTCTTTACCTCGTGAGCATTTCTGTAAAAATAGTTTATTACACTTTTTACAGGAGCCAGTCCTGTGCCTCCGGCAGCAATAATGAGGTGCTTACCTCTATAGTTCTCTATTGGAAAGCCTTTTCCATAAGGACCTCTAAGGAAAAGGTTATCTCCTTTTTGGAGGTTATATATTTCATTGGTTACTTTACCTACTTTTCTTATGGTCATTTCCATATACCCATCTCCAAAATCACTAACCGAAATGGGCACTTCCCCTATCCGTGGCAGTGATACCTGAACAAATTGACCGTTTTCAGGCTTTATATCACACTCCACTTTATAGGTTATATCTATGTCAGTCTGCGGATAGACATCAAGTATTCTCATTTTCTGAGGTAGATAAGGGTTATTGTGCATTGCTTTCGTCCTCCTTCAAAGTTTTACTGACCTTGTTAATACAATTTGAGAAGGAGATATACTCGGGGCATATGTCGTCACACCTGCCGCAGCCTACACACATATGCTCACCAAAGCGTTTTTTATAGTCATATATTTTGTGCATGGTCTTAAATCGCATTCGTGAGCTGTAATCCTGCCTGAAGCTGTGACCGCCAGCCATATCTGTGAATTTGTCTATATGGCAGCCTGCCCAGACTCTTCTGCGCTCACCGGCGTTTGGGTTTTCTTCATAAGCTATATCGCTATTGGTAAAGCAGCTGCAGGTAATGCAAGCCATATTGCAGCGTCCGCAGCCTATACAGCGCTTTGAATACTCCTTCCACATGTCGTGGTTGAAGAATTCTGTAGTGATTTTATCTACTTCAGGTAATTGGACTTTAACACTATTTTCTTCGATATATTCCGGTTTAAAGTTCATTTCGGTGCCAAGGTTTGAAAAAAACTGTTGAAAACTCTCGTCTTTTAATTCGCAAAAAACTTCGTTACTTGTGAAACGTACAGCAATGCTGTAATCTTGAGTATAATTGGAATTAGTTGATACACAGAAACAGTTTTCGAAACCATCTTTACATTCCATCATTACAAACTTGACCTTTTCCCTAAGCCTTTCGTAGTACACATCTTTAATTGGGCCATTATTAAGAAAAATAGTGTCCAGTCTCCTCATTCCGTTGATATCACAGGGTCTTAAAAAGATAAGTATCTTTTTGTTGTGTACCATTGATTCCTTAAATTCATCTTCAGTAAAATAGAAAAGTGTCTGAGTTATAGGAAAAACGATTTCTTTAGGTGAGTAGTTTGACTTTTCAATCCAAACTACATCTTCAACCTTATTTATTTCTCCATAACGGATTAGGTCAGTATCAGAAAAACGTCCTCTTTTAGGAAAACGTATGGGTGCATATATTTTGTATTCACCCTTCAAGCCATCTAAAAGCTTGTTAAATTTCTCATTAGATAAGCGATACCCCACTTTTAACTCCCTCCTTATATTACAGTGACTGCAAACAAGGTGAAGCAAAGATTACCTTATTTGCAGCCATTATACACAACGAAGCCTAAATCTAGTTGGAAAAATCACTTTTAGCATTCGTTGTCTAGAAATTCTTACTGTTTAATGGTTGAAATATACCAATAGGCAGCTGCTATACAAATTGCTCCGCCGACTATGTTACCCAAAGTAACAGGTATGAGGTTGGCCGCAAAACCCGCCCATGAAACCATACTAGGGTCATGGGGGATCAGGAGGCTCATTCCGAGAAGTGTCATATTGGCAACGCTGTGTTCAAACCCGGCACCTATGAAACCAAATAGACACCAGAAAATTAGTATAAGCTTTGCAGTATCTTCCTTTGCCCTTGAGGCAGTCCATATAGCCAGGCAAACAAGCATATTACACAGTATTCCCCTAAAGAAAAGCTGTTCAAAAGGTGCGTTCATTTTATCAGCTGAGGCTGTGAGTATAAAGTCTTTTAATGGAGACTTGACTATAAGTCCTGTACCCGCCATGGTCAATGCTAGCAGCAGCGACCCTGCTAGATTCCCGATAAAGCTTACTACCCATACTCTTGAGGTATCCAGCCATGAAACTTGTCTTGACAGGCTTCCGATCATCATTGTCATGTTGTTTCCTGTAAACAGTTCGGAGCCTGTAAATATAACAAGTGTTAAGGCCAATGCAAATGAAGCACCCATTAATGCTTTAAGTCCGGGAGCACCTATAGCCTTGAACGGAGCACCTATAGAAAAGATGAGTACAATTCCTAAACCTACATAGATTCCAGCCATCATGGAAAGAAGAAAGTATCTCCCAATACTCTTGTTTAGTATATTCACTTTCGCCTTTGAAGCTTCAATCATTTTTAAAATGTTTTCTTTATCCATTACAATCAAACTCCTTATTCGATACAGGTAGGTATATAGTACTGAAACTTAAAACAAAACTTCTACTTTAATAATATAACACCCTTAACAATATGTATGTGAAATTTATCACATAGTTTAAGAATCCATATAGATCGTTAAGGTTGAAAGTGGTTTTATCCAGTCAGGCAAATCGCACTTCCACAGCTCATTACCTGACTGGAAACCACTAAGTTCAACCTAAACGATCTGTAGATAACGTACTTTAAAACTAAAAACATTAGGGCAGGGTGGAGGTAAAAAATTTTTAACGTTAGAGTTTGTTATCAATAGAAGTTTGGGTAAGTACGTGGTTGTTAAAAACACTCTCTATAGTGATTAAGGTCACATAAAAATGAGGGCGCTTTGAATATAATGTTGGTATAAGTTAATTGCATTTATTTTTTTATAACAGCCGGGGAGTGATGAGAATGGAAAAGTACTTGAATACTACCATAAAAGAGGTTATTACAGAGTATCCGGAAATAGGGGGATTGCTTCAGGAGTTTGAGGTAGGGTGTGTCACATGTACTCTGGGTACTTGTTTGGTGAAGGATATCATAGATATACACAATCTTTCGAAAGAGCAGGAAGTTGTGATTATGGCAAGGATGGAAAAGATAATTTACCCTGAAAGAGATATTGATATACCTGAGTTTAAAGATGGCGGTCGTGGGTATAAACAGCTTAAATATTCACCGCCAGTAAAGGCTTTAGTAAATGAGCATGCTAGGATAAAAAGCTTTATAGGACTTATCCCTAAGATTTGCAGGATAGTTGAAACTAATCCTGAAATGGGCAGACCTCTTGTACTGGAAAGCATAAATTTCATTAGAAATTATGCCGACAGGTTCCATCATGCTAAGGAAGAAGATATTCTCTTTAAGTATACCGATGAGAATTTTGATATCATAAGGGTAATGCTCGAGGATCATACCACTGCACGGGGAATAGTCAGAGCTATATTAGATGCGCTCCAGGATGGGGATAGTGCTGCAATAACTAAAGCCCTCACAGGATACGGACACCTATTAACCGAGCACATAGCCAAAGAGGATGAGGTGTTATACCCATGGATTAACAGGAATCTTACAATTAGGCAAATTGATGAACTTGCAGAAAAATTCAATTCTGTAGAGGAATCTTTCGGCAATGATATAGAAGAAAAAGCCGACAAGTTTATAGAGTCCTTAAGAAAGATTGTATAAGAACAAAAAGAACTACTTCTATATATGTTCCTATTATATAAAATGATTTTCTACAAATTGTATATCTACAGATAGTTTAGGTTGAACTTAGTGATTTCAAGTCAGGCAATGAGCTGTGGAAGTGCGATTTGCCTGACCGGATAAAATCACTTTTATCTTAAACTATCTATATATTAATAAAACTCAGCTATTGAAGGTGATAAACCAGAACAGAGTCTGAGTTTATTGTTTTAATATGGAAGTAGGTAACTGATTTATTGTAGAACTTATTCCAAGAATACCATGCTTAAACCTGGAATATAATAATGCAGCGTCGTATGTACTATGAAAAGGAGATAATTAAAAGATGAAGCCGATAATGAGAAAGTTACGAAATTTTAAGGTGAAGAAATCGGCTATCGAGGCTGTAGGTATTATACTAGCTATTGGTGTCTTAAGTACAGTTGGAATATCAATATATGTAGGATGGAATTTGACACACCCTGCACATAAGTCCGTTACAGAACCCCCTTCTAAGTATGGTCTTAAGTTTGAGAGTATTACTTTTACAAGTATATTTGATGGTATCAATTTGAGAGGATGGTGGATTCCTGCTCAAAAAAATGGACGGTCTTTTCGCTCTAACAGAACAGTCATATTTTCTCATGGATATGGGGATACACGTGCCCAGGAGTATACAGGTGCAACAAACCTTGCTAATCGTCTGGCTTCAGAAGGCTATAATACTTTACTATTTGATTTCCGTAATTGCGGGGAATCAGAGGATAAAGTGACAGGGATAGGACAATTCGAAAAGGATGATTTATTGTCAGCTATCAATTATGCAAAGGAAGTGAAAAAGTCAAAAACCATAGCACTTATAGGATGGTCAATGGGGGCTGCAACCTCTATATTGGCAGGCGCCGAGTCACCGGATGTAAAGGTGATTATTGCAGATAGTCCCTTTGCAGAGCTATCAGACTATTTGAAAGAGAATATGAATATATGGTCAGGGCTACCCAACATCCCTTTCACACCTATAATTATGAACATAATACCTCCTTTGACGGGGGTTTACCCTAATAAGGTAAGCCCTTGCAGCGCTGCTGCAAACTTGGGGGAACGTAAATTAATGCTAATACATAGCAGGGGGGATAAATCAATACCCTATAGCAACAGTGAGCGAATTTTCAGCGTTGTCCCCGACAAATCCAGTGTTCTAATGTGGATACCACAAAAGCCTGGACATATAGAGACGTACCGGCTTCATAGACAGGAGTATGAGGCAAGAGTTGTGATGTTTTTAGAGCGAAACTTTAAATAGTTTGTGTTATTTAAAAATGCCGGTAAGCTAATGCTTACCGGCATAAATATAGGTTAGTTTTTATAAACGAAGTATTAATTTCAGACAAGGCTAAAGGGAACTGAGTCTTCGCTGTAATCGTATTCCTGATTGCTAAGTGCAGCTATTTCCTTCATGACCATTACAGTTATTTCTTCTACAGATTTATCTGCATGATCCTGCTTTATGTAAATAGGCTTTCCTATATTAATTACACACTTATGAGGTACCGGGAATAACGCTCCGCTTGGAAGAACTTCATTAAAACCACATAGACCTATAGGAACTATGGGTAAGCCTGTACTCATAGCCAGCTTGATGGCCCCTGGCTTAGCCTTTAAAAGCTTTCCATTCTTTGATCTTGTACCCTCGGGGAAAATACCTACTATCCATTTGTTTCTAATAGATGTATAAATGCTTTTTAATACATCCTTTGTCACATTTTCTCTGTCTAGTTTTATCGCTCCGCCGCCTATTGCAACATACTTCCAAAGTACATGCTCAAATAGTTCCTTTTTAGCAAGGAAAGTGATTTTTTGATTAAATTTTCTCTTAAATAGTGAATATATAACGAGCCAATCCAGATGGCTGGTATGGTTTGGAGTGACTATAAATGAAGTACCCTTCAGTTCGTCTAAATATTCAAGATTATGGATTTCACCCTTGCACACAATTTTAAAAAGATTCCAAGAGCAAAAGTACATCAGTTTTTCAGCTATAGTTGTCAGTAAGTTTTTATTCACTAAATTACCCCCAATAGAAAACTAATTATAATATCTTTAAGAAAAGGTCATGCTTGCTCAATCGTGTCGTAGCAACTTCATTAGGTACTATGCACAATCAATAAGTAGGTGCGATTTTAAGAAATCTGCTACACCATCTTCGTTATTCGAGAGAGTAACATAATTTGCATTTTCTTTGACTTCCTTAATTGCATTGCCCATGGCAACACCGATTTTACTTTCACGTATCATTTCTATATCGCTCATATCATCTCCAAAGGCTGCGACATTTTCAAAGGATAAGCCCATGTCGTTTAAAACAAATTGCAAGCCCTTAATCTTTGAAGCGTTTTTGTGTGTTATTTCTCCCAGTACTCCTAAGGCTGGTGTAATAATACAATCGGAAGGAAGTCCTTCTTTATATGTATGTACTTTATCCGCTTTTCCAAGGAGGAACATGAGCTTTTCACAGGGCTCTAGTTGGAGTTGGCTAAAATCAACGGTTTCATACTGTACGTGTGAGCCAAAAGTGCCGCTGCTTAGTATAGGGGTTAAATCGCAGTTGGCATACATATTATTTCTCACTACCAATACTAAGGGCATTGAAGGATAGGAATTCTGAAAATAATCAATAATTTGCTTTAGAGGTGCTTCAGAAATTAAATTACTGCTTATTAGTTTTTTGTCTTTATAAATTTCTGCTCCATTAGAACAAACCCAATAACCGTCACTGAATTCCTCGGGTACTACTTTTGCAGTTAATAACATCGAACGCGCTGTTGCAAAAGCAATTTGTAAATTATTTTGCTTACACTTTCTAAGGATATCGAGAGTGTATTGGGATATTGAGTTGTCATCTCTGAGCAAAGTCCTATCAAGGTCTAAAACAATTAATTTTATCATATAGCCCTCCTTGGACCTGTGTGAATTCTTTAGAGGTTAGTAATGTTGACTTTTAGATACTGAATTATGGTATTCTTAGCCAATAAGTTTATATAGATATATTATATTTACTGGGATTTATAAATTCAATATTCTTTTGCGAAATATATAACTTTAAGTCACATTTTGTATATTTGTTATATATTTATAGCGGATTTTCCACAATAAATAGAATATAAATACATGTTGAAAAACTATCGAAAGTATGTAGTTAAACTTGAGATTATTTGTAAAATAATGTATCATTTTAGTATAGATAAGTCAGTGTAAACTTAGTGTTATTTTGTTAGGCAGTGAGCTGTGGTAAGTGAGATTTGTCTGAATGGAAAAAAACTTTTAACCTAAACTATCTATATAAAAGACATGATGTTGCAAGGAGGATACTTATGCTTCCCAAGAATATTAAGGAATTGGACAAGATAAGGAACGAATGCAGGTCAATGGTAGCAAAAAGAGCATTATTATCAGGTGGGGCAACTCTTATTCCTATACCGGGAACGGATATAATAGCTGATATAGTTATACTTACCCGACTGTTATCATCAATAAATGAAAAATTTGGTTTATCACGTAATCAAATAGAACAGCTCGATTATAAAGCGAAGTCTGTTATCCTTAAGGTTGTTAAGAAATGTGGCAGCGATTTGGTGGGCAAGATTATTACCAGACAACTTGCGCTAAGGGTTATTAAAAAAATGGGTATAAAAGTTGCAGCAAAAGAAGTATCAAGATTTGTCCCTATAATTGGGCAAGTAGCTTCCGTCTCTATGGGGTATTCTGCTATGAAGGCGTTGGGAGAGGCTCACATAAACGATTGCTATAATGTTATAAAGGAATATTTAATAAATAAAGGAGAACTTTAATAGCGAACAGTTATTTTGTGAAAGCTACATTAGATATCAAAAACTGGCTCAATTTGACAAACTCAGATATTTGAGTAAAATAAATATAAAGGTTTATTATGGTGCGGTAGTTTAATACAGAGAGGTTGGTATAATGGGTAAGGGGGCTTCATACACAATTCTGATAGTTGATGATAACTGTCATAATCTTTTTTCGTTGCGTACACTTATTGAGGAATATATTGACGCTGAGGTAATTGAAGCGGATTGCGGAGAGAAGGCGCTGCAGAAGCTTTTCAAGTTTCCCGTAGACCTAATTATTTTAGATATCCAGATGGAAGGCATGGACGGATTTGAGTTGGCTTCAATTATAAAACAAAGGAAGAAGACCAGAGATATACCTATAGTCTTCCTTACTGCGTCTTACATAAACGATGAGTTTAAGAAGAGAGGATTTGAAGCTGGCGCGGTGGACTACCTCACGAAACCTATAGATGAGTATCAACTAATAAACAGAATTAATACATATCTAAAGCTTATCGAAAAAGAGCGTACCATGAATATGCTTCTGGAGCAAAAGGTACAAGAACAGACCAGAGAGCTCAGAAAGGCAAAGGAAGCTGCAGAACAAGCCAATGAGGCAAAAAGCATGTTTCTGGCAAATATATCACACGAGCTAAGGACGCCTTTAAATATACTGCTGAGCTCTACCCAAATACTTAACCTATACCTGCAAAATGAAGGGGAACTAGATAGAGAAAAAGTGCGCAGTAAGGTCAATATACAGGTCCAAAACTGCTACCGTCTATTAAGGTTGGTCAATAACTTAATTGATATAACTAAAATAGATTCGGGGCATTTTGAACTAAACCCCACTGAGTGTAATATTATAGAGCTTGTAGAAGATATAACTTTGTCTGTAAAAGAATATGTTGAAGATAAGGGTATTACTCTCATTTTTGATACCGATTGTGAAGAAATGATAATGAACTGTGATTTGGATGCAATAGAACGCATTATCCTCAATCTTCTCTCAAATGCAGTGAAGTTTACTCCAAGGGGAGGAAGTATTTTTGTAAGCGTGAAATGTACAGGGGAAGCGGTCTGTATTTCTGTCAAAGATACAGGCATAGGAATTTGTGAAGACAAGTATAATATGATTTTTGAAAGATTTAAACAGGTTGATGATTTGTTGACGAGAAAACATGAAGGAAGCGGAATAGGCCTCAGTCTTACAAAATCTCTTGTAGAAATGCATGGTGGACGAATTTATGTCAGCAGTGAATATCAGAAAGGAAGCGAGTTTACTGTAGAGTTTCCAAGAAAACCGGCTCAGGTGGAAAAAGGTAGCTACAATCATTTCTTAGGCAAATCCGGTGAGAATGTAAATCAGAGAATACATATTGAGTTTTCCGATATATATTTTTGACTCTTATAAACAGTGCAATAATCTAATATATTCTGCTTTCACAGGCATTCCCAAGACTTTGGATGTCTGTTGCACATAATGTAATGTTTTAATACGTTATATACACATAGGGGGGAAAGTATGAAATTTCTAGAGTATATGGGTATACGGACCAGGCTAATGCTCATATTTGCAATTTGGATGGTGGGGTTTGCCTGCTTCGGTATGTTTACTATTTCACAACTGAACAGTTTGGGTAATATAACTAGAGATATATACAGCAAGCCGTTGAAGGTCTCAAATGCTGCTATTGAAGCAAGGGTTGATGTAATCAAAATTCAAAGGGCTATGAAGGACATTATGCTTGCTGATAACCGAGATGAGATAACAAAGCAAATCAATGATATAAACGTAATGGAACAGGAAGTTCTGAATAGCTTTAAAACTATTGAGGAAAATGTTTCCGATAGTGGATCTGTAAATCGGGTAGTAGAACTTAGGAAAATATTCGGGCAGTGGAAAGAAAGCAGGAAGGAAATAATTAACCTTGTAGAAAGCGGCAGTGTGAAGGAAGCTGTACCCATTTCACAGGTGAAAAATGCCGCATTTGTCCAGCAGATAGAGATAGAGATGGACAAGGTGGACAGCTTTGCAAAGAGCAGCGCAGATGACCTTGTGGCAAAGGCAAATGACATAGAAGAATCGGAAAAATGGGCTATTCTTACATTGATGGCGTTACTCGGAGGTGCTGGCTTACTACTTTTTCTTATTTCTATAAGAAGTATAATAAAGCCTATCACCGTACTGGAAAATGCTATGAGCAGCAGTACCGGTACAGGAGGACTGATAGAGGCAAATTTGCAGGGAAATAATGAAATTGTAGAGATGGCAAAGCACTATAATAGTCTTGTAAATAAGCTGAAGGATCAGTTTTGGCTTAAGGATGGGCAGAATCTTCTCAGCCAGGAGATAGCAGGCAGTAATTCACTGTCTGAGCTGACAAGTAAGTCGATAAATTTTCTATCCCGGGCTATTGGAGCAGGAAACGGTGTGTTTTATGTATATGATGAGCAGGAACGGCTGCTCCATTTAAATGCTTCCTTTGCATTTACCGAAAGGGACAAGCTTTCCAACCGTTATGCTCTAGGAGAAGGTATAGTTGGGCAGGTTGCTTTGGAAAGAAAAGCTATACTGCTTAAAAATGTAGGGCGGCAGGAGGCCCTAATAACAACCGGGATTATAAATGAGTCTCCTTTGAATACATATGCATTTCCGCTTGCATATGAGGGGGAGCTTTATGGAGTCATAGAACTATCCTCCTTTGAACCTATTAATCAGCTCAAGCGCGATTTTCTGAATGAAGTGGGAAAAATAATAGTCATAAATCTGAAAACTACTATGCAGAATCAGAAAATCAAGGATCTTCTTAAAGTTACTGAGGAGGCACGCAAGGAAGCTCGAGGTATGGCAGATGAGCTGCAGAAGGCAAACGAGATACTGGAGGAACAATCAAGCATACTACAGCAGCAGACCGAGGAACTTCAACAGACAAATGCGCAGCTGGAAGAGCAGCAGCAGCTTCTGCAGCAGCAGAGTGAAGAGCTCCAGCAAACTAACTCCCAGCTGGAAGAACAACAGCAGCGGATGGAGGAGCAGTCAAGGCTGCTTAATATCCAAAACCGAGAATTGGAAAATTCAAAGTCTGAACTGCTTAGGCGCTCAGGTGATTTAGAGACATCCAACAGATATAAATCGGAGTTTTTGGCCAATATATCCCATGAACTGCGTACTCCACTTAATTCTATAATATTGTTATCCAAGCTGCTTGCTAAGAATGAAAAAAATGATCTGGATCCGAATGTATTGGAAAAGATAAGTGTTATACATAGGTCAGGTCAAGAGCTCCTTAGGCTTATAAATGATATTCTTGACCTTTCTAAAATTGAGGCTGGAAGGATGGAGCTCAATATTTCTCCATTCCATACAGGTGAACTGGTGCAGCAGCTTAACCTTATGTTTGAAGGTGTGGCGAAGGAGAAAGGTATTGAATTTACAATAGAGGACTACATCCGGACAAGGATGGTTGGGGATAAGGATAGGATATCCCAGATACTTAGAAACTTCCTCTCAAATGCACTGAAGTTTACAGAAAAAGGCTCGGTAATACTTAAAATCAGGCCGGGCAGAGAAAATGAAAACAGTATAGTATTTGCAGTTACTGATACTGGGATTGGGATACCAAGGGATAAGTTTGATATTATATTTGAAGAATTTCAGCAGGGCGACGGGTCTATTTCCAGAAAGTATGGGGGAACCGGTCTTGGATTATCAATATCCCGGAGACTTGCTGAATTAATGGGTGGAGAAATACGAGTTGAGAGTAAAGAGGGTGTAGGAAGCAGTTTCTCACTTCATCTAAGAAATACTGCCATGCCAAACAATACAAACAAGGGTGCAAGACTTGGGGCAGACCTGATTGCAGCTACATCTCTTAATACCGATATTGCTCCTAAGTTTGACAGAGTTATATTGATAATTGAGGATGATGAAACTTTTGCAAAGTATATAAAGAAACTCAATGAGGGTATGGGATTTGATACACTTATAGCTTCAAGCGGAAAGGAGGGCTTGAGGCTTGCCAGAAAACACAGGATAGACGGAATATTACTGGACCTTGGTCTCCCTGATATGAGTGGGATAGAGGTATTAAGAGAGTTGAAAAGTACCGTCGAGCTGCGGAGTATACCTGTACATATTTTATCGTCAAGGGATAAGGACAACAAGCTGCAGGGAATGGGGGCTATAGGCTACCATCAGAAGCCTGTTGACGAAGATGAGATCACAAAGCTTATTACAAATATGATAGCTTTCTCCGACAAAAAGCCTAAACAGCTTCTCATTATTGAGGACAATGCTGCACATAGGGAAGCAATAAAAGAGCTTATAGGAAGCAGTGAGGTAAAGGTTAAGGGTGTTGAAACTGAGGATGCAGCAAAATTGGAGCTTGAGAAGGGAATATATGATGCGGTTATACTAGACCTTGAACTGAAGCAGGGAGACGGCTTCGGAATATGTAGGTTTATAGGGGAGAAAGGTATAGATATCCCGGTAATAATCTATACAGCCAAGGAATTGGCAGTCGATCAGGAAAAAGAGATAAAAAGGTATGCAGACAGTGTTATTATTAAGACTGCAAACTCCGATGAACGACTTTTGGATGAAGTAACCTTGTTTTTGCATGAAGTAAGGACAAACGAAAAAGATAGACACTATATGCTTCCTAGAACCAATAAGGAGTACTCACTAAGTCTTAAGGGAAAGAAAATTCTAATAGTAGATGATGACCCAAGGAATATATTTGTACTGGCGGCAGCTCTGGAAAACCATGGTGCAGACATTATTGAGGCTGAAAATGGTAAAGCCGCATTGGAAAAATTGAATGAGCAGAAGGCAGATTTAGTGCTTATGGATATAATGATGCCGGTAATGGATGGCTATGAAGCTATAAGGGCTATACGTAATAAAGCTGAGATCAGCGATATACCTATAATTGCTTTAACTGCTAAGACATTAAAAGGTGATAGAGAAAAGTGTATTGAGGCCGGAGCAAATGATTATATTTCCAAGCCGGTTGATTATGATGTGCTGATTAGGCTGGTAAAGGCATGGATTAATAAGTAAAAAATACTTGAAAGGGTAGAAATATGGTCTTAGATGTTCATTATGAGAACGGCTCTGTTAAGCATATTTCAGTATCAGGTGATATAGAATCGGACAGTGACGTTAAAGAATTTCTAGCCTCAATTAATGAGGGGAGTACGCCGGAAATACACATTACATTTATAAACTCAAGCTTGGTGTGTGCCGATATTGTTGAAAGACTAATAAGACTCCAAAGAGAGAAAATTTGCAAGGTATATGTATTAAAGAGATACTTGTTTACCTATTTGGATGAGCTTGGTGTTAAATGTACATATATTGCCAAAAAGTCCTTTGATAATAAGGTACATGCCAATGATGATGGTATTGGGTCTAAAGAACTAAGCTGTGTACAGGTACTGCAATTTTTGAACTCAGTTTACGAGAGGTATGGTTATGATTATACCGAATACCATGTGGACAGCATTATAAGAAGAATAAAAATTACAATGCTGAGGGAGAACATACCTGACTTTAATGACTTCTGTAATATTATCCTGCAGGATGAAGAGTTGTTTGAGCAGCTCTTTTTGGATTTTTCCATCAATGTTACAGAGTTTTTCAGGGACCCGGAGGTTTTTGCGGCTATCAAAGGCAAATTGCTGCCTTATTTAGACTCCTATGCCCATATTAAGATATGGTGTGCCGGTTGTTCTACAGGTAAAGAGCCATATTCTCTGGCCATATTATTACATGAGGCTGGAATGCTTCATAAATCCCAGATTTATGCTACCGATATAAATCCTTATGTAATAGATGAAGCAAAGAATGGATTGTTCTCCATGAATACGCTTAATAGAGATATAAGAAATTATAGGCTTTCAGACGGGCAGCGGAATTTTACCGATTATTTTGAGTTAAAAGGACGTTACATGAAGATAAACGGCGATTTGCTGGAAAAAATACTGTTTTTCCAGCATAGTCTTGTGGGCAGCGGGATATTGAATGAATTTCAAATGATTCTTTGTAGGAATGTTCTAATTTATTTTAATCACCATTTGCAGGAGAAAGTCCTCAAAAACTTTTATAATTCATTGGATTTAAGTGGCTTTTTGATACTTGGGAAGAGTGAGGGCATACTCCAAAACGGAGCCCATCATTATTTTAGTAAGTATGATGTTAGGGAAAAAATATTTAAAAGGAAGCAGAGACAGTCTCATGAAGTGTAGAATGCTATACAGAGCAGTAAACACTAAATTGATACAATGCAAAAAATCTATTATATTCTGCTTTCACAGCCAGCCCCAAAAGTATTGATATTAAGTAAACGCTCTGTAACAATGTAAGATTTTTAGTGTGTTAAAACAAACCATTAAGCTTTAATTAGCAAAAATGGGTAGGTAAAGGCTATAGGGAGCTAATTGCTAAGTAGTTGCAACGGTGCACTTTATATGCTAAAGTATTATTGAAGTTTGTCTACATAATATGAATATATTTACTTATCTGTAATTTGCCTGAAAGAATTGTATTTCCTTAAAAGTGGCTTATTTGCACAGGGATTAATAAGTAGTTTGTATGGAGTAATAGTTACAGCTTATACGTTATAAAAAATGGGGGAATTACTGTATGAAAAACCTGAAGGCAGCTATTATCATAGGTACTGAAGGAGCGATTCTGGGTCCGACTCTTTTCTGGTTCTTCTGCCAGGTTTACTATGGCTACATCACTTTGGGAGAATTTTTTACAACGCTCACCTCTCCGAAGCCATGGATGCTGTATATTTTGGCATTTGTCACATATTTATTTATATTTATGAATAAAAAGCTTAATACAATTTCTGATTACGTGGAAAAGCCTGATGAGCAAAAATTGCTTAAGGCTCAAAAGAACATATCGTCCATTCCTAAGTTTTTTGCGGTATCAGTTATATTATTTTGCATTATAGGGCCTGGTACTTATATACTACCTGAAGCTTTCTATACCGGTACTGAGTATATGATGTCTGAGCTTCTGGCATTTGCTTTTATATTTTCCTTTGCTGTGCCGTGGTTTGTTTATACAATGGTATTGGTTGAAAAATGGGCGTCAAAGGTTCCTTTAAGCGGCAAGTATAGC
The DNA here is from genome assembly GCA_026416815.1 of Clostridia bacterium. Classification (GTDB taxonomy): domain Bacteria; phylum Bacillota; class Clostridia; order Acetivibrionales; family DSM-2933; genus SKW257. The sequence continues at coordinate 19,342 of JAOAEJ010000014.1, read as the reverse complement.
TTTTTATCCTTAAAATCCAAGCTGGCAATAAACATGCTGGCTACAGCCTTTGGGACTTTAATGATTCTTATAATACTAAACCTGAGTATGATTATGCCTGCGTCCGGTTCAGGTGATATACAATATTTAAAAACTGTACTTCTACAAAAGAATATTGTAATGGGGCTGCTGTGCGTAGCAATAATTTTAATAAACTTTTTTATGCTGTCAAAGCAGCTTGCCGTCCCTGTAAATAGAATAACACTAATGTTGAAGGACATTTCCGAGGGAGAGGGAGATCTGACAAAAAGGCTGGATACCTATTCTAGGGATGATTTAGGCAGACTTGTAAAATGGTTTAATATTTTTATAGGCAATACCCATACCATGGTAAAGATGGTTAAGGGTAGTGCTGAAAATGTAGAAGCCTCTACACGGCAATTAACCGATACCTATCAGACTGTAGCTGCTTCATACCGTGAGGTAACATATACGGTACAGGAAGTATCAAAGGGAGCCTCTTCGCAGGCAGAGGATTTGTCAAATATCAACCTGATTTTAAATGATTTCGGACGAGATTTGGACAGCATAACAGAGCTAATGGATGTTATTGCTTTAAACGCCCAATCCACTACTACCCTGGCAAACGAAGACAGTGAAAATCTCAAGCACCTGGTTGAGGCGATATATAATATCGGAGTTTCTTTTAATGGTGTAAGTAAAAAGATAACCGAACTCAGTACCAATATAAATCAGATAAATAACATAACCGATATCATAAAGAATGTATCGGATCAGACTAATCTTCTCGCCCTAAACGCTGCGATTGAGGCAGCTAGAGCCGGTGAAGCCGGTAAGGGTTTTGCTGTAGTAGCGGAAGAGATAAGAAAGTTGGCAGAACAGTCCAAAACATCGTCTGAAAGTATTAAGCAGCTTGTAGGAAGGATAGCGATGGAGTCGACCGATGTAGTTGAGACTACCAATACTGTAAACCTTGATTTAAATAACCAATTGGAGGTTATCAAGCTGACTATAAATTCGTTCAATGATATAATTGCAGCTATAAACGATATATCACCCAAAATTGAGAAGGCTACCGGATTATTATCCGGTATAAATGATAAGAAAGGTGATATACTTACAAAGGTTGGTGAGATTTCAGCAGTTTCTGAAGAGACATCAGCCGCTTCACAGCAAATTAATGCAGCTTCGGATGAGATGAGTTGTATGATGGAGGAGGCAGCCAGGTCTGCTGATGATTTGGGTGGGCTTACTAAGGAACTTCAAAATATGGTGAAGAAGTTCAAGGTATAAGTTGAGAGTTAACATAAGAGAGACTGTAGTTTGTTAGCGCCAGTTGAAAAAGCAATTGTTTTTTCAACTGGTGTTTTTATATGACAAATTCTAAGCTCACTGAATGTTTCAAATATGCTTATCAGAAGCGTTTGTTATAATTATTAAGGATTTGCGCGGATATTTACAATGCCTATAAATTCTTTGTTTTATATAGCATAATTGATACAAAAGATTTACATAATTAATTAGTTTACACTTTACGAATTTAGTAAACTAAAGTATAATTGTAATGTATTTTATAACACTTACGGAGGAGTTACATATGAAAAAATTATTTGCAGCAGCGATTACAGCAGTACTTACAGCAGGCTTGCTCCTAACCGGCTGTTCAGGTGGTAAGCAGACTTCATCTACAACCGATGATTCATGGGACAAGATTAAGAAAAAAGGTGAGTTTGTGGTTGGCCTTGACGATGCGTTTCCACCTATGGGCTTTAAAGATAAGGATGGAACTATTGTAGGCTTTGACATTGATCTTGCTAAGGAAGCAGCTAAAAGAATGGGTGTAAATGTTAAATTCCAGCCTGTAAACTGGGATACAGTGACACTTGAATTGAAGAATAAAAACATTGACTTAATATGGAATGGAATGACTATCACAGAAAAAAGGAAGCAGGAAATAAACTTCACAAAGCCATATATAGAGGACAAACAGATTTTAGTTGTAGCTAAGGGGGCTTCTATAAAGGGAAAAGCTGATCTCTCAGGCAAAAAGGTAGGGCTTCAGTCAGGAAGCAGCAGTAAAGAGGCTTTGGAAAAGGATAAGGCTACTTTAAGCTCTATAAAGGAAGTAGTAGAATTCCCTAACAACAACGATGTACTTATGGCGCTTAAGATGGGAAGTGTAGAGGCTGCGGTGGTTGATGAGGTTGTAGGAAGATACTATATTGCCAAGGACTCAGATAGTTTTGTGGTACTTGAAGATCATTTCGGACTTGAAGAATTTGGGGTCGGTATAAGAAAAGAAGATACAGCATTCCTGAATGAACTGCAAAAGACATTGGATGAAATGAAAAAGGACGGAACTTCCGCTGAAATTTCAAAGAAGTGGTTTGGTGCAGATATCGTTAAATAAGCACTATACATAATATGGAAACTGGAAAATAGAGGTTGCACATTTAAGTGCATGCCTCTATTTTGATGTGGGGAGAGGAAAATATGCAGTATTTATTGGAGGTTATTAAAGCAGTAGCGGATGGAAGCAAAGTAACTCTAGGGCTTTTTGCAATTACTCTGGTCTTTTCAATACCATTGGGACTCATTATAGCACTCGCCCAGGTTTTGAAATTCAAGGCACTTAGGTCTGCTGCACACTTTTATATATGGCTGATGAGGGGAACACCGCTGCTGCTGCAGGTGTACTTTGTCTTTTTTGGGTTTAACTTTTTGTTGAATGAACTGGGGATAGATAATATTGAGAGGTTCCCTGCTGCGTGTATCGCTTTCGGGCTCAACTATGCAGCCTACTTTGCTGAGATTTTCAGGGCAGGGATACAGTCTATTGATAAAGGTCAGTATGAAGCTGCCGATGTGTTGGGGATGACTTATCCTCAGACTATGCGAAGGATAATACTTCCACAGATGATTAGAAGAGTGCTGCCTCCGGTCAGCAATGAGGTTATAACCCTGGTGAAGGATACTGCGCTTGTGTATGCTATAGGGCTTAGCGAGCTTTTGAAAGCAGCTAAGGATATGGTGGTAAGAGATTTCAGCGTAATACCCTTTGGTGTAGCAGCTGCTTTCTATCTTATAATGACACTATTGCTTACCTGGGCATTCAAGAGACTGGAAAAAAGGTATTCTGTTTACGAATAAAGGGAGAACACCGATATGAAAATGATTAAGGCAAATGATATACATAAAAGTTTTAATAAAGTAGAGGTTTTGAAGGGAGTATCACTGGAAGTAAATAAGGGTGAAGTTATAGCTGTGATAGGCCCTTCGGGGTCGGGAAAAAGTACCTTTCTCAGGTGCCTGAACCGACTGGAGACTATAGACAGGGGAAGTATTGAAATTGAGGGAGAGATAATGGTTTCAACCGATGGTGCAGGAAAAGTCCATTATAAGCCCAATAAACAAATCAGGCAGATACGCAGCAAGATGGGTATGGTATTTCAAGGCTTTAATTTGTTTCCTCATAAAACTGTCCTGGAAAATATAATTGAAGCACCTTTAATTGTGAATGCTGTTCTTAGAAACCAAGCTGCAGAGGTTGCTGAGAGACTAATGAAAAAGGTTGGTTTGGAGAATAAAAGAGACAGCTATCCATCCCAGCTTTCGGGAGGTCAGAAGCAGAGGGTTGCTATTGCCAGGGCATTGGCGATGAGTCCTGATATAATGCTCTTTGATGAGCCTACATCGGCTCTGGACCCTGAACTTACGGGGGAGGTACTTAAGGTTATGAAGGACCTGGCACAGGAACATATGACCATGATTGTGGTGACTCATGAAATGGGATTTGCGAGGGAAGTTGCAAACAGAGTCATTTTTATGGACCATGGGCAGATTGTTGAGGAGGGAGTACCGGAGCATATATTTGCAAATCCTTCCCATGAAAGGACAAAAGCATTTTTAAGCCAGGTGTTGTAGGAAACAACATTTATATTTGTTGGCATAAAAAATGATTGGGAAGCTTAGATGAGTATAGTTGTTTAATTCAAACTTACGCTAAGCTTCCCCTTATATTTTGTGAAAAGTATTAGTCTACGCTAAATACCTGCTGAACCACTCAATTTGCTTGTTTGAAACTTCCTCAAACTTTTCTCCTTCATACAGGTCATAGTGGGTAGCACCCTTTACAATAAGCAGCTCTTTTGGTTCATTAGCCTTTTCAAATAGGATTGTAGATTCTTCAATAGGGTTTACTGCGTCATTTTCAGCTCCTACAATAAGGATAGGGATATTTACTGAACCTATATGATTTTCGGCTTTGTGTTCGATGGTCTCCTTCACAGTAAGGAAAGGTATTTTGGTTTTCAATGCGGGAAATTCCTCCACATGACTAAAATAGAACTCTTTTGACTGTTCATCGGTCAATACCTTGTCCACCGTTACCATCATTTCTTTATTTTTGGTAACAGCCCTTATGCACATCTTTGTTATGGAGTCGTAGAATTTGCTTTTTTCCTCCTCCGACATGCCGCCGGTTATGACTCTTTCACCATTTCCGAAGGTTATCTGTACTGAAAGACACTTTACTCTTTTATCTATACTGGATGTTATGATTGCGTTCGCCCCGCCGAAGGAGGTGCCCCAAAGGCCAATACGTTGGGAATCAACTTCCACAATGCTCTGAAGGAATGTAATTGCATTTCTTATATCGGTAATTTGATTTTTTGGAAGAAGCCTTCCCCTTTCACCTTCACTCTCACCAAATCCTCTATAATCAAATGAAAGTACGATAAAGCCATTTTCGCTGAATCTCTTTGCAAAATTAGGAAGCAAAAGCTCCTTGACTCCGGCAAACCCATGACATAAGACGATAGCGGGATGTTTTCTGTTTTCATCTAGATTTTCAGGAAGGTGCAGTATTCCTTTTATCAGACTGCCTTCGGAATAGAACTCAACATTTTTTTGCATGGTTAACCCCCTCATATGGACACTTTGATATTTTATGTAAATTATAATTATGTCTATGATATGTATAAATATATCAAAGCAGTACAATATAGGCAATAGAGTAATAGATAAAAAGCCTATAAATAACCATTAAGTATAAATCTTTCCTCCATGGGGAAAGGGGTATGGGCTTCGCGGTTACATAGTAAACCAGCTCTGAAAGTATACAAATGTATACAAAACTAGTCAAACATTTAGCGTTTACTATAGAGGTACATGGTATTATAATTACTCATACGAACTTTTTCTATAAAGCTGCTGTACTTGAAATTGGGTTATTGGGAGGGGAGAAATTCCGGTATAGAGAATAAAAGCTTATGTTATGGTTCTAGACTGAATGCACTGATAGCTCTAAGTTGATGTACAAGAGTAAAGAGTAAGAAGTTCGTTGTACAAAGCAGATAGTTGAAAGACGCTGAATTCCCTAAAAACTTATTAGGGAAGCGGGGGAACTAATTTTTTGGGGTTAATTCCGGTATAACCGGAAAGGGTGGCTCTTCTACCTAACCCGTCAACTAACCTCGTAAGCGATAAGGAGAGGGGTTTCGCAAATGCATAAAAAAATGGCCTATGGCTTGATTTCTGCTGCTGTTTTTTCAGTATTTTTTTCTTTCAGTCCCGTTTCAGCTTCAGCAGCTTCATCAGGTTCTAAGGCGGTAGTTCAAACAGTTACTTTAAAGCAGGGGATGCATGGTAAAAATGTTGAGTTGTTGCAGAACAATTTGAAACAGCTTGGCTTTTTTAAAAGCAAGCCTACCGGCTACTACGGAAGTGCTACTACATATGCAGTAAAAATGCTGCAGAAAAAGTATCGGCTTAAGCAAGACGGAAAAGCAGGGAAGAATACTTTATCACTTATTTCAAGGCTGCTTGTGAACGACAGGACCTCTGTATCCAGGTCTGATTCTACAAGATATGCCGTATCAGCGGTAAGTGTTTCAGCTGAAAGAGTTGATGAAAGTGACTACCTAATGCCTTGGTTTGGCGGGGCAGAGGATATTTTCAGTAAAGGCCAGGTTGCTGTAATATATGATGTTGATACTGGGCTGGCGTTCAAAGCAAAGAGGACCTATGGACACAACCACGCCGACTGTGAACCTCTAACCTCAAGCGATACCGCTATAATGAAGAAGATATACGGAGGACAGTGGAGTTGGGAGAGACGAGCTGTTGTCGTAGTAGTAGACGGTAAAAGGATTGCTGGATCTATGGCAGGAATGCCCCATGCCGGTGTTGAAAGTCAGCCGGGGGAGGCATATGTAAGCTCAAGAAGCGCTGGATATGGAGCGGGGACTAACCTGGATGACGTAAAAGGCAATGCTATGAGCGGACATTTTGATATACACTTCCTTGGTAGTAGGACTCATGGCACCGACAAGGTTGATGACAAGCATCAAAGCATGATTGCAAAGGCTGCTAAGTGGCTGGAGGATAATTATTAAAGGTTAACCTGTTTGAGATAGTAGTTTAATATCAGAAACAAAAGAGCTGCGGTTTGCCGCAGCTCTTTTGTTTCTTTTAGTACATTTCTACAGCATTTTTGCCTGAGCTTTTTGCTTTATATAAAGCTGTATCCGCATTGTGCATCAGAATATCCAGATTATCATCCTTATGTTCTGTGAAATGGTATCCGGCTATACCTACAGAGCAGGTAAGTACTTTGTTTTTGGGGATTTGTACCGGATAGCCGAGGGTTCTTTCTATAATGCTTTTGAAGCTGTCGTTGCCGAATATATTTTTTATCACACGTTCACCGATGACTTTTGCAACTGTATCTTCAGTGCCGGGGAGAATGATAACAAATTCGTCCCCTCCAAATCTTGCTATAAAATCCAGGGCTACAAATTCTCTGCGCAGCATATCTCCAAAGGCTTGTATGATGATATCTCCCATGTTGTGACCGAAGGTATCATTGTAGTATTTGAAGTTATCCAAGTCTATAAACATAAGGGATAATTTGACCTTATGGTTTTCTTGCATTTTCTTAATTTTATCCATTTCTTCGATGAGCTTAGCCTGCAACGCTTGTCGGTTATGAAGACCTGTCAAAATATCTGTTCTGGACATGTGCAGTAATGCTTCATCCTGATCTATTTTTGTAAACATAGTGGCTATTTGTCTTGTTGCAATGGTGAGTATGTTTAAATCATCATTATGAAAATAGTTCTCAGGTTTTACTGTCGCTAAAAACAATCCTAACATTTTACCACAGTCGGTTTTGACCGGGATATTTATAATGGAACTGAATTCTCCTTTCAAATCCGAACTGTCGGTGTTGTGTACAAAGTCTAATAGCAACGGTTCGTCCAATTTCTCTAATCTTTCTATATAATGAATTGGAGTTTCAATAGTATTGCTTGTGATTACCTTGGAAGCAATACATTGTTTTTCACCGTTATTTATATCATACAAAAACGCAACTTCACTAGGAAAGTTGATGTGCACGAGATCTAAATAATTATCAGCTATATCTTGCTTACCTACAAACGAAGAAGGAAGTTCTTGAATTTTATTTAAGAACTCGATGCTTCTGATTTTTTTATGCAGCTTGCTTAGGGTTACCCCTTGCTTAGCAATTTCAACGATAGCCTCCAAGTCCATATCCACTTTTGGAAAGGAGAATTTGGCGTGATCGTCTATGTTGTTGTACAGGGCATTTTCCATACTCTTTTTATACAGCTCAAAATTTACTTCTGTACAGTATTGTATACCTCTTTCCAGTACTTTAGCTGCTGCTTCTTTTCTGCCAGCAGCAACGAGCATTAATCCATACTCCAGGTAATATACAGGAAGGAAAATGTTGATTGATTTATTTTTTAGGTTATCTTCTCCTATTCCTCCCACTGCTCCTTCAAAGCATTCAACTGCCAAGTCAAACTTGTTGTCAGAGGCATAGATCAATCCTTCCAAAATTGCATAGATAAAACGGTATTCATAGGTCAAGCTCTTTTCGATTGTAGGACGAATTCTATTGATTACCTGCATCCCCTTGAAGCGTTCTCCCATCTTAAAGAAGCACAGGGCTTTTAACACATCAATGTCACCTTTACAACGGTAGGGAATATAGGTGTTTTTATAAATCTTCATGATTTGAAGAAGTTTATCAATGGTTTTTACACACTCCTTATAATCCCGTCCCATGAAAAGAAGGAGACAAAGGTTATACAGTGTTGATGATACCTCATTATAATCCCTTACTTTACTGAAAAGCTTAATGGCTTCTGCATAATGGCGGTGGGCATTTTCATAATCCTTAGTGCTCATATAGTGGTAGCCTATGCCATTGTTGATACGGATGATTTGCAGTGGTTCCCCAACTTCAATAAGAAGACTTCTGCTCCTTTTTAAATAAGCTAAGGAGTTTTCTTTATCTTCCGTATAGGAATAGGTAATGGCTTTTTTATGGTAGGTACTAGCCAAAGCGAACTTGTTTTGATACTTGTTTGCAATCTCAATGGCTTTGTCGCAGCATTCATGAACCTGTTCTATGGTGTCATAATATTTCACATACATATATGTGTTTTGAAGATAAAAACCATAGGTATTCTCAAGGTTGTGCTTTTTAAGAAGTTCCCCTACTTTTAAATACAGCTCCTCTTCAGGTATATGGGTTCTTTTATATGCGATAAGAAAGAGCACTAAGTAGGCTTTGGCTACTTGAAATTCATCCCCCAGAAGGTTGGCGAATTTCATACATTGGGCGGCAAATTTCGGCGCTGTTTCAATATCATACTTATTCAAATAGGCTAAAGCGGTTTTGCGGTAAGCTTCGGATAGTAGCCGGATATCATAGCTTTCCTGGGCTTCCTCTAATAACATACGATAACAAGTGATGGCATTGTCGTTATCCCCTAGGTAATAATAACTATCTCCTAAGATAAAAAGCGCAGAGTAGTATATATTTTTATCTTCAAGGCTATGGTTGTTCTTGAGTAGGTCAATTACCTTTGAAGCACAGGTGGCCGAACTGTTGAAACATAGGAAATGCAAGTTCATTTCGCCAATGCGAAGAATCTCCTGCATAGAAATGGTTTCTCTATCCATAGGCCAACTGGCAGAGCCAGGACACTCTTCTATATGGAAATCAAAGATACTGTAGTTTTCCTCTGCAAAGCTGGTGAAATCCAGCCAGTTGTCATTTTTATCGTCATCATTAAAATAATAATTCTTGTCGTAAGAAAATATAAACAATACCCTACTGCTTCTAAGAATATTTTGGATGGATTTAATGTATAAGATAGTGGAATCACTGGCATACTGAACGTCTGCCACCGCAATAATAAGCGGCATAATCTTGGATAACTCTGCTATAAGCTTAGCTATGGATTCACGAACTTGTCCCATTTCATAAATCAACTCATCAAAAACAATTTCATCCTTACGGTCAAAGGGTTTGTTGTTGAAGTAGCTGTCAAAAACTGTTCTATGCAAGGGATATACGTTGGCTTTTTCAAGGAGCTCACTTACGTTGATGTTGTGGTTTCTGATAAATTGGCTGATGATTTTTAAAAAAGGGAGATAAGGTTCTTTGATGTCAGATTTACTTAAGCGGAATTTTAAAAACGAGAAGCCGCTTCCCATATTATTAACCACATTATCTACATAATAGCAGAATGCATTACTGTTAACTGTATGAAAATGGACAGCCCTCGTACTACTTTTTAACACCTCTATATATTCGCTTGCGATAAGAGCAGATAAAAGTTTACATTGATCATTCATAATATATTAACCTCGATTTCTCGGTGAATTTACATAAATTAGGTTTATGACATTGTATTTTCTATATTATATCACATTGTGGTTTAACATTTTACAAAAGTTTTTTGTTCATAGAATATTCACATTTCGTACACTAGTCTATCACAATCTCTAGATATTATTGAGTTAATTACCATACCTTGTACTGCCACGTTATATGCAATATATTCGTTAATCTTATGGCAGGAGGCAATACAAATTTTGTTATATCAAAAAATTAATAGGGAGGGGTACAACTGTGGAACCAGTACCAGTTAATAAGGGGAAAAAAGTATTTAAAAAAGGTGTGCCAAGGTTCGTAATAATAGGGATTATATGTGTGGTTGTCCTTGGAGGGCTGGCTCTTACATACGCCTTAAAAGGCAATCCGTTTGCAAAGGAGGCTGCTGTACAGCAGAGGACCGCACGGGTTGTAAAAGGGAATCTGAATATCTCCATATCGGGTTCAGGACCCATAGCATCCTCAAATAGGGTCGAAGTAGCTTCCGGTGTGCAAGGAACAATTACCAAAGCTAACTTTAAAGAAGGGGATAAGGTTAAAGCAGGAGATTTGTTATTTGAGCTTGATGACTCCGACGCAAAATCGAACATAGAAAAAATAAAGAGCGACATTGCTCAAATGCAGGTGACTGTAGACGATAATAAAAAGAGTCTGTCCAATCTTACCATCAAGGCACCGTTCGGCGGTCAGGTTACAGAGGTTGTACCAAAGGCGGGGGATGTATTGCAGAAAAACGCAACTATCCTCACAATTACTGATAGTTCGAAGCTTAAGGCAGTTGTTCAATTCAGCGGTTCGTTAATAAATAAAATATCAACGGGACAAAAGGCTGTTATAAATATTCAAGACTTAATGCAATCGGTAAACGGTACAGTTACTTTTGTAGGAAATAAACCTTATACAGCTCCGGGTGGAGAGGTTTTTGATGTAGAAATAACCTTTGCAAACCCTGGATCTCTTAAAGAGGGCTTAAATGCTTCGGCGGAAATTACTACATCAAAAGAGACCCTTACCAGTGCAAATGCGGGCAAGATAGAGTACATAAATTATCAAACCATAAAAAGTGATGCCGGCGGAACTGTCAAAAGCGTCAAGGTGAGAAAAAACAATTTTGTAAAAGCCGGTGAAGTATTGGTTGAACTACAGAATGACGAATTGGTCACATCAGGGAATACCGTAGATCTAAAAATTAAAGATTTGTACGCACAATTGGAGTCGGCAGAGAAGAAATTATCCGATTATAAAATTTATGCCCCTATAGACGGTGTAATAATAAGCCAGAGTAAAAAAGCTGGGGATATTGTAAAGGCCGGCGATGCACTTATGACCATATCCGATATAGGACATATGCAATTTGAGGTATCAATTGATGAATTGGATATAGCTAAAGTTAAAATCGGTCAGAAAGTAAACGTAACAGTTGATGCCCTTACCGAAACTTCAGCCAAGCCTCTTACAGGAGAGGTTATAAAAATTGCTATCGAAGGTACATCTTCGAATGGTGTGACAACCTACCCGGTTACAATAAGGGTAAACGACACCTCTAATTTGAAAATCGGTATGAATGCCAATGCAGAAATAATGATAAATGAAAAGAGCGGTGTTCTGCTTGTCCCCCTTGAAGCTGTTCAAAAAATGAGAAACAGAAGCTTTGTCATGGTGAAAGGCACCGCGGAGAATTCTGAAAATAGTAGTAACTTCAACGGTGGTAATGGGGGCAATAGAGGAAGTGTACAAGAGGGCAACGGCAATACAAATTCATCCAACAGAGCAGCAGGAAATATGCCTGCAGGCATGGCAAGAGGTAATTCTGCAAATGCCCAGTATTATGCTAATAGTGTGAGGAAGCCGGTTGAGGTAGGTATAAACAATTCCGAATACATTGAAATAATAAGCGGGCTGCAGGAAGGTGATGAGGTGATCTTACCTCCTCTGGCAACATCGACACAGCAAAATACTACCCAGATGAGAACCGGAATCGGAGGTATAGGCGGTTTTGGTGGAGGTATGGGAGGTATGACTGGCGGCAGGAATAATTCGCAGCAAGGAGGGAACTCACCGCAAGGGGGAAATACACAGCAAGGAGGCAGTTCACAACAGGGAGGCAATACACAATCCAGGCAATAAAGATAATTCTAGGAGGACAATATGATTGAAATATCTAATATGCGTAAGGTGTATCAAATGGGCGAGAATGTCATCAATGCCTTGAATAGTGTATCCCTCCATATAAAAAAGCATGAGTTTGTTGCGATAGTAGGTCCATCGGGTTCGGGTAAGTCTACGCTTATGAACATGCTGGGGTGTTTGGACACTCCTACGTCGGGCACTTATACACTGGATGGGCACGAAGTGAGCCAGCTGAAAGATGACGAGCTTGCGGAGATAAGAAATCAGAAAATAGGTTTCATATTCCAAGGGTTTAACCTTCTGCAAAAGCTTACAGCCGTTGAAAACGTAGAGCTTCCGCTTATCTATCAGGGTATAGGCACCAGGGAGAGGATAAAAAGAAGTATAGAGGCATTGGAAATAGTGGGGCTTGGAGATAGGATACATCACAAACCCAATGAGCTTTCGGGAGGGCAGCAGCAAAGGGTGGCAATTGCCAGGGCACTTGCCAGCAAGCCCCCCATAATTCTCGCCGATGAGCCTACGGGAAATCTTGATTCAAAGTCGGGTACCGAGATAATGCGGATTTTAAAAGAGCTTCACAGCAGCGGAAATACCATAATACTCATTACCCATGATAATAATATAGCTATGCAGGCCAAAAGAATCATAAGGATTCAAGACGGCGAAATCGTTGAGGACAGGGAGGTGGTTTGATTGGGGTTTCTACAGGCTTATAAAATGGCAATTAAGAGTATCCTGAGCAACAAAATAAGGTCTCTCCTCACGATGCTGGGGGTAATAATAGGGGTTGGTTCGGTTATTGCTGCAGTGGGTTTTGCACAAGGAAGTACCAAGAGTATAACCGATTCCATACAGGGGCTGGGTACCAACCTTATCCAGATTTCTATTACCGGTAGAAATAGTAATAGGAATGTTACATATGATGACTTGAAAAAGTTTGCGGAGGACAATAGTGAGGAAGTCGCTTTGATTGCCCCTCAGGTAAGCGGCAGTGCCACAGTCAAGGCGGGGACAAAAAGCCGCAGTACCTCATTGAACGGTACCAGTCCCGAATATGAATACCTAAAAAATACGCATGTACAGTCAGGACGGTTTCTTCTTTCTTTTGATATTGACTATATGCAGAAAGTAGCGGTTGTAGGGACTGCAGTAGTAAATGATATTTTTCAGGGCGCAAATCCTTTAGGCCAGAATATAAAAATAAATGGACAGGTTTTTAAGGTTGTAGGAGTCCTTGAGCAAAAAGCTAACGGGCAGGATAGTTCGGACGACGACCAGGTAATTATTCCTGTTACAGTTGCTCAAAGATTAAGCAAATCAGCGGCTATAAGGAATTTTTCTGTAGAAGCTGCAACTCCGGAAGCTGTTGACAGCGTTATGAACAAACTAAATACCTTGCTGACAAAAATCTATAGTGATACGAGAACTTTTAGGGTTTTCAACCAGGCACAAATGCTCTCAACTCTAGACAGTATAACGGGTATGATGATGGTGGTGCTCGGTGGTATAGCGGCAATTTCACTGATAGTCGGGGGTATCGGTATAATGAACATTATGCTTGTATCTGTCACCGAAAGAACAAGAGAAATAGGGATAAGAAAAGCCATAGGGGCAAAAAAGAGAAATATTTTAGTGCAGTTCCTGATCGAAGCAGTTATAGTTACGGGGATTGGCGGTATTCTGGGAGTCTCGCTGGGGCTTTCGGTAATAAGGTTTGTAATCGGAGGGTTTAATATAGCCCCTGCTGTATATTCGGTACCGTGGACTCTTGTTTCCTTCGGTATATCCCTTGGGGTAGGAGTGATCTTCGGTATGTTCCCGGCATATAAAGCTTCAAGATTAAACCCTATACAGGCATTGCGGTTTGAATAACAAATTTTGAAACTGGAGGTTTTTATAATGAAAAAGGTCTTAGCGCTGATAATGACAATGACTATCTTGCTCATGTCGGTAACAGTAAACGCTGCTTTTACAGATATACCTAAAAATGCTTCATATGCCAATTCAGTAACGCGTCTGGCTGCACTGGGCATAATAGATTCTTCTGCGAAAGATGTAAAATTTCTTCCCGATAGGATTGTTACGCGGGAAGAGTTTGCAAAAATGATAGTGTTAGCGTCAAATAACAGTGAACTGGCAGAAGTACTGAAGGATGACGCTAAATTCCCTGACGTCGATTTGAAAAACGGAATGAGCAAATTTATCAATGCGGCTGTAGATAAGGGGTACATAAGTGCAATGGCGGATGGAAAATTCCATCCCAAGGACAGTGTGAACTTTGCTACCGTATGTACGTCATTAGTTAAAGCCCTCGGGTATGGAGATAATGACTTAAGCGGGTTGTGGCCGAAAAATTACATGGACAAGGCTAAAGCTATCGGTTTGACAAACGGAATCAGCTTAAAAAGCAGCGATGGTGTTCCCCGTTGGATTATGGCTGTCATGCTTGACAGGATGCTCACCACAAAGACAAAAAAAGCAAGCCCGGCTGAGTCGGATAAAATATTTGCTGAGGCTGTAGGTCTCTATTCCGAATGCATTGTGCTTGAGAACTCCCAAACATCTAATAAGCTGGCTGAAAATCAGGTCTCAACCGATAAGGGTATATTATATACAGAAAATAGTGCTATAAAGCTTGAGCCGGGGAAGAAATACAGAGTGAAGCTTAGCAACGATTTAATTGAAAAGGTTTATGAGCAGATTAAAACCGTAGTTGCTATAAAGCTCGAAAGCTCCAAGGATACAAGTATAACGTACAAAAAAGACGGTGATAACGCATTAAAGGATATGGTACTACCCCAAAAGACGATCTATTATTACAACGGAGTAAAACAAACCTACGATAATTTGAAAAATATATTAAAAAGAGGCCAGACTATATACTTTGCTTATACTGACGATAAATCGGGATATGAGTATGCAGTCATAGTAAACCCATATGAATACAACCTTGGCAGTTATGTAGAAAGCATAATAACAGGAAGTTCAAAAACATCTGAAAGCCTGGACAGTAACCAGATCCAGACCGATACAGGAATATACACTCTGCCAAATACCGGCACAAAGCTGGAATTGGGTGCAAAGTACGGCCTTATAGTTAGCAATGACAGGATATTAAAGGTTACAGGAAAGATAAATTCTACTGTCAATATTGCTGCTTCAAGTACAGTAGAGACGACAGTAAAATACAGGGATGGAAGCACATTAAAAAGCATGGTGCTGCCTCAAAAGCCTGTTTATTACTATAAAGGTGCCAAAGTTAACTATGAAAGCGTTAAGGGGATAGTACAAACAGGATCATCCATAGTGTTTGCCGTAAGCGAAGATGGAAAAGGCTATGACTATGCCGTAATATTTGACCCCATCTATAGTAAACCGGAAATAGGTTCTAAGTACGACCCATCAAGCAAAAAGCTTGGAAGCATTAGCTTGTCGGATAATCCTAAAATAGCGAAAGATGGTGCATTTATCACACAAGAGCAGATTGAAAGCTTGGATGTGGTTTATAAGGTTTCCGACTTGTGGAATACAGAAAGCTATATCATGGCGGTAGGTAAGCATGTAGAGGGTAAATTAACCGGGATATTGCCAAACAAGATATCTCCAAAAACCATTCAGATTGACGGGAAGAACTATGAAATAGGAAAGGACATGGATATAACTAAAATCCAAAATTCCATCAGTTCATTCAATACCGATGACAATGTGATTGTGGTTTTAGGGTATGATGGTAAAGCGGTAGATCTGATATATCCCGATAGCAGCCTTACATCAAACTATGCATTTGTAATAAATACATCATCAGCTACTTCAACAAGTGTTAAGGACTATGGAAAAGTGACTTATACCGCTAAGCTTTTATTGGCAAACGGCAGAATTGAAACGTATAAAACAATTACAGATCCCTCTTCCTTGAAGGGTAATCTTGCTACTTACTCCAAAATAGATAATGAAACTGTTGAGTTGACAAAAGTAGAGACCTCGGCACTGCAGGAGTCCGTTATAATCAATAAGGATGAAAAGAAGATTGGGGCATATTACATTACCGGTGATGTAAAAATATTTAACTATGTTGCATTTCAAACCACTGCAGATTGTGAGGCCAGCGTCATTGACTGGGCACAATTGCCGTCAGGTAAGATTGACGCAGGAAAGGTGCTCCACTTAAGCAAGGTGGGAGAGTTTAACGATGTAAACCTCGTAGTGCTAAATGACATATACGACCACAACTTCAGGGTTGCATACGTTAAAAAAGTTGAAAGCGTAAAATCCGGAAGGACCAGTAGCTTCTTACATACAATGCTGGTAGGAGGGAAAGAATATACATATTCAACACCTCAATCCGCATATGGGGTTGATACAGCAGTAACAATAAGCTTTTCCAATAATAACGTGAACTATGTCTTATACTCCGATTCTCCCGAGGTGACAGCTACCAGGATACAGGCGATAGACTCAAAAAGAATAAAAATAAATAATTCCGTTTATCTGTTTAAAAACAACATCGCTATATATTATAAGGATATTTCCGGGAATGTATCACCTATTGGTATTAATGACATTGATGTCAGTACACAATTTACCAATGTATCGGTATACCTTGATAAGTCCCTTGAAAGCAACGGTAAGGTTGAAATGATTGTTATCAATCAATAGGGAAGTATGAGTATAAGCTAAATTAAACTTTGCCACCACCCCTAAATCCCCTCCTCGAAGGAGGGGACTTTAGTACTCGGGGCTCCGCCCCGGACCCGGCAAATGTTCCCTTTAATCCCGTAGGCTTCGCCTACAACCAAAAGCATATAAAAAATTCAATTCAACATATTGAGTTTACTGAAAATGTTTTAGTAGGAGTGTAAGATTATGTTCAAAAAAAGAATTGTTATTTTATTAATACTGACAGCCTGTGTTACATTATTGTCAGCGTGTGGGGAGAAGGCGGCAGACACAAATGTGGGTTCAAACCAAAACTCAAATAATACTGGCTTTGACCGACCAAATTCCCCAAGAGAATTCGGTCAAAACACGCCGGATTTGTACGGAGAAGTTAAAACTGTTTCGGGGGATAAAATTACAGTTGCTTTATTGGAAATGCCTGAAAGAAGGCAAATGACTGAGGAAGAACGACAGCAAATGAGGGAAAGAATGCAAGACAATACTAATGGACAAGGGAATGCAGCAAACAGCCAGGGAGGCACTGCACCGAATGATAGGCCAAGGGCAGGAGCAGGCAGGGGATTTGGCGGCGAGAAAAAATATACCGGAAAATCAGAAACGTTAACAGTTCCATCCGGTACGACAATAAGTAGCTTTCAGAGGGGTAACGAGAACTTTGAAGAAAAGAAGCTAAGTTTATCCGACATAAAGCAAGGGACTTTAATTCAAGTATGGTACAAAAAAGATACTGGAGATAAAAAAGAGATTGAGAGCATTAGGGTTATGGCTAACCAACCTCAAAACTAAAAAATTTAAAAAATTGTTCACAAATTAAACACAAAAGTAACACAAAATCGGGTAAAGCTAAGTGCTGGAAGGAGGTGATAGGATGAAACTCACTAAAATTCTGGCAACTGCGGCTTTAATAACCTGTTTTACTGCAACCGCTGCTTTTGCTGCACCGGATGTTTCGGGTACATCAAACACCGTTACAGTACAGCAACAGAGTGATACAGTAAATAAGGAAAAACGAGACTTTAAAGGTAAAGGGTTTAAAAATGGACATGACTGGATGAGTCAGAAAGACCCTGTTAAGGCTTTGGAAAGCAAGAAGCAAAAAATTCAGGAGAAGCTTAAAGAGGGAAAGATAACCAAGGAACAGGCTGACGCCATAAACGCAAGGATTGACTCTAAGCTGAAAGAAATAAAGGAGTTCAACAGTCTCACCCTTCAGCAAAAAAGAGATAAGCTTAAGGCTGATTTCAAAGCAAAGCTTGATAAAGGGGTTAAGGAAGGTAAGCTGACTCAAGAGAAGGCAGACGAGGTAATTAAAAAGTTTACCGAGAAAGTGGACAAATGGGACGGAACGGGATACCCTATGTTCCACAAAAAAGGATTTAAGTGCCACAAGAAAGCTGAAGCTGGTAATAATCAGTAAAGGGAAATAATGCAATTCTGAACCGAAAGGAATCTGTCCCCGGTCTGTTATTGGGGCGGGTTCCTTTCAGCATATCTTTTGAATTATCCGTAATATTCCATTAACACGCCGATAATAGTTATCTTTAGCATATATCCAGCATAGAACTATATAAATATAATATGGGCTACCAAAAATAGATTATTAGTCGGCAGGTATACTGGTATGAAAAAAGGCTTTGAAAATTACTACTTAAAAACAAAGAATAGAAGAAAAATACTATTGAAAAGGGTAATGTTTATATTAATTATATTTACAGCTATCTTTGTACCACTGTATTTAAAAAACTATACAGCAAACCATGAATCTTCATTGAATGCGGTTTTGTCGGACAGGGATGAAAATGTGGAGGACAAAGCTCCAGACAGCAATGCAAGTGAAAGTACCATTGAGAAATTACAGCTGCCAAAAGAAGAAAAAGGTAAATCGCTAAATAGTGATGTAAAGGTTAGCGAGGCGAAGTATCAGGCAGACACTGGTCCAAAGGATATCACCCTCTTGAAAACTGAATTGGAAAAGTATATAAAAAACTTTGAGGGGCGATACGGGGTATACTATTATAATATTGAAACTAATGATGAGCTTGGTATTAACCATGAGGAGGAGTATGTAGCTGCGAGCACTGTAAAAGTACCTTTGAATTTGTATCTATATAATAAAATAAAGGCTGGAGCTGTGAATCCTAAGGGGACTCTGACATATTTGAGCAAGGATTATGAAGGGGGAACGGGGATAATTTTAAATGAATATCCCGGTAAAAAGTATACTGTACAGGAGTTGTCCAGACTATCCATTGTGTATAGTGATAATATTGCCTCC
This sequence comes from Clostridia bacterium, assembly GCA_026416815.1. Taxonomy (GTDB): domain Bacteria; phylum Bacillota; class Clostridia; order Acetivibrionales; family DSM-2933; genus SKW257. The sequence goes on along the minus strand of JAOAEJ010000014.1, from coordinate 542 downwards.
AACATGCTTTTTAGACTTCTTGGAAAGTACAATGTAAAAAAGTATATGCGGCAAGTAGGTGGTACTGTTGTTGATGACACCAAAAATATATCTACGCCCAAAGATATGGGGCTATACATGACACTAGTGTACGAATTTTATAAAAATAACGGTCAGTTGGGAAGCGAACTTATGAATAGCTTTTTAAACACTGAATTTAATGACAGGATACCCGCCATGCTCCCAAAGACAGTAAAGGTTGCACATAAGATTGGAACGCATGTTGGAGTCATAAATGATGTTGGAATAGTTTTTACAGACAGCCCTTATGTGATATGTGTTATGTCACAGGGTGTAGCAGAAAAAGAAGCCTCGAAGGTTATTGCATACATATCCAAGAAAGTATATGATTTTGTGTCAGATATAGATAACGCACTCTAGACTTAGTAATTACCAAATTGCCAAGTCTGTGTAATTTATTTAAACCAGTTGCCAGCATAAAGACGCTTTTTGACCTTATCTTTATTAGCAGCAACGTATGCCTTAAACTGTTTTATGGTATC
>JAOAEJ010000005.1 GCA_026416815.1 Clostridia bacterium | reverse complement strand
AGTTACACTACGTCCTTGTTCCAGCACAAGACGGATCGCTTGTTCTTTAAAACTACTATCATAACGTTTCATGATGGGCACCTCCAACTGGTTTTATTATACCAGCCATTCGGTGTGTCCATCAAATCGGGGTAAGATCACAATAATTATATTGACATATACCTTGTGTTAAAGATTTTACATTCTTGAATAAAATAATTTGTTCCATAAAACTTTAATAGCCAAAAAGTAGAATTATCCGGCTTGGAAAAATCACTTTTCAATTTAAAGTGTATAAACCGATTATACTATATGCCTTCGAAATCAACATCTGATAAAAGTCATATCTTTGGTCACTAAACAAATATACTTAATACCTAATGTATGACAAAAGTCATATATGACTAATAAAACTACTCCACTTACAGTGAGTTCAATAGTGTTTTCCTACTATAACTCACAACCCACATACAGGTAAAAAAAATACAGCTTAAATAAGCTGTAAACAGATATTTTATATTGTCCAATGGAGGTTATACACAAAGTCGGGGTATTTAACTTTTGTTACCAAATTTGCTTGATCTATGGTTTAATTATACTCTTATTTATGCTTTTTATAAGTAGGCATTTTTTGGTTTATTGGTGTAATAAATTCAGGTATTCTAGTATCCTTTAACACTATGCACCTTAATAAACATTTGCTATCTCAGAAGCACTCCAATACCATTTATCATGTAACGCGTTTAACCCATAAAAAATTAAGAAAGCTCTCCAGTAGATACACTGAAGAGCTTTTCGGTAAATTCCAAACAATACATTTACTAAATCATTATATTTCTTAGAATTAATCTCCTATTATATGTCTGATATCACCATTATCTATTAAGTTAAAAAGTGCAGTAACAACATCTTTGTCAAGGGCACCCTTATCAACTTCCTCCGCAAGGATTTCCTTCACTTTATTTATGGGGAGCTTATCCCTATATGGCCTTTTAGTGTACAGAGCATCAAAAATATCAGCAACTGCTATTATCCTTGCCTCCATAGATAATGCATCTCCTCTTAAACCATCAGGGTATCCGGTACCGTTCAATTTCTCATGGTGGTGCCTAATAGGATCGAGGCACATCTGAAGGCTGTTTAACGGCCTGCAAATAGTCTCACCTACAATAGAATGCTTTTTCATTATCTCAAACTCTTCATCGGTCAGCTTCCCTGGCTTATTGAGAATAGCCTCGGGTACTCCAACCTTGCCGATATCATGTATAATCCCTGAAATCTCAAGGTGCTGCAAACGCTCAGTAGATAAACCCATCATCTGCCCCAACCGTCTGCTTATCATACCAACCCTACGTGTATGACCGTCGGTGTATTTATCCTTTGCTTCTATTACGTTTGCAAGAGTAATGATAAGGTTTTTTACACTATCCACTTCTTGTTGGTAGTCTTTTTTCAAAAGCTCATACAGCCTCTCAATTTCTCTGTGGGATTCCTGTACCTCATCAAGCTTTTCCTTAAGAGTTTCTGAAAGCTCCTTCTTCTCCAAACCATTCTGTATTACCTTTATTAAGGTAGTATTATCCCATGGTTTTTCCAGATAATAGTACAATCCTATTTCATTTATACTTTTTATAGCATTTTCCTTATCAGCATATCCCGTAAGTAGTATAGCTACCGACTCTGGACTTTTTTCTTTTACACTTCTCAAAAACTCCAGCCCATTCATTCCCGGCATCATAAAATCAGAGATAACCAGATCGACATTTTTATTCAAAAGATATTCAGAACTAAGTGCTTCAGCAGGATCGTTAAAGACCAAAACACTGTGCTTGAGAACCATCTTTATCAAAGTAGAAAGTGTTGCCGTTATCATCTTTTCATCATCAACTATCAGAATTGTCTTACTCAAAATGCTACCCCCTCAGAAAATTAAATTGAAACCATCATGTGTGCTTGTATAAAGCTTTTTTAAACAATAATCCAGTTACCTACCTAGTGCTTTTTAACATTACAAATTTCTATTGATTCTAATGTTAAAAATGCACTTCCTTGATTGTTGTGCCTTGCTACTAGAAACGAATTCTGTTACAAGGCACTAGCATTATCATACAAAGATATTTATATTGAAATATATACGCCATATAGTTTATTCTATCACTCAACATAATTCCTCATATTTGATTTTATCATAGCAGTAATGATATTACTACTTAAGATTATAATTTTACAGTATTTTTACATTATTTCATCTATCAATAAGGCTCAATATATGTGATAATATAGTATATAGGTATATAGTAGCAGGTTTCAGCTATATACCCTAAAAAGTTATTAATACTATTATAGTTGTAGAATTGTGTAATAAATTGTTAGAATTTGTAGAATCATATTTTAAAATCAAGGTCGGTGAAAATTGTGGGGACAAAGAAGAATAATCGTTCACTAAAAAAAAGGATAAGCAGAGCTACATTCCTTAGTATTTTTCTTACTGTTTTTATTTTCGGAGGGGCACTTACACTCTTAACAATTAGTGGGCTTAACCACTATTTAGGTCAGATCCCTCAAGACTTTAGTAATTCAATTGCCGAGAGCATAAATTCCAAAAACTTTCTGAGTTATATGGAGCTAGATGACTTAAAGGACTTTAATCCTGATTCTCCCAAAGCAAAGCGCTGGATTAGCTCAATAAAAAATCTAAAGGAATCTCGAGATGTTTTTAAGTGGAGCGCAAAACCAGATTCCAACATACCCAATCCGGATATAAAAGAGCCACACCTCCCCTCTGTAAAGCTTGATGGAAATGAGCTTATATCTACTTTGCTGGCAAACGGGATGCTGCATGTTACTATAGACATAGAAAATAAAATAGTTTACTCAGGAAGCGGCAGCGATAAAATTTTATTTATCTTTGATAGCCCTGACAGTGTTCCATTTTTTAACGAAGCAGTACAAGCTGTAACAAAGCACTTTAATAGCGAAGGCTCATCCCAACTGTATAATTCAACCGGAGATGTCATAGGTAATGTAACAGTAAAAATTAATCCTAATATGCTTTTAAATATTTTAATTATATTACTACTAGGTATCTATGTCGCTGGGTTTTTATCATTTTCTATTACTTATTTTGTAAGTAGGTTTTTCACTAAACCTATAATAGAGCCCTTAAATACCCTTAATGAAAAAATGCGGGCTATTGCTGTAGGAAACTACGAAACCACGATAAACTCCCAAATAATCATCAAGAAACCTCTAAGAGAAATTGAATCTCTGGCTGATTCGGCAAATATGATAATGAAAAAGATGAATGAATATAACAAGCTGCTGTCGGAGCAAAAACAGGTATTGGAAAACCAAAACGCAGAGCTGGAAGCTCAAAACGAAGAACTGGTTAGTTCAAGGAGGCAAATACAGGACGCTCAGACACTTCTTGTACAAAGTGAAAAAATGGCTTCCATAGGTCAGCTCACCGCGGCAATCACCCATGAAATCAACACTCCTCTTGGAGCGATAAATAGTAACGTACAAATGATTGATATGTTTTTGAGTATGCTTTCTATGCATAGCAAAATTCAATCGGATGATGAGCTTTCAAACCTTGTTGAACAGATGAAGGAAACAAACAGCATTAATATCATGGCGTGCCAACGAGTATCTGAAATTATTAAGAGCTTAAAGAATTTTTCCAGGCTTGACCATGCTGAGTTTCAAGAGTATAACATCAATGAAGGCGTAAAGAGCGTCCTCATTTTAACCTCTAACCTATGGAAAAAGAAGATCTCAATACATGAACAGTATGGTGAACTACCTACTGTAAAATGCTTTCCCGGGCTCATGAATCAGGTATTCATGAATATTGTAGTTAATGCTATACAAGCAATAGACGAAAAAGGTGAAATATTTATTAGAACTTACATGGATGACAAATATGTTTATGCTTCCTTTAGGGATACGGGAAGCGGAATTAGGGAAGAAAACCTTTCTAAAATATTTGAACCCGGATTTACAACCAAGCACAGCTGTAATTGTATAGGTATGGGCCTTGGCCTATCAATATGCACTAATATTATCGCCAAACATAACGGTGAAATCAGAGTTCAAAGTGAAGTGGGAAGGGGTACTGAGTTTACTGTATGTATACCTGTTCACCCTATCGAAGCGCCTAATTGCAATATGGTAACACAAAATTTGTAAGAAATAAGTTAAAAAAAAGGATGGACATGAAAATACGTTTTCCTGTCCATCCTTTTTTTAATCTCTATTTACTGAACAATGCTTAAAAGCTTGACGATATCTCCTATAGCTTCAAATTCACACTCAACCTTCTGTCCTACACTATACTTATCATATAATTCCTTGCTTACCTTGGATTTCATAGTCCTTCCCTCGGACTCAAGTACAAAATACATAGAACCATCCTCAAGAGTCTTTTTATTCTTCAACTCAGCCTCAGCATTATATTTCTTTTTAGGATTGGCTTCCTGCGCTGACTCAAGGGAATCATAAATCTCCTCAATTTGCCATATGCTTTTTTGGTATTTTAGCCCCTTTGAGAAAAGTTTATCCCTGAAAACGTCATAGTGACCTAGAAGAACTCCTACAGTTCCTCCCGGTAGGTGACTACTGTAAAAACCAAAATTCACCTCTACCCACCTATCATCATCAGAGTCAAAAGATACTTTAGGTGAACTACTGGAATCCTCACTAAGCTTAACATAATACTTATTTGTATCGGTATCAATTTCTCTTTGAACAATAGTAGCTCTTGATACATTAATATCCTTCAGATAATAATTCCTCGGCATATTTGCATTAATTATACCGATAATTATAAGTATAATCCCTATTATAATAGATCCAATTACAAGACCTACTACGGAACAACCAATTGCAAATGCACCAAAAGCTTTTTCAACTTTATTACCGTTATTGGGTTTATTCCCCATGACCATTTTTCCTGTCATAACCCCCACCTCAACAATCATTCTTTATAGGATAAGGCATATTAAATTCAGTTGCACAACTATACATTATCCACATATGTCGGTACATAAACCGCCCATTTGTCCGTAACCCTGCCACCTGCACGAGTATATATACCTCCGAATTTATCACCCACTACATAGGCTCCGATAACCGGATATACAGCTTCTCTCATGGTACCGGTAGCAGTATGGATATCCAAAGTTGTCGTCTGTATATCTACCCTCTCTTGAAATACATAATCCTCAAGTTCACGGTATCTTACCGGGCCGGCAAAGCTAAAAATAATTCCCTGCCCCTCACGACCGAAATATGGCTTTGCACAGAAGTCCTCGGTAGCTAGCTTTTTAGGTGTCAATGCCGTTCTAGGCAAATATTTTTCAATCACTGCAGCTTCCTTCGCGCTATAAAAACCTTGCCCCATCAACTCCCAAATCAATGCTGCAAATGCTTTGCTTTGGCTTATGAAGGTTGACGGAGGGTTAATGCTTGGTGTTTCCTTATTAAGAGCATTAATAACCCCGGCATAATAAGGGTCTTGGTCAAACCAATCCAACGGATAATACCTGTAAACAGCGTCCAGTGGTGTCCCGTATAGATAAAGTTTATCTCCTACTACCTCCAACCCCGATACTTCCCCAAGTACAAAACTGAAAGGCAAGTGCTTTATGCACTCATATATAACGCCGGTGTTATACCAGTCTTCATAGTATGAGCTTGATACAAGTCCTATAGTACGTATGTCATTGCTCCTGCTATAGTCACCCAGTATGCTTGAAAAGTTGTTGGCAATCATTTCCCCTAATTCCTTAGTAGGGTTTTTTAATGTTGGCCATACATCTCTACTAATAATCTCATTTAGTACTATACTCTCCATTAAACCTGCCGGAGTCTCAGAATTGAATTCCAGTAATTTTAAATGCCCACTGGAATCCATTACCCAGTCAAATCTGCCTATAAAGGTAAGCTTATCGGTCAAATTTTGTGTTACCAAGCTGCTTAAGCTTTCACTTATGCCCAGGATAGGACAAAAAACAGTATGGTTGCTTTGTACCAGCCGCGTAGTCTTTTCAAAAATTCTTACCATGTCTTCTGTGGCAGTCTTCAGTTCATCGAGCATTTCCTGTTCTACCACCAAAGCCTGTAAGGTAAAGGATTCCTGTATGCCTGTATAGCCTCCGGTATATCCCTTATCAAAAGCTGCTTTATCGTATATTTCAACCCACTTTTGCCTTCTATCCGAGCCACTTAAGTCTTCTACGTTCAGCGTTCTTTCCCTGATTCCTACCGGGCTTACCCATACCATATCATCCAGCGATAAATAGTCGGTGCTCCATCTTACACATGTACCGGCGAAACTTCCGTTTACAAGGTATATGCCGAAATTTCCGAATGCCTCGTATTCACGGTAGCCTACACCATCAAATCTAAGCACTTTTTCTTTTTTTATGGGGCAAAACTCCTGCAATATGTGGGCTTTTTCACTCTCCAAAACATATTGCACAGTTTCGTACCACTCTTCAGCACTGTGCATTTGTCCTATATATACTTCTTCACTAAATCTACCGTAAACTGCTTTAAGTACATATTTGTCTTTATTGTCGTATACTTCCTTAACCATTGAAGGATTAAAAACTTTCGTATAAGGAACAGTTTCCCTTATAAACTTCTTTTCTTCATCATTTAAAAATGGGTTATTGCTGTCAATCATTTCCCAAAGATACGCAAATAAACTTTTAGCCTGGCCTATAATCGACCTTGGATCATTAATTAGAAGTACTTTTCCTTGTCTGAAAAGCTCCAAAATTTCCTTAAAATCATTAACTTCATGTAAAAACTCAACTGGAAACTGCCTGAGTATTATATCCACTTCCCGACCAAATGCCTTTACCCTGTCTCCATCTACTACAAGGTTGTCTCCACCTACTACTATTAATTCGTAATCCAACTCCTTAAGTATATCTATATAAAGGAAAGCCAGGTGTACTTCTTCGTAGTGTCCTGGGTCCACCAGGATTGCTACTCTCGGCTTCTGCCCGCTTTTATCAAACCGCCTCCACAAGTCTTCAAAACCCTCTCTAAACTTAGCATTAAAAGATTTATTAGGGTTATTGTAGGTCTCAAACATGCCGGAAAAGGCGGTTTCCCTCTGCGCACAGGGCTTGTCGTAGTTGAATTCACTAAAAAATATTCCTCCGTCTCTGCGCTGAAATGCATCATACCTAGCCCAAAAGAATGGATAGGCCGGAATTCCAAGATTTAATATTTCCTCCTGCAGCGGAAATTTGCCTGTAATAAAAAGCGGGTCTGCCGGTTCTTCTATTACTTTTGCTATTATCCTGTTCACCAGCTTATCAAGTGTTTCTGTAGCACATACCATTTTTTCAAAGAGCTGCTTATCAAGATAATAGGGAAAAGGGGAACATATTTCATTTTCCCTTACCGAACTCACAAGATAATAATCAAACAATGCTTTATCTGTTAAAGCCCGCTGTTTCTTATACATGCAATCTCCCTTCTCTTCTAAGCTTCCCTGCCCAATTCACGGAACTATTTTCTTAGCCCCCTACACTTCCTCCACCCTTGCTAAAGGAATACTTACTGGTACTGCTCCCTGAATAGCCGCTTGATGACTTTCCCCATGAGCCGGATTTATATGAGCCGCCCTTCACATAATAATAGCTTCCGCCGTGATAGCCCCCTCCATAGTAATCCACATCAAAGGAATAATACTCATCCTCATCGTCATCGTCATACTCATCATAGACACAGCCTGTCAGTGCTGAACTTAGAGTCAAACATACTGCCAGACCCAACGCTGCTGCTTTGTTTCTATTAGCAAGCTTTTTTACCTTCTCTGCTTTATCTGACAAATCCGCTTGGTTAACAGCTTTATCTTTACTCTCTTCCATTTTTCCCACCCTATTCTTTAGACAGTTTTTCCTTTATTACCGGAAAACCATTCTCAATTAAATATGTTAAATAGCTGTCAATATCCTCTTTCAGTTCCCCTAAACCAATATACACAACTCTTTCAAAATTTAGTTCCTTCAGCATTTCCAAAGGAGGCAAATCCTCCTCCGTAAGCTCATACTGATTATTGAAGAATTTCCTCTGTTCTTCTTCACTGTACTCAGCATAACGTTGTTGGTCCAGCACAAACACATAACCCTTCAAGTCTGTATTTTCCAAAAACTCGCCACACCCAACAAGTCTGCTTATATAGTCTTTTGAACCAATCAAACCATAGGGATGCATAATTCCGTTAAAAGTTAATATCGGCTTTAGCCCCTTCTCCTTTTGAAGCAGAAAAGCTGTCTCTACAGCCTGTATACCCGGCATCTCCAGTATAAATAAAGTGTTTGACGGATTATACGCGTCTATAACGGGGTATACCCCTTTGTTTAAAGCATTCTCCCCGGGTAAAACACCCGTTAATTCAAAATCAGGATAATGCTTTAAGGACACGAAGTTGGTAGCTCGAAAAAAACAACGGAAAACTCCCGTCCCCTGGCTCCAGTTTGAATATACCTTATATAAATCAATGTCCTTAAGTCTTTTCTTCATACCTATTCCTTTAGTACTACTTTGTTATTTTGGAATTTGCCGCTGAAGAAATAACAACCCAAAAACGTTGTTGATTATTTCTTCAGCGGCAAATTAAGCTTGAAAATTGCCATAATTGAGGTAAATAACAAAGTAGTATTAGTATACAACAGCAAACACTTTTTCTATATTGATAATTTGTGTCAGGCCGCTTTCATCTAAAATTTCTATATAGCTGTCATACTTATTGCTAACACTACCCCTTATTGTTGCGTCGGGTTCCTCTTTGAGCCATGAATTAAAGCTTGTGTATATGTAAATGTCTTTAGATAGCATACAACAAAACCTCCATTAAGTTATGCTTGCACCGATTATAAAGCTGAAAGCCAGCGAGAAAGCAAAGGAAATAAAGCCTACTGCCTTGTTGCCCTTGCCTATTTCTTCAGTTACATGTAACTTAGGTGTCAGCAGTTCAAACGCAAAATATACAACTAATAAAGCTAATGTCCCTAATCCACCCCAAAGCAATGTATTCACTAAATTATCATTGCTGGAAATTGCATGCTGCATAATATTGGCAACGCCCAATACAATGCCTCCTGTCGATAATGCAACTGCCATATTACCCTTGTTGATTTCTTCCCAAAGCTTATATCTAACCAACAAATCAAATATAAATATTGCTGCCAACTCCACAACCGATGTTACCAAAAAAAACAGTCCCGCATTTGCGATTCCACTCATACAATAACCTCCTAAATTTCTACATTAATCTTCTATATTTTCCACCAAGTATTATAACATATCTGCAACCTTAACTCTATTGAAAATTGTAAATTTGTTGCTATAAATTAATAGCCCGATACTACGCCTCAGAGTTTGCAAATAATTACCTGTACATCCGGGCATTTAAGTATCGGGCTTAAATTTATACTTTAGAAGTCAGCCGCTCTTACGGTTCTTGGGAAAGATATAACATCCCTAATATTGGACATCCCTGTAATATACATGATAGCCCTTTCAAAACCAAGTCCAAATCCTGCATGCTTGGTTCCCCCATATCTTCTAAGGTCTAGATACCACCAGTAGTCCTCTTTCTTAAGGCCAAGCTCATTCATACGCTTTTCAAGATGGTCAAGCCTTTCTTCCCTCTGGCTTCCGCCTATAATCTCCCCTACTCCTGGCACCAGAAGATCCATGGCTGCAACGGTTTTGTTATCGTCATTCATTCTCATATAGAAAGCCTTTATGTCTTTTGGATAATCGGTTACGAATACAGGTTTTTTAAATATCTTTTCAGTCAGATACCTCTCATGTTCGGTTTGCAGGTCCTTTCCCCACTCCACAGGGTATTCAAATTTGTCCTTTTCCTTTTGAAGTATCTCAATTGCCTCAGTATAGGTAATGTGAGCAAAATCAGAATTCAATATATTATTCAGCCTGTCAAGCAGGGTATTATCAACAAAGCTGTTGAAGAAGTTCATTTCCTCAGGGGCGTTTTCCAGGCAGTAATTAATAAGATACTTTAACATATCCTCAGCTACCCGCATGTCGTCATTCAAGTCCGCAAAGGCCATTTCCGGCTCAATCATCCAGAATTCGGCAGCATGCCTTGTAGTGTTTGAGTTTTCTGCTCTGAAGGTAGGACCAAAGGTATATACATTTCTGAAAGCCATACAATATGTTTCTACCGCGAGCTGACCGCTTACCGTAAGGCTTGTTTCCCTTCCGAAAAAGTCCTGCGTATAATCAATACCGCCTTGAGCATCTTTAGGTGGATTTCCTAAGTCCATTGTGGTTACCCTGAACATTTCGCCGGCACCTTCACAGTCACTGCCTGTAATAATAGGTGTATGCACATAAACAAAGCCTCTGTCCTGGAAGAACTGGTGTATTGCATGAGCAGCAAGAGACCTTACTCTAAAGACAGCCGAGAATGTATTTGTGCGGGGCCTTAAGTGAGCTATTGTCCTTAAAAATTCAAAGGAATGCCTTTTTTTCTGCAACGGATAGTCGGGATCCGCCACTCCTTCAATATATACTTTCTTTGCTTTTATCTCAAAAGGTTGTTTAGTCCCGGGAGTCTCAACAACTTCTCCGTCTACTACAATCGCTGAGCTTATGGTGAGCTTTGCAACCTCTTTAAAGTTTTCAAGGTTATCTTCAAACACGATTTGCACGTTCTTAAAAAATGAGCCGTCATTCAGTTCTATAAAGCCAAAGGTTTTAGAGTCTCTTATTGTCCTGACCCACCCTCCGACCTTTATTGTTTTATTCAGGTACTCTTTTGTGTCGCTGTAAAGTTGTTTTATCGTTGTAAACTCCATACTTTTGCTCCTTTATTTATTAGTATATAAAGTGGTGAAATACCTCTAAAGAAAGTGTTCTCTTATGTATGATAACATACTTTTGTTGATATTTTATTCAATTAGTCCACTTTTAATGCTTATGCGCCTATACAGATACGCAAATTTAAAAGTTATCTTTCCCAACTAAAAATATGCTCCTATCAGTTCCCTTATACGAGTTTACAGCATATTACATACTTAATCTCCTTCCAAATGCTCAAATTCCTCTGAATCTGTTTGCAAATAATTCTCGACACATCTGTTCCTCTTGCATTTGTGGCATACTATCCTGCAGGTTTAGGTGTACATCCTTACCAATACTCGTCAGTTTGGTTATACCTCCCGAATTATACGACAGAAGTACATACTCCTTACAACCCGCTTTACTTATGAAATCAGCTACTGCTGTAAGATTTTCCGTATTTGCAGTTATCCCCGGCACCAGCGGTAATCTCGGGATAACATGTATGCCCGTCTCCCTCAGTATACTCTTAAAGTTCTCCAATATAAGCTCGTTACTCCTGCCTGTATATTTTTTATGTGTATCTGAGTCTATAAATTTAACATCATAAAAAACCATATCAATATATGGTAGTATCTTCTCCTTAAACTCCCCATAATCAAAGTATCCACATGTCTGTACTGCAATATGTATACCTTCCCTTTTCAACACTTCCATTACCTTGCTCACATAGTCCATGTACAGCATAGGCTCGCCCCCGCTGAAAGTGACACCGCCACCCGATGTATCGTAAAAAACTCTATCTAGCTTTAATACCTCTACAAGTTCAGCTTCATCATAATAGGTTCCCACTCTTTTTAGTGCAAGTGAAGGGCATTCATCTGTACATAAACCGCACTTCACGCATAACTTGCGATTTATCCACTCTCCTGGGTTTTGGTTTATTGCACCAATAGAGCACACCTTTTCGCAGCTGCAGCATCTTACACACCGGTCAGGGTAAAAGGCAATTTCCGCCCCCGCTTCAAGTGACTCAGGATTATGGCACCATACACAACGAAGAGGACAACCTTTTAAAAAAACGGTTGTCCTTATTCCCGGTCCATCATCGAGTGCACATCTATGTATATCAAAAATTAACGGATAATTCTTTGCTTCTTTCATTGCTTTGTCACCATCAATTGCAAATGGGTTGCCATGAAGGCAAACTTACTCAGGTAATTAAGGTTTCCTTCAAATGTTACTTCCTGGTTGAGCATTGCATGCAAAATATCCGGTTTTGGTGAAAGTATAAAATTCATAAGTGCTCTTTCGTCTTTAAATATCACAGTCACATCGGTGTTATCGATTTTCTGTTCTGAAACTTTTAGCTTTCCATTATTGAATACTGCCGCTACAGTTATGCTTCCATCCTTATTCATAAAAAGATACCTTGCGTTGAAATTCTCTATATTGCGCCTAAAATGCTTATCGACGCAGAAGATAAGGCTCATCAGCTTCAACAGAACATCGAGAAAATCTTCTGCAAGTTCCGATTGGAGACATTTCATAAAATTATTTTTAGCACTATTTGTTCTGAATTTTCGAAAAAGTATAATATTTAAAATCTCATTAAGCATCCTTAGCCCTTCCCCCTTTATTTGAATCCCGGAAACGGTACAGCCGCCCCTGTCCTGAGGTTGTATTCGGTACGTTTTATAAGCTCATCCTTCATCTTATCGTTCAAATCCTTAAAGTAAGCCGAATACCCCGAAACTCTTACCATCAATCCCGGATATTTTTCAGGGTGGTTCTTGGCGTCAATCAAAGTCTCATAGGACATTATGTTAAACTGCACTTGCATGCCCCCAAGCCTGAAATATGACTCGATGATCTGCCCGAACTTCTCTATATCTGATTCATTTTCAACGGTAGTAAACTTGAGATTCAAAGCTTCCCCTCCGGGTATACATAAGCTATCCAATCCCCCTATAGTTTTCAAACACGCTGTAAGCTCCTTTGCTGCTCCCGATACCGGTGTTATGCCGCTGGCAAATGGCTCTCCCGCTTTACGACCGTTGGGAAGGGCATTTGCCAATCCACCTTGCCCTGAGTGGTTGGTCATAGACCAATAGGCCGGACGGTACTTCCCGCCTCTGTAATTCACTCTGGATTGGTACAATTCATATAGGAAGCATATGAGGTTTTGTGAGTTTTTTATAGCGACAGGGTCTTCAGTGCCATATTTCGGTGCTTTATTAACCAGGTACTGGTGAAGGCTTTCATATCCCTGGAAATTAGCTTTCAATGCGGCAAGCAGCTCTGTAAAGGTACATTTTTTATCTATAAATACCGCTTTTTCTATAGCATTTAGTGAATCAACAGTGTCGGCAAATCCTATATGAGTTGCACCGGAGGAATTATAAAGTGCACCTCCAAAAATCAGGTCTTTCCCCTTTTCCATAGGGCCTTCAAAGTAAGCGGAAAGTAAAGGAGTAGGAACTACTTCCTGATGTATCTTCCCAAAGTACTCATTGAGTTGTACAGCTTCACCTATCAACCATTTCAATTGGCCTTTAAAAGCTTCCCAAAATTCTTCAAAGCTTTTGAATCTTGACGGATCTCCGGTATTGGGTCCAATTTGTTCATCACCAGTTGCCGGTCTTTTTCCGTTATACAGTGTCAATTCAAGGGGTGCTACCAGATTTAACATTACCGAGCTAGAAGCATCATAGCTTCTACCACTGCTTGCCAGTTCTACACAGCCTATAATGGCATAGTCTCTTGCATGCTCGGTGAGAGTCCCCTGATTTTCCAGTGTCTTAATATCTGTAATATCATTATGAAAAGCAGGTACCGCCTTTGTATTGGCAATCACTTCACACACGCGGTCCCGGTATTCCTTGCTGTTCTTTTCGTAGTTGTAGCGGGCATTCATACTTGGGTCTCTTGTTTTAAGAAGTTCAGTCACTCTTAGCATTATATAGGTAAGGTCATTGACTGCGTCTTCACCATTGGCGTCAACACCTCCCAAGGTTACTGCCGGAGCTGTACCGGCACCACCAAACAACTCTTCCGCTGTCTCGGGTACCATATTTACATTATCCGCAAGTTTAAGCCACAGGCAACCTACAAGTTCCATTGCTTCCTTGATAGTAAGCCTGCCCTCATCCATATCTTTTCTATAATACTTATAAAGTATCTGGTCCAACCTTCCCGGGCTCATTGCCATATTTATATTCTCAGCATGTATAGATATATGTGATATCCATAAGGAGTTAACTGCTTCATGGAATGTAGATGCCGGGTTGGCGGGCACTCTACCGCAAACTTCCGCCATCTTCTCAAGAGACTTTTTCCTTACAGGGTCGCTTACCGTTTTGGATAATTCAATCGCAGCCCTACTAAGATTGTTGGCATAATCTATTATTCCTTTTAATACAGTCTGTACAGCCTTGTAAAAATTCAATTTTTCCTGATCTTCGTCCGATAATGGAGTGTTTTTGCTTATTTCACTTTCCTTATCTGCCGCCTCCTGAATAATATAGTTCAAACCCTTATCCAGTACCACACTGTAGCACGGAACTGTATGGGATATACAGCCTGCTTTTGAGGCAACAAAAAATATCAGCTGTTCAAATAGCTTCATACACTGTGGATTGTTATACCTTTTTCTTGTGACCTCCAGCACATTCCGCTCCATCCAAAAGGGGTAAATCTCAAAATTCAATAAATCTGCTTCCTCCTTGGAAAGAAGCTGAGGATTGCTCTTTCTGGTGCTGATTGTCTCCAATTCAGGCCAAATGGTTAGTGCGAAGAACTCAGGATACAAAGGAGCTCCCATAGCCTTTGAGGTAGTGGTCCCTGCAATAAGATTATTATCGGGAAAAACTGCGGATTTATTAGAAAGAAAATAGTTTACCGTTTTGGCCCTCCGTATTACCGGAGCGTCTTGTGGGTTATCCTTTTCCCTCAAATACTCGGTAACATATTTTGCTCGCTCTACACAAATCTCGCTCCTGGATTTGAAATGTACATCCCTTAATTCCCTTAAGATATCAAGATTATCAAGGGTATATTCTTTTAGTCCTATATCTTTTAACATCACTTGCGACATATTAATTTCACCCCACAAATATTACAGCTGTATTTATGCTATGCAAAGCCCATACCTTGGGAATAGTATGCGTAGCAGATAATAATGGTGATCCTGAAGCGCATCATGGAACTTCTTCCAGTGACTTTCCATAAACTTCTCGCTATACTCATACCGCGTGCAAGAATTGTATTTTCCTCCAAACGCTTGGTTTTCCCAAGAGCCCGCACCTTCTGCAGCATATTCTATGTTATCCTTAAGGGGAACTGTTTTTCCATCCAAAGCAATATTGAAATCTCCACGGCTGATAACTTCAAGCCACTTTTTGTGCCTTGTCATACAATCATCATCGTTTATTGATACCATTAATGCGGTAATCTGCTTAATGATACTTTCATCCAGTCCGGCTACAACAACATCCGGGTCACCTATCCTGAATCTCTTCAGAAGGATATATATGTTTTTTGCGGCTTCTATGAATTCAGCCGTATTATCCCGTTCAATTTTCTCACCGGAATAATTGGTGTATCTCCATTTCAGAAAAGGCTTATCAGGGTAGCTAAGTACCGCTCCGTGTCCAAGCGGCATTATATCATCCATAAATCTGCCAAGCTCCCTATCGAAGGTATCCTTGAAAAAGTGGGTTACTTTGTGCAAAAGGTTCTTTGAAACCTCATCATCCTCGAAATACTTCACTATATTCGATTTGTTTTGAATACCCGAAAATCTCTGATGGGCCCACGTATCAGCATACACATGGAGAGTAATCCCCAATCTGTAAAGTGCATTGGGCTCATTATGCCGTTGTACGCATTCCTTGATCATATCTTTTGCAACCGGACTGTTAGGCTTGCAAACAACCCTCTTGGCGAATTCCTCATTTTCCCCTTCCCCTGCCGGCAGCATACAATTTGCCGGTAGGAAGTGAAACGGCACCCACACATAATGGTTTGTAAGCTCGTCAAAGTAGTGGTAATCCAGCAATTTATGCGCTGAGCGTACCGGCTTATAGATTGCTCCGTTTGCAAACATTACCGTTCCATCATACACAGCGTCATCAACATACTGGGAAGAGTAGGCGATAACACCTGCCTCATTAGAGTTGAAACCCGCCAAACGGGAAAGAACGTACACAATACTATGATGAAAATCGATTTCCATGACTAGATCCTCCTTATATAATTAATCTTATAATTGCCTATGCCCCATAACCTGGATACCATCGAAGGTTACATCCATCTCCTTATTCTTAAGAGCTATTATATGCCTATGTAAGTTCAATGAATTAAATGGGCTGTCCTCCGGTATATGCACCTTTGTGCCCGAAATTCCCATCCTTGTATTACCCTTACCCTCAAACCAGCGAATATCACCAGCTACCGATCCGAAGGCAGGTATTGTAAGGCACTGTTTCCAATGCAACCACGGTTCTTTGTAGTTTATGGTGCAGAGTATCTTATCATCCTGCCTGACAACAACTTGGGATTCTTTTCCCGGAGTCTTTACAAACTGCGCCATCTCTTTAGGCCAGCCCCACATCTCCGGGCCACTTTTAAGGGAGTGCACCTCATCCACATAAATATGAGAAATCCAAAAGCCCTTCTTGCCAGCATACCTGGTGGTTGCACAAAAAATCGCCAGTTCATTATACACCAGAGTGGAGCCAGCTTCGTAAGAAGCAAGATAAACTCCTCCCAAAGTCTTCCCCGGAAGCACCTGTACAATTTCCAACTCAGGTGGCACAAACTGCCTAGCCCTGTCTGTATCAATCAGGCTGATACTCTGTACCGTCTCACCCTTCAGCCTCCAAGGTGTAGGTGGATAAGTAATTTGATCATAATCAAAAGGTAAATTCGTCGTTGGCACCTTACAATTCCCCCTTCTTTTACATGATAATCACTTTCTCTTAAACTATCGTAGAAAGCAACTGATAATTCTCACGTCAAACAGTATTTTTCTCTGCTGTACTCTGGGTATTATAATCATTGATGAAAGCCTCTGTCAGACCTCTATTCTTACAAATAAATGCAAATAAATCAGCACTCTTCCTTTTCTTTCTCTCTTGGCTCTGGAAATCACAGTCGTAAAGTCCAAAGTTCGCAGTTTCTCCTTCTGTCCATTCAAAATTATCCATGAGAGTCCAGTAATAATATCTTTCAACCGGAATTCCTTCCTTTATAGCTCTAGCTATATAGATAAGGTGATTGCATATGTAGTCGGGGCGCCGGTTATCAAACTTATCGCTTATACCGTTTTCTGTTATGTATATGGGAAGCTTATATCTATCATAATATTTTTTACATACCCTATAAACACCCTGTGGGTATATATCCCATCCCAAATCACTCTTATCAAGTTCGTTGTCACCGATAAGGTTATGGAACCAATTTAAAGGATTTAAGGTAAACTCCACAATATTGCGGGTGTAGTAGTTAATACCGAAAAAGTCCACATATCTGCCGGGCTTGCATTTATAGCCTCCGCTTGGAAGCGGAAACAGTATTTTACCTTCAGTCATGCCCTGGATAAATAGTTCGTGGAAGATATAATCCGCCGCTCTAGCTACCATATTGCCCAATCGGGTTGTGCTGTCGAAAATCCTTATATGTATCGCTGCTCCAACCATGGTTTTCCCGGGAAATTTTTTATTTTCTCTGATTTTATGTATTATTTTGTAGGTTTCAATATGAGCCTTGATTATCTCCACCTGTACTCTAAACCCTACCCTGAGGTTTCTTTCTCCCGGAGGCCACATGCCTATTATATATCCAAGCTTTGCAAATACATTGGGCTCATTAAAGGTTAGCCAGTCTGAAACCAGTTCACCTAATTCCTCAACTACGTAGGAAACATAGTCCAGAAAAAACTTTGTATTTCCGGCCTTTTTCCATGCTCCCAACTCTTGAAACCATAAGGGTTCAGAAAAGTGATGAAGAGTTACCAGAGGCTTTATATTATTTTTAAGGAGGAGTTTAATTTCGTTCCTATAGTGTTCAATAGCTTCTTTAGAATAGCTACCCTTTGACGGCTCTATCCTGCTCCACTCAAGGCTCATTCTATGAGTATGGACATGAAGGCTTTTTAATATTTCAGTGTCCTGTTCTACCCTATTCCAGTGGTCATTGGCAATAATACAACTGGACGCATCCTTTATGTGTCCCTCTTCACACCACTTATACCAGGTATTATTGGTGTCTCCCCCCTCAATCTGTACACTGGCAGTTGCTGTCCCTATCAAGAAATTATCAGGCAATTTAAATTCAACCATTACATACCCCACACTTTGTTTTATGATTATTTATATAAGTTATTATAGATATTACTTTGTTAAAACTGCATTTATTGTAAAATACTCTACTTGACTTCAACTTCAAGTGCGCATGTAAGACTTATTTGAGAACAGAACCTTTTATTAATCCAAAGAAAACCCTATCGGGTAGGAGTTTTCGCATAGTCAGTATCATTGCCGCATTCTTGCCCGTAGAGTATCGCAGCTTCCAGCTTCTATCGTTTGCTGCTTTGAAAACAGTTTTTGCTACTACCCTTGGGTGCGAGCCCTGTGCTGCTGATTCATTCATGTTCTTCAAAGCTCTCTCAGCAAAACTATTATAATCACCCATTGCTTCCTTAGCTACATTATCCGCTGAGCGGTCATAAAAATCTGTCTTAATAAGGCCTGGCTCAATCACCTTTACTTTTATATTAAAAGGCTTGAGCTCATAATGAACCGATTCCGAAAAACCTTCCAGAGCCCACTTGGTACTATTGTAGCTGCTGTACAGAGGAAATGCAGTCCTACCTCCAATTGAGGCTAGGTTCACAATAACGCCTTCCTTTTGCTTCTTAAATACAGGTATTACTTCTCTCATTACATCCATCAGTCCAAATACATTTGTTTGAAACTGCTTCTCAATCTGCTCCCGTGATGAGACTTCAAATGGTCCTACAAGGGCATATCCAGCGTTATTTACAAGTACATCAATTTTACCGTATTTATTTATAGCAAAATTTATTGCATTTTGAATTGAAGTGCTATCAAGCACATCAAGGTGTATCAAGTCTATATCTTTCTTATTATGAAGCTCTGTTTTACGTCTTTCAGGATTTCTCATAGTGGCAATAACATTCCATCCGTTTTCATGGAAATAAAGAGCTGTTTCTTTTCCTATACCTGTTGAGGCTCCTGTAATCAATACTGTTTTTTTCATTAAACGTTCCTCCTTAAATAACTTTATATTAATCTTTTATCAAGCTGAATAAAGTCTCAAATCACTTAGGTTTTTCAATTTTCAAAGTACCTTATAGATGATAAATTAGTCACTGCCATTGACTATAATACTACAGTACTTAGAGTAAAATTCTTTAATCTACCCAAAAAGTTTAATAATTCCATACGAAACATTATATCATATAATAGTGATTTTTCTACATAATTTTGTTAGTCAGCAAAAACTCAGTAGCTCTACGATAAAAATTGGGTTTATTATGTAAAATTTTTAAGCAAAAAAAGGAATTTAATAGACAAATTTCTACCAAAGTAATATAATATCATAGGAGGTGAACATAAGTGTCACCTAGAGAAATTCAGGTGTTTATAGATATTTATAATAAATATAATGTAATTTTATCAAATAAATATCTACCTTTAGATGTGTACAAGAAAGTCAAAGAGACCCAACAAAAAATCGAAAAGATTCTAAAAAACAATGGTATTTCAATCAAATCCGGTAAATGATTGGTTATATTTCTACTGCTTAAAAATCCTTACTCATTCCACTTAAAGCACATTTAAGGCAAACCTTAAGAGAATCCTGCAGTATTTTTATACCTACTTACTATCTCTATGCATATTGTCTTCCTTATTAAACTTCTTAATAAAACTGTTGTATTATATATTTGTTAGCCCTTAAAAGTTAAATATAAGTGATAAATAGATATACACAGGGGCTTTTTTACAAACTACATCAACGAAATGGATAAAAATAGATAAAAAAACGCCCGCGCATTTGGAATGTCGCGGGATTTAGGGGAGAGCATAGTTAATACGCTCTTGCGTATTATAATATAACATGCTCAAGGAAAAATCAATATATTTCTTCTATTTTTTTCTAAGGTATTGAAAATATCTTCATTTGTCTATGGTATGAAGCTCAAAACTGCAACAATTAAAGCAAGCCCAGCTACTACTCCCTCTGCCATACTACCGGTTGTTGTTGTCACAGGAAATGATATCCTCTTTGAATACGGGAAAAGTATCATAGCCCCTTTAGCTGTAAACATGTCTGATAGTATATGGCTTAACATCCCAAGGGCAAAGTAGGTTGAAACGTCCATTATCCTATAGTAATTGCACACGTACTTTGCTGCACAATAACATGCTGCTACCGCAAAAAGCGAGTGGGAATATGCTCTGTGGGGGGAGAAAATCATAGTAATAAATATAACACCTAAAACTATTAATGGCGGCTGCTTATAAAACACCCCAGCCCATATTAATAACCCAGCAACAATTATCAGTGACACTTTTCTTACAGCTTTGTACGCTTCTGAAGTGATTTTGGTTAAAGACAAGCCGGTTGCCAATACCACCGCTGATGTATAGCCAAAATATATTGTACCGTAAAAGTAAGCTAGAGCTACTATACCTGTTACTATGTATATAAGCATCGCTGCCTGCCTGAATTGCTTTGACTTAATAAAAGTGAACTTATTGGAAATAGTAGATGAACCCATGTCAAGATCGCAAAACAACGCCCCTGCATAGGCTGCAATAAGGTATATTATGCTCATAGGGCTGCTTATTATAGTGCTTAATGTTAACCTTTGTATTGTGTTTGCTGCTGCGATTCCTATTACTGCGTGTGTAGAGCCTTTCATCTTTATATGTACCTCTTACTATTATATTAGCTTTGGTATGCAACCGAATAAACGTTCGTATTGGTATTATAAATCTGAAAGGATTTCTTGTAAAGTAGAGTAATATACTTCTCGGATTTTGATTGCTATAAACTTAACTACTGTTTATAATTGATTCAGGTAAATACATCCAAATACTTTGTTTATACAAATTATGATATAGGAGGCAGTATGGAAATAGGTTCAAATAGTAATTTTAAGTATTTTAAAACTGCTGCCAGTAAATCGGAGTTTTTAAATTTTGCTAATTCGATTAAAGAGACAAGCAAATATACTACTGAAGTTAGCGATATATCAAAAAATATATTCCTCAAATATGAAAGAAAGTTACTTTATAAACTTACAAGCTTTTTTGTTGACGTTGTTTTTTCTGAAAATAAAAGCTACTCTTTAATTTCAGTTAATTACGGGACTAATAAAAGGTTAGCTTATTTACGATTTTCTATCCTAATACTATTAGCAGTTTACACAGGTTTCTTGCATAACCCCCATAATAAGCTTATCGGTATAGCCTTTTGGCTAACATACGTTTTATTAGTTATTGCCGAATCTATTATTTATTCAATGGGATTTAATAGGTTTGTTAAACTTTTGAATAGTAGTCTAGGTTCATTATCATTAATTAGTGAAAAGGACTATCATCTTTCACTAGATGAAACAGAATAGTTGTAAAAAATGAGTAAAAAGAAATGAGAGCCTTTTGAGCTCTCATTCTAATTTGATATTGAATTATTTTTTTACTCTAAATCCTGTGGCAACTGTACTTCGAAGTTACCGTCATACTCACTGAAAGTATTTTTTGCTACTATAATAAACTCCAGTATGCTGTTATCACTCAATGTAGCCGTTCCCGTTCCTGTAGCTACTATTTCTTTTATACGATAAGTATCTTTTTCAACATAAATTACAAGTGCAACATCTGTTAAGGAATATTTATCAAGTCCTTGATTTTCAACTGCTTCCTTCAAATACTCCCCGGCATTTACTAAGCCAGCTACTGTAAGTACATTGTTTTCCTCAGTGTAATATAAACCAGCACATAACACATCGCTGTCGGGTGTTATATCATCATACACAAAGAGTTTATTGAATGCTTCTTCAGATTCATCATATTTCTTCCACTCTGTTTCGGACTTCTGTTTTACGTATACTGCATTGTTGCTCATTACCAATTCAGTAACACTGCTTTCAGTTTCCCCTGTTTCTTCATATGATATTGAGCTATCCATTTTTGAATAGATTTTTTTATTTTTGAAATCAGCTTCTGATTGAACTTTAAGTTCTGTCGTTCCCACCGAACCCTCGCTATTAAAGTCCAATGTCTGTACATAAAGGTCCTTACTTCTTTCATTGGAGTTCATTGCTGTGTTAATCTTTCCTAATAGTTCCTTGATGTTATTGAATTCCTCTATATCCCTTATCAGTACCATGCTTGAAGTTCCATCCCAAACAACCTTTTTACCAAGCGCTTGAGCAACAAACCCTGCAGGTATGTACGTCTTACTCTTGTAGATAACCGGTGCAACATCAAGGCTAACTGCTTTATCGTTTACAGTAGCTGACTTATTGTCAACCTTCAGTACTATTTTCTGAGTGTCCTTATTGATAGTTATACTGCGTTCTTTAGAGTTCCAGATAATATGTTCACTATCCTTCTGTACGCCAAGGTTCACCAATAATTCTACAAGTGGCAGCATTGTTCTTCCGTTTACTACAATAGGTACATCCTTGTATTGACCTATCTCGCCATCGATGTTAATTTTAATGTTTGGTTTTTCCGTTACTTTGTTTGTTGCTGCATAGGACAGACTTACATTGAAAGCTAGGGTCATTGCAATAATAGCACAAGCTAAAAACAGTTTTTTCATATGGTTCCTCCAATTAGTTTAATACATAAATATTACCATAATTAACCTCTACCTTCAATGTATAAACTTTCATTACACTATATTTACTACAGTACCTACAGGTATCAGAGGAAAAATCTCAAGTATATCCTTATTCTGCATCCTAATACAACCGTTAGATACGGCCTTACCTATACTCGCCGGGTTGTTTGTACCGTGAATACCATAGCCTCCGCCCGGTACAGTCAGACCCATCCAACGGACTCCATAAGGTCCCCCCGGATTTACAGCTTTGTTTTTTATTTTAAAAGTACCTCTCGGAGTAGGTGTAGATGGTTTTCCCACAGCCACAGGGAAGGATTTAAACCACTTTCCGTCCTTGAATACTGTAAGTGTACGTGTGTTAACATTGACCGTTATGCTGTAGGTTGCACGTATCAATAATCTATATGGATAATAGTACATTTTGCTCCCTCCTGAATTTCTATCAATATATACTATTCAAGCGGCAAAACATTTGGCAATACTTTCGTAATTTATTGCATGTCAAATCATTATTTACTATAATTTACTTTAATAAGTTAGATTCTCTTTGATTTCGGAGGTTGGAATGAATAAAAAAATTATTATAGAACGAAAAAAGCTGGCAGACAAAACTGGTATTGATATCGAAAAGTATCTAACCGAGGAAGTTATGTCAAAAGCTGCTGATGATCTAGAGGCTTGTACTGACTTTATTTTTACACTAATAATACCTATAGCCATCCTTAACGTGGTTTTTATAGCCTCAGCAATTGGACTTGCGAACCTATACAACTCTACTCTTTTAGGTGTATTATTTTTTATTTCATCATTGATTATTTCGATTGCAGGCGGTGGGTTAGTCGGCTTAAAATACGCCTTAAGCGATTTAATCAACGGTATTAACGGGCTTATAATTTACTCATTTGGAATAGCTAAGGAAATCTGCATATTTAAAGAAAGTGGCAGCAAAAATTCTACATACTCCGTTCCGGATGTATTCAAATTAGTTATTTATGGAGTTACTCTTCCTGTAATAGAGACATTCCTCGTAAGAAGGCTTTTTATTTTAGGAAGTTTGCTGTACTGGTTCGTAGAAAAAGCAGTTTTTAACATCACTAATTTGCTCACCATGGCTATTGAAAAAGCCTTCAAGCAAAAAGCTGCCGTACCTGAAAGTTATGACCCGAATAACACTGTGACTTCCGTAGACACTACTGCCAAAGGTTCAAGAACTGTCAGCATACTGACTTCGGTATCCAAAATGGTTGACGGATTCTCCAAAACCGCACTTGAAGGAGTTTTAGTAACCTGTAATATTCTTGCAGTGTTATCCGTAATTGCAGGTATAATACCAATAGTAATACTGCTGATTATTTTTAAATATATTTAAATTCATAAAGAAGCTAAAGAAGCTTAGAGTTATACTGTACCCTAAGCTTCTTTATATTCTATTGTATATACTGATTCACCAGTCTCACCAGAAGATTATTCAGGTATTCAACATTATACTGCCCTATAGTAGGTTCTATATGTGAATCACCAATACCGCTGTGGTTTGTGAGAAAAACATATGAGCCACCTGTTGACAGACCTAGAAAACGAAGTAAGAATTCGGTATTTTTATCAACCCCACTTGAAGCTACCGGAACAATTTTTATTCCTTTTGCAGAAGCACTTCTTGATATATTCTGCATTTTAACCATAGTTTCCTGATTGTGGTGAGGAGGTGCATCCATTACATGAAATAAAAGCCTAGCTTTTGCGTTATCACTCCATTGGTGTTCATTCATAGCATTATCAAGAGCCTTTTCTACAGCTTCTTCATAGTCTCCTCCACCGTTTGCACTCTGCTGACTGATTTGTCCTATAACCTCATCTATATTTTCACTAAAGGGGAATGTCCGGACAACATACTCGTCTCCCTCATCCCTATAATAGTTACAGCTGATACGTATATTTAACTGGTTATCGTTTGCTTCTTTTATTCTTTGGATTACATTTTTGAGTTCAGTCTTGAGATACTCAAGTTCGTCGCCCATAGAGCCTGTAGTATCTAAAACAAACATGATATCCACAGTTTTAGACTCCCTTTTTCCCCCAATGATTTCAATTTCCGATGGTTCTTTCCACCCACCCTGGAAATTGTTCAGGGTCTTCATACTGCCGTTTGCTTCGACGGTGATGTCATAAATATCTCCGCTTCCCTTTTTAAACATATTTGAAAAGAGATGCGCCTGTCCCTTGTTGTTGGTTCTTGCTTCCCAAATTACCGTCCCATCCTTAGCTTTCAATAATACCTTTGCGTCGTTCACAAAGCTATTACCGTCTTTTACAACTACTGTATGCCTCTGAGAAGGGAAAAGCTGCCACTTATTTTGGTAGTCTGACCATTCTTTAGTGTTTAAAATATTCAGCCAGAATTCCCAATTTGATAAGTCACTCCACTCTCCTGCTGTCAGTTGACCAGCACTTATCTCCTTCTTGTTCACATCGTTTTGTACCTGTTCTACCGGAATTCGTTCAGCTCCATCCTTCATTTTATATGTACTTCCCGCTTTATCCGCCTCTACCGACTCACTGAATGTCACACTTGTAGTGCTAGCGGCACTAGCTTCAACAGCTTTGGACTCACTCTCTTTAGACCCGTATGTACCTTCTGTACGGGGCCCGGCTATACCAGACTTAGCTTCAGTCGCTTTTACATCCTCTGTTTTTGAACTGCTGCAACCGGATAAACTTAATAAAAGTACAGCCAGAACAGTAATTGCATATGCTACCTGTCTAATGCCGAACAGTTTTCCACCAGCCAAACCGACCATATTAATTCCCCCTTCTTTATATATGCTTATTTTGACGTAAGAATATGTTTTTTGTTCCATCAAAAATTAAAAGGTGCAAATTAATATCTATAGTTATTTTATAAATTAATTATGTATAGTATAATATTAACATGTTTTCAAACCTTTTTGTTAACATAAGTTACATATTTTAAATAAAATTTATGTGATTCTTAAAGTTGTTTGTACTATTTAAGGTTAACTATGTTTAATTTTTATTTATTGGAATAAACTTTAGTAAGGAGGCTGATTATGGATAGAAAAAATAGTTCTCTTGGGTTAATACTGATTGCCCTGGGGTTCCTTTTCCTTGCAAACCAAATCTTTGACCTTAGGCTATTTACTATGAGTACGCTATGGCCAATTTTCATACTGGCCCCCGGTCTGGTTTTCGAGTTTAGCTATTTTATGACCGGAAGAAATCCGGGCTTACTTGTTCCTGGAGGTATACTTTCTACTATCGGTTTGCTTTTCTTTTTTGAAACACTGACACGCTGGCATTTTGCAGCGTACACATGGCCTGTATACATACTTGCTCCAGCTGTGGGTTTATTTCAGCTTTATGTATTTGGTGGGAGGCAGAAGGGCTTACTGATACCTGTAGCTATATTATCTACCATAGCCGGTGTATCGTTTGCTGTTATACTTTTAGGTACGGTGTTATATTGGTTGAATTACAGCATGATAGTTCCTGCTGTTCTTATTGTATTGGGTATAATCATTATCTCAGGCAATAGGGATAGGAGGTAGCAGCTAGGTTTAGTCTGCTTACTCTCTGTAAAAAACAAGTAAAATAATTTTTATATTAAGGCAGGGTGATTTTTGTATGAAGCTCAAAATAACAAAAGAACAACTGGCTCAGCTTACCGACAGCCAGAAACAAAGCCTGGTACATATGTGGATACCGGAAAAATACGATACTGCAGTAGCTTATGTATGTAAGAGTGTTGAGGAAGATGAATATGAGGAAATCGAATTTGTAATAGGGGATATTAAGTTATACCATCAGAATCATATGGTTCTCTTTGATATAACAGCACCGGCAAATGGTCCCGAGGAATCGACTGAAAAGGAAGATACATCAAATATAGATGAATCTGCGGAGGAAGATATCGAGGACAGCGAAGAGGCTGATTTTGAGTATGAGCTTGCAAGGCCTGTTTGCTTCAGCAAGGAATCCTGTCTGCCAATCCTCAACATAGGTCAAATGATTGATATCTTACAAAGGAATAATTTCCGCGCAGGAGAATTTCACCTTGTAGCAAGTTCAAATGAAATAGGCTGCGAGCTTGGTAAACAGGGGGCAGGCTGGAATGCATACGGCATAGAAATTGGCAACAGTGAGCTTTGTGATGTTTTGTGGGAGTTGGTTAAGGAGATTTTCTAGGTTAGAGGGTGTATCATGCGATACACCCTTGCTCATGCTCTCTATTTACTACCTCTATAAATACATTCACCAAATCCGGGTCAAATTGTGTTCCCGCACACCGTTTGATTTCATTTAGTGCCTCTTGATAGCTGGCAGGCTCCTTGTATGCCCTCTTATGAGTCATTACATCATAGGTGTCTACTATCGCGATAATTCTGGAGATCATTTGAATCTCCTCACCCTTGAGTCCCTGGGGGTATCCCAAGCCATCCCAACGTTCGTGGTGAGTTAGTATGGCATCGGCTATCGGTGCAAGCTCCGGAGTTGACTTGGCTATACGGTAGCCGATTTCGGGGTGCTTCTTCATTTCCTCCCATTCCAAATCATTTAACGGCCCTGGCTTGGACAGAATGGAATCAGGTATCCCTATCTTGCCTATGTCATGTAGGGCAGCAAGCAGAGTCAATTCATCCATCTTGCTGTCTGGTAATCCTACTGCATGTCCTACTTTTACTGCTAACAACCTCATTCTCTGTGCATGCTCCTCGGTCTCATAGCTTTTTGCAAAAAGTGTCTTTTCAAACAGAGCAATAATTGAACTTCTTGCACTCTTGTCTTCCAGGAGCTTGTGACGGTACATTCTATCCTCAGCTTCCTTTATTACATTGACTATTTCCTGGGATAAATTTTCCTTTGATGAAACTCCCAAAGCTATGCTTGGACGTATAGGATCGGCTTCAGACCTTTTACATGCATTTCTGATTCTCTGACAAATATTTAAAGCAATTTTTTCAGGTGTTTTTGGAAGAATGATAGCAAACTCATCTCCACCTAGTCGTGCTACGATATCTTTCTTACGGCAGCTTGTCTTAATTATATCAGCCATCCTTACCAGCAGCTTATCTCCCTCACTATGTCCAAATACATCGTTTACTATCTTTAGACCATTAAGGTCCCCCATAATGATACTAACAGGCAAGTCGCTTTCACTATCCAGTCTTTCCAGTTCTTGTTCAAAGTAGGCACGGTTATGGATTCCTGTCAGTTTATCATGAAAGCTTAAGTATGTGATTTCCTTCTCCGCTGTTTTTCGTTCGGTAATATCCTGAACCTGTATAAGATATCCCGAAAGGGTACCCCCCTGAGTTCCTAACGGAGTTACTGTACAATGGAGATATGCTTTTCCCGATTTTGTAGTTTGAAGTCCTACACTCCTAAGGGTATCGAAATTGAATTCAACTTCACTTGTATATACACCGTTTTTTATGGATCTAATCTTATTTTCCGGTGAAATATAGTGGGTGTATTTAAAGAAGTTAAAGTTATTCACTACCTGTTCCTGAGAAACACCGAATATATCTGCGCAAGCTTTATTCTGGTGGAGCATCCCTCCCTCAGCATTATAGATACTAATCCCAATAGGTGATTGTTCAAAGATACTCCTAAACCGTTCCTCACTTTCCCTCAATACCTTCTCAGCATTCTTACGCTGAGTTATATCCGCAATTGTAAAAACTACTGCAGACGGGTTACCGCTCTTATCCTTAAGTAGGGTCGCTTTCGATTCTAATGGAAACTTAGCACCATCTCTACGGTGGCTTTCGAACTCAAGCGTCAGTACTTCGTTTTTCATAAGCTGCTCTGCATACGCTTCTAGGTGGTAATCTTCCCCAACGTATTTATATAAGTTTTTTATATTACCGTTTATAGCCTCTTCTATACTGTACCCATACATATCCGCACATACCTTATTACAGGTTAAAATATTCCCTTGCATATCGATTACGCCTATACCGTTTCCTACTAAATTGAAGACCGATT
This sequence comes from Clostridia bacterium, assembly GCA_026416815.1. GTDB lineage: Bacteria > Bacillota > Clostridia > Acetivibrionales > DSM-2933 > SKW257. Next base: position 3,637 of record JAOAEJ010000005.1, on the reverse strand, counting down.
CTATAAATGACCTTGCTTCTTCCAGTTCGTTAGTACGCTCTTCAAGCTCCTGTATACGCGATTCCTGAGCTTCCAGCAGCCGATTGACCGCTCCGGCTAGGCTTGATAGTTCGTCTTTCCCTTTGATCGATAGCCGATCAGAAAAATCATTACTTTTGCTAATTTCATCTACCCTTCTGCTAAGATACCCCATCCGCATCAAAACCAACTTCTCTAAAAGAATGTTGATTACAATGCCAAAAACTATACCTACCACTAAGATGATTCCAACTAGATTCCAACTAGTGCCTGTGCCGTAGCTATATATAAACCTAGGCCAGTCCACTCTCAGCATTATTGCTGGACGCTGGTGTATATCCTTTAACAGGGTGTACCCGGCAATATTACCTTCATCAATTGGCTGTATAACTATTGGTTTTTTTTCAGTTATACTAGTGCTTATCCGCTCAATCTGTCCCCAGTGCTGGCGGTTATCCATCCTATATATATTTAAGGTCATATGAGTTATCGCACTAAGCCTTACAACTTCATCCAAATCAAAAAAACGTACAATAATAAGAGAACCTTTTATTGGCCCTTCTCTCTCGCTATTTACTATAGGGTGAGATACAACCATAGCGGGATTTTCAGAAAGCATAATCAAGCCAGATATAATATCCCTAGAATCCTTGTGTTTCAAAAGAAGATTACCTGGTGATATATTTTTCTTTAAGTCTTGCGGAATGGGAATCTCTTTTTTTGACTTAAGGTCAATTCCTTTGCCGTATACTATATTTCCTGCTTCGTTAACAAAAAGCATAAAATTAACCCTTAAGCCTATGAAAGTTTCTACATTAAGGTTGGTATCTATAAAATCTTTATTGCCATCCTGTACAAACTGGTAAGCATCGTCCCATATTGCCCAGTCACAGGCTTTCTCATTATAAGATGAGATAGTATTACTAAGTGCTCCTGTTACCGTTTCCACATTCTGTACATGTGCCCTGCTCTCCAACTCACCAAAACTCTTTAGCATTACAGTTTGTGATAATATGTATATGATTATTATAAGGCAGGTAAGCGTTAATCCGACTACTGCCATAGTTTTTCTTCTTAGAGACATATATGTTCGCCTCCACTCATTACTATCGGTTTTTTTACCGCAAATTCAGTGTTTAACACAATGTATATTTAAAGTTCAATTATCGATTTTTTACAGTAAATTTTACAATTATCAGATATTATTATATAATATTTTTTTATTAAATGGAACCAGATGTACACCTTCAACATGAATTTCTTACCATATAGCACTACACCAGCTTCAATTCATACTATTATTCCTGCTATTATAGAGCTATATAAATTGCAGAAAAGAATCTACAACGAAGTTCTCACTAAGTATTTTTTGCAATTTGTTACCTTAACTTATATTGCGATAATCAATTTTTCCTTGTAATATCATTATCGCAATTTATATATGCAAAAGATAAAGATTTTTATAGAAAGAAAACAGGCTAGCTCCAAAATAGCTTGGTAAACCAGCCTGTCCTAATTTTAGTTATACATTATATTAATTTCGCCACAAATTCTGCACTTTTTTCAACACAACCAACACATGAAAGCTTTTTATTAGCCTTTACCTCTGTACACTTTACAGCTCCTGCAGAGTCTAAAAAATATTTTTCAAAATCCTTAATCATTTCCTTGTTGTTGTTTTCTAACATACACCTTACAGCATAGTATGCCCCACATACCCCCTCCGGCGCATTACCTCCACCGAATGACCTAAAAGTCTCCAGCATATCATCACTTATGTTGAAGTGCTCTTTAAACGCACTTACCACTGCCTGAGCACAATTTACTCTTCTATATCCGTTTTGCCCCAAGTAATAACTTCTCGCTTTTTCTACGGCCATTTGTACTCCCCCTGTTTATCCGATTCATAATGCTGCTGCAATACCTAGAATACTAGGATAAATACTTAGTTTCAGACTTTATTGCTATAATAAAATTATACCAACCGAAAGAATATTATACAATATATACAAATACAATATGTATATGAATCTACCATCCCATGCGTGAGCATTTATGCTCGCTATATTTTAATTAATATAAGTACCTATATAAATTGCAAAAAAGAATCTACAACGAAGTTCTCACTAAATATTTTTTGCAATTTGTTACCCTAAGTTATATTGTGATAATCAAATTTTTCCTTGTAATATCATTATCGCAATTTATATTTTTTCTATTTATTATTTTTGTGTCATATGGTAATATTTTTGTTAAACGCTTGTTTATTTTTATTTAAAATGGTGGAATAATTTATATGATGTCTAAAGTAGCAATTATAAAATGTGAAAGCTATGAATATAGTGCAGTTAAAGCAGCGGTAAAAAGAGGTATAGAGCTGATAGGTGGTCCGCTAGCTTTTGTTAACCTAGGTGAAAAAATTGTTTTAAAGCCAAATATTCTTACCGCAGACCTCCCTGAAAGGTGTGCTACAACACACCCAGCAGTATTCAAAGCTGTTGCTGAGGTGTTTAAGGATATAGACGTTAAATTAACCTATGGTGATTCTCCGGCACTACATAATCCAAAGCTAGCAGCTAAAAAATGCGGTATTGCAGCAGCAGCTGAAGAATTAGGTATAGAAATGGCTGAGTTTGATTCCGGTGAGGTAATATACTTTGAACAAGCTATACAAAATAAAATGTTTACAATTGCCAAAGGTGTGCTGGAAAGTGATGGATTAATAAGTATATCAAAGTTGAAAGCTCATGGATTTTCAAGGTTTACCGGAAGTATAAAAAACCAATTTGGATGTGTCCCTGGACATCTTAAAGGGGAATTTCATGTACGAATCCCCAACGTTAATGATTTCTCAAAGATGCTTATTGATTTAAACATGTACCTTAAGCCCAGGCTATATGTAATGGATGGAATTATGGCTATGGAAGGCAACGGCCCCCGGGGCGGTGACCCTGTGAAGATGAATGTGCTTTTGTTCTCATCCGACCCGGTAGCTCTAGATGCTACTGTATGTAGAATGATTAATTTAAATCCAGAATACGTACCAACTACTAAGTTTGCTTCGGAGGCAGGGCTTGGTACATATGCTGCGGAAGAAATAGAGCTTTTGGGGGATGAACTTGAGAGCTTTATAAATAAAAATTTTAATGTTAAGAGGGAACCGGTAAAGCCTTTTAAAGCAGGTGGGCTTATTCAATTTATAAGAAATTCACTGGTTCCTAAGCCCAAAATTATAAACCATAAGTGTGTGAAGTGCGGCGTATGCGTCCAAATGTGTCCGGTCAATCCTAAAGCTGTCAACTGGCATAACGGAATAAAGACTGTACCACCTTCCTATGTATATAGAAAGTGTATAAGATGCTACTGCTGCCAGGAACTTTGCCCTGAAAGTGCTATTCATTTAAAAGTTCCATTTATAAGGAAATTTTTCTTTAAGAATAAAGTGTAATTTTCGTATTGTTTTAACAACTTTCTCATATAAATCTCCATTCCGCCGCTGTCGCTGGCGGCACAAATAGTAATGAAAAAATGGTGCGCGACTTTCACCAAAATGCTATCTTAGTCTTGAGGGGAAGGTAAACTACAAAGCACGGTAGGAGGAGTCGTAGATCGCCCTTCT
>JAOAEJ010000092.1 GCA_026416815.1 Clostridia bacterium | reverse complement strand
AAAACATATTACTGACAGGGAAGAACAGTTATTGGTAAATTACAATAAGGTTAAATTACTAGAAATTATGGTAAGGTTTTCACGTATGTAAAATGTTGCTCATGTTAAACATTAGCTAAGGCAACATGTGCATTTCCATCCCAGTGGAGACCCCGAGCCCAGCAGCGAAGATATAGAAACTACAAAAAGACTGGTAGGTGCAGGAGACATATTAGGTATAAAAGTACTAGACCACATAATAATTGGGGATGGTAAATATATAAGTTTCAAGGAAAGAGGATTGATGTAAAAGCATTTAACTGCAGTTTTTTATATGACAGGAGGAGAATTTGAAATGGGTTTATTTGCAAGAGATATAGGAATAGATTTAGGTACAGCCAATACACTGGTTCACGTAAAAGGGAAGGGTATAATCGTTAGAGAGCCTTCAGTAGTTGCTATAAACAAGAAGACAAACGATGTACTTGCGGTAGGTGAAGCTGCAAAAAGTATGATAGGTAGAACACCGGGAAATATTGTGGCAATAAGGCCAATGAAAGATGGGGTTATTGCAGATTTTGATGTTACCCAGAATATGCTTAAGCATTTTATAAAAAGTGCAATGTCAACAGGAGTCTTTAGTAAGCCAAGAGTGGTAATATGCGTACCATCAGGAGTTACTGAGGTGGAAAAGAGGGCAGTAGAAGAGGCTACTCTACAGGCAGGGGCAAAGGAAGCATATCTTATTGAGGAGCCTATGGCTGCTGCTATCGGAGCTAACTTACCTGTTGAGGAACCATCGGGGAGTATGGTAGTGGACATCGGAGGAGGAACAAGTGAAGTTGCAGTTATTTCACTAGGAGGTATTGTTACCAGCAAATCCCTAAGGGTAGCGGGCGACGAGTTGGATGAAGCTATTGTACACTACGTTAAGAAGGAATATAATTTAATGATAGGTGAAAGGACTGCTGAAGAAATAAAAATGTCTATAGGAGCCGCCTATCCAAAGCATAAAGAAGAAGTATTCGAGATAAGAGGGAGAGACTTGATAACCGGCCTTCCTAAGAACTTGACTATCACTTCAACAGAAATAACCGAAGCATTGAAAGAACCAATCAATGCAATAGTAGACGCAATTAAGTTTACATTGGAGAAAACTCCTCCGGAATTGGCAGCAGATATAATGGATAGAGGTATTATGCTCACCGGTGGAGGCGCATTATTAAGTGGTCTTGACAGGCTTATAAAAGAAGAAACGGGAATGCCGGTTTCAATAGCAGAAAGGCCTTTGGATTGTGTCGCTCTTGGCACCGGTAAAGTACTTGATGAAATTGAAACGTTAAAGAAAGTACTCATTTCTCCTAAGAAACTGAAATAGATATATATAGCTAAAGCTTAGTATAAACTCTGTAGAATAGGATTTGACAAGCAATTTAATTCAGCAGAATATAATTGGGGCTTCATTTGGAAGGATTTTACTCATTACTGCATTTAATTTTATCATTTCCGGCTGTATGTCCGGGTTAATACCCGGATTATTCCTGCCGGAATTCTTAGTGTGTTTTTCTATACTTTTAGATGTTTGCAGCGGTAAGGAGTTGGAATGGGGGTAGCTAGGACAAATTGTTACGTTTAATTAAGAGTAAATTCTTTATAGTAATGACTGTAACGATCCTTATGCTGGTTGTCATTGGGGTGACTTCAAGTCGGGTTAGCCAACTCAATTGGCTTAACAATATTATAAGTGTGCCACTTTCACCGGTGCAAAAATTTTTCTCCTACTCATCACAGAAGATTGAGGGGGGTTTTGGCTACTTTAAGGACGTAAAACAAGTTAAGAATGAAAACGAAGAGCTAAAGAATAAGATAAGCCTTTTGGAAAAGGAAAATAGAGAGTTGCTGAGATACAGGGTGGAGAACAAGGAATTAAGAGAGGTTCTTGACCTTAAAGATCAATTCAATGACTATGAAATGGTAGGGGCAAACGTTATAGCAAAGGATCCGGGTAACTGGTTCGGTATATTCAGAATAGACCGTGGTGGTAAGGACGGCATAAAAAGCGCGGAAGGAATGTACTATCCGGTTATAAACAATAGGGGATTGATTGGAGTTGTATTGAATTCAGATATTATCTCTTCAAAAGTAGTATCAATAATTGATCCGGGAAGCAGTGTGAGTGCAATTATATCAAAAACAAGGCATCAGGTGATTGTTAAAGGTGATTTAAGCCTTAAGGAAAAGGGATTCTGTAAGATGGATTTAATTCCTCTAGATGCTGATATTGCAGTTGGTGATACAGTAGAAACCTCGGGTATAGGCGGCATATTCCCAAAAGGAATTTTAATTGGTAAAGTCAAGCGTGTTATGCAATCGGGAAATGAATTAGGGAGATATGCAATAATAGAGCCGTCGGTAGATTTTAAAAGGTTGGAAGAAGTATTTGTATTAAAGAATAAGACAAATATTAATGAGGCAGGTAGTATGGAAAAATGAAAATAAAGATATTTGCCTACACTATCTGTATATTTGCGATAATACTAATGCAGTCAACCGTTTTTGAATACGTAAGAATATATAATGTAAAGCCTAATTTGTTTATTGTATTTATAGTATCAATTGCTTTATTGAGGGGAAATGTAGAAGGTGCTGTTGTAGGTTTTTTTGCAGGGCTTTCACAGGACATCATGTCAGGAAAGCTACTGGGATTTTATTCGCTGCTCGGGCTTTATCTGGGCTTACTCCTAGGTTCGGTAAACAAACGACTGTATAGAGAGAATATACTTGTAGTTATATTCTTTACTTTTATTTCAACGGTAGCTTATGAAGTTGTTGTTTGTGTGTTCGGATTGCTTTTTATAACCGAAGTTGACATAGTATATGCTATGAAGAACATAATTTTATTGGAGGCTTTATATAATTGTCTTGCCGCGATATTTATATATATAATCGCTGTTAAATTAAATCATAAGTTTGAGGCTGCAAACAGTTCCAAAAGAAAGTATTAGCAATACAATTTGTTAAGTAAATATAAATAACCGGAAGCTGCATAAAAGGCGGTGAATTTCCATGAAGGAAAAATTCAAGGATAGATATGTAATACTTGCTATGTGTATGGTTATGGTCGGTATTATGATGATATATCAATTGGTAAATCTTCAGATAGTTCGAGGGGAAGAATACGATGAAAAGTCTCAACGGAGGCTTTTAAACGAGAGGAAAGTTCCTGCACCGAGAGGCAATATAGTAGATCGGTACGGTGCTCCTATCGCAGTCAACCGAATGGGTTTTTCCGTTCAGATTATAGATACCAAGACAAAGTCTCCTGAACTCAACGGAATGATTCTAAAACTGATCCAGATATTTGAAAAAAATAACGATTCATATAATAAGAGCTTTAACAAATATCTTTCAAGCCCTACGCAGTTTGGAAGGTATCTTGTAAAGGATGACAGCAGGATAGAAAGGCTAAAGACGATAATGGGGTTTAGGTTTAAAGGAGTTGACGCAGGGGCTAGTGCTGCTGATGTTTTCAAGTATCTTAAAGGTCAGTTTAAGATAAGCGACGAATACACTGATGAGGAAGCTTATAAGATAATGACGGTCAGGTTTGAGATACTTGGGTATAGTTCTATAAACCCAATGACCATAGCAAAGGATGTCTGTAAGGAAACTGTTGCCCAAATCGAAGAACGAAACAGAGAATTTCCCGGGGTAACAACCGATGTTATGCCTGTAAGAAAGTATGTTAACGGTGAGATTGCTTCTCACGTTATTGGTTATGTGGCAGGTATAAGTGATAAAGAATACAGTGAAAAAAAATCCGATGGATACAGTATGAATGATATAATCGGGAAATCCGGTGTAGAGGCTGCTGCGGAGCAATCCCTAAGAGGTAAGGACGGGTTGAAGAGGGTAGAGGTAGACACAGGGGGAAGGCTGACTGAGGAGTTGGATGAAAATCCGGCAGAGCCGGGAAATGATGTAGTGCTTACTTTGGATAACAGGCTTCAGAAGGTGGCTATGGAGTCCATAGAGAGAAACATAAAAAAAATCCGTGAAGGCAAGGACGGTAAGGATAACTTTGGAGATGCAGTTGCAGGGTCTGCTGTAGCTATAGATGTTAATAGCGGTGAAGTCCTTGCAATGGCTAGCTACCCAAGCTATGACCCATCTCTTTATCTTGCCGGTGCTGATAACAAAGCTGCTCAGGAGGCAATATCCAACCTGTTTAAGGATAAATCGGCTCCTGCACTAAACAGGGCCATAAACGGGCTTTATGCACCAGGTTCGACTTTTAAACCGCTGACAGCCATAGCTGGTCTTGAAGAGGGGGCAATTTCTAGTAACGAAACTATTCTGGATACTGGATTTGTTACCTACGACGGTCATAAGTTTTATTGTATGGAGTTCAGGAAGTATCACTACTCGCACGGAAATATAGGCTTGACCAATGCACTCGCTACCTCATGCAATGTATTCTTTCACGAGCTGGGTGTAAGGACGGGTATTGATAAACTCGACAAATGGGCCAAAATGTTTGGCTTGGGTGAAAAAACAGGCATTGATGTAGGTAAGGAATATCAGGGACGTCGAAATAATAAAGAGACAATGAAAATAAGTGAAAGGGAACAGAGAATATGGGGAAAAGCTGATACTGCTCAGGCATCCATAGGACAGCTTTATAATATATTTACTCCCTTGCAGATAGCAAATTACGTAAGCACCCTTGCCAACGGGGGGAAGAAATATAAGCCCTATGTTATCAAAAGAGTAGTAAAATACGACGGCTCAGTAGTGGCTGAGACAAAACCGGAGTATGAACAAATTGCTTTAAAGCCCGAAACTTTGAAGGCAGTAAAGGCAGGGATGCTTGCGGTTACCAATGCCACAGACGGTACTGCGGTAAACGTATTTAAAGATTTCCCACAGGGGATTAGTGTTGCCGGAAAGACAGGTACGCCGGAAACAGGAAGAGAAGCGTTTAAGCAGTCATCCGACGGTTTGTTTATTTGCTACGCACCTGCTGATAACCCTAAGATTGCTGTGGCTATTGTTATTGAGCATGGTGTATGGGGGTCTAATGCTGCTCCGGTTGCGCGAGATATTCTTGCTGAGTACTTTAATATAAACAAAAATAGTAGTGCAGATGATAAGGTAGGGGTGGATCAGGTGATGTTTACCCGCTAAAAATAGGCTTGTCTTATCGGTCAACTAGTGTAATAATTATAAGCGATATGGTTGGTTAGAATTATCAGTGGGGGTTCTGTTGAATGGATGGGGGAAGTGTAACATTTAAGGGTACAGTAAATGGTCTTACAATTATATTGAAAGAAGAAGAAAACTTTGAATCAATTCTTGAACAAATCGAAAAGAAAATAGCTGCAGCAGGAAAGTTCTTTAAAGGAGCATCACTTGTTGTTAAATATCGCGGTAAAGAGCTTACAAAGCATGAAGAGAAGAAAATTTATGATTTGATGGTCAATAAGAGCGGAGCGGAGATTAAAAGCCTTGAAAAGGACACTGAAGAGCCTGCTAAGGTACAAAATAATCCTCCGGCTCAGCGGATAAATAAGCTTGAGATTAAGAAATTTTATCACTTTAAAGGTATTGAAGAGGGAGTATCGAAGTTTTACAGGGGTACCGTCCGTTCCGGGCAGTTGGTAAGCTTTGATGGCAATTTGGTTATCATTGGGGATGTAAACCCGGGTGCTGAGGTGGTAGCCACAGGAAATGTGATAGTAATGGGCTCACTTAGGGGAATGGTACACGCTGGGGCTGACGGAAACAAAGAAGCCATAGTTGTGGCCTTTAACCTTCAGCCTATGCAGCTAAGAATTGCCGATGTGATTACCCGTTCTCCCGATGAGAAAGGTGGAAGAAACCCATATATACCTGAATTGGCATTCGTAAAGGATGACATGGTATATATTGAAAGATTTTTACCGCAGTATAAATAATTGACAAAAGCTGAAAAGAAATATATATTTTAATTATAAGTTTCTAGTTTCAGAAGGTTATATAATTACATTGATGTTATTGATACAGTAATTTTTTTTCTTTGTGATATCGTTACTTAATATAGCACTCTAACTGGATATGTTATGTAAGTTTTGTTGATAGGGTGAAAAATCGACGATATAATTTAAACATATATTTCTGAATTATACCTATTACTCATAAATGGAGCATAGGGCTAAGTCATACTTCTGAAGACAATCATAGGGGGTAAATATAGATGGGAGAAGTTATAGTAATTACTTCTGGTAAAGGCGGAGTTGGGAAGACTACTACTACTGCAAACTTAGGAACCGGTCTCGCGCTACAGGGTAAAAAAGTGGTTTTGATAGACACCGATATCGGGTTAAGAAATCTCGATGTTGTTATGGGGCTGGAAAATAGGATAGTTTATGACTTGGTAGACGTTGTAGAGGGGTCTTGCAGAATAAAGCAAGCATTAATAAAGGACAAGCGTTATGAAGGCCTTTATCTTCTCCCGGCAGCACAAACCAGGGACAAATCCTCAGTAAACCCGGAGCAAATGATCAAGTTGTGTGATGAGCTAAGAGAGGAATTTGATTATATAATAGTAGACTGTCCTGCGGGTATTGAGCAGGGATTCAAAAATGCTATTGCAGGAGCCAATAGGGCTATCGTTGTTACAACTCCTGAAGTTTCGGCTGTAAGGGATGCCGACAGGATAGTAGGACTCTTGGAGGCAAACGAGCTTCGCAACCCAAGACTTATAGTCAATAGAGTCAGAATCGATATGGTAAAACGCGGGGATATGATGACAATTGATGACATTATAGATATTCTGGCTATAGACCTTATCGGTGTGGTTCCAGATGACGAAAAGATTGTTGTATCTACAAATAGGGGGGAACCTGCAGTTAACGATAGTAAGTCTTTGGCTGGACAGGCTTATAGGAATATAACCAAACGTATAATGGGTGAAAATGTACCTATTATGGATCTCGAAACAGATGATGGGCTTATGTTTAAAATTAAGAGGTTGTTCGGCTTAAAAACAACTTGATAGGAGGGAATGCCTATGCTACTGGATTTGTCGAAGCTTTTTGGGAAATCTAAAGCTTCAAAAGATGTTGCTAAGGAAAGATTAAAATTGGTACTGATCCATGATAGGGCTAATGTGTCTCCTCAATTTCTTGAGATGGTAAAGGGTGAGATAATAAAAGTAATAACAAACTACATGGATATTGATGAAAGTGCACTTGATATACAACTCACAAAAACAAAGTGTGACGATGAGGAAAGGGTTGTACCCGCTTTAGTAGCTAATATTCCTATAAAGAATGTCAAAAATAGCGGAAAATAAAAAAACAAGGTGGTTTGTGAGTGTTTCATTTCACAAACCATTTTCGTAGTTAGGGAAGTGGATATATGAATATAGCGTTAATTGCACATGATAAAAAGAAGGATTTGATGGTTGACTTTTGTATTGCATATAAATCAATACTTCAAATGCATAATTTGTTTGCTACCGGCACGACAGGGGCAATTATAAGTAAAGCAACCGGGTTGAATATCTATAAGTTTTCCCCGGGGCCTTTGGGAGGAGAGCAACAAATAGCAGCCAGGGTTGCATATAACGAAATTGACCTTGTTATATATTTCCGGCACTCACTTAATGCAATGGGGCAGGATAATGATGCAAGCTCCCTTTTAAGATCATGCGATGCAAATAACATACCTTTTGCAACCAATATTGCCACAGCGGAGCTTCTTATAAAGGGCGTTGAAAGAGGCGACCTGGCTTGGAGAGAACTTATAAATCCGAATATAAAGTAGAATTTTTTATTTTAATACCATCACATTGCACTGTTTGATGGTACATATACCTTAGATAATAATAGGTTTGAATAAAAATACCCTCCGTACCATGCGGTACGGAGGGTATTTTTATTCAAACCTTGCCTGCAGTTCACTGTAGACCTGTTCTGCGGTCAACCCGGTGGCCTCTATAATTACAGCATTTGTACTTGTATCATTTAAACCTAAAGCATTGTCATTTAAACCAGTAACAACAAAAGCATCAAAATTGTCCAGCTGTCCTAAAGATTTATCTTTTAAATTTACACTTTCAACCTGCCAGCCCTTTTCAGACAAATAATCTTTTACGGGTGTAAGATTAGGTTCAACTCCTACTTTTAGTTTCAAATTGAAAACCTCCTTTAGTTAAATTTATAGCAAATCTATTAAGAACAAATATAATGTGACAGTAATATTATCTGTTGATGCACAAAAACTATTCTGTATACCTTGTATTAAAAAAATCTTGAATTCACAATTTTTTGCAACTGCCCTAAATCAGTTATTCAGCTGTTTATGTTATTAAAAGGACGTTGTATAGTCTGTAATAATTTTCTAAATTTAAAAATATAATTAAATGAGAGTTGTATGCTTTAAATAAAAAGAAAGCTTTAAAAGTGTTTGAAGACCATTGTTATAACATGTAAGTATAAGGCTTTAAGAAGATTAATAACTTGTCTAATATTTTAGAGTGAGTTTGTATTGCAAAAACTAAAGCGTTTTTTCAATAAAATACTTAAGCGAGGATGAAGTGTATGGATGATATTGTAGTTAGGCCAAGGTATCCACGCCAAAGCACTACTAACAGGAGAAGGAGAAAGAATGTCAGGGAAGCAAACAGCACATTAGGTGAGGTTATAGCCCGTCAGATTGTAATATCTATAATTGTATTGGCTGTGATAGGTATAATTAAAAGCGCCAATACTCCGGTAACCAACTTTCTGACAGGAAAGGTGAAAGATGTACTTACTCAAAATATTGAAGTAAAAACTATAAATGAGGGAATTAACAACGTAGTAAACAAGCTGAATAATAGAAATAAGGCGGCTTCTGACGGTGATAGTACATCTGAAGAGCCTGCAGTTACTGCCAGTGCCGGTGTCACCGAAGAGAGTAATAATGATGAGAGTGAAAAGCTGGACTATAGCGGATACCAGGAAGAGGATGAGTTAGTGCAGAGCGAAGAAGACAGCATTAGCGGAAATACCGATGAAATCACCGATGAGCCTGTAGGAGAAAACGAGAAGGAGGCAATTGATAATGCTGCCAGCGAAAGTGAAGACACCCCGGAATCAGTACAAACTAAGGATAATTCTAATGTTAAGCAAGGTAAATATAATTTTGTAGTTCCAGCCCCAGGGCCGCTGGGGTCTCCATATGGCTACAGGACAGATCCCTTTAGCGGTACAAGAAAACTTCATAAGGGAATCGATATAGAAGCAAATACAGGAACTCCTATTAAGGCTGCATTAGCGGGAGAGGTTATACAATCGGGTGAAGACCCTACGTTTGGAAAGTACATAAAAATAAAACATGTAGACGGTTTAGAAACAATTTATGCACACTGCTCCGAGTTGGTAGCTAAAAAAGGCCAGAGTGTGAAAAAAAGCGAAATTATTGCAAAGGTAGGCAGCACCGGAAATTCCATAGGTGCCCATCTTCATTTTGAAGTACATAAGGATGGTAAAACAGTAGATCCACTACAGTTTATAAGTGTTAAGTCTAAATAATTATAAACCTACGGGGCTTTGATGAAAGACTTCCAGGTGCATTTATCTGTAAGGAGCTAAAGTCTATACCGATATGCTTGCAGGGATATGATATAGAGGAAGCCCTAGCTATTATAAAGGGGGCTTAAAAAGTGGTGTGGGCTATAAACTTTAAAAAGAAAATACATCTGGAGGTAAATCCTTTTTTTTTAATCATACTTTTAATAGCATTAATTTTTGGATACATCGATAAATTCTTAGCAGCATTTATGTCTATAATGCTTCATGAACTAGGGCATGTTGTCCTAACGGTTATATCCGGTGGAAGGGTATACATAATAAGAATACTCCCTGTAGGCTTTAATGCAGTTATAGAAGAAGGTGAATGTAGCAGGCTAAGAAGGGTTTATATATATTTTGGAGGTCCTATTACAAACTTAATTATTGTACTGCTGTGCTTGATTATGGAGCCATATTATTTGATTCAAACAAATAATATGCATTTTTTTATCTCTATCAACCTTTGGTTGGCAATTTTTAATTTAATACCTATTTTACCTTTAGATGGAGGCAAGGTGCTAAGGGAGGTTTTGGCAGAGCGTGTAGGGTTATTTATAGCAAGCAAATATATTCGCAGCCTATCCATAGTTTTATCTTCACTAGCTATAATATTGGGAATTGTACAATTTCTAAACAATAATCATAACTTCAGTTTACTATTAGTAGGAGCTTATATAAGCTTTATTATAATATTTGAAAGAAGGGAGACTGCTTTAATGAATGTAAAAAGTGTTGTCTATAGGCGCTCAAGGATACTGAAAAAGGGTGTATATCCTGCTAGAAATATAGTTGTTGTCAAATCAATGCATATGGGAGAAGTTTTGAAGTCCATGGATTTTGATATGTTTCATATTATACATGTGCTTGATGAAAATTTGGGGCTGGTTAAGGTTCTGACCGAGCAGGAAATGATTGATTTCATGCTTAAGTTTAGCAGTGATATGACTTTTGATGATCTTATCAAGGGGGGACACAGTGTATAATGAAATATTTTCCTGACCATACTTATTGCAATAGAGTGTAATTGAAGTTAATATTAAATTAGTACTACTTTGTTATTTGTTAAAAAAAATTTGGCCTATCGTATTGCATCCGCTCTATTAAATTTATATGTATACAAAGGATGAAAATTAAATGATTAAACGCAGATTGGTACTAATCGTAGTTTTATTTGCAGCTATACTGGTAGGGTGCAGCCGACAAGGAAAAGAAGTCCCCGTAACTGTTCATAGCGAGGTGTATGATACAACTGTCAGTGATAATTCCGTAAAACCTAAAATTGAAAAGCAGCCCGACAGCGATGGAGAGCAGCCTAAGGCTAATGTTGGAGAAGATGATAAGGCTGGCGAAGATATTAAAGCAACAGATAATGTAGATGAGTCTGAGGAAAAAGATAGCAGCATTGTTACACCTGCACCATCCAGTGTGGATGAGCCGGGAACTAGTAAGTTGGATATAGACCTGCTCGATAAGCTAGACAACAAAAGGTATTCCTGGTGGATAAGTATGAATAAGCAAAGCAGTACACCAACAATCCCGTCCTATGCAAGAAATTTGATATCAAAATATGATGGAGTTTATGTAGGGGATACATCAAAAAAAGTTATATATTTAACCTTTGATGAAGGGTACGAGAATGGTTACACTTCATCCATTTTAGATACCCTCAAAGTAAATGATGTTAAGGCTTTATTTTTTGTAACGGGGCCTTACATAAAATACCACGGTGCTTTGGTGGAGCGAATGGTAAATGACGGACATTTAGTAGGGAATCATACCGTTAACCACCCCAGTTTGCCATCAGTTAGCAATGATGTTCTTGAAAATGAGTTGTATGGACTGGAAAAGCAATTTATTGCATTGACTGGAGAAAAATTTAAATACATGAGGCCCCCCATGGGAGAATACAGTGAAAGGGTACTCGCTGCGTCACAGCAGCTGGGTTATAAGACAATCTTCTGGAGCTTTGCATATAGGGATTTTGAAGTAAATAATCAGAAAGGTGCAGACCATGCCTATAATATGGTAATGAATAACCTCCATGATGGAGCCATAATCCTTTTACATGCGGTTTCAAAGGATAATGCGGAAGCTCTTGATAGGATAATTAAAGGTATAAGGGAAAAAGGTTATGAAATAGCTCCCTTTGACTTATAAGCCAAGTGCGTTTATTAGGGATGATGAAAGATTCGATAAAGAAAGTACTTAGTAAAAAATACTTATATATTGAAGTTTAAAAGCCTCATACATCTTGGAAAGATGTATGAGGCTTAATTGATCGCTGTTGTAAATTTATACTTCAGGCAGCCACTAACTATTTACGATTGGTTACTTAAATTTTTAAAGCAGACCTGCGTTTTCAAGTATCTCTTGCGTTGATTTTGGTCTATTCATTGTATACAAATGAACTCCATCAACGCCGTTATCTATTAAATCACGGATTTGGACACTTGCATATTCTACTCCTGCTTTACGCATGTCCTCGGGATTATCGTGGTATTTATCCATAAGGAGCACGAGTTTGGCCGGAAGCGAACATCCGCTGCGTGCAGTAATAGCCTTTATTTGATCGGCCTTGAATATAGGCATTATTCCCGGTGTAATGGGACAATTAATATTTAAGGTTTCAGCTTTATCGAGAAAATCATAAAACAACCTATTATCAAAGAACAACTGAGTAACAAGGAAGTCTACCCCTGCATCAACCTTTTGCTTTAAGTTCAGCATGTCTTGCTTAAGTCGCAAGCTGTCTACATGGCCTTCTACATAGGCGGCAGCAGCTAGACAGAAGTCTTTTTGGGTACTTCTTATATGTGATATAAGCTCGTTGGCATACCTATAAACGTTTTTGCTAAAATCAAAATCAGGCTGGTTTACAGGTGGATCACCTCTGAGAGCCAGTATATTATTAAGCTTTTGGCTATGCAGAGAATCAAGCAAAGAATCTATTTCCTCTTTTGAGTGGCCTACACATGTAAAATGCGCCATAGTCTCAATACCGAATTCGTTTTTTATCTTTGATGCAATCTCTACCGTTCTGCCTTTTTGGCTACCTCCGGCTCCATAGGTTACACTTATATAATCAGGCTTTAGGCTTTTAAACTTTTCCAGTGAGTCAAAAATTGTCTCAAGAGGGACATCGGCTTTAGGGGGGAATATCTCAAATGCTACAAGGGGCTTCTTTTTCTTAAATAACTCGGTAATCTTCATTTTGACCTCCAGCTTGCATATAATTATTATAGACTATTATAACACAATGTTAAATGCTGTCAAGTAAAATTAAATACAGCCAAATACGCTCAAATACAATTAAAATGGCCTATGTATACTTGGTGTCATGCTAACGAGTACACAGCACTTATTTATAGGCTAATTAGTCGAAGGCCAGAGAATACAAACTGTTAAGAGGGTATAAAAGAACTGAGAATGTCAAGCTACTGCTAAAGTAATGCTGGCATTTAAGCGGTAACAAAGGTATATAGCACATCGTCATAACGAAGTTTAGCTGTCAACAGATAAACTTCGTTACTTTTTGCTTCAATCTTTGAAATATTTACATTATCTGACTAAAACAATGAAATAAGGCGAATGAGTTACATAATTCTTGAAGTAGTACCAGTTAGTTTATTGACTAATTTAAAATTGGGATATAAAATAAATCATAAAATAGATGGATTGTTTTTATTTTTAACCTGTTAGAAGGTTGGATGGGGGGCATAGTCTATGTTCAAAATAGTGAGGAAGGAAGCTTTAAATCCATTCGTCAAACTTATGGAAATCGAAGCTTCGTATGTTGCAAAAAAAGCAGAGCCTGGACAATTTATTATCCTAAGGGTAAATGAAGATGGAGAGAGAATACCTTTAACAATTGCGGATTATGACCGCGAAAAAGGCACTATTACTATAATATTTCAAGAAGTAGGAAAGACAACAAGATTATTGGGAACCTTGAATGCAGGCGACACTTTACTGGATTTTGTGGGCCCCCTGGGTGTAGCCTCTCACTTTGAAGGATTAAAAAAGGTAGCAGTAATAGGCGGAGGACTTGGTGCCGCTATTGCCTATCCTCAAGCTAAGAAGCTTCATAGTCTCGGCGTAGAGGTGCACTCAATAGCAGGGTTTAGAAATAAGGATTTGGTTATACTTGAGAAGGAAATGAATGAAGTAAGCGATAAAGTAATTATAGCCACCGATGATGGTTCTAATGGCAATAAGGGTTTTGTGACCGATATGCTAAAAAAGCTTATAGAAGATGGAAATAAATATGACCTCGTCATTGCTATAGGTCCGTTAATTATGATGAAGGTTATAAGCAATTTAACTAAGCAATATGGTATAAAAACTGTTGTCAGCATGAATCCTGTGATGATTGACGGAACAGGTATGTGCGGCGGCTGCCGTGTTACTGTTGGAGGAAAAATAAAATTTGCTTGTGTAGATGGCCCGGATTTTGACGGACATCTGGTGGATTTTGATGAAGCTATGAGAAGGCAGCTTATGTATAAAAGTGAAGAAAGGCAGTCTCTCGATGACCACACATGCAAAATGGGGGGTGGAGCAAATGCCTAATATGTCTTTAAATAAAATAAAAATGCCTGAACAGCTTCCAGACGTAAGAAATAAAAATTTTCTTGAGGTTGCCTTAGGTTATACTGAAGAGATGGCCAAGGAGGAAGCTCAAAGGTGCCTGCAGTGCAAGCATAAGCCCTGTGTACAGGGATGTCCCGTAAATGTTAAAATACCTGAATTTATAAAGCTTGTTGCTGAAGGTAATTTTGAAGAGGCATACAATAAAATTAGAGAAACCAATAGTCTTCCAGCTGTATGCGGCAGGGTTTGCCCTCAGGAGTCTCAGTGCGAGAAGTACTGTGTAAGGGCTAATAAGGGTGAATCGGTCGGTATAGGAAGGCTTGAGAGGTTTACCGCAGATTGGTATATCGCAAACGGGCAGTATAAAGTTGAAAGAGCTGAAAGGATAAACGAAAAAGTGGCAGTAGTAGGGTCCGGACCTGCCAGTTTGACCTGTGCGGGAGACTTAGCCAAATTAGGATACGATGTTACTATATTTGAGGCATTTCATACTCCTGGTGGGGTGCTGATGTATGGCATACCGGAATTCAGACTTCCAAAGGCACTTGTTCAGAAAGAAATAAGTGTTGTAAAAGAGCTAGGTGTTGAAATAAAAACCAATATAGTTATAGGTAAGACTTTATCTCTGGAGGATCTTACTGATGAGGGTTTTGAAGCTGTATTTATCGGCTCAGGAGCAGGTTTACCCAACTTTATGGGAATAGAGGGAGAAAACCTCAATGGGGTATATTCTTCCAATGAATTCCTTACAAGGGTTAACCTTATGAAGGCTTATAAATTCCCTGACTGTGATACTCCTGTAAAGATTGGTAAAAATGTGGCTGTGGTAGGCGGAGGAAATGTTGCCATGGACGCTGCAAGGAGTGCTAAGAGGCTTGGAGCAGAAAACGTATATATAGTATATAGGCGTTCGGAAGCTGAAATGCCTGCAAGGTTGGAGGAGGTACATCACGCTAAAGAAGAGGGCATTATATTCAAACTCCTGACAAACCCTACTAAGATACTTGGGACTGAAGATGGCTGGGTAAAGGGAATTGAGTGTGTAGAAATGGAATTGGGTGAGCCTGATGCCTCGGGTAGAAGGTCGCCGGTTATTAAGCAGGGGTCTGAGCATGTAGTAGATGTGCAAACAGTCATAATTGCTATAGGTCAGAGTCCTAATCCTCTAATTGCTGCTACCACCCCGGATTTACAAACCCAGAAGCGGGGAGGGATTTTTGTACAGGAGGAAACGGGAGCTACAAGTAAGAAAGGTATATATGCAGGTGGGGACGCAGTTACCGGTGCTGCTACTGTAATTCTTGCAATGGGTGCAGGAAAAAAAGCTGCAAAGGCAATAGACGAATTTCTGCGAAGCAAGGCGTAGTCATAGATGTAGGTATGTAGTGTAATGTTTGATAGATTATCCCCTCAAAATATATACGCAAGGTATAGGTTTTGAGGGGTTTTTATATACTAAGGTAGTTACAATAAACTATCTATATAAATTGCGATAATGATATTACAAGGAAAAATTTGATTATCGCAATATAACTTAAGGTAACAAATTGCAAAAAAGGTTTAGGGAGAACTTCGTTGTAGATTCTTTTTTGCAATTTATATATATGCATTTGAAGCGATATAAAGATGCTTTACATAATTTTATTGTAGGTATATAATATATTTTTGTAGGTGATATTTTTGAAAAAAATCAATATAAAAACCCATTCTAGGACGCAAATGATTGATATTACGCCGACGGTTCAGGAGGCTGTCCATCAAAGCGGTGTAAAATCAGGGGTTTGTACAATATTCATTCCACATACTACGGCAGGCATTACAATTAATGAAAATGCCGACCCGGATGTTGTTACCGATATTTTAAAGCAAATAAATAAAATAGTACCCTTTGAGGATGATTATAGACATTTGGAAGGCAATTCTGCAGGACATATCAAAGCAAGTTTATTTGGGTTTTCCCAGCACGTTATTGTGGAAGACGGAAAATTAGTCCTCGGGACATGGCAAGGAATATATTTTTGTGAGTTTGATGGACCGAGAGATCGTCAAATTTATATAAAAATAATGTAGTGCAGTATATATCAAGCAAAGGCTGTACTCGTAATATCGCTTTACCTCATTTGGGAGTATTAATCTATCTGTTTTTCGTAAATAATATGCGGGAGGGGGTTAAGCATGGATAATATTAATGCTGGAGACGTTATTTCTATACGTCACTATTCGGGTGTAAGCCCATTTAAAAGTATAGTACTAGATGTAGATGAACAGAATTATGTGATACACATAAAGCTGACAAAGGACTTTGCCATTATGAACTTTCTTGAGGGTGATCCTGTTGTTATAGGATATCAGCTTGAGGAAAAGGTATTTATATTCGGAGGCAATATAGGAAATATACAACCCAGAGAGGCTGTTGTAGAGATTAAAGTAGATAAAGTTGAAGCAGAAGCAGAGCAGAGAAAAAGTGAGAGGCATCCTGTATCTTTATATGCCGATGTACGGGCAAAGGACGATAGAAAGAAATATCTTGCAACAATCAAAGATATGAGCTACTACGGTATGCTTATATATTCAAAAGCGAATTATGAGCAAGGGCAGGACCTTGAGGTAGATATATTTATGGATAAGACAATGATTTTTCTCAAGGCCAATATAGTAAGAAAGACTCAAAATACCAACTACTTTGAATATGGGGTAGGTATCAGATACGAGGATAGCAATTCCCTTACGTATATGAAGGATTATATCAAGAGATTGGTAGAAAGTCAGGAGCAGCTAATAAGAAAATTGAAAAACACTATTTAGGCAGATGGGTATGGCTGTATCGTTATTTAAGTAACGAGAGTTTCTTGACTTGATAGTATAGTTATGATATATTTGTTAAAAAGTGAATACAGCAGTGTGCTTGTTTGTTAAAAATACAGGCACATATAAGGAGAATT
>JAOAEJ010000069.1 GCA_026416815.1 Clostridia bacterium | reverse complement strand
CACTATTCTTAATTTGAGTCTGTGGACAGCCCTTTTCATGGAGCCTTAGAATTTCTAAAATTTTCATCGAATTTTGACACCTCACAAATTCATCCTCCTTACAATAGTTGTTGAATCTATTGTAAGGCATTCTTTAATTGTAGTGTCTGAATTGTCCGGATTTACCTGACTGAATTAAAACGGAATTACCTGACTGAATTGCCCGGATTCACCTGACTGAATCGGTCCGGAATACGCAGTCCCAAAGTCCGTGGAATTTGAAGTGGCGTTCCTGACGACAGTTTGGTAAACTGTTTGTTGGACAACAAATAACGAGAGGAGACGCCACAATGGAATTATATCACGGACAGGACTCAAAAGTAAGAGAAGGTTTGAATTTATCAGTAAATTTTACCGAGCTCGAAGAAATGGCAAGTAAGGGACTTTTAGCATTATCGGTACAATTAGGAATCAAAGCCTTAAAAATAATGCTTGAGGATGAGGTTTCATCCTACGCCGGAGAGAAAGGCAAGCACAATAAGACAAGGACAGCATATAGACATGGCTATGAGAAATCAAGTGTAACACTTGGCGGCCAGAAAATAGCTGTAGATAGACCAAGAGTACGGAGCAAAAGTGAAAATATAGAGTTGCCTATTGAAACACTTTCCCATTTTCAGGAAGAAGATATTCTAAACAATGCAGCATTAAAAAGGATTATTCACGGCGTGTCTACAAGGAAATATCAGCATACTTTGGATGAAGTGCCGGAGGAGTCCTACGCAACATCCAAAAGCAGCGTAAGCAGAAGGTTTACAAAGATCACAGAAAAGTTTTTACAGGAATTTTTAAGCAGGTCCATAGATGATTACTTTCCCGTAATCATGATGGATGGAGTACATCTTGGTGAATATCTTGTAGTAGTGGTTCTGGGGATATCAAAAGAAGGCAAGAAAAAAATACTGGGTCTTATAGAAGGTTCAACGGAAAATTCAAAAATTTGTTCAGATTTGCTGCAAAATATTATTGATAGAGGGCTTGCGGTAGACGAAGAAAGGTTATTTGTGTTAGATGGTGGAAAAGGCCTCCACAAGGCTGTAAAAGACGTTTTTGGAGTTAAAGCACATATACAAAGTTGCCAGATTCATAAACGAAGAAATGTACAAAGTTATCTACCTGACAGCGAACAAAAGCACGTAAAAACTGCTATGATTCGAATATGATAAAGCAAAGAATAAACTTTTGTTACTCTCCAAGGGATTAGAATTCAAGTATCCCTCTGCAGCAGCAAGCCTGCTTGAAGGACTTGAAGAAACTTTAACGGTACATAAATTAAAAATTCCTGGTTTATTGAGAACAACACTTTCGAACACCAACCCGATTGAATCTGCGATCGGAACAGCAACCAAAGTATCTGGGAGTGTAAAGCATTGGTAAAATGGGAATCAGGTTCTAAGATGGATTTCTTCAGGATTTATGATAGCAGAAGAGAGTTTTAGAACAATAAAGGGATATAAACAAATTCCCCTTTTGATAAATGCTTTATGTAATAAAAAATCCGAAGAGTTATCAGAAGCATCAAATCTTTAAAATCAAAGAAAAACTGCGCTACTGAAATTCCACGGGAGATAGGACAACTTCTTTTCAATGTTCGGTATGTTAAGCGGTAGTATACCATTCGTAGATGAAATATATATCTTCTGTCTCACCAAACACTTGAAAATCATTCCATTTGTAATCCATAGTAATAACCCTAAGATTAAATGTTAGGCAGTGTTTTTTTATATGCATATCTCGCACAAATTAACACAAACCTGTAATATTTAGAACTAATAGTAATTACCAAATATGTATACAAATGAAAAAATTATTCAGGAATCAATATAGCCAAGAAAATACAATACAAACCAAGATATGCAATTGTTGTAGTTGCAGATTTTTACTACAATGACTATATGTCCTCTTTTTTTGAAGTGTATAAATGCTTTAAATTTATGAGGACAAAGTACGTTGTATTTAGAACTAAAATTGAAGAAAAAAAGATTATTTTAGGAGGAGAGTTATATGTTTAGTGTAAAAAGAAAAAAACTAAGTAAAGTACTTGCATTTGCACTATGTCTAGCATTAATGATGTCAATTTTTATGACATTGGGCATGGGTGGCTCGAGCGCAGCATCAGCACCTGAGTGGAAGACACAAACAAATTACGCTATCGGGTCTTTGGTAACGTATCAGTCAAAGGTATATGAATGTACAATGGCACATCAGTCGATGGAAGGCTGGGAACCCCCGAATGTAGCTGCCTTGTGGAAACTTTATTCGGGAGCGATAGACACGCCGACCCCAACAAAAGGAGCAACGTCTACACCGACGCCAACATCATATGTTGAACAGGGAAGTAAAATAACAGGATACATAACAATTGATTTTGTATATTCTGCTTCAGCAGCTTCCAAGCTGTTGAGTGGCTTTAGAGTGGATGTTGCGGGAACAACGTTATCCGCAGTTACAAATGACAATGGATATTTTGAAATATCCAACGTACCTAATACATCAAGCAATTATACATTGAATATAACCAAGGCAGCTTATTTAAAGAGAATTGTTGCCAATGTACCTGGCAGTAGTGCCGTTGTTATCGTGGGCCCTTCGGATACCCCGATGGAAATGTGGGCTGGGGACATGAATCAAGACGGTGCCATTAATATGACGGATATTGTTGATTTGATCAATTATTTTAACACTTCTAGTGGGGATGGAAAATACAACTTGGAATATGATCTAAATAAAGATGGTGCTGTTAATATGGCAGATATATTAATTATTATAAATCACTTCAACAAGGTGACTGCTGACTATCCCCAACCGAAGATGATTGCTACAAGTGCAACTGCGACACCAACTCAATCTACAAAGCCAACAGATACACCAACGCCTACAAATTCTCCATCCTCAGGGAAATATGAAATTTTGACATGGGTTGCAGCATACAATGTGGATGAATGTATGACAAATTTGCAGGCGAACTATGGTGGTAAATATAATCCGAGTAACACACTGACTACAGTAGCCGGTCAGTTCTTTAGAGTTGAATATGATGGTACGGTTTCTCAAATAGTATCTGATTCAGATCTCCAAAGAGTAAAGAATTATTGTAATAGTAACGGTATTAAATTCTTCCTTTGTATTTTTAATCACGATGGCAGCTGGAATTGGGGCCGTGCAGCTTCTGCTTTTGCAACTAACAAAACTGCTCATATCAATAACATTGTGAATTTAATACAAAAAGTAGGAGCAGACGGTATTGACATTGATTATGAAGGTAACCTGTCGGGTGAACCGAATAGAGCTGAATTTGCAACATTTATAAATGAATTGGGCGGTCGACTGCATTCGATCGGTAAGAAATTGTCTGTAGATACGTTTGCATATATATGGAATCAACCAAGTCAAAACTGGTGGGGAGATTGGAAGGGATCTGTAGATTTCATTAACAACATGGGGTATGGTGATTTGTATGGTGGTGGTACCAGTTACCATGCATACAGTCAACAATTGGGCGCCATTGAGAAAGCAGGGTTTCAAAATAATCAGCTTACTTTAGGTTTCCCAGGCTGGATGGATACTTGGGGCTCAGGTGGGCTCGGAACAGATATTGTTTCTCATATAAACGAAGTTCTTTCAGCTCAATACACATCAAAACCGATGTCGATATGTATATGGGATGCCGCTTATACTAACGGTTGGAAGAAGGCACCGGTTTGGGAGGCATTATACCGGGTAAGAACGGCAAATTAACCTAATAAAGGACTATCAAAAATTAAAATAGTTCGACATCAATAAAGTGATTTAAAATCGATAAAAGTGGCTTGTAATGCAATATATTTATAATTGCATTACAAGCCACTTTCTGTTTATAGTTAATGGTATTTAATCAATATGTATATGAATGAAAAAAATTATTCAGGAATAGCCCGATACCCGGAATGGAACAAAGCAATGCAATGGTCATGGAAAGTACAGGCAGGACTTTATCCGCATCAGTAGCTAAAAGTTCCATAATAGCTGCTAAAACCTTTTCCAGAGCCTTGGTGAGGGATTTTATCATAGAGATATTCACATCAAGCATGGCCAGGTTTGCAGGATGACTAAGACTCAAGGGCTCAAAATCCTGGGCCTTGGATAGAAGTAGCATATACTTTTTGGTGGCCCACTTTACATTCTTGCGAGAAGTTTTGTGGATAAGTTCAATTAGATCTGCCCGACCCGCTTTGAGAATATGTGTGGGGGTCGGATACCTCTCCAAAATGGCTAAAGCGGTGTGGGAACAGACATCATTGAAGACATCGGTGAAATTGATCATTTGACCTTGAAGCCGTTGTCCTTGAAAAACCTTAAGTAGGGGCGGTTTACCGGAATCCAAGGTGCCTAATGATATAAACAGTATCTTCAAAAAATATTTATTTCTTAGACTTCACAAACCTTGCTTAAGTTTACATAACAGCAATATACTTTTAGTACTTTTAGTACTTTTAGTAGGAAAATAGAAGAGAGGTAAAATCATGTATAGCCCTTTATTATGAGAATGATTATGGGACAAGGGATTTCAAGCAGCGATCTTTTCCTGGCAACAAAATATATAAAGTATGATTCAGAGTGTTGATACCACTATATCAATACTTTTTTTATGCTCAAAAGTCATATAAAGTTGTGACTTCGGTCATATTGACTCTAGAAGGCCATTACAATATAATTTTTCCATAATATAGTTATAATTTACATAAATGTATCGATACTTAAATTATGGAACAATAAATACAGGAAGGAAAAAAGGGGGGACTGATAATTTTTTAAGGATCGGTTAATTAGTCAGCAATGCTCAGGCTTGTCTAAGTTCTGACTTAATGTAAACCAATTAATATATAAAGGGGGATCCATTATGAGATTAAGCAGCAAGTCAATTAAGCGTTCTATTTCTATATGCGTATCATTCATTTTTGTATTTTTATTACTTGTTTCAAATGTCCGAGCGGCAGGTATCACATCGCCGTCCATAACCAGTCCGGCAAACAATGCCGTACTTGCGTCAACGGGCACAACAATCACATGGAGCAGTGTAGCCGGTGCCACTTCATATTCAATAAACGTAAAGGATATGACTACAGGGAGCTATATTTTTAGTGGAAATGTAGGAACAGCAACCAGCAAAACCGTTGCTTTGACAAATGGACATAGCTATATGGTTGGTGTCTCTGCTACCAATGGGTCAACAACAACATATGCCAATACAATTAGTTTCAGTGTCAATGTACCCTTAGGATCACCATCCATAACCAGCCCGTCAAACAATGCCGTACTTACGTCAACGGGTACAACAATCACATGGAGCAGTGTAACCGGTACCACTTCATATTCAATAAACGTAAAGGATATGACTACAGGGAGCTATATTTTTAGTGGAAATGTAGGAGCAGCAACCAGCAAAACCGTTGCTTTGACGAATGGACATAGCTATATGGTTGGTGTCTCTGCTACCAATGGGCTAACAACAACATATGCCAATACAATAAGTTTCAGTGTCAATGTACCTTTAGGATCACCATCCATAACCAGCCCGGCAAACAATGCCGTACTTACGTCAACGGGTACAACAATCACATGGAGCAGCGTAGCCGGTGCCACTTCATATTCAATAAACGTAAAGGATATGACTACAGGAAGCTATATTTTTAGTGGAAATGTAGGAGCAGCAACCAGCAAAACCGTTGCTTTGACGGATGGACATAGTTATATGATTGGTGTCTCAGCTTCCAACGGGATAACAACATCATATGCCAATACAATAAGTTTCAGTGTCAATGTACCCTTAGCATTGCCGTCTATAACCAACCCGGCGAACAATTCCGTACTCACGTCAGCAAGTACAATCATCACATGGAGCAGTGTAGCCGGTGCCACTTCATATTCAATAAACGTAAAGGATATGACTACAGGAACCTACGTTTTTACTGGTAGTGTTGGAAATGTTACAAATAAATCAGTTGCTTTATCCTATGGTCATAGCTATAGTATAGGAATATCTGCAACTAGCGGATCAAAGACGTCCTATTCTAATGTAGTAAATTTCAGTATAATGGGACAACCATCCATCATTAGCCCATCTAATGGTTCCGTCCTTACATCAACAAGTACAGTGATTTCGTGGGCAAGTGTGCCAGGTACCGCTACTACATATAAATTGAATGTAAGTGATCTCACTACAGGAACCTATGTTTTTACTGGAGATGTTGGAAATGTAACAAGTAAATTAGTTACTTTAGCTTATGGACATAGCTATAGGATAGGTGTATCTGCAACAGATGGATCAAAGACAACCTATGCTGATGTAATCAATTTCAGCGTAATGGGACAGCCATCAATAATCAGCCCATCTAATGGTACTGTTCTTACGTCAACAAGTACAGTGATTACATGGGCAAGTGTTCCAGGTACTGCTAATACATACAAACTGAATGTATATGATGTTACTGCAGGAGCCTACATTTTTACTGGAGATGTTGGAAATGTAACAAGTAAATCTGTAAACTTATCCTATGGACATAGCTATAAGATAGGGGTGTCTGCAACTGATGGATCAAGGGTAACTTACGCTGATGTAGTAAATTTCAGTGTAATGGAACGACCATCAATAGCCAGCCCAGCTAATGATGTCATACTTACATCACCAAATATAACAATCACATGGAGTAGTGTAGCCGGTGCCACTTCATATTCACTAAACGTAAAAGATATGACTACAGAAACCTATGCTTTTACTGGAAGTGTAGGAAATGTTACAAGTAAACTAGTTACTTTAGCTTATGGACATAGCTATAGGATAGGTGTATCTGCGACAGATGGATCAAAGACAACCTATGCTGATGTAGTAAATTTCAGCATCATGGGACAACCCTCAATCATTAGCCCATCTAATGGTACTGTTATTACATCAAAAAGTGCAGTGATTACATGGGCAAGCGTTCCAGATGCTACCGCTTACAAGCTAAATGTAAATGACCTTACTACAGGAGCCTATGCTTTTACTGGAGATGTTGGAAATGTAACAAGTAAAACTGTAAATCTGATCTATGGCCACAGCTATAGGATAGGAGTATCTGCAACCAATGGGTCAAGAACAACCTATGCTGATGTAGTAAATTTCAGTGTAATGGGAGTCTTCCAAACAGTTCCAGTAATTAATGAGCCAACTGTTGGGAGCGAATTTGCTTTAGGAGATATACCTGTAAAATGGGAAGGGCCAGCAGAAGCAACATCATACAAATTTACCTTAAAGGATTTGACAACAAGTGAAATACTGATTGAAAATCAAACTGTGGAATCATCCACAAGTGTTGAAATACCTAAAACGAGACTTACCCCAGGACACCAGTATTCAGTCGCAGTAGCTGCTTGTGCATACGGCTATTATGATAGTTTAAGCCCCGACAGAGTGTTTAGTGTACAGAAAAAAGTCTTCCAAACAACTCCGGTAATTGCTGAGCCAACTAATGAGAGAGAAGTTGTTTGGGGAAATATACTTGTAAAATGGGAAGGGCCAGCGGAAGCAACATCATACAAGTTTACATTAAAGGATTTGACAACAGGTGAAATACTGATTAATAATGAAACTGTGGAATCGAATACGTTTGAAATACCTGAGATGAAACTTACCCCGGAACACCAGTATTCAGTTGCAGTTGCTGCTTGTGCAGACGGCTATTATGATGGTTTAAGCCTCGACAGAGTGTTTAGTGTGCAAAAAAAAGTCTTCCAAACAGTTCCAGTAATTAATGAGCCAACTGTTGGGAGCGAATTTGCTTTAGGAGATATACCTGTAAAATGGGAAGGGCCAGCGGAAGCAACATCATACAAATTTACCTTAAAGGATTTGACAACAAGTGAAATACTGATTGAAAATCAAACTGTGGAATCATCCACAAGCGTTGAAATATCTAAAACGAGACTTACCCCAGGACACCAGTATTCAGTTGCAGTAGCTGCATGTGCATACGGCTATTATGATAGTTTAAGCCCCGACAGAGTGTTTAGTGTACAGAAAAAAGTCTTCCAAACAACTCCGGTAATTACTGATCCAACTAATGGGAGAGAAGATGTTTGGGGAAATATACTTGTAAAATGGCAAGGGCCAGCGGAAGCAACATCATACAAGTTTACCTTAAAGGATTTGACAATAGGTGAAATACTGATTGATAATGAAACTGTGGAATTGAATACGTTTGAAATACTTGAGATGAAACTTACCCCGGAACACCAGTATTCAGTTGCAGTTGCTGCCTGTGCAGACGGCTATTATGATAGTTTAAGTTCCGACATAGTGTTTAGTGTGCAGAAAAAAGTCTTCCAAACAACTCCGGTAATTGCTGATCCAACTGTTGGGAGTGAATTAGCTATAGGAGATATACCTGTAAAATGGGAAGGGATAGCAGAAGCAGCGTCATACAAGTTTACCTTGAAGGATTTGACAACAAGTGAAATACTTATTGATAATGAAACTGTGGTATCCACAAGTTTTGTAATACCCGAGATGAGACTTACCCCAGGACACCAGTATTCAGTTACAGTTGCTGCCTGTGCATACGGATACAATGATAGTTTAAGCTCCGATATAAACTTTAGTATACAGAAAAAGGTCTTCCAAACAGCTTTGGTAATAACTAATCCAACAGATGGGAGTGAAGTTGCTTTGGGAGACATAACTACAGCATGGGAAGGGCCAACGGAAGCAACATCATACAAGTTTACCTTAAAGGATTTGACAACAAATGAAATACTGATTGATAATGAAATTGTGGTATCCACAAGCTTTGTAATACCCGAGATGAGACTTACCCCCGGACACCAGTATTCAGTTGCTGTTGCTGCCTGTGCATACGGATACAATGATAGTTTAAACTCCGACAGAGTGTTTAGTGTACAGAAAAAAGTCTTTCAAACAGCTCCTGTAATAGTGGGCCCAACCGATGGGTCAGAAGTTGCTTTGGGAGATATAACTGCAACATGGGAAGGACCCACCGAAGCAGCGTCATACAAGTTTACCTTAAAGGATTTAACAACAAATGAAATACTGATTGATAATGAAACTGTGATATCCACAAGTTTTGTAATACCTGAGTTGAAACTTACCCCAGGACACCAGTATTCAGTTGCAGTTGCTTCCTGTACATACGGCTATTATGATCGTTTAAGCTCCGATATAAACTTTAGTGTACAGGAAAAAGGTTCTGAAACGCCCCCTGTGATAACTAGTCCCACTCAGGGGTCAGAAGTTAGCTTGACTATATAAGGTTTTTGGTTAATAGGAAGGATACTCCACGTTAAGAGTGTCATTCGTTTATTGTGAAAAAGAAAGCAGCAACTTTAGCAAGTGGCTGCCTTCTTTTTTTAAATATCACTATAGACTCAATAAGTAAAATATGGATGTCTACGAAAAATGTGTTTAATAATACGGCTATATATTCAGTCGGTAAGGGTATGCAGATTGTTGAATGGTCTGTTGAAACAGGAGAAATTCTTAAATTTGTAAGTAGTTATAAGAGTAGTGTAAGTACTATAAACAGTCTTGTTCAAAAGAGTACGAATAAAGAATGTTTTGATATTTTGACGTTAGGTATCGACAGTCTTAAAAGAAATTTGAAGAGTTAATAAACTTGAATGTACGCTGAATTGTAGTCAGGGGGGAGTGAAGGGAGGAAATAATTTGTAAAATTATAAAAACCCTAATAGTGCCGAATGTATTCGATGTGGGGAGTGCGTAAAAATATGTCCTGCAAAAGCCCTGCACGGCAGTCGGATAAAGGCGTCGGTGCATAAAAAACGGCTGCTCAATTTCGAAGCCGGCTGATTTCTACATCTTTTTCAAGTTATAAATTGTAAAAATATACTTGGGCTGTCTATGAAAGAATTGCATTTCATATGGCAGTCCTTTATATTAGTATGGGAAATAGATTAGAGCCTATATTAATAAAACCTTAAGGTTTTCATAAGAAAATTATTATGACAGAACTTACGCAGAATTTTGAAACATAGATATATTAGCACATTGACAAATTAAGAATCTCAGAAAGGTTGTTGCCATGGGTTCCAAGATTTACTGGTATATTTTTCATAATGCATTATGTTAACCTTGAGACAAGGGAC
>JAOAEJ010000003.1 GCA_026416815.1 Clostridia bacterium | reverse complement strand
ATGCGGAGGCGACATTTTTCAAAATGCGATTGAAATATCAGATATTGTTTATGCTGATAAATCCCCTGATTCAATTATAATAGCAAATGGTGATCTCTATCAGGATGCGTTTATTGCAACACCATTAATACATTTTCCTCGCAATGCACCCATTCTTTTTTCACATATGAACAGCATAGACCAGAAAACTGCTGCCCAGATATTTAAGCTGAAGCCTAAAGGTGCAAATGGTATCCAGGTGTTTATTGTTGGGGGAATTTCATATGCCGTTGAACAATATCTAATGGCATTGGGATTAAAAACTTTCAGAGTATCCGGGTCAAATTTTTACGAGACTTCTGCTAAAATAGCAAGATACTTAAATTATCCGAAAAATATAATGATTGTTTCTTCAGAGGATTACAGGGACGGTCTTTCGTCATGTGCATGGGCTGCTCACATGGGTGAAGAAATATTATTTGCAACAAGAAATCAGCTTCCTTCTTATACACGAGATGTCATCAACTCAACAAAAGATGCTCATGTATTTATTATAGGCAGCACCAATACCATATCGGCAGCAATTGAGCAGGAAATTCGGGGTCTTAACGTAAAATTCGTTGATCGCATTTCCGGTAATACACCTTACGAGATTGCAGTCAACTTTGCTAAGTATAAAAGCCCTGTTGGAGATTTCGGTTGGAACAGGACAGAAAAGGAAGGTCATGCTTTCACATTCACTTCTATCTTAAGCCCGTTTGACAGCGTGACCGGGGCTCTATTTGCGCATCTTGGAAAACACACCCCTATTCTTGTAGTAAGCAGGGATAGGCTTCCCGATGTTATAAGAAATTATATCGAGTCTGTAAAACCGGAGCCAAAACTCGAACCTCATCCCCCATTTATGCACGGTTGGGTGGTAGGCTGCAAAAATGTCCTTTCGACCAAAACACAGCTTGAGATAGAAAGAGCGCTGTCAATAGATGAGCTCCACATGGGTATGCAGCATTAGGTCACTGCTCTTAACAAAAGCGTTATGAATGTCCGACCAAAAATAAGAATAATCAGCCAGATAGAGAAATATCTCCACCTGGCTGATGTCACTGTTGTTCTTGCATCTTCTTATTTATTTCCTGCTGTAGTTGTGTTATATGCTGCATTTTACCATCCCTAAGCTGTGTTAACATCTGTCTAAGCTCCGGCTTTTGAATTTCCAGCATATATTTATTATAATTCATGTGGTTTGTTATCTCTGTTTGCAAAATGTCATTCAATTTGCTAATTTCATCCATATATACACCTCTTTAAACTCTAATTATTGTATACCCAAGCTGGACATTTTATGGAGCAGAGTTTTATAATTGCTTCTCGAAGCCATTTCCATCCCTTTCAGCATATCCTGTAGTTTTGGTTCAGTGATTTGCTCTGCTATACTTTCATACTTTTTTGCTGTCAGCTCCTCCATATAGATCATTTCCTTTAGTGCATTATTAATTATCTCATTTTCTGTAAGCATGGTGCTACTCCTTTCATCTTAATGAATAAAATATCTTGCCCGACTTATCTATAGATGCTAAAAAAACATCCTTCGCATTAGCAATCCCTAGCTTTAAAAGTTCATTCTGAAGCCACTTTCTGTCATTCCCTATAAATTGTAAATTCTTCTCAACTATTTTTCCATCATTTATCAGGGTAATTGGCAGTCCGCTTTCCACAACAGGGATATCTAAATCACCAGGTGTTACAGGCAAATAATCTGCTTTCTTTAATACACTTACACGCCCATTTGTTTCAAGTACTGCAGTATCCACTTCCGATATATTCGGCACATCCATTTCCCTTAATTGCGCAAGTAAAAGTTCGAGTGGAAATAAAGACTTCAGCATATTTTTCCTTTGTATTCTTCCATCTGCAATGAGCACTTCAGCTTGCCCATAAACCAGCCTTGCAAAAAATCTCCACTTAATCCCTATGAATGAAATAATATAATGTAGAATATAAACCGTTGAAGCAGCTATAATGGTATTCGTAAAGTTTATTTTTGAGTCAAAAAGAGGAGAAGCAATTAGTCCTCCCATCATCCAAAAGAACGTAAAGTCGTATCCCGAATATTGCCCCCCTGCCCTGTGAGGTAAAAATCTGCTGGCTATATATAGCAAGACTCCAACAATCAATGTTCTTATTGCAAAGCCGGAAGCACTCAATTTTTCTACCGAATTCCAGATTCCCTCCAGATTCATCACCACCTTTAAACGCTTACGTGTAGTGTCCCATCACCTTCTAAAACTGCAAGGAAAACATCCTTTTCTCTTGGAAAGCCCTTTTCATTAATTTTTTTAATTAACCATTTAGTGTCATGGCCTATCATTTTTAAGTTGTTTTCAAGGACTTTTCCATCATAAATCAGTATTGTTGACAAACTAATATTTTTAAACGGAAGATTCATTTGTTTTCTCGTTACAGGCATTCCTTTTTGTTTTTTTACTACATTTATTTTTCCTGTAGCTTCCACAATCGCATATTCAACCTCTGAAAGACTAAATACACTTTTAAGCCGAAGCTGCCCCATAAGGTTGTCCAAAGTAATTCTTGAATCTACCAGGTTCTTTTTTATCAGCTTTCCGTTTTCAATAAGAATAGTTGCATGCCTATCGACTTGCCTCGGTATTTTCAAATCAAGGTAAGAAAGAAAGATATTAATCCCGGCATATAAGAATATTATTACTATAGCTGATAGTACTGATGATTCAGGATTCACCATCCTAACTACGGCAAGACTGACAATCCCGGCTGCTACTAAATAGTTATGTCCTGAAAGGATCGCAATCTGACGTTGTCTCATTAACCTAGTTGCAATAATCAAAGAAATATATAATATAACTGCTCTTAAGGCATATGCCCAGAAAGGCAGTTCCTTGCTGCCTAACCAAAAGTCATTCCATGACATAAATCACCTGAAAATTTCTATGATAATATTTACTTTAACATATTAAATACCATGTTTTATCGCAAAGCATTTAATTATAATTTATGTGTTTACAAATCAGCCAGTATATATTATTTACAAATCCCTTGTAAACTAACCAGAGAATACAATCTTATATCTATTCCATTGTACGTTTTGGAGTACCAAATTTTATTAGCACTCTTCATAAAAACTTTATAGTTTTCTATTATAATTATGTTAACTGTGTAAAATAGGCTTTTAAATACATTTTTTATCGTTATAAACCTATTATGATTCCAGTAAATCAAAGCACCTCTCCTTTACATAAAACATATGATAATACTATAAGCTTATGAAGGGAATGAGCATTATGTATAATACCCCTAATATGTATCAATGTCCATATAACGCTAACACTCCAATGTATACCGCATATAATATGTACCTGTGCCCTTACTTTGCTAATACCCCAATGTATAACCCGGATTTATGGAGCCAATTCCCTAATCAATATATTCCTTATACCAATCAAACTAAAGCCAGTACCCCAATTATATTAAAAGATTATGGACCTAACCCGTTTGTAGTTGATATTGAGGAAGCTACCAAGCAAAACAATAACTTCCGTCTCGCTTTATGGACAGGAAAGCATTTGCAGCTTACCTTAATGAACATTAATGTCGGAGAAGACATAGGTTTGGAAATGCACCCCAACCTTGATCAATTCGTACGTATAGAAGAAGGTCAAGGGCTTGTAAAAATGGGTGATAGGAAAGATAGATTGGATTTTCAGGCAAATGTCCGCAATGACTATGCGTTCATCATCCCTGCCGGCAAATGGCACAACCTGATAAACACAGGGAATACACCACTGAAATTATATTCTATTTATGCACCACCTCAGCATCCCTTTGGTACTGTTCATAAAACTAAAGCAGATGCACAAGCCGCCGAATAGACCACAACAGTTAAATAGAAAAAGAATGAAAAATCAAACAAAAAGACAGCTTCCTTTGGTAAAGGTCATATAGGAGGCTGTTTTTCAGCATGCAAAAGAAATAATTATACTTTCTATTTCCTCACCACCCTTACCTCTCATCTTAATCTCGTCTAGTAACTGCGAATCATGCATTCCTAAATTTAATATCAACCAGAATCAGTCGAAGTTAACACAAAGCCATAAAAGAACATATTCTATAGATATGGCACAATCAGGAGGAAATAATATGTTCGAAAAAAAATCAAAACAGCCCGTTGAGGTGGTAGATATTACTAGTCCCGCAATGAATTCCCTGTTGGGAAGATATTTTATCGGTCAAACCGGGACGCTGAATTTTGGTAACAAATATGCTGCCTGGGGTGGTATAATAAATCCAAATAATTCAGGAGTTAATTTATACTTTGACATTTTTACTATTACAAACTTTTCATCTAAAAGCTTTACCGGAGAAATTTGGCTAAATGCCAAGTCGCCAAAGAAATCCACAATCTCCTCTACCGTTACTCCATCAAATCAGGCTATTTCTCCACCTCCACAGCCAAAAGCCATAATGGAATATGCCGATTATATAACAGAACCGCTGACAAAAGGTGTGAATATTTTCGGTAGATTGTTCCCCCAAATTTCACCCTTGTAAGTGACTCACACAAAGGCTCAATAATCATAGCGCCTGGAATTAACTCTAAGCTGCGTCCTGACGAGGCAGTTGTATTAATTGGAAAGACGCCTCCTCCTGCCTTGTATTATTGCTTCCGAAGTTATGTCGGATTTATCGAATATAAACCAGAAAAAGACTATAGCGAATATATTTTTGTTTTAATCAAGTTTCACATTTCCTTATATAATATCAGTTAAAATTTTACACATCAATATTTCATAAAAGTTATGTTTGAGCTATTTTATTAAATTAATTTTGATAAGGTAATTCGTGAATTTTCTAAAGCATATGTTCCATATGCTTACGTAAACAAGTGAAAATATGAAAAAAATTATTAAAGTGATAGGGAATGATAATGTACCGGTTAAACCTCCAAACGCTGAAATACCTACTATATACGTTAATATAATCATTCCAATCGATAATATTATAGTAGAAGATAATATAGAGACTATTATTCCTTTCCTATAAAGCAATGTTCCCATAACGGTACCAAGTAGCCCTGTAGTGAAAAGAAGAATTATTGCTTCCTGCGGGCTCACTATAGTGAGAATTAATGCGGATGAAAACAACACAGTAATACCAAGAGAAATATTAAAAACAGTAGCTAGTGCAATAGGTAGCGTACTTAATGGACTTAAGGCTAACCCAATTGCCGGTAAAAATACAGGTGCTGACTGGAGCAATACAGTTAGTGATGTTAATAAGCCTCCAACACTGATAAACCTTACTATTTTCATTTCTTTCAACTTAAATGCCCCCTCTCAGATCCTGATAATATTTTTCAGAGTATTGATTGATATAAGTTATATTAAAAACTCTTCTGAAGTGAGTGGTCATCTCCCTCTCAAAGACCATCCACTAGCACTTCCATATTATACGTCTAGTTTACCTAAAGTGTGCAGATTATGTTTATTAGTGTCTAAACGAATTAGAACCGGACTAGTATCTCAGAGAATCGCTGTAGAAGTACCATCATAAGGTACGGACGCGGCAATCGCACTGTCCACGTCCTCGCGGATAAGACCTCGTTCCCCGGCCTCGATTTGGTACTAATATAACAGTTCAATCATATTCTGATAAAAGAAAACAATATGAAGGAGTGTAATGTTAGTTGAAAAAAATTAAAGTTGGTTTACGGGCCATTGTTAGTAAGATAAATTTACCCACTATTTTGAAAACAACTATACTTCCGGGTGACTCAATCGAAAGATTATTTATTGCAACCCAGGTAGGAGAAATCTTTTACATAGGAAACGGAGTGATAAATACTTTTTTAGATATTCGCCCGCGAATCATAAAACTAGGTGTTTCTGGTGGTGGATATGATGAACGGGGATTGCTAGGGCTGGCGTTTCATCCCGAATTTTATTATAACGGTCTGTTTTATCTTCATTATTCAGTAGCTGGAACACAAGGTCCAGGTGCTCTTCCTGATTCAGAAGCTGCAGGACAAGGTCTAGGCGGTCTTCCTGAATTTTTTAATCCTAACCCGTGTGACCCCGGAACCTTAAACCTGAAGTGGATAAATAGAGAAACTCAATATGATCATATTGATACAGTTGAAGAATGGATTTTACAATCGAATGGTCAACCTCAAAAGCGGCGGACATT
>JAOAEJ010000031.1 GCA_026416815.1 Clostridia bacterium | reverse complement strand
ATAGTTTAAAAAACGGCTTTATAGGCAGCTTGCATGGGCTTATAGCAATCCATTAATTACATACATATTTTTCCTTTGAACTGTAAACGGCTTTCGGAGGGAAACCCCAACCGAATCGTAGATAGGGAATGAATAATTTTTCCCGGTTTGCTCTTATATTAAACTTAATTACATCCATTGTTAGTCCCTCCATTTTTCCAGGACTCCCAACTCTATTGCAAAAATAGCAGTCTGGCCCTTTGATATTCTCTACTGGTCTCCAAAACAACTGAAGATTGGTTTTTCCCGGATTCACTTCGTTAGTAGCTACTGAAGCAAAACAAAAACATTGGGGGGAAAGGGGTTTGCCCCAGACTCACTTCGTTAGGGAGCTTAAAAGAGGGGGCCGGTATTCGGGTTGAAGTCCGGTTGAATACAGTTCAGGACAAAAAACAAAGCACTTCATTGACAGGAAAGGCAACAGGCATCTAAACAGCGTCCTATTCAGGATCGCTCTTTGCCACATTCGCACCCACGCCCTCACCAAAAAGCCTGTCAATCCACGAATGTACGAATACTACAACAAGAAAATAAGCGAAGGCAAAACCCGTATGCAAGCCCTTGCCTGCGTGAAACGAAAACTTATTGATGTGATATATAACATGTTGAAGTACAACCAAGAATATATCAGAAGTTAATACCTTTCCTACAAGCCTATCCAAATGATACAATACAGGTAAATGCAAACTTGTTCATTGGAAAGTAAATATATATAAGTAGAAATACAGAGAATATGAATAGTTGGACAAAATTATACCCAAAGACAATGCAATGCTTATGGTATACGGGAGGGATAAAATTGTACGAGAAGAGCCTCATCCAAAACCCTGAATACAGAAAAAGATTTGGTGAGATGGAAGACATTACACGAAAAGAAGCTGATAGCTTATATAAAAAGATTATTAGTGAAGTGAACTCTGGTTTGAAACAATATGATTTTAAGAAAAGCAATTCAACTACTTTAGAAAGAATAAATGAATATATGGTACAAAAACTAAATTTTCAGAGGTATACCCATTTACCTACCATAACTATAAATACTGCTATTAGACCTAAATTCATTAATTCAACAGATGATGGGATTCTACCATTATGTAAAAGGCTTCATGAGTTTGATTCTAGGGATAGTTCTTGGTATCCAATTCAGAGAGATGTAAAGTCTGTTTCAAATGAGCTTTTATCAATAATAACCGATAAAGTATTGCCATATTTTGAAAGGCTAGATACTCCTGAAAAAATTATTGAAAACAGAGATATGCTTGAAAATAGTGGATATACAAGCCCAGAAACTGTAATCTTATATTGTGCATTAAAAGCTGGCAACAATGAAGTAAGTAAAATATATTTAGAGAAAGAAATAAATCGAGTAAATACCCAAATCGCTCAAGGGGCTAACCCTGATGAATACGGGCGATATCTTGAATATTTTATATACCTCAAATCCCTTGTTATGGAAGGTCGTTATCAGGAAATTAATAATTTATTAGCATCTTACGAAGAAGAATACCTGGTAAAGAAATTTGGAAAGAAATTATAATAGTATTGTAAGTCTAATACATTGAGTAAAAAACCTGTACATTGAAATATAAATACATAAAAAGTACTACTGTTATGGAATGGTCACGGTGATGTTACCACCCTTTTGGATGGCAACCCTCCGGTGAATATCGCACGCGGCAAAACCCTAACCAGTGCTTAGTGGCTGGACCGTTGATATTCTCTGCTGCATTACAGGGCCAGAGAAAGTATACGATAAAACTTTTATCTTATACTTTCTCTGGCCTGACTCTGCAAGACCTCTTCAAAGCAGTTTTAAAGCTGCTACAAGATTCTAAAGCGATGCTTCGCCAGCGATTCTTAAGGTTGGGGGGATTGGTTTTCCCAAGACTCGCTTTGTTAGTGTCTACTAAGCCAGCTTTGAAGCAATTCTTAAAACTCAATAACTTAACTGGAAAAAATACTATAATTTTTGTATTTTAATTATGTTACTTTATCATTTCGCTTCAATTTATATACCACTGGGAATTATTGCATAAAAATCTGGTATAGCGGTTGTGTCATAGTGTTTCGATAATAATTCGACGCATCGAACTTTTTTGAAGATTGGAAATTATATAAAGGTTTATTTTTGGTAAGGATGAAACAGAAGCAACTTACCGGATACTTCAGAAGCGTGCTGATGCGTCTCACTCAGATGGCATGGAATCAACACTATATAATTTAATATATTCCTTTTCTATATTTTCCATTTGTGTAATATGCCTTTTAGCATGTTGTGCTAGGAAATAGATATAATGATAAACATCAATTTTACCTAAGTTGTTTACTGTCATCATTGTTTTATAAAGTGTACCTTCTCCATTAGCCATCTCTTCTAAGTTCGTTAAACATTGATTGACTTGTGATTTCAAGAGAGTTCTAATTTCTGTCAGTGCTTTTTCACCAGTTGGTTCCATGTGTTCTGGGTTTATCCAGTTAAAAGAATTATAGATTGCTATTTCATCTAATTTTTCTGAACCAAATATGTAATCTGATAGCTCTATAATTGAATTGGATTTTCTTGCCATTTCAACAGCTTTTTTTGTCCCTTTGTTAATTAAAATCAGAAGAAAGTGATTAGTTAATGAAATGTGTTCCAATATTTCATTAATCGTCCAGCCGTTATTTTGAGGCTTATAAGTTCTTAACTCCTCAGATTTTTCAAACCAGCTATCTATTTCTTGAAATGTATTCTCCATTACATTCTTAATCATTTGAATAATTTCTTTAATATTCATATCCATTCTCCCATGATTGTTTATTACTTTATTATGTTTATTTATTATAACATTAAAATTCTTAACCTAAGAGATTGTTTTCATGCCTGGATCCCTGATATTCCTTAATAGCTTTCCATATCAGTGAAATATAAATTCTATTTGCTACTTTAAGCAAAAGGATCCCATTATGTAATTGTTGGGGTCATTTTCCATATCCTCGTCTTGATGATGGAAGCTTAGTTCAACATTGC
>JAOAEJ010000016.1 GCA_026416815.1 Clostridia bacterium | reverse complement strand
GTATCTGTCTTTTCTCCCCACTTACATCTTTTTGATTTTATTTTTGGAATGTATATAACTTGCCCGTCAACATATTCTTGGATTTCTTCAATCAATCCTTCGGGCAGAATTTCCAAAGCGTGAACATAGCCCATTGTGCCCTCCTAAAAATTATTCTTTAGGATAACAAAGGCTATTGATATTCTGTTTGAGTGATATGCAATAGCCCTTGCTATGCACAATGTTTCCTGCTTTTCCTTATAGTTCATCCCCCCTATCTTTTATATTATAGCTAAGACACGTTTCATTTTCAAGTCACTTTTATGAATGATATGATTTATTTCAATCAATATTATGTTATGTGTACTCGGGGCTTTGACAGTTCATGTACAGTTTTCTTTAGTTTTTGCCATTTGCAGCTGTCACAAGAATGGTTCTTGGATAAAGTCGTGATTTTCGCTTGAACTCTTTTCCGCACCACTCATAGCTATCTTGGTTGAGAACATACTCTTTCAATTGTTTATCTGCACCCTAATAGACATGCTAAAAACATGGCCGTCTTTTGCAGACAAGGTATACCAAATATTGTCGCCGGTGGTAATGCCCTTATCAGCCACAATTACTACCCTTCCAAGATCGTATTCTTTTTTAATGCGTGAAAGGTTGGGGCGGTATGTCAGGCAATCATGGGTATTACCGGGAAACAACTTAAATGTAATGGGGATGCCGTTGTTATCGATAAATAGCTCCATCTGGACAATCGGGTTTGGCCTATGCTCCTTACAGGGGCCTTTCTTTTTAAAATCATCAGTTTTATCTGTTTCAAAGTAGTAGTTTGTTACATCATAATAAACTAGGCTTGAGTCACGTCCGTAGGATTGCTTGATCCTTTCATTGAGCCAAAGCTGAAGATTACTGCTTTACTTGTTGAAAAA
Organism: Clostridia bacterium; assembly: GCA_026416815.1. Lineage (GTDB taxonomy): Bacteria > Bacillota > Clostridia > Acetivibrionales > DSM-2933 > SKW257. Next base: position 3,732 of record JAOAEJ010000016.1, on the reverse strand, counting down.
TGAAAGAGAGCGGTAAACGTCATCAAGAGTATAATTAGTTTTATCAAAATAGCTTTCCCTACCCTCAAAGGTTTTCTTTTTTTGAAGCAGGAGTGAGTAATCTTGAAAAAACAAGAAGCTTCATAATGGTATTGGTGTCAAACTCTATGCTTGAACTGCGTTGGCGGTTTGCGAGGAACTTATTAATTTCAAGCTTGTGGTAAATGGAGCTTAATACTATGCGGCCAAAATTTTTTCTGTATGTTGTATCAGATGAAATTTTATCTTGGTGGCTAAATGTGAAGGTGAGAGGGGTTCTACGTTCTGCTTTTTCCTCTTTTAGTTTCTGAACTCTTTGAGTGAAAAACGTAACGCTAGGAATGATTTGTCCGACAGCTCAGATCTAAGCTTAGTGCGATTTATATTAGTAATATTATAAGGAAAAATTGGTATTATTAAACTATTTTTGCTAAATCTGTTGCAGAATTTTCTGCAATATGGTAGCATAGTAATATATTGTATATAAAAGGCTTTGAAAATGTATTTTCAGGGCTAAGATTTTAGTCACATAAAGAGTTATTTTGATACTTCCTAGCCATAATGAGGAATCTATGTCTCTTTTGATTCCACATCTTCTATGTATATTTTTTGTTGTTATAACGACATGAAATAGCAGTAGTATATTTGCCGTTTGCTCATTTCAAACACTTATTGGAAGTAGGGGGGTGGGTCTCCCTGATGGAAGATAAGGATCATACAGTGATTAACCGCTAGTGTACCATGCCAAATTGGAGAAATAATGTAGACGAAAGGGCGAAGCTGTGCCTTGATGCCAATAAATAGGGGGAAGCAGATGTTATATTGGTATATATTCTGGGTCTTCAAGGGTCGTGAGAGACAAGTTGAAAAAAGGATACTGGATCAATTATATGATGAGGATATTGTACCGTTCATACCCATGTTGGAAACTCTTTTTAAAAGAGCCGGTAAAGTGAAGAAGGAGCTGAACATTATGTTTCCAGGGTATGTATTTGTTGAATCGGATTTGGAAAGTGTAGAGTTCTTACAACGCACGCATCGTTTCGTAAGAGCATCCAAAGACATGATTGGGATTTTAAGGTATGGAAACTCAGATGAGATTGCTGTCAGGGAAGATGAGCGAGCAGCACTCTTGCACTTTTGCAATGACGATCACTGTATTGAGTCATCAATGGGTTTTATTGAAGGGGATAAAATTTATATTGAAAGCGGTCCTATGGTTGGGATGGAAAGTGTTATTAAAGAAATTAACAGAAAAAAGATGGAAGCCTCATTCGAAATAGAGTTTATGGGGGGAATAAGGCAGTTTACTGTAGGACTTGAGTTGTTGAGGAAAGTATAAAAACAAATGATTAATATTATACAGGTCAATAGAGAGTATGCAATTTGGGGAGTTCGCTTTGATATATCGTGTGTAGCGCCTGTTAAACTACACACAAATCAACCATTAATGGTTGGTTTGTGTCGTTCGTTGAGGAGAAAAGATATCATTTTGTTAATTGCTGAAACTAAAGTAGCGATTTAAACAGATAGTAAGTAATAAAGGAGTTGACGGGTGATGGAAAACATCCATATAGAAATGCTTGACACAGCTCTTTCTGCTTTTGATATATATAAATTATTCCACAACAAAGAATACAGTGTTTTCCTCGATAGCGGTATGGATCATTTGAGGTTAGGGAGGTATTCAATCATTGGAATAGAGCCTTTTATGCGTGTAGAGGCGAAGAAAAACATTATACATATATGGGAAAATGGTTTATTTAAAACTATCAGTGGTAATCCGTTCAGGTTTCTTAGAGAATTGCTTAGCAGGTTTCAAATAAAAAATAATACGCACCTTCCATTTGTTGGAGGCGCAATTGGCTTTCTATCATATGATCTGTGCCATCACATTGAAAAGTTACCACAAAAAGCAACGGATGACCTTGGGTTAGCTGATATGGTATTTGGTTTTTATAATATTGCAATTGTATTTGATCATTTAAAACATAAAGCATATATTACATCAGTTAATATATCCGATAGCTATGAAAATTCAACTCGAAGTAAATTAGAAGACATCAAAAATAAAATAAAAAAAGCGGAGATAGAGGATTTTAATATTCTTGATCTTCCTTTCGTTCATAACGAGGTTAGTATCATATCAAACTTTTCTAAGGAAGAATATTGCAAAGCCATTGAAAAAGCACGTGAATATATTCGTTGTGGTGACATATATCAGGTTAATATGACGCAACGGTTTACTACTCTTATTAATAGACATCCTATAAACATTTATTCTTACCTTAGAACTATAAATCCGGCTCCCTTTGCTGCTTATATGAATTATGGAGACATGAAGATACTTAGTAGTTCTCCGGAACGATTTATAAAGATAAGGAAAAACTATGTTGAGACACGTCCTATAAAAGGAACTATGCCGAGAGGATGTGGAATAAAAGATAAATTAAATAAGGAAACTCTAATTAATAGCATTAAAGATAAAGCTGAAAATCTAATGATTGTTGATCTTATGCGAAATGATATAGGAAAAGTATGTAAGTTTGGAAGCGTAAAGGTCCCAGAACTTTTCAAGATTGAAAAGTATGCTACTGTGTTTCAGATGGTGTCAACAGTCACTGGAGAGCTAAGAAACGAATGTGATGCAGTGGATTGTTTGCAGGCAACTTTTCCTGGTGGTTCTATTACTGGTGCTCCAAAGATTCGGTCTATGGAAATCATTGACATGCTTGAGCCTACGTGCAGGCATATATATACAGGGGCAATCGGGTACATTGGGTTTGATGGTGATATGGACATGAATATTGTTATCCGAACCATACTTGTAAATGGACAGAGAGCTTACTATCAAGTTGGTGGTGGGATTGTGTGGGATTCCAAACCTGAAAATGAGTATCAGGAAACTTTAGATAAAGGTTTTGCTTTGAAACGTTCTCTTTTATATGGCAGTGGAATTGAAGGTCAAATGTTTTGTCAAAAGGGGTAGCACTATATATGATATATTTGATTGATAACTATGACTCCTTTACATATAACCTTTACCAGTACATAGGTGAAATTAATCAACATATTACTGTAAAGAGGAACGATGAGATAACTCTTAAACAAATACGTGAATTGGCTCCCTCTCATATAATTATTTCACCTGGTCCTGGGCATCCAAGTCAAGCGGGAATTTCAGTGGAGCTTATTCGGGAGTTTATGGGCAAAATACCGATATTAGGTATATGTCTTGGCCATCAAGCTATAGGGTTGGCATTAGGCGGAACAGTAAACTTGGCAAGGGATATCGTACATGGAAAGCAATCGAAAGTTTATCATAACGGAAAAGGAATATTTAGAGGAGTGCCATCACCTTTTCAATCTGTAAGATACCATTCGTTAGCAGTGATGAGAGAGGGATTGCCTGAATGTTTAAACATTCAGGCATATACTGAAGATGATACAATCATGGCACTTGAGCATAAGCATTATCCAGTTTTCGGGCTTCAGTTTCATCCGGAGTCTATTTTATCAGAGTATGGAAAAGTTTTGATTAGTAATTTCTTAAATATTAATTGTTAATTCTGCTCAATAATGTTGCATAAAACTTTTTTACAAAATTTCATCGGTTGACATATCCAATAATTTAGGGATAGTCAGCCAATACATGAAAACTTGATATTTACTAGAATTTAATGGAAACTTTTATAGGCAGTCGTACCCGAAAAA
>JAOAEJ010000006.1 GCA_026416815.1 Clostridia bacterium | reverse complement strand
TCTTATTTAGGGCTTATAAGCCGCATAAATACTAAGATTTTAGCATTTAACATATGCTTTTATATTAATAAGCTGATTGGAAATATGAACTTGTCAAAGATCAAAAGTTTGATATTTTAATTAGCACAAGGGGTTAATTTAATTTTTATTAGGGATATATTTAAGAATAAAGCAGAGGGATATGAAATAACAATTATTTGAAAAGGTATATTTTATATGCTAAAATTCTATATTAAGAAAGGATAGGTGTAATATATGGAAGAAGTGAATACAAATTTTTTTACCAAAGCTGTAAAAAGTATATCGGATTTTGGTTACTACAAAAACCTTATTAAACAATCGGTAGGAAAATCAATCTCTTATCTACTGCTGCTTTGTTTGATTCTCGGTACAATAAGCATGATACGACCTGTACTGGAGTTCAACAGAGGTATCTCCACATTCATTAGTGCTTTTGAGAAAAATATACCTGAATTTGTTCTGGAAAACGGTGAGTTGAATGTATCCGGTCCAATGCCTGTAACCACAGAGGAGGACGGTGCAATTTTTATTATTGATACCTCAGGCCGAACCGGTGTAGAAGCGCTTAATAATTATGATAACGGAATGCTAGTTTTAAAGGATAAAATGATTCAAAAAAATTTAGGCAATATCCAAACCACAGAATTCAGTTCTTTAGCTGGATTAAAGCTTACTAAATCCGATATCGGTCAGTGGCTTCCTTTTCTCAAATTTATAAGCGTGTTTATTGTATTATTCGGCCTCATAGTATTTATTATCGGGAAGCTTTTAAGTGCCTTATTGATAAGCATAATAGGACTATTGCTAAATGCAATTGTCAGTGCTGGCCTTACTTTTAAAGATATATTTAAGATGGCGGTTTATTCCCTTACACTACCCATTATTCTTAAAGTTATTTTATCCGCTGCTGCTATTAATGTACCGTTTTTCTGGCTAGTTTATTATTTAATAGCTGTATTTTATGTGGGGTATGCTATGACATTGATAAAGAAGGAAAACCAAATTACCTTTGAATAGGTTATCCTATGTAAAAGTAGAAGGTTGGAGTACACTGACTCCAGTCTTCTACTTTTTATGTGTCTTATTTATTTTACCGTCTTAAAGACATTAATCTTTTCTTTAAGTCCATCCGCCATGTCATTCAGGTTTTGCGCTAAGTCGGAAAGCTGCTGCATATTTGCCGATTGATTTTGCATTGTTGCCGAGATTTCCTGGGTTGATTCAGAAACCTGGGCCGAGATAGCAGAGATTTCCTCAACTCGCTCAACAATCTCTTCCTTCTCCTCAAATATGTCCTTTAGCGCTACAGAAATACCATTCATTTGCGCAATTGTTCCGTTTATCTCAGCAAGTATACCGTCAAAAGACGTTACCGTTTCCTTTATAATACCTACCTGGGTATCCATTTTGCTTGTAATTGCAACAGTCCCTTGCACCACATCCTGCGCACTAAATGTTATGGAGTTAATTAATTGGTTTATACTTTTTGAAGACTTCATTACCTGTTCAGCTAGCTTTCTTATTTCCTCTGCAACAACCGAAAACCCTTTTCCCGCCTCACCGGCTCTTGCAGATTCAATTGCTGCATTAAGAGCAAGAAGGTTGGTTTGTTCGGCTACATTATTTATAACACCGGTTATTTCGTTTACTTTGCTTACATCATCATTTAGGGATATTATTTTCTTAGTAGAAGCGTGGAAGGAAACCCTTACATCCTCAACCGAATTGACCAGATTGTGAAGATTGCTGCTTCCTAAACTTGATGTTTCCTTTATCCTGTCGTTGCTTATGACTATATTTTCAATTTCATTTAGTATTTTGTCCAGCTTATCACCAAATCCAGCTAGCTTTTGTGCTATATAATATATATTGGTATTTTGATTGGATATAATATTTGTTACTTCTTCTACGCTCTGTGAAACTTCCTCCCCGGAAGCTGCTGCTTCTCCCTCTGATTTGGTCAGAAAAGTAGCTATCCCATATAGCTCGTTAATAGCAGTTCGTACCGGCTCTATAGTGTTTTTTAATACTCCTACCGACGTATTTAATGCGTTTGCAAGTTTACCTATTTCATCCTTGGCTTTGCTAGAGAACTCAACGGTAAAATCGCCCTTAGAAAAATCATTGAGTTTATACATTATATCGTTTACAGGTTTCACCAAAGACCTTGATATTAAAAGCCCTATTAAGACTGTAAATAGCAATATAACTAATGCGATTGCAAGAATTTCAATAAGAGTATGTCTTATTTCGTCATGCATAACTCTCAATGAAATCCCAATATTCAGAGTACCCGTCAAGCTTGTATTGTAGGCAAATGGTGCAGAAACACTATAAACCGCTTCTCCCGAAGATGTTGTTAGAACTTGTCCGGATATTTTAATTTTACTGACTGCAGCTGTTGCATTTTCTCCTTTGGTAGCAGCTGATACGGCGTCTACATTAGATTCACCCGATCGTTCTCCTTCTGGAGCTCCAATATTCCCCATTTCCTTCGGTGCTTTATTGCTATCGGATATTAATATCTTCCCATTACTATCAGAAAGTGATATGTAAACTATATTTCCATCACTCTCATTCTTGACTTCCTGAAAAACGTCTTGAATTTGATTTAAGTCACGTATTTCATACTTTTTAATTTCCCGTCTAATGCTGGTAACCAAAGTGGCTCCATCATTCTTCATCTGACTCATAACAGATTTTTGTACCTCATAGTATGATACTACTGAAAACAATATGGTACATATTGAGGTTAAAAGCAGCATTGCTGACAGGATTTTTTTCATTAAAGTATTGAACATGAATATCCTCCTCAATTCAAAATACAGTTACTGAGATATGTAGTAATTTTTGTCGATTTGTGTAGCATTTTTGCGTTTTTGTTGTATAATAAAGAGAGTATCATATTTTACGAAAAACTAAAAGGAATTTTCGTCGGAAATAATTGCTGAATGATATATTGCTAAAGCCTGGAATTTACATACTTTCAGATTTTCACCCCAGTACAAATCAATATACCTTGCTATAGCAACCATCATATGGTAAAATATTGAACCAGGTTACCAAACATTTATTTCCATATTGTGTCTAGGAATTGCATATTATTGCTATCTAAGATAGCGTACTGTAAACTATCTATATAAATTACTTGACTTTAAAGGTGAAAAAATGGACGGAAAGATTTTAACAAGCTATTGTTTATCAAAGAAGGGGGCTACCGAGGATTACCCCTTTGGTCCTGATGTACTGGTAATAAAAGTTTCTTCAAAGATGTTTGCACTTATATCTATGAAGGCAAATAAGCTGAATATTTCATTAAAGTGTGATCCTTTTTTAGCTGATAACTTAAGACAGCAATATGCTTCTGTTACTCCAGGTTATCACCTCAACAAGAAGCACTGGAATACCATAGTAGTTGACGGCTCCATTTCGGAACAAGAGTTGTACTGGATGATTGATCACTCTTATGAGCTGGTTTTGAATAGTCTCACCAAAATTGAGCGTGAAGCTATATAGCCTCTACATATTACGGTGAAGATTTCAAATAATCCAAAAGGCAGTGGGAAGTATATTCTTTTCCATTGCCTTTTGATACTGCTAATTCCCCCATAAAGCCCTATAAGCTTCAAGCTCCTTTACCGGGTCTAGTTCTTCATCTTTCTTCATATATTCAACCAGTCCAGGGCTTAGTTCAGTTGCAGTAAGCAAGTCGTCTAGTGCCTCTCTCAATCGATTTAAATGTACCAGGAAACACGCCCTGTTATAGTATAAGTAGGATGTTTTTTTGTTGTACCCAATCCCTCTACTTATGATTTCTATTGCTTTTTCATAGTCACTTTGCTCCTTGTACATTACTGCCATGTTTAGGTAAGTATATGGGTAATTTGGGTTCTCTTCTATTGATTTTGTGTAGCAGTGTATGGCTTTCTCATTATAACCTAGCTTATTGAATATTACTGCCAAATTAAATAAAGCCTTATAATGCTTAGGATTAATTTCAAGACTTTTTTTAAACATATTTAATGCCAAGTCATTTTTGTCTGTCTCTTCATATACGGCACCTAGATTTAGGTGTGCCCAGAAATCATCCGGGTCAAGCTCTATAACTTTTTTATAGTATGTGACAGCCAATTCCTTTTCACCAATTTCATCATATACATTGGCAAGGAAAAAATGAGCTTTTGTGTATTGAGGGTCTATATCTATCGCTTTCTTGTAGTATTGTATTGCATTGGAATAGTCCTTCTGATTATCGTATAGTACCGCTAAGCCATAGTATGCTCTGGCTTCCAGAGGGTCAAGCTTCAGCACATCCATGTACTTTCTTTCTGCCGATACAATATCTCCTATTTCATCGTAGACCACAGCCATATCCAGCAGCAGCTCTTTATCTGCTTTTCCCTTCTTACGCCTATACGCTTTATTATAAAATCTCATGGCCATAACCGGCATTTTTCGTTTTATTATATTTGCTACAGCTTTATAAATATAGGTCATATGATTATTTACCCTTCAATGATACATTTTTACTTATTATATAACAAACTGACCTTATCAATATAGGGCTTGTTTATCGTTTGAGAGATTTTTTCATAAATTTTTCATTTCAAGGTTAATAGTTAAATTATTTATATCCAGTCGGATACAATAATTATATGATACTAAACCATTTGCAGGTTTTACCTTGTTTAGAATTGGGAGGGCATGTATTTCATGCCGGAGTATCTAAAAAAATGATAAAAGGGGAAGTGATTATGGAGAATATAGGAAGTGTTATTTCTCAACTTAGTAGTGCTTTATGGGGATGGCCGCTTTTAATACTACTATTTGGGACTCATATTTTTTTAACTTTCAAACTTAGGTTTATACAGAAATTCATAGGCAAGGCAATTAAGCTTTCGGTAACCAGAGACTCGGATTCGGCTGGGGATGTAAGCCAATTTAGTGCTCTCACCACCGCTCTAGCTGCTACTATAGGTACTGGAAATATAGTAGGTGTCGCAACGGCAGTAGCATTAGGTGGTCCTGGAGCAGTGCTTTGGACATGGCTTACAGGGGTTTTCGGCATTGCTACAAAGTATTCCGAGGCCCTCCTTTCGGTAAAATACAGGGTCAAAACCTCGGATGGCACTATGGCAGGCGGTCCTATGTATGTACTTGAATACGGGATGAAGAAAAAATGGCTGGGAATTTTGTTTGCAACATTTGCCAGTATAGCCGCTTTTGGTATAGGTAGTATGGTGCAGGCTAACTCCATTTCAACAATGGTTTATGAAACATTTAAAATTCCTACATGGATTTCGGGGTTGATAATGACAGTGCTGACAGCTGTAGTGGTTCTTGGAGGTATAAAAAGTATAGCAAGGGTATGCGATATACTGGTACCGTTTATGGCTGGATTTTATATTTTAGGCTGCACAATAATTCTTATAATGGGTTATAAAACACTGGGATCTACAGTATTGACCATTTTACAATCTGCATTTACAGGCCAGGCTGCAGTTGGAGGCTTCGCAGGGGCCAGTATTATGTATGCAATGAGATATGGAATAGCCAGAGGGCTATTTTCGAATGAATCGGGTCTTGGTAGTGCTCCTATAGTTGCAGCAGCAGCACAGACAAAAAATCCGGTGAAACAGGCACTCGTTTCTTCGACAGGCACGTTTTGGGATACTGTTATTGTATGCGCATTGACCGGCCTTGTAATTGTTAACTCAGGCTTTTGGCAGCAGGGATTGAAAGGCGCTACTCTTACCAGGGCTGCTTTCTCTACCATCCCGGTGGTAGGAGCACTGGTTTTGACTGTGGGGCTTATAACTTTTGCCTTTTCAACTATACTTGGGTGGTCATACTATTCTGAAAAAACCATTGAATATTTATTGGGCAAAAAGGCTATTATCCCCTATAAGATCGTATACACAGCTTTGGTTTTTGTAGGCTCGATATTTTCACTTTCGCTGGTTTGGGATTTTGCAGACCTTACGAATGGTCTTATGGCAATCCCCAATCTTATTTCCTTGTTATTTTTAAGCGGAGTGCTTGTTAAAGAAACCAAGAAGTATCTTTGGGAGGATAATCTAGAGATTGCCTCGACCGATAAAATACATACTGTGAACCGTTAAAACAATAACTCAGTATTGTAGTAGAATGCCCGCCAATCGGCGGGCATTTGCTTTATATTTACAACTCTTCTATGCATTCAATTCTGCCCATTCTTGTTTTGTGACCAGTACTTGGCGGGGTTTGCTTCCATCAGCTTTGCTAACTACTCCCCATGCCTCCATCTGATCTATAATTCTGGCAGCTCTTGAATAGCCAACCTTGAATTTTCTTTGTATAAATGATGCTGAAGCCTGTCCAAGTTCTATTACCATTTCGATTGCCTGAGGAAGGAGCTCATCGTCACCGTTGCTGTTGTTCTGTGATTCAGCTTGTGCTGCTTCCGGCTGTTTCTCTATGGCTTTTAGAATGTCTTCATCGTACTCTGCTGTAACTCCAGCCTTTAGGTGAGCTACTATAGACTCTACCTCCTTATCGGATATAAAGCCCCCCTGTACCCTTACAGGCTTGGGTTCCCCTATAGGATTAAACAACATGTCTCCCCTGCCCAGAAGCTTTTCTGCTCCCGCCATATCCAAAATTGTACGGGAATCTATCTGGGATGATACTGCAAAGGATATACGGGAAGGTACATTAGCTTTTATAACACCGGTGATGACGTCTACCGATGGTCTTTGCGTCGCTATGACAAGGTGCATTCCTGCGGCTCTGGCCATCTGTGCAAGCCTGCATATGCAGTCCTCTACATCATTTGGTGCTACCATCATCAGGTCGGCCAACTCATCTATTATTATAACTACCTGGGGAAGCAGATTTTCTTCTCCTCGCTCCGCCAGCATTGCATTATAGCCCTTTAAATCTCTAACATTATTGTCAGCAAACAATCTGTAGCGATTGGTCATTTCTATAACTGCCCAATTTAAAGCTCCTGCGGCCTTTTTGGGGTCAGTCACTACCGGTATGAGAAGGTGCGGTATACCATTATATATGCTAAGTTCTACTACTTTAGGGTCTACCATCAAGAGCTTAACTTCCGATGGGGATGCTTTATAAAGGATGCTTGCTATGAGGGTGTTTATACATACACTCTTACCCGACCCGGTAGCCCCGGCAATAAGCAAATGGGGCATTTTGGCTATATCGGCAACCACAACATTTCCGGCTATGTCCTTACCTACTGCAAAAGCAAGCTTGGATGGATGATCGAGGAACTCATCGGTTTCTATTACATCCCTTAGAAATACCGGAGTTACCTCTTTATTGGGTACTTCTATACCCACCGCTGCTTTTCCGGGTATTGGAGCTTCTATTCTTACTCCTGTAGCTGCCAGGTTTAAGGCTATATCATCTGCAAGACTGACTATTTTGCTAACCTTGACTCCCACATTCGGTTGAAGCTCATACCTTGTTACTGCCGGTCCTTCACTTATGTTTATAACCTTAGCGCCTACACCAAAACTTGCCAAAGTATCTACCAGCTTCCTTGCATTATATTCTGCATGGGATATCTCCACTTCTTCTTCCTTCTCTGGCTCATTTCGTTTTCCCAACAGCTCTACCGGTGGACGTACATGTATCTGCCTGCGTTTTTTTTCTATCGTTGTGTCATCAGTTTTATGTACTACCTTTATCTTTGGCGGCTCAGGACGGGCTTCACGTTTTAAGTAAACTTTCAAGGCTTTAATCCCGCTGTCATGGGATAGTCCCAAAGGTATATCCTCCAATGCCAAATCGTCGTCTTCCAATACCTGTTCTTCTTCACCAACGTAGTCTAAGTCCTTCAGGCCTTCATATTTGAGTACGTTTTCCTCGAATTCTTCGTCGCTCATTTCTTCATCAATATCTCTTAGTTCTTCCTCTTCCTGCTCCTCAATGTCCATCAGCTCATCGTCTTGCACGTCAGGCAATTCATTTGATATGTACTGGGATACGCCCTCTTCTGTACATGGTTCTACAACATCAACAGTTTTAATTCCATCGTCGGTTGTATATTCTAATTCATTAGCAACTTCCTCTTCTTCTATATCAAGATAGTCGTCGCTTTCCTTTACTTCAAGTATATCGGCATCCGCTTCTTCAAGCACCTCTTTTTGAGCCTTCTCTACAGGCTTTTGCACTACAGCTTTCATATTTGCTACACTGGCAAGCTCTACTATTATAGATTCTATTTTCTCCCCAACCTCCAGCTCTTTTTTCTGCACAGGTTTAATGATAGGATCAAAGGGTGAACGGTAGGGTATGAACTTTTCTTTTTTCTCTTCCACCTTTATTTCCTTTATCTGCGGCTTTTCCTCCACCTTTACAGGTTGCTCAGCTGCCTCTTCCACTACCCAGTTAAAGTTTTTACTCTCAATACTTCTAAATCTGCGGGATTTTTGCTTTGTACGTGCTGAATGCTCTACTGTTCCTATATTTACAGTTGTTTGCTGCTTTGTGCTTTTTCCTGCCCCTGGCCTTTTGCCGGGCTTAGCCAATAAGGTGTCCAACAAAAAAAGAATCCCTGCAGCGATTAGCAGGCCTATGGCAAAAGCCATAAAAAACCCCAGTACAGTACCACCTGAGAAATACATAGAGCTTACAGCCACTATACCAAATATAACTAGATTCCTATTAGCTTTATTTCCTTTTTTCTTTTTGTTACTTTTTTTGAAATTTGGGTTGTAACCTTGGGAGTATGATGTCTTCATATTTGTTTTATTTACCTTCCTTGGATGGGATATTATTTTATTTTCTTTGAAGCGTGTTGTATAAAGATAGTTACCAGTAGTCACTTTTGTAGTTAACTATCTACAAAGCAATGCCTTACATAAAACTACATTTTTTGTAACATATTTTATTTTTATTTAAATATGCACCATTTTATTTTAATATATCACACCTAATGTGTCAAAATCCATGAATCTTCTTGGGCATATTTCCCCGGCCTTTAGGACCTATTTCTAGGTCTTTTAAACTTGATTGACTCTTTTTGATTTTGTGTACTATAATAGTTTTGTTTGCCATTACATGTCATATATTTATATAATTATATATATTTAATAATGAGGAGAGTTTGTATGAAAGCAGTAGAAGGAAAAATCGGCAGGGTTTTTGTATTACGTCTTGAAGACGGTGATATAATCCCGGAGTGCATAGAAAAATTCGTTGAGGAAAAGGGTATTACAACAGGCCATGTTACTATGATAGGCTGTATAGATGAATGCGATATAATTGTAGGCCCAAGGAAAACCGAAGAACTGCCTCCAAGGCCCATGTCAGTACCCATTGACGGAGCCCATGAGGTTGTAGCTACAGGTATCATCGCTCCTACTAAAGACGGTAAACCCGTCCTCCATATACATGGCGCTCTCGGCAGAGCAGGTAAAACAACTACCGGCTGCCTTCGTAACGGAGCCTCTGTTTGGGTTGTAGGCGAAGTTGTTATATATGAGATAGTCGGGGTTGAAACTGTAAGGCTGCCCGACGAAAAGACCGGATTTACACTCCTTAATGTAATAGAAAAACCTTAGGTTACAAGAAGACTTGGAAGGGATTTACACTCCTTTCAAGTCTTTTTTTTTGTTAAAAACTATAGCATATACCACATCATCGTTAACCATTCAATTCTTTTAGGTTGACAATACACTTTTCATCAATTAGACTTTAATTACGAAAGGAAATATTTATACGTCTCAAGGAAATTACCTTTCAAATTCACTCTATTAGGAGGCATTTTCATGTCACAAAAAATAAACGTAAGGGATATTGTATTCCCTGCACTATTTGCAGCAATTATTTCTGTCTTGGGCTTTGTATCTATTAATGTTCCATTCAGCCCTGTCCCGATTACAGGACAAACTCTGGGTATAATGCTTGCAGGCTGCATTTTGACAACTCGTCAGGCTGCCTCTAGTGTAGCCGTATTCCTCGGATTGGGCATTATAGGCGTACCTGTTTTTGCAGGCGGCACCAGCGGGCCAAGTGTATTAGCCGGACCAAGGGGTGGATATCTTATAGGATTTTTAGTAGGGGCAGTAGTAATCTCTATGTTAAAAGGAAAAGGCACTAATATAGTTCGACTTGCTGCTGCTAATACAATCGGAGGAATTATTGCTGTTTACATACTGGGTATCTTATGGCTCAGCCACGCTAAAGGCATAAGCTTGATAGCCGCTCTTACTGCAGGAGCTTTACCCTTTATACCCGGAGACATTTTTAAAGTAGCTGTGGCTTCACTTGTAGCTGTGGCTGTCAATAAGCAATTGAACAGGCTGAATTTGCGATGAATGCCGTTTATATCGTGGGCGGAGCAAGAACCCCCATAGGTAAAACCGGCGGCTTACTCAAAAGCTTTTTACCCGAAAAACTAGCCGCAAAAGTACTTAATGAAGTTTTAAATAAGTTTTCATTACCTCCCGAAGCTGTAAATCAGGTTATTTTAGGCAATGCAGTAGGTCCCGGCGGAAACATAGCCAGGGTATCACTTCTTGAGGCAGGCTGGCCATACAGCATCCCAGGTATAACGGTAGATTTCCAATGTGGCTCTGGGTTGAGTGCTGTAGCCCTCGGAGCCGCCCTTATACAATCAATGCAAGCGGATGCTGTCATCGCCGGAGGTGTTGAAAGTACAAGTATGGCTCCAAGACGACAGTTTAATAGGCGTGACCCCCGCTTTCAAGGAGAAGACACCTTTTATGACAGGGCTCCTTTTTCTACTCCAGCCATAGGTGATCCTGAAATGGGTGAAGGTGCTGAAAATGTAGCAAAATTAATGAATATATCAAGGGAGGATATGGACTTATTTGCCCTTGCAAGCCACAATAAAGCATATAAAGCTCGTAATGAGGGTCTTTTAAGAGATATGATCGTACCTTTGAGTATTAATGAAAAGGTAATAGACGAGGACGAAAGTGTACGTGCAAATATAACTCCCAGACTCTTAAGCCGAATGCCTCCAGCGTTTTCTACCGACGGTAAAATCACTGCCGGCAATGCCTGTCTTACTCATGATGGTGCGGCTGCAGTACTGCTTTGCTCCTCGACAGCGGTAGACAAGTACAATTTAAAGCCCGAAGCTGTTCTCCTTGATTCATGCAGTGCAGGCAATGACCCAAACTACTTTCCTCTCGGCCCGGTATACGCAATCAATAAACTATTGGATAAACATAATCTTTCGGTACAAGATATAAATGCCTTTGAGATAAATGAGGCCTTTGCGGTAAAAGTGCTGGCATGCTGCAGTAAATTGGGCGTAGAGCTTGATAAAGTAAATATTTTAGGTGGAGCACTAGCTTACGGTCACCCTTATGGTGCTTCAGGAGCTATTATTCTTCTCCATCTGATCGCAGCCTTAAAGAGAATAAACGGTGATAAAGGAATAGCTTCAATAGGTGTAGCAGGAGGCCAAGGAGTAGCAACACTGGTTGAAAGGTGCGGATAGTTTAAATGCTGATATATGAAAATCTGTATAAATGGAAAGAAGAACAACCGGATAAGATATGCCTTATTAACGGTTCCCTAGCACTTACTTACATAGATTTTGCCGATAAAATAGACTTTTTAGCCTATAGACTGGCTTGTTCTGCTCCAAAAGGCAGCAAAGTAATAATAAAGCTGCATGAGCCGATAATGCAGCTCTGTTATTTTATTGGAGCAGCCCGTGCAGGTCTGGCTTCTGTACTTATAGATCCTTCAACACCACTAAAGGTACTTGAGGATATAGTTAACACCATTGAGCCCGACTTATTCATCACTGAAGATTTTATCTTACCCTGTAATACTACCTCCTCCTTACCCTTGGTAGAGTCTTCAGATTTCTTTTTAGGAGCCCTCAGCTCGGGTAGTACAGGAACTCCCAAACTTATATGGCGTGACCACCAGAGCTGGACAGCTGCCTTTGCCCCCCAGAGTGAGGTTTTTGGCATAAGCTGTGCTGACAGACTGTTTGTTACTGGCTCCCTTGTGTATACTGCCAACCTTAACAGCTGCTTACATATGCTTCACGAAGGCGGTACAGTCGTCATTGCGTCAACCACTCTGCCCCGAACCTGGATAAGTGAAATTTCTCAGAACAATGTAAGCACTATATTTATGGTCCCCACCAATTACCGCATACTCCTCAAGAGTATGAAGGAGCCCCTTTATCATATCCAATCACTGGTAAGTGCCGGCTCTAAAATGGATATCATCACAGTAAAAAGTCTTAGAGAAAAATTTCCAAATGCGCAATTCTGTGAGTATTATGGAGCAAGCGAACTAGGACATGTGAGCTATGCCCTTACAGAGGCTTTGCTCAAACACCCGGATTCTGTGGGAAAGGCCTTTCCAGGTGTAAATATGTGGTTAGACAGCAGCGGTCTAATTTGGGTGGAAAGCCCCTATATCGCTCCCTTTTACAAGCCTAAAGCAACAATAGGTGACATGGGTAGAATTGATGATGAAGGATATTTATATTTGTTGGGTAGAGAAACCAATGTTATAAATAAGGGCGGTAATAAAATTATCCCTGAGCAGGTTGAAAAAATTCTGAGCCTGTGCCCAGGGGTAACGGAAGCTGCGGTTAGAGGTATTGATGATGAGTTACGAGGACAAAGGGTTGCTGCCTGGGTTGTCCGAAGTAACCAAGACCTTTCTACAGAGCATATACGAGCCTTTTGCTTGGAGCATCTTTCCAGACATGCTTGCCCCCAGGAGATTTACTTTACTGGTAAACTCCCCAGGAATATAAATGGGAAACTTGATTACAAGAAGTTATTAAGTGGCCAAAAGAGGCTTCCCTATTTGATTAATAAGGCAAGCACCCAGCTGAAGGCTTGATATTATCGTTTGGGAAACATATAATAATATGCTAGTGCATTTTAATATTACAAAATTCTATTGATTCTAAAGATAGTTTACTGTAAACTTAGTGATTTCCAGTTAGGCAATGAGCTGTGGTAAGTGTGATTTGCCTAACTGGATATAATCACTTTTACTGTAAACTATCTATAATGTTAAAAATGCGCTTCCTTGATTGTTGTGCCTTGCTGCTATATAAATTGCAAAAAAGAATCTACAACGAAGTTCTCCCTAAATCATTATCGCAATTTATGTAGCTAATCAATATATTGGGAGTTCATAACTGTGGATAGAAGGATAAAGCTTACACTCTGGGTTTTCCTTGTATTGAGTCTGATAGCAATCTCATCAGGGTTTTCAATAAGAGTGTCAAATGAAAGCATAAATAAGTCGATAGTTCCTGTGGCTGATTTTGATGAGTTTTTTAACGCTGCCCGTATTTCCGGCATTGATTTTGAAACTATACTGTTGGAGTTGAAAAATTCCGGTGTTAAGACGATAGCGGTTAAAGCTCCCTATTCTATGCTATCTCACTATCCAAATACGTTTAACATGTTAAGAAGTAAAGGCTTTGATATTTTGCTGCGTCCCGTTAGTTATGCAGATTCCAATAGTAGGTATATCTACGGCCTGGAAAGGCTGGTAAGCACTTTTAATATAAAATATATTATATTTGACGGCTATCAGGTAGTAGGAAACCCATACCACCTTACAGCTACTGAAGAACTTCTAAAAAAGCACGCAATTATTACGGGAATAATAGAGACGCCTTCTCAGGTTGGATATGTTGACCAGCAAGGTCTTGAAACACTCATCCCCGCTACCGGTTATTCTATAAACCGTACTTACATCATTTCTGATAAAGACCTGCTCCATATTAACGGAAACGACATGTTTTACCGCTGGCTTCGCTGCGTAGTAGACAGAGGTATAAGGTTTATTTATATACGGCCCTTGAAGTCTCAAAATTCCGGTGATTTCCAAAGGCTTACAGATACTCTTGAAACTGTTAGAAACTTTAATAAGTTTATATCTTTAAAGGGATATTCAGTGGATACGCCTATTGTAAAGCTATCAGCCAAGACTCCTGTCAGCTTTTATAATGTACTGGTTTTTGTAAGCTTGTTTTTCGGTGTACTGCTTTATTGGTACTACCTTTTCAACCCACGGCTTATTTCTTTATCTGCAGCGGCCATTATAGGTATAATTGGAGTATTTGCTGTAATTCAGGTTAACACCTACCATACTTCCGAACTGACTCATATTCTGGCTATATCATCGGCGGTATTTTACCCATCCTTTTCAGGCTTGTTGGTACTTAAATATCTTAAAAGCAGTACTGAAAATACTTTTATAGTAAGGCTTATTTCCTCCTTGGCTATAATCCTTGCTGTTAATGCTGCCGGTATGTACACAGTTGTTACAACACAGGCTGATATCCGTTATACGATGAATATACTTGTATTTGACGGAGTCATACAGGCGTATACTATTCCTGTTGTAGCATTTATAATTAACTATTTTCTAGTTTTTAAAGGCTATAAGGAGATAAAGAACACTTTTATAGGCTTTAAGAATCATAACTTGAAATGGTCTTATACACTCCTTCTAGCTGCTGCAGCATTTGTATTTTATATTTATATCTCCAGAAGCGGCAATAACTCATTAATACCTCCATCTTTTATTGAATTGGAATTGAGGAAGTTATTAGAGCGCTGGCTGCTGGTTCGCCCAAGGTTTAAGGAGTTTTTAATAGGCTACCCGTCACTGTTCCTTTTTGTATATTTAACGAGTAAGAGTGTAAGTTCAAAATTTTTGTTACCTCTAGGTATAGGCATAACTATAGGAAGTATCTCAATGGTAAACAGCTTCTGTCACGTGTTCACTTCTATTGAAGTATCTGCACTCCGTACATTTTACGGCTTAGCCATCGGAACGGTACTCGGGGGGTTAGCGTTGTCGGCAGCACATATATTGCTCCGCCTAAAGGACAAATATTAATATCCGTATATAAACTCTATAATCACAAGCCATCGATTCTTTGTTATAATATGCAGCTCAAACAAAAAAGGCCTGCAAGCCTTTTTTGTACAAACTATTTTATTTTTCTATTGTAAATTTCATAGTGTAGGAATTTACCAGTACATTCTGGCTATTGGTATACTTTACATTACCATTGATGTACAGCTTATAGGTCTGCCCCGGCAGGTATCCGCCAACAGGAGGAGTAATTACAGCCAGCCTTTTGTCGGTGGTACTGTTTACCCCAACATTCACCTTGTTATTATTAGAATCAAAAACACTTATGTAATCCGCTGTTATGGTTTTGCTATCTACATCTCTATTGAAATTGATAATCCAGTATTTATCCTTCGGCACATCAGCTTTAGCCTGCATTTCCTTTACCTCATTGACACAAACTATAGCAGCACCTTTTCTAACTCCGCATGTTACGGTGATCACAGCTGTGCCGACACTTTTACCTGTTATATTGCCTTTATTGTCTATAGTTACTACATTGGGGTTTGAAGTCTCAAATACCATCCCCGGTTGAATTATAAGAATATTATTATTTTTCATATACTCATTGGTATACTTTTTAGGGTCTGCCTGGTGAATAGCTAAATCAATAACATGCTTTTCCGAGCCATCGGAAAATTTCATAATAGCTTTAGCATTTTTAGTAGTACCTAAATCTATATAAAAAGTATAGGAATCAAAGTAAAAGTCGGTAATTTGAGGGACATCATCATAGGCAAACACTGGCTGAATACTTGATATACCTATTATTAGGGCTATAAGAGTTATGTAAGCAAAAAAACTTTTAGTTTTTTTCATATGTTTTCCTCCTGAGTTTTTATAAATATTTTACCACAGTATTATTGAAAAACAAAGTAAACTCTTACCTTTGAAAAGACTACAACTCCTGCTTTATATTAACATAAATTATCTATATAAAAAGCGCGAAGAAAAACTGATTTAACAGGCTTTCACCTATGCTTAACAGTAAGCATTGCACCAGTTTTCCCTGCGCTGCATTTATTTTATATAAAAACTAAAGTGCTGTAAAAGAAAACAGCCCGGGATTTGATTGTCTCAGAGCATCAACTTGTGCCATCCCACCCCACTGTTCAAAGTATCTTTGCCCTTCACGATTGATTTCTTCAATAGTTCTGAGTTTACACGGGCCAGCACCGGTACCTGGAAATACTATATACATTACTCCGTTCTCTATGCCCCCGCTCTTTGGGCTCGGATCGATATCAAGGGCTCGAGCAAGCGCCATTGAGCCTATCCCAAGCTCATCATCGGGACCTACGTCTGCCAGTATCGCATAGGCAACTTTATTAGTATTCACATTAACAACAGCTCCGAAGTCCCCTATAGTGGCACCCATCAGGTTGTGGGCGGGAAGAGCAAAATAAGGAACCTTATTAGCATTTACATATTTTGTAATGTCGTCATCAGGCTTGCTGCAATCCGCCAAGTATGTCTGGGAGATAAAAAGTACAGGATCCGTTCCCTTCTGTTCCAGTGGTGTTCCGCTTGGCTTTCCGGTATCTGTAGCAAGGCTCCACCAGTTCCCGGCTGAGCCCGCATTACTGAGAAAATCCAAGGCCGCACTATTATCCTTACTATATGCATTAGGGGCCCCGTCAGCTGTTACTGCCATTTTGCTTATAAAGAAAAAAGACTCTAATTTACCCGGTACTCTCCATACAGGTATTATCCTATCCAGCATAACATCATTTACAGAGTCTATTTGTTCCATATCAGACACTACATTTTCAACAGATTCTTCTACTACTGGCTGCGCTTCTACTGCTTCATCAATAATGAGCTGCTGACCTATATCTATTGAAGGGCCTTTCAACTTATTTATTTTTATTAATTTATCTACTGTAGTGTTATACAGCTTGGCAATTGAGGATAAAGTGTCGTTGGTCTGAACTGTATAAACAAATTCTCTACTTTCCCTGTTGGGTATAAGAATTTTCTGACCTATATATAATCTTCCATCTGCCAAGACATTTAGCATAGCTAATTGCCTAATTGATACTTTAAATCTGTTGCTTATGGAGTTTATGGTATCTCCTCGTCCAACAATATACCACATATTACATTCCCCCACTCTCGCGATAATGGTTTTGCAAGATTGTATTAACCTGCTCCATCCCGCCCCACTGGCCAAAAAGTTCCGCTCCCCGATTATTGATTTCCTCGATTTTTTTAAGCTTACCTTGCCCTTCTCCAGAACCGGGGAATACAATATATAGAATACCATCAAGCTGGTATGCTGAGAGAGGATTGGGACGAATTCCTGTTATATCAATAGACCTCCCTAGGGCTACAGAACCTTCTCCAAGTGTACCTACCAATTCCGTCCTTCTAATCCCTCTGGTTTCCTTAGGACCCCAATCCGCAAAAATAGCATAGGCCAATTTATTATCTCTCCTTGTATTTATGACCACCCCAAAATCCCCCAATCCAGCCCATGCTGTGTTCTGAGGAAGAACATAAAATGGAGTTTGATAGGTGTTGACATGCTCCACACATCTGCCGTTTACCTTTCTGCAAAGTGAAGTTCGCCGACCTTCATCTATAGCCATTTTGCTCATGTAGTAAATGGAATCCCCAATTTTATATATAGTTACATTCTTCCTCCCACCAACTGCTCTATGATCTTTAAATATAGCCATTTCATCCCCTAATCGTATAGCTTCAAGTGTTTCGCTTGACTCAGGAATGACAATAGGGGCACTTATAATCAGCTGCTGTCCAGGTAAAACTAGATCACCAGTTAAATTATTCAACTCCTTCAAAACTTCTACTGTTGTACTGAATTTTTCTGCAATAGAATATAAATTATCTTCCGGCGCTACTACATAAGTATTTTGCTGCCGTTCTGAAGTACATACCCATACACGCTGGCCCGGAGAAACCTCCTTATTAATAAGGCAGTTTGCGTTTCTTAATTGCTCTACTGAAACTTTGAATTTGGTAGAAATTGAATTGATTGTATCGCAGGGCTGTACAATGTACCACATTGCCCTATCACCTCACTTTTTTCATTCAATAGCAGTATATGCACATAATAGACATAACGTTACTTATGGCAACTCAGTTAGTCAAGTTATAGTTTGTGTTATTAAAAACTAAGGGCATAATATGGTTGCTAGCCACATTATGCCCCTTTATACTTTCGTAAAATTTTAATTATTTATTTCTCCTTGGAAAGCCTGATATAAACAAACCAATAAACTCCAGCTACAAGCACTCCACCGCCAACAATGTTCCCCAGTGTGACCGGGATTAGGTTGTGTATAAAAAATGCTTCCCAATTAAGGTGCGCCAGCTTCTCGGGGGACAGCCCGCTTGCACCCGCCCATACTGCGTTGGATTTAGCCAGTATACCTGCAGGTATATAATACATATTTGCTACGCTGTGTTCAAAGCCCGATGTTATAAACAGCGATATCGGAAAGTATATTGCCAATAACTTGCCGCTAATATCCTTAGCCCCATAGGCCATCCACATGGCCAGACATACCAGCCAGTTGCACAATATTCCAAGGATAAGTGCCTGCGGAAAATCTAGAGTTGCCTTATATGCAGCAGTTTTTATAGTAAACCCGCCCATTAGACCGTTGGATGAATTAAATAGACCCGAGTAATTCATCATAAAGGCGATAAAAGAAGCACCAATTAGATTGCCGATGTATACGGCTATCCAGTTCCTTAACATACGCCAAACAGTTATTTTTTTCTCAATAAGCGCAATAATCATAAGGGTATTTCCGGTAAATAATTCGGCTCCGGCTACAGCCACCAGCATTAGTCCTGTAGTAAATATAACCCCGGCAAGTGCTTTTCCCAGCCCGTAATCTTCCCAGGAAAGCCTATGAATAGCCATATTTGAAGCTTCAGCAGCAAAAGCAATAAACGCTCCTCCCAAAATGCCAAGCAAAATCATATTGATTACTGAAAGCGAAGCCTTTTTTATACCTACTCCAATAACCTCTTGGGCTATCTCTGAGGATACTAAATAATTTTTGCCCATTGTACTCACCTATCCAATATTTATGTACTCTAATAATTAATATCGGCTATTATTTTAATATCAATAGCAGTAGTATATTACACTATTATTCGCATTATGTCTACCTCCATATAACGACTTAGTTTGATATTTCTCAAGCGTTTGTCCTAAGCTATCCATGGAAGCTTGATATAAGTATGAATATAAATATATGTTATCAGTAAAAAAACAGAGACGAGGAGTTTTATCGCCTCGTCTCTGTTTTTATATTGCTTACTACCTATAGATGACCAAAGTTAAATATAGTGATTGACCGTTAGGCAACAAGCTGTGGTAAGTGCGATTTGCCTAACTGGATAAAATCACTTTTAAGTTTGGTTATCTATACTTCATCTTCTGCAAATGCTTTTATTGCTGCTGTGTCCCTTATGAACTGCAAATTAATTTTCTAAAGGAGCTCTAGCATTAACTGTATAAGTATATTGCTTCCCTTCTATACTTACACTGACCTCTACACTCTTGCTCATTTCTTCAGGCCTGAAGAAAATGCATGTTGAGCTGTCTAATGTGGCTGAACCGTCACTCCATATGACATAAACATTCCCTATTGCAAAATAGCCTGCCATATTACCGTCGGGACGTACTAATCGATTTATTATACTTAAGTCCCTTACCTCAGCACTTACTGGTGTGACAGGGCTTATAACCTCTATTGTTTGAGTAGCTATGCCGCTGGATTGCAGCTTACCACTCCCAGCCTTCATATATATATAATATGTAATAGTGTACACACCGGGCTCCTTTGCTAGAAACTCTGCTGTAGATATATAGCTGTCACAGGAATTGTCATATAACGTACTTAATTTCTGAGCTCCATTCCACCCGTCTGTATATGTTGAGCTATGCTTTTGAGTTACTGCAGTTAGTTTCAGAGTTTCCCCTACATTAATCTTAAGGGTCTTAGCTGTAAGTGAAATTTCTGCCTCCCTGCTCCACGAAGCTGCCATTACCGTTGATGGTGCACCTACAAAAATAATTATAGCAAGTACAATTTCTATAAGCTTTTTCATTTTCCATTCTCCTCTCGTAGCTTTGATTCCTATAATGTTATAAACGTTATGAGCTTCATGTTATTTTGATCATATTCTTCTATAATGTTTTCACCTTGGGACCGGAAGCAGTTACTGTGGACTTTCTCTAGGCTTATAAAACAAGGAGGCGCAAGTGCTATAAACTGCCTGCACCTCCACATTGAAGGAATGGTGCGTTTTAACAAGGAGGGCTTGTGATAGTTTACTTTAAGCGGATACATAAGCTGCTTACCGGCAGCACTGATTTATATAAAGCATTAAAGGTATTACATCATGCAGTATATATGTTTAACTTTCTGAAATACTGCCCTGCAGAACGTAATAGATTTATGCTGTAAGTATATTATATAGCTATATATAGAGATTCACCATCATGCCTTTGCCTTATATTTCGTAGGGCTATTTCCAAGGGTATGCCCGTTATCCTATAGGTCTTTTCTCCTTGCTGCATACCATCCTTTTTACTATCTGAGGGCGTAAAAAGGCCCGGAAAGGAACTCACTTCCATTTCCAGGCCTTAATATTAATGTAAGTTTGATTTTTACAGCAGTTCAAGCAATCGATTGTTTACTTCCTTTAAGAAGTCCTCTGTGTTTACAATCTTCTTTTCAGCTACTTCCGAAAGCTGTGCCAGGTCTTTTGTCATTACCCCGTCTTCTATAGTTTTCTTGGAAGCCTCTTCAAGCTTGTTTGCGAAGCTGACCAACTCGTCAATGCCATCCAGTTCTCCACGTTTTCTGAGGGCTCCTGTCCATGCGAATATTGTAGCCATTGAGTTTGTGGATGTTTCCTGCCCTTTAAGGTGCTGGTAATAATGCCTCTGCACAGTACCGTGAGCCGCTTCGAACTCATAGTTTCCTTCAGGTGATACAAGAACTGAGGTCATCATTGCAAGGCTTCCAAAGGCACTAGCCACCATGTCGGACATTACGTCTCCATCGTAGTTCTTACAAGCCCAAACAACACCGCCTTCAGACCTAATAATACGGGCAACAACGTCGTCAATCAGCGTATAGAAGTATTCTACCCCTGCAGCTTCGAATTTATCTTTGTATTCGTTATCATAGATTTCCTGGAATATATCCTTGAATGTATGGTCGTACTTCTTTGAAATGGTATCCTTAGTTGAGAACCATAAATCCTGCTTCTGGTCCAGGGCGTAGTTAAAGCACGCTCTTGCGAAGCTTTCTATAGACTTGTCAACGTTATGCATTCCCAATATGATACCGGAGCCTTTGAAATCATGAACTGTCTGCCTGGAAAGTTCTTTACCGTCAGCAGATGTGAAAACAAGCTCAGCCTTTCCTGCTTCTTCTACCCGGTATTCCACATCCTTGTAAACATCCCCGTAAGCATGCCTTGCTATAGTAATAGGCTTTTTCCACGTCTTCACAAAGGGCTTAATGCTGTCTACGATAATGGGAGCACGGAATACTGTACCATCGAGAATCGCTCTTATAGTTCCGTTAGGGCTCTTCCACATTTGCTTGAGGTTGTATTCTTTTACCCTTTCTGCATTTGGAGTAATGGTAGCGCACTTTACAGCCACACCATATTTCTTTGTAGCCATGGCAGAATCTATAGTAACCTGATCCTCGGTATTGTCCCTGTATTCCAATCCAAGGTCGTAGTACTCTGTTTTTAAATCTATGTAGGGCTCAAGGAGTATATCCTTTATCATCTTCCAGATAATCCTGGTCATTTCGTCTCCGTCCATCTCAACCAGCGGAGTTTTCATTTTGATTTTTTCCATGGTTTACTCTCCTTTATATTAAAATTGTTTTAGATGTTCTCTATTAGTTTTTCCTAATGTTGTTAGCATATATAATTGTAAAGTAATTTAAAGCTATAATCAATATAATTATAGTAAGGCAGTATCATCTATAAATAATCTTCTCTAACAGGTGTAAATGAATTGATGTATAAGAAAAGTATTTTAATAGATTTTGAATTATTGTATAATTTAGGAGAGGCTTATTAATAACAATCAGATAAGGAGTGGTTATATAATGTCTTTTTTTGACAAAGCATTTGCAAGTATAGGTATAGGATCAGCCAAGGTAAATACAGTCGTAAACAATAAGACTGTGCGTGTTGGAGACGAAGTACAGGGATACGTAACTATAATCGGAGGAAAGATTGAGCAGCAGATAGATAAAATCTATATTGACCTTGAGACATACTATATCCGCGAAAATGACGATGGCCAGAGAGTAAGGTACAATGTCAGAATCCAAAGAGTGGATATTTTTGATTCCTTTATGCTTGCACCCAAGGAAACAAAGGAAATACCCTTCTCCTTTACAATACCGAATGAAACACCTATTTCTCTCGGAAAAGATAATGTATGGCTGCAAACAGGACTGGACATCAAAATGGCAATAGACCCTTCGGATAAGGATTACCTACAAATTATGCCCCACCCTTATGTAGATTGCTTTGTTGACGCTTTGACAAATGAACTGGGCTTTAGGCTCGTCCAGTGTGAAAATGAATACGCTCCTCGCCTTGGCGGAAACCTGCCCTTCGTACAGGAGTTTGAATTCAGGCCTACAACCCATTTCAGAGGTGATTTAGACGAGCTTGAGTTAGTTTTCTTCGTAAATCACGGAAGTTTGGAAGTACTTATGGAGATTGATAGAAAGGCGCGGGGCTTGAGAGGCTTCCTCCTGGAAGCTGCCGACATGGACGAAAGCTACATTCGCCTGACCATTCCCGCCAGTGTATTCGAAGACGGAGTTGGCGCAGTAGCGGAATGCATATCCGATACGATTAGTAGATATATTTAGTGAACAATAAATAATGCAGGGTTTCCAGTGGAAACCCTGCATTATACTTACCTCTCCACTTTACTTACATTGCGAAGTCTGCCTTTGATAGGCGTTTTTTGTAACTCACGATAAACCAGCTCACCCTTATCATTTAATATTTCCACAAAGGTAGATATATCAAGTACATTGATTATTCCTATATCCTCCGCGGTCATACCTTTAATATTGCAAAGTGTACCAACGATGTCCACCGGCCTCATCTTTGTTTTTTTACCCGCATTGATATGCAATTTCATAATTTCTTTGCTTAGTTGTGCCCCTTTTGCTTCTTTAATTTCAGGTGCAGTATTTATTTTTTCGATAAATTCCTGTTTGGAATTAGCCACAGCCTCTTTCTCCGGCCTTTCCTTCAAAGGAATCTCTTTGCCGATATATTGGTGTATATCATTTAAAAACTTAGTTTCGTTTTTTGCTACAAAAGTAATTGCTCTCCCCTCTCTGCCTATACGTCCGGTTCTTCCTATCCTATGAACATAACTTTCACTGTCTTGCGGTATATCAAAATTGATTACAAGTGAAATGTCATCTATGTCTATTCCCCTTGCCGCGACATCGGTAGCTACAAGATACCTGAAATTACCTTGCTTGAAATCATTCATTACTCTTTGTCTGTCACGCTGTTCCATTCCACCATGAATCTTCGCACAAGTATACTTAAGGTTTGCAAGTTCATCATAAACCTCATCCACCTTTTGCTTTGTATTGCAAAAGATTATACAACTATCGGGATTTTCTACTATGGTTATATCTCTTAAAAGTTTTATCTTATCTCTTTGATCTACTGTATATCTCTCCTGATATATCCTGTCTATAGCCGGATTTTGATCTTCTATTTCAGCATGTATAGGGTCTTTCATGTATTTATTACATAAAACCTCTATGTCTTTGGGCATTGTAGCTGACAACAATACCGTCACACGTTCTTTTGACAGGTTGTTTATTATGGTTTCTATTTGCTCCATGAATCCCATATTAAGCATTTCATCAGCTTCATCTATTACAAGGTATTTTATTTTTGATGTATCAAATGTTCCTCTTTCGATATGATCTATAATACGCCCCGGTGTGCCGACCACAACATGGGTTTTTTGTTTAAGTTCCTTTTCTTGATTATAGAAAGGAGACTTCCCGTAAATTGCAGGCACTTTGAGCCTTTTAAACCTGCCTATATTGAAAATGTCTTCTTTGACCTGCATAGCAAGCTCTCTTGTTGGTACAATCACTAATGCCTGAGGTTTATTTTCATCCCAATCTACCAATTCACAAATAGGAATGGCAAATGCTGCAGTCTTCCCGCTTCCGGTTTGGGACTTTACGATTATATCCTTTTGTTCTAATACAGCGGGTATAACCTGCTCCTGAACCCTCGTAGGGCTTTTGAAATTTAACATATTAATTGCTTTTAATAACTCACTGCTTAATTTGTAATCATTGAAATTTGTTTTTGTCATTTGGTCATCTCTCTCTTTATATTTCTATTAAAATTATTGTTAGGAATATATATTTTTTTATGCTCCTAATAATAGACGGCTACTAAACATACGAAAATAACGGCCTTCCTTAAGGAGGTCGTTTTAGGGCGTCAGGAGCATACGCCCTTTAGTTTATACTTTTGCTCAAAAGTCATACTTCTGAATAATTCAGCAGCTCAAATCTCTATACAACTTTATATTTTAGCAGTAATTACATAGAAATGTCCATTAATACTATCAGATGATATTTCCTTAAATCCGGAATCTATAAGTAATTTGTAGAATTCAGACTTATCAATCCTGTGGTCCATTGGAGGCCCATAATCGCTTTTTACCTTTTCCTAATCAATGGTGACAATCCGTCCTCCTTCATTTAGGATATATATAATGATTTCTTGGGACACTTTTCGACACATGCATTGCATTTTAAACAATCCGCATGTGTAACTTTTCCTATATTCTTATGACTTAAAACATCAATTCCAATTGGACAGTTTTTAGAACATATCTTGCAGTCTACGCAAGTTCCCTTATTAAATGTGATATATCTGAATTTTGACTTAACTAGTTGCAACTTAGTAACATAATGCGCCATCGTACCCATTGGGCAAATCATACACCATGTTCTATGATTGTATATAATACCAAGAATTATAGTTAGAACTGTAGTTATAATAACCATTCTTACAAAAACAAGTGATACCTCAATAACACTACCCCATACAAGAACGATTTGGAATGCAAAAGCCCCCATTAGTACTGTCAGAAACACCAGCTTAAACCAAGTTGTCTTCAAAAATTCAGGTACATTCTTTCTCTTGCTAATTTTTGAGAGTATTGTGTCATTGAAACTTCCTCTGGGGCAAAAATTACCACACCATATTCTCCCTTTAAATATTGCAGCTATGGAAGGCGCCAGCATACAAATTAATGCAGCTACACCTATGGACGGATAGAATATCCCTACAACACAATAAACGACAAGCAAAACCCATACCCACTTATGAATATTTTTTTTAATTTTGTCCATTACAAACACCTCTTAAATAAAATTAAATATACCCCCATGGGGTAATTATATTATAAGAGTCGGACTAGCTATTTGTCAATTTATATATTCAAATATTACAATGTATTAGAGTCTTATTATTAGGAGGATAAGCATATAAACGATGTAATAGACCTTCAATCATAGGAAATGGTTACAACTTAGGAATCACTTGTCCAGGATCATATGTCAAAAAGCCCATATGCAAGATTTCTGACCTATATAAATTGCAAAAAAGAATCTACAACGAAGTTTTCCCTAAATCTTTTTTGCAATTTGTTACCTTAAGTTATATTGCGATATTCAAATTTTTCCTTGTAACATCATTATCGCAATTTATATAGAATATGGGCTTTATCCTCTGCTTTCATCAATAATACGCATTTAACGTCGATTCTGCCTTGAAAAATCCTTTATAATGCAATGCCCTTGACTTATGAAAATATTCTAGTTCTGCATATCTGTAATACTCTTGAGAATTCCCAGCATTGGCCATTTTCAATCGTGCATAATGCTCTGAAAACGCTGCATGCTCCAGAAACTTTTGTTGATAGTATCTTTCATTATAAACATATTGATTTCCAACATTATAGTAAGGCATCGTTTTACACCTGCTTTATGTCATCTTTTTAATAGTATATTCAAGAAGTTTTTTTCTGTGAAAGTTCAGGTTTGGCTACTCTTCATTAGTTAGCCAAATAACAAAAAACCGACCAAGGTTGAAACGCACCTTAGTCGGCTAACCCAATAATTCGTTACCTAATTATAATACTTCGCTATTTTTAGGACAGAGTTCACGAGACATTCCACTTCTTCCTTTGTATTGTATACACCGAAAGCTGCCCGTATAGAACTGGTTAAACCATATCTATGCAGGGCAGGTTGTGCACAGTGATGACCAGACCGGACTGCGATTCCATCCTGGTTTAGATACTTTGCAGCATTGTCTGGCGAAACACCGTCAATCACAAATGCAATTACACTTGTTTTATCAGGAGCGGTACCGATAATATGCAAACCCGGTATTTGGTATAATTTTTCCATTGCATAAACCGTTAATTCCTTCTCATGCCTTTCGATATTATCCATTCCTATTTCTTGAATGTAATCAATAGCTGCAGCCAAGCCCACGGCATCTGCAATATTCCCGGTACCAGCTTCAAACTTATAGGGCAAACTGTTATATGTAGTTTCTTTGAAGCTTACATTTTTTATCATACCGCCGCCTCTTTGCCACGGCGGCATTTCTTCGAGTAGAGCTTTTTTGCCGTATAATACACCTATTCCCGTCGGCCCATAGACTTTATGCCCCGAGAAGGCGTAAAAATCTGCGTCCAACTCTTTCACATCAACACCTATATGAGGGACGGATTGTGCTCCATCAATAAGAACAACAGCTCCCTGTTTGTGTGCCATCTCAATCATCTTACACACAGGGTTTACCGTACCAAGGACATTGGACATATGGGTAATGGATACAAGCCGGGTACGGGGTGTTAGAAGTTTTTCGTACTCATCCAGTATGACCTCTCCACGATCATTGATAGGCATAACTTTAATAACAGCCCCTTTTGCCTGCTGCAGCTTTTGCCAGGGTACAATATTGGAGTGGTGCTCCATCATGGTGAGTACGATTTCATCACCTTTATGTATATTCATTCCTCCAAAGCTTTCAGCTACAAGGTTGATTGCCTCTGTTGCACCGCGCACAAAAATAATTTCTTCAGTGGATGGTGCGCCAATGAAGTTTCGTACTTTTTCCCTAGCGGCTTCATAGGCATTGGTGGCAAGCTTAGCTAATGTATGAGCACCCCGATGGATATTGGAATTGTACTCACTGTAGTACCGATTTAACGCATTCATCATACATAAAGGTTTTTGAGTTGTTGCAGCGTTATCAAGCCACACCAATGGCTTTCCGTTAATCCTTCTTTGCAGAATCGGAAAGTCTTTTCGGATGGAGTAAACATCAAGACCAGGTTTGTAATAACGACTGCTCATTTGTTTTGTATAAGGAGCTGATTGAAAACCCGGCAAAAAGTAATATGCACTATCCCCGTAATCCGCAGGAAAATCTATTTTGTTCATAGATGTCATAAGCTGCTGTGTGTCCTTAGGTATACTCGGTAAAGGATACAGTTTGCTGCTATGGGGCGCAGGTCTTGCTTGCTCTTTAAATTCTGTTTTTTCAGCAACAAATTGCTCCATGACTTCAGTAGCCTGGGTGCATGGCGAGCAATGGAGCGAAGAGGAATAACCGGCCAAACCTTCCCTATAAAGTTCATTGGCAAGCTGATTAATCATATTGAGACCATCGTCACCGGAATGAGAAGGATTATCGGGTAAATATTCTTCGGTTTTAAAAGAAGAGTTCATAATATCTTCTGGCTTAATTATATTCATGATATCTTCCCACCTCTATATTTTCCAACACACCTAATGAATCATGGGTTAAAACAGCAGCTCCAAAATACAGAGTCATAACATAGGACGCTATCCCTCTATTGTCAATTCCAGCAAACTTTACCGATAAACTTGGAACGGAAGATTCATCGGATAAACCCGGTTGGTGTAACCCAATAACACCCTGGTCTCTTTCACCAACCCTCATTAATAGAATACTTGTCTTTCCGGAATTGGACTGATTGGAGAATTTACCATTAACCAGCAGTTTATCGCAAGGAACTATGGGAACCCCCCGCCAGGTCAAAAAGGGTGAACCATAAAGGTTGACTGTTGCTGGTGGAACTCCTCTGAGGGTACATTCACGTCCAAAAGCAGCGATTGCTCTTGGGTGTGCTAAAAAGAATGCAGGTTTCTTCCATACCTTTGCAAGCAATTCATCCATATCGTCGGGGGTAGGTGTCCCACTCCTTGATTGTACCCTCATTGACGGTGCAACTGAATTAATCAGTCCAAAATCCCTGTTATTTATAATTTCCCATTCCTGCTGCTCTTTCATTGCTTCTATGGTAAGTCTCATCTGCTGTTGGAGCTGGTTGATAGGGGAGTTGAAAATATCGGTAACCTGATTATTCACCCTCAAAATTGTTTGTACTAAACTCAAAGTATATTCTTTTGATTTTTCTTCATAGTCCAGAAAGGATTGGGGAATTTCATGTTCTCCAAAATGGGATGAACATATCTCCGGCAGCTTTTCACGGTACTCGTCCTCTTCATCCCTTATTTCATTGCATTTTTTTATTTTGTTTATACGGTAAACACCAGCTTCTACAGAGACCCAGGGAAGAAAGGTAAGAAGCCATCGCGGGGTAATAGCTTCCATCATAGGGACAGATATTGTGCTGTTGGACAAATTCTTTGCAGCTTTATGACTTAAGCTGTACTGGGGAATTGGGTTGTCATTAAAACTCATTCTTAACACCTCTCAAGCTATATTGGAAATCGTTGTTTTACTTAAAAAAGACTTTCATATTTATACAATATATGCTTATGAAATATCAGAAGTGAGTAACGTAATAAGTATAAGTAATTGATTAATAAAGTAACTTCCCTAACTATATAAATTGCGATAATGATATTACAAAGAAAAATTTGATTATCGCAATATAACTTAAGGTAACAAATTGCAAAAAAGATTTAGGGAGAACTTCATTGTAGATTCTTTTTTGCAATTTATATAGTCAGGACTAAACATGAAGGTTGTCAAAAGATGTGCAGCTTTGAACGCGGATTCTATGAGCTTATCCTTTGATAAGAACTACATTTTCCATGGAAAATTTTTCTTTTACTTCAGCTTTTAAAAATTGATCTCAAATTTGATGTAATGTAGATAAATTAACGCCGGTAATACCGACGGTTCTAAGGATTAACATCTCTTATACTTTATTAGGATTCTCACCCATTCACCCTGTTAGGCTAACAAAGTTCTGAAAACTCCAAATTTACAGTATCATTCCAATCTTAGGTTTTACGATAAACCAAATCCTTTTTCAATAAGATTAGCAAGCTTAGATAGTACCCTAACTGCAGGAGCACCGTCAATAACATCATGGTCAACCGATACTGTCATATAAAGGTACTCTCTTATCTCTATCCTATCATCCTTTACACCGGGTTTTTTGATTATCGAACCGACTGCAAAAGAAAGTGGGTGAACACTTACCGGTACAACCCAACCATTAATTTTACCCATCATACCGACAGAGGTTATAATAACTGTTCCCATGTTTTGTTTTGTTAAAAAAGGACTTCGAATTATTTTTCTCCATACCATCCTTCTGATAAAGCCAGGCATAGAATAATATATCTTCATTAGATATTCATTTTTCTTCTCGCCTAAAACATAATTACCTTCATCATTTATTGACTGGCTCTGTCCAGCTTTTATTTCATTGCAAATCTCAGAAATGTTTTTTTCATTTGTTTTTCTAATGACATAGGGTAATGGAACTTTTTCCCTTTGAATCTCCCTTTCTATCATAATTGATATATCAATATCGTCAAATATAACAATTTTCTTCTTTCCTTTTCTAATTCCATGAACATCGCTAAATTCTTCAACTGCTTTACTGATACATTTAATTAACCAGGAGTTGAATGAAATATTTAGATTTTGCTTCTTTTTTTCACGAATCATTTTACGAGCGTCTGTAACATCTAGTTCTATTAACGCTTTTATATGATGTTTCATTTGACTGGCGATACCAATGTCAATAGTAGCTAATCTACTTGTTGGAAAAGCTTCCGTACGGTATTCTCCTAAATGCTTCATACACTATCCTCCGACTAATACTACTTTGTTACTTGGAAATTTATGGTGAGAAAACAACAATCCCAAAACGTTGTCGATTGTTTCTACATCAGCAAATTAAGCTTTGAACTTACCATAATAAGATAAATAATAAAGTAGCAGTAATTTACTCTCCTATCTCATCAAACCTGTTTACCAGCTTACCGTTAACTTCTTTCTGGTCTAGGAACATTGTAAGCGGCCGTACCCAAATCCCTCTTTCTCCATAAAGCGCCTGGTATACCACCAAATCCTCCAATGTTTCTGAGTGTTTGGCAACATGCAGCACAAGGTATTCATTGCCCTTGAAGTGCCTGTATTTTTGTCCGACTTTTATTTTTCGCCCACTTAAGCTCATAGTTACTATCCTCCATTTTTCTCCTGCAGCCTCTTCGCCAGCATGGTATTCCTCTGCTGGATTTTGCTGTTTGATACTGCAATGCCTATCGCTTTTTTTGAACCCACTAGCACGAATATCTTTTTCGCTCTGGTCACGCATGTATATAGCAGATTTCTCTGCAGCATCATATAATGCTGCATTGTAAAGGGAGCCACCACGATTTTGTATTCACTGCCCTGACTCTTGTGGACGGTAGTAGCATAGGCCAACACAACCTCATCCAATTCCGTAGCATCATAATCCACATCATTTCCATCAAAACGAATTGCCAGGGTTTTATCTTCCATATCGATTTTACTTATTGTTCCTATGTCTCCGTTAAAAACATTCTTGTCGTAGTTATTTTTAATTTGCATTACTTTATCGTTTAACCGGTATACCGTCCCACCGTATTTCATGGTTATATCGGTGGGATTCAAGGCCTCCTGAAGTATGCTGTTCAAATTCTGCGCTCCCGCTGCTCCCCTCTGCATAGGGCACAGTACCTGTATGTCATTGATGGCATCAACCTTGTAATACTCAGGCAGCCTTTTGACACAAAGGCTTTTTATGGTCTCAGCTGTTTTCTGTGGATCTTCCTCCTCTATATAGAAAAAGTCGCTGCTGCGTCCACCTTTGAGATTGGGCATCTCCCCTTTATTAATCCTATGGGCGTTTGTAATAATGGCACTTCCCAATGCTTGCCTGAAAATCCTTGTAAGCCGTATAACATTTACAACGCCGGAATCGATTATATCCTTCAGTACATTTCCTGCTCCCACCGACGGCAGCTGATCGACATCACCTACGAGAATTACAATTGTTTCATTTGCTACAGCCTTTAATAGGTTGTACATAAGAATAACATCAACCATAGAGGTTTCATCAATTATCAAGGCATCACATTCCAATGGATTTTCTGCATTTTTTTGATATCCCTCCGCTGGCTTGAATTCCAAAAGGCGATGGATGGTCTTTGACTCCATTCCCGTAGTTTCAGACATCCTTTTTGCTGCCCTGCCGGTAGGTGCTGCCAATAAAACCTTTCGTCCCATCTTTTGAAATACTTTTATGATCGCCAACGTGGTAGTGGTCTTTCCTGTACCGGGTCCTCCGGTCAACACCATAAGCTTTGACATTGCTGCTGTTCTTATAGCATCCAATTGAACCTGGTCATAGGATATATCATGCTCCCGCTGGATTTCTGAAATCATTTGGTCTACATCAATGGTTTGCTTAGAGGCTTGTCCTGAAAGGATTTCTTTGATTCTTTTCACTGTGCCCGTTTCACTGAAATAAAAGGTTGGAAGGTATATGGCATTGTTCTCATCGGGTATAACTGATTTTTCTTCGATCATTCTGTCGACGGTGGCATCTATCAGGCCTTCTTCTAACTCAAGCATTTTTACCGTCGCTGCTACAAGTTGTTCCCGTGTGGCATAACAATGACCGTCATTGGAAAGCTCGTTCAGTACATAAATAATCCCGGAACGGCAGCGCTCAAAGGAGTTTTTATCGAAGCCAAGCTGTTGTGCTATTTTATCTGCAGTCTTAAAGCCTATTCCCCATATATCATCTGCCAGGCGGAAAGGGTTGCTTTTAACAATGCTTATGCTTTCGTTTCCATAGGTTTTATATATTTTTACGGCATAGGCGGTTGATACCCCATTGCTTTGGAGAAAGAGCATCACATTTTTAATTTCCTTCTGCTCCTTCCATGCTTTTTTTATCATATCTACACGTTTTTGCCCTATGCCATCTACATTTATTAGATAGTCGGCTTCTTCTTCAATCACTCTTAATGTCTCTTCTTTAAAGTGCCCAACGATTCTACGGGCATAAGCAGGCCCGATGCCTTTAATCAGCCCGCTGCCCAAATATTTTTCTATTCCTGCTATAGTAGCCGGAACTGTCTCCCGGTAGTCAATTGCATTAAACTGTTTCCCAAATTTGCTGTCAAATTTCCAATCGCCTTTGAGTCTTAATGTAGCGCCTACATTGACAGCCGCAAGGTTGCCCACAACGGTTACAAGATCAGAAAAGCCCTTGGATTTTATCTTTATGACACAAAAACCGTTTTCTTCATTTGCATATGTGATTCGTTCAACAACTCCGCTTATATATTCCATCGTCAACCTACTGCTCTTCTTTGCAAATTCTATCTAGCTTTTTTCTATTTTATTATACCTGTTTTGTGTTTTCAAGCCATACAAAAGCTAACTTCTTTAAAATCCAATGGCATGTACGAATATTTCATATCTATCTATTTTTCAAATAAAATAGATTTTGCGGTAAGCATTATTGTAAACCTATCATATACTAATATAAACATCATGAATATCTGTGCTCGTTGAAGAAAGGTGAATTCTATGCCTGAAATGAATCGGTTTAATCAAATTCCATATAATCCTGTAAACGCATATCTCCGCAACATACAGTTGCTTGACTTAGCTCAAGGTGATGTAAATGGAGATAATATTATAGACTACGTATACCTGTATGGGAACAAACCTGACGGCCCAGCAGGAATTTTTGCCGACAATATTACTCTTTTTATCCAGGACGGAGCTTCAAAAAATATTACACAAGTAGATCTCAAGTATAATGCAGGCTATAATGCCCGGCTATTCCTTGGCGATTTTACCATGGATAAAGTTTCAGATATCAAGGTAGACATCGATTCCGGCGGAAGCGGGGGGTATCTGTACAGCTATATTTACTCCTTCAGAAATAATTATCTGGAGGAATTATTTGATTTTGAAAGATATAACAATGAGTACAGGTACCGCGTAGACTACGGTGATTTTTACAAGGTTTATATAAGCAATGTTGCTCTTGATAAGCTTTTAATTCTCGATATTAGTTATAAAGGCTATGACTACCTGTCAAGATATTATGACGAAAATGGCAAGTTAAAACGGCCTGTTACCGGTGAAGTACTTCCATTGGGTGGCCTGTTCCCTATAGCTATTAACGAAAGAACTAACAGCTTTGATTTGCTTGCTGTACAGAGGGTCATCGGTACATCAAACGCAGATACCTTAGGTTATGTAACAAACCTGTTAAGGTGGAATGGCAGAGCATTTATAATACAAAGAATGGTTTCAGTAATGGATTCAATAAATCTAGTGTCCCATTTCAAGTAATTGCAAGCTTTTATATTTTAGAATAACCTAAAACCTGAATTCGTATATCATAGACTGCAGGAAAATCTGTTGATAACTCTAAAACGCCCTGATATATTCCAACTATCAGGGTGTTTTTGTTTGATCAATAAGTTTCCTTGAGATTTAATTTTGATTGTCTAATTCCTGCTCAAGTGCACAAATTTGTTTTTTTAACATTTGAATTTGTTGGCGAATATGATCATTTTGAGAACTGTTGCTTTGCAGTGACTGACCTTGAGCAGCTGCCGTTAAAATTGCCTGCCCAACATTAACAATAAAATTGCCAAGTGAATTTTGCCGGTTTAAATCCAGATTATCTATTAAAAGAATACCAAGTAATGAAGACAGTAATGAAAACTGCTTCGGTGGTAACGAAAAAAAGCATGATGCTAGCTTATTTTCTAAGTTATTGTCATTACATAAATTATTACCCGGTTCTCCACAGCCTCTGCCACTTTTACTCATCATAATTTATATCCTTTCTCATTACTTAAGAAATTCAAGGTTGTTATGCTTCTCTATCTTATACACTACCAATATATGTCTTTTGGTGGCAAAAGTGAGCAAATGCGTTATATTGACTTTGGCGGACACAGCCTCGTGATTGTATAATAGAATCATGGGGACAACATGTAGCAGGGACTACTCACCTACAACATCCAACTCAAACCAAAATACAACTCCACCCTCCACATTTTCAACCCCATACCGGTTGTTGTGTGCTTCCTGTATAGCCTTTACAATAGAAAGCCCCAGGCCTGTACCGCCATATGACCTTGTCCTCGCCTTATCGACTTTATAAAAGCTTGTCCATAGCTTATCCAGGCTTTCAGCGGGTATATGCTGACCTGAATTATAAACTGAAACCCTAGCCTTATCGCTAACCCTTTTAATACTAACTTTCATTTGCTTATTGCCGTCTACGTGATTAATTGCATTATTTAAATAGTTTGTAAAAACCTGCTCAATTCTCTCGTAATCAGCGTCTACAGATATATCCTCCTGCTTCTCAACCGTTACATCAATATTTTTTTCCTTCAGTATTATCGAATTCCTTTTAATTACACACTCCACCAACTCATGCACATCAAAATCGCTTCTATCCAAATCGACTTGTCCCGACTCCATTTGAGATAAATCCAAAAGCTGTCTTACAAGCTTATTCATCTTAAAAGACTCGTCCATTATCACATCGCAATAATAATTTTTATTTTCTTCATCATCATTTATGTTAACTTTCAAACCTTCTGCATAACCCTGTATCAGCGCAATTGGAGTTTTTAGCTCATGGGATACGTTTGTTATAAACCCCTTTCGCATTTCATCTATCCTTCTCTCCCTTTCGATGTCCTCCTTAAGAATTTCATTTGCTTCCTTAAGCTCTGAAATCGACTTTTCAAGCTGCTCTGAAAGGGAATTTATACTTTCTCCAAGGTGACCTATTTCATCATGAGATTTGACCGGATACCGTTTGCTAAAATCCAGGGTAGACATTCTCTGCGCAATATCGTTCAATTCAAGTATAGGCTTGGTAAACCTGGATGTAATCACAAAAACCAAAACGCTTCCTAAGATAATCGTCATCATGCCCGTAAACACAAAGAATTTATTGGCAATTTCTGCGCTCTCCTGGATAGCAGCCACAGGGGTAGTTATAAAGATAAAATCTTTCTGGTCCAAGAGTGCATAGAGGTTTATGAAATTGGAATTCAATCTGCTATCCAGCCTCTTTTCTATGAGAGGCTTTCCCTTCAAAATCTGCATAACTTTTTCCTTGATAATTGCCTCTGCAGCATTTCTATTATCCAAAAACCCTCGGTCAAAACGCCTTGTTTTTAACTCCAGCCCTTTTTGCCTTGAGTTGTACACTACATTAAAATTATTGTCCATTATAATAACATGCAGACCTCTAGAGCTTTCCAGCTTCTCAAGCTCAAGGTAAAGTTTTTCGGGGTCACCGTTATATAAGCTGCTGATTTTATTGTAGCTTTCCAGCAGCGCATTGCTCTTAGTATAAAAATAGTATTTTTCAAGAAAAAAGTTGTTTAGCAGCCACGATACGCCTACAAAAAATATTATAAGACAGCATAGTGCCGCAAAAAGCTTAAACCGAATGGATGCGTATCTCATTTTATCACCTCAAACTTGTAGCCAAGCCCCCTTATGGTTTGAATGAAGTCACCCTTGCTGCCGAGCTTTTCCCGTAATTTTTTAATATGCGTGTCCACCGTTCTTGCGTCACCAAAGTAATCATAATCCCATACCGAGTTTAAAATTTGGTTTCTAGACAAAGCTACACCTTCATTATCTGTCAGATAAACCAGTAATTCATACTCTTTAGGGGTCAAATCTACTTCCGCACCATCAACCGATACAACGTGCGCTGTCTCATCTATATCAAGCCCATTATACTCTTTTTTATCCTTTTTTAAGTTGCTGACTCTTCTCAATAAAGCTTGTACACGTGCTACCAATATCATTGGACTAAAAGGTTTAGTAATGTATTCATCGGCTCCAAGTCTAAACCCTAGCAGCTCATCGGTCTCCTCTCCCCTTGCAGTCAGCATAATGATGGGTATAGAGGAATTCTTTCTTATCTCTTTACATACCTCCCATCCATCCAATCCTGGCATCATCACATCCAAAATAATCAAGTCAAAGCTTTGCTGTCCGTTATTGAATATATCCAAGGCTTTCCTTCCGTCTTCAGCTTCAAATACAAAATAGCCCTGTTTTTTCAAAAAATCCGAAACTAATTTTCTCATTCTTTCTTCATCGTCAGCAATCAGTATTTTTTCTCCTGCCATAGTCAGCCTCCTTAACCCCTAATAACTACAACAACATACCCATATAACGTTGGAAGCCTCCAACTCAATACTCTCTTAAAATTCTCTCACTGACTATAATTATAAACAAGTTATGTGAACATTTGGTGAACAAAATATTGAAAAATGCTTTTTTGGTTGAAGATAGTTAACCCCCACCCCGTGGGCGGGAAGCTTTTATTTGGCCGCGGTGCGGCCACCAGGAGTGCTATCGCCCCCTGTACCCCATTTTTTAGTTTTAGACTTCGTTATCTGTATAGATAGCGCACCCTAAAACTAACAATTACCAGTACTCCAAATTGCCAAAGGGCTTTATAATATAAGCCTAAGGGGGAGTATAAAATGAGTAGAAAAATGGTTGAGGTTAAATCACTTTATGGTTCAACAGTAGAGGAT
>JAOAEJ010000002.1 GCA_026416815.1 Clostridia bacterium | reverse complement strand
CTCAAATTAAATTTATATTTGAAAATTTGTTAGCTCTTTTATTACTTACTGACTTTTTATAAAGTTCGCAAGTTACTCATTTTAATTAACAAGTTCCTTTACACTTACACTGTTTACTTTTCAAAGTCCAGTCGATTTTGCGTTAGCAAAATTCGATACATTATTATCTCCGGTTTGATTCATCAAACCATTACCGCGTCAGCGGCGAGATTTATAATAGCATTTTAAATCTATTGTGTCAACACTTTTTAAAAAGAATTTTTAACCATTACATTATTTTGTACCTAACAGCCTAAATGGACCAGCCTTTATAAAAATATTTGCTTTTTAGTACTCATTACTGTAAGCCTCCTAGCTTTATTTTTAGGCCTTATAATCTGCACCAACAGAGTAAAAAAACCCTGCCGGTAAACCGACAGGGTTTTTCATAAAGCAATTAATATTAATATAAGATGTAAATATCCGGTTGGCTGCTCTCAGCTCTATCTCTAGCTGTATTTTCATTGTATCTGCTAGCATCAGCAAATACTTTTACATTCAATACATCTTCAACAAACTCTCTTGATACCATAAGCTTGCCGTCTTTAAGCTTGATATCATACTTAGCAGCTAAACCTACGCCATTAACTTTGAATGTTAAATCCTTCAAGTTAATCTTAATAGTCTTCTTACCGTTTTTAATTTCAAGGTACTTCTCTTTGTCTTCCTTAACTCTTGCGCCAATTGCTTGTGCAACAGCTTTAGCAGGTAAATAGATAGTGCCCTTTTCCAAAGATAACTTTTCTTCAGCAGTTACTTCACCATTAGCAGTTATCAGCTTATCTGATCCTACTTGTGTTTTAACAACCTTTGCAGTAGCAAACATATCGTCTACAATTACAGTACTATCTGTGTACATTACAATTGCACTCATAGAGTCAACTGTTACACTGGAAGTATTAACTGTTTCCAAAGTAGCAACTCCAGCTTTACCATCCTTAACAACTACATTCCAGCTTGCAGTAGGAACTTTAACCGTAACTGGTGTTTTATTGGAGTTGTAAGCTACAAATATATTCTTCCATGAATCACCGTTAGCATTGTTTTTAAGAACAAATGCAACTGTATTCCTTGGAGCGGAAACAAATGAGAGATTTTGCTTAATT
Source organism: Clostridia bacterium (assembly GCA_026416815.1). GTDB lineage: Bacteria > Bacillota > Clostridia > Acetivibrionales > DSM-2933 > SKW257. The sequence goes on along the minus strand of JAOAEJ010000002.1, from coordinate 33,168 downwards.
AAGTCAACTGTAGGCATCCTGAATGCAGGGTGTGTCTTACGCAGCTCAATTAATCCTTTATAGTATTCAACGGTGTCAAGATTTTCAGCTTTTCTTTCCCAATCAAACTGGTTTACGCTATCAGGACTCACAAAGCTGTTCTCATCTCCACCCTTAGTTCTCAAGAACTCTTCACCTGCATGCAGATAAGATACACCCTGTGAAGTAAATACTACTGTATTTGCAAGTTTATGCATTTTCTTAAGGTCTTCAGTTGAAGCCTTTGGATTTGCTGCTAGGAGCTTATCCCATAAAGTATTATTATCATGGTTTGCAACATAGTTCATGGATTGGCCAGGAGCAAAGTTATAATCCTTTACTATATCGCTGTATCTAATTCCACCTGCAACACCCTGTATTACATCTAATTCTGCATTTCTACGTCCATCGATATACCCATGGTCAGTTTCATCTGCGTAAGAACCCTTAAGGTTATCACGTACGTTATCATTAAAGAATCCTATTCCAGGCATTTTTTCAGCAAAAGGCTGAATTGCTCTCTGGTCTCTTGGGAGGTTACCCATATCCCAACCTTCACCGAAGATCATGATAGTAGGATCGATTTCAGTAAGAGCCTTCCTTACTTCATTCATAGTGTTTTGATCATGAATTCCCATCAAGTCAACCCTAAACCCGTCAATATGATACTCTTTTACCCAGTATGAGAAAGATTTTACCATGTATTTGTGGAACATCTTTCTTTCTGAAGCAGTTTCGCTGTTGACACCTGTTCCATTTAAGAATGTACCGTCTTCAGCCATTCTATAGTAATAGCCAGGAACTATCCTATGTAATTTTGCTGTAAAGTTATCAAATGTGTGGTTATAAACCGCATCGAAAATTACACGAATTCCATTTTTATGTAATGCTTGTACCATCTGTTTGTATTCCTTGATACGAACTTCAGGCTTGTATGGATCTGTAGAGTAACCACCCTCTGGAACATTGTAGTTTTCAGGGTCATAACCCCAGTTAAAGTTGTTTTTGTCCAATGTTTTCTCATCTATTGATGCATAATCATAAGATGGGAGGAGGTGTAAGTGAGTAATACCAAGTTCCTTCAGGTGATCTATACCAGTAGTTACACCCTTTGGACCTTTAGTTCCCTCTTCTGTGAATTGTACGTATTTACCTTTGTTTTTAATACCGGAATCCTTATGCATTGAAAGGTCTCTGATATGTAATTCGTATACTACAGCATCAGTAGGGTTTCCGCTAAAAGCAGGCCTTTTATCTTTATCCCAGCCTTCAGGATTTGTTGTTGATATATCAACAACTGCAGAACGGTCACCGTTTACACCTACAGCTATAGCATATGGATCTCCAGCCTCAATCTCAGTACCATAGTTTGTAACTTTGTATGTATAGAATGTTCCGTTGAGGTCACCGTTTACAGTAGCAACCCAAGTACCTTTTACATCCTTTTTCATTTCATATGGTGTCCCTGCTTCTTTTGAATCAGGATCGCCATCCTTATAAGTCATTAAAACAACTTTTTCTGCTAAAGGAGCCCAAAGTCTAAAGCTTGTCTTATCCTTTGAGTATGTAATACCGAGATCGTCACCTTCATAAACATAAGCATCTTCAAATTCTTTACTGGTGAATACAGCACCGCTCAACGCTGGCCTACCTTCACCTTGATACCCGTCAATAGTAAACTTTACAGCCTTATCAACAGGCAATTTATTCTTTAAATTGATTTCCACTGTAACTGTAGTTGAGAAGTCTACGATTGTAATATCGTTTCCGCTCATCCAGTTTGTTTTATTTTCGTCAATAACATTTATGTATTTAAATGCATTTCCGAAAGTTACATCCTTACCAAGATCTTTGGTTAATTCATAATATTTTTTGTCTGCATTCCATGTCAGTGCCCAACCTTCTGCACCTTGACCGTTCCATCCGTTCATTCCGCCCGCAACAAATATTTTACTCTTTCCTGCAGCGTCTGCCCCTTCAACAGTGAACTTACCAGGAACAAATACAAAGTGAATTTTATCACCCAATACTTCATAACCAGCTGTTTCAGCAGGTATTGCATTCGGATTGACTACACTTGTTACTTCGGCAGCACTACCACCTACTGTAACCTTTATATTGTCCTTAGTTTTATCTGTTAATTTTATTGGAACATTTACACTAGCTCTGATTTTATCCAGAGTTGAAATGGATGCACCTCTGATTTTAGGAACTATTGCTCCTTTTGCTTCAGCTTCACTATAGAATATTTCCTCTTCATTCGAAATTACCCAAATTTCAGCTTTGCCGTCTTTAATATCAATCATACGGTCACTGAATTCTCTTGATGACCAATCAGTCCTACGGAGAATAAATCCTACTGTTTTTGAATTATTGGAATTGTCAAGCTTGAACTTAGCTACCTTACCAAAGCTATCTTCTTCGGTGAATGCGTAGGCTGCACCATTCAGGCCGGGAATCCATCCCCATATATCCCAACCGTCATAGTTTCCTCCTGCACGATAAAAGTGAAATGTTACTGATACTTCGTTGCCTGCTGCATAGGTTGCCAGAGGCAGAACCCCTGCAAAAATGCTCATTACCATAGTAACAACCATTGCCCATGCAAGCTTACCTGTTCTTTTCCTCATTTACAGTCCTCCTTTAATAATATGTATAGTGTTGAAGCTGAAAGCCCGTATATATTTTATCATCAAACTATGGATATTTCAATTTTTTTCTATAGTTTGGAGTTAAATTATTCACACTAAAGTCTATACCTCTTGTCCTTTTTATATTTTGTAGTTTAAATATATATAAAGTATTTCCCGCAAGCAATTTAAATCACCTAATATTGTTTAAAGATAGCAAAAAGGAGAGCGTATGCTCCCCCTTAAGATTTTAGTTTCTTAAACTGTGTATGGGGGCAGGAATTCTACCTCCACGTTTTATAAATTCTTCACTATTAAATTCATTGATTTTCATTACAGGCCCTGACCCTAACAATCCGCCGAATTCAACCATGTCACCTATATTCTTGCCAGGTGCAGGAATAATCCTGACCGCAGTAGTCTTATTGTTTATTACTCCAATAGCTACCTCATCAGCTATTATAGCAGATATAGTTTCCGCGCTTGTGTTTCCCGGAACAACTATCATATCTAGCCCAACCGAACAAACACATGTCATAGCCTCGAGCTTATCAATAGACAGAGCTCCTTGCACTACAGCATCTATCATGCCTGCGTCTTCACTTACGGGTATAAATGCCCCACTTAGCCCGCCAACATATGACGAAGCCATAGTACCGCCTTTTTTAACAGCATCATTTAGAAGTGCCAAAGCAGCAGTAGTGCCATGAGTTCCACACTTCTCCAAACCCATTTCTTCGAGAATATGTGCAACACTATCCCCAATCGCTGGTGTAGGAGCAAGTGATAAATCAACTATCCCAAATTGCACCCCCAGCCTTTTGGAAGCTTCCTGTGCAACTAACTGACCCATTCTTGTTATTTTGAATGCAGTCTTCTTTATGGTTTCCGATACTGTACCGAAATCAGCTCCTTTTACTTTCTCAAGAGCACATTTCACAGCACCCGGGCCACTAACACCTACATTAATCACACACTCAGGCTCTCCAATTCCATGAAAAGCCCCTGCCATAAATGGGTTATCCTCCGGTACATTCGCAAAAACCACCAGTTTGGCACATCCAAGTCCTCCTGAATCAGCAGTAAGCTCAGCTGCCTTCTTGATAACTTGTCCCATTTCTCTCACGGCATCCATATTTATACCAGCCTTTGTAGTAGCAACGTTTACCGAAGAACAAACTTTTTTTGTTGTACTTAATGCCGCAGGAATAGAGTTAATAAGTTTACGATCCCCTACTGTATAACCTTTATGCACCAAAGCTGAAAAGCCTCCTATGAAATTGACCCCTACAGTCTCTGCTGCAGAGTCTAAAATCTCGGCAAACTTTACATAATCCTCTTCATCACTACTTTCGGCAATTAGAGATATAGGTGTAACGGAGATCCTTTTATTAATAATAGGTATACCATATTCCTTCTCAATATCTTCCCCTACTTTTACAAGATTGGCTGCATACCGGGTAATTTTGTCATATATTTTTTTCCTTGATACATTACCATCAGAATGACAGCAATCCCTAAGGGATATTCCCATAGTAATAGTCCTTATATCAAGGTTCTCTTCCTGAATCATTTTTATGGTTTCTATTACCTCAAAAGGCTTTAACATTTGTATCCCCCTTAAATCCGGTGCATAGAATTAAAGATATCTTCATGCTGAATTTTTATAGAAAGCCCTATTTCTCGACCCTTATCTTCAAGACTATCTGAAAGGTCATGAAATGAAATATTTGACTTTGTGATATCCACCAGCATTATCATAGTAAAAACATCTTGCATTGTAGTCTGAGTAATATCTAGAATATTTACATTACTATCTGCAAGTATAGTGCTTACGCCTGCGATTATACCTACCTTATCTTTTCCTATTACAGTAATTACTGCCCTCACTACGTTCCCCCCTCAAAATACTAGTTACTACTGTATTATACAGCCCATTTTAATTAATAGCAATTGTTTAAACTCATCACTTTCGATCTTTTGTTATAAATAGTTTATGTAGACCATCTATATTTTCGTATTTTCAAAGGTATAAAAAATCACATTTTAACCGAACATATGTTTGATTTATTGTAGGAACTGTGGTAACATTTACTATATAAACTCACTTGGGGTGTATAATATGGATTTACAAAAGAAATTAGAAATCTTATCTGGCGCTGCAAAATATGATGCTTCATGTTCTTCTAGCGGCAGTTCGCGTAAAAACGTAAACGGAGGGCTGGGTAACAACCAAAGTAGCGGAATTTGTCACAGTTGGTCTGACGACGGCAGGTGTATATCTCTACTTAAAATTCTGCTTACAAATATTTGTACTTATAATTGTGTTTACTGTGTAAATAGAGCTACAAACGACATACCCAGAGCATCATTTACACCTGAAGAGATAGTTGATTTAACTATTAACTTTTACAGAAGAAATTACATTGAAGGGCTTTTCTTAAGTTCTGCAATTATTAGAAATCCTGATTATACCATGGAGCTAATGTTAAAAACCGTAAGAAAGCTTAGAATTGAACATAAATTTAATGGGTACATACACTTAAAGGCTATTCCGGGCACTGATTCCGCACTTATTGCTGAGGCAGGTCAGTATGTAGACCGTATGAGTGTAAATATAGAACTGCCTTCCAATGATAGTCTAAAACTTCTTGCGCCACAGAAAAAGAAGGAATCGATAATCAAACCTATGGGGTTTATCAATTCTAAAATATTGGAAAGTAATGAAGTAGGAAGATTTTATAAAAAGCCCAAAAAACTTTTTGTACCCGGTGGGCAGAGTACGCAGCTAATTGTTGGTGCAACCCCGGACCATGATTTTAATATATTAAAGCTAACACAGGGATTGTACAGGCGGTTTCAATTAAAAAGAGTTTACTACTCTGCCTATGTCCCGGTTTTGAGTCATCCAAATCTTCCTGCTGTGGCAAGGCCTCCGCTGCAAAGAGAACATAGGCTTTACCAGGCCGATTGGCTCCTTAGATTCTATGGTTTTAAAGCGGAAGAACTTTTGGACGATAATCATGTGAATTTCAGCTCGGATATCGACCCCAAATCCGATTGGGCTATCAGAAATATTCACCTTTTTCCTATTGAAATAAATACTGCCGATTATGAATTACTTATTAGGGTACCTGGAATTGGTGTTTTATCAGCAAGACGAATTATCAACGCACGCAAAATGTGTTCTTTAGGATACGAACATTTAAAGAAAATAGGTGTAGTTTTAAAGCGCGCACGACATTTTATCACATGCCGTGGAAAGTATTATGGGGAGATAGGAATGAATGAACTGTTGATTCGAAATTTTCTTACAGATAAACCTGTTAACTTGCAGGAACAAAACTCTGACTGGCAGCAGCTATCTATATTTTCACATATTGCTGACTCAAACATACTGGAAAACAACTCTTTATTGCTATCATAAATAGTTTTGTACTACTTTGTAATTACCTTGATTATGACAAATTTCAATCTTAATTTGCCGATGAAGAAATAATCAACAACGTTTTTGGGTTGTTATTTCTTCATTATAAATTCAAAAATAACAAAGTACTATTAGCTCAACCCAAACTATCTGTAAGAGGTGATTTGTATGAAATACATATATGATGGTAGTTTTGAAGGCTATCTAACAGCTATCTATGAAGCTTACTATAGGCGTGAAACTCCAGAAAGAATCTTACCCGATACGAATTTGCAAGAAAGCTTATTCGAGGAAAACATCAGAATTGAAACAAACTCTTCCAAAGCTTCGAGAGTGGCGAATTCAATTAATGAAAAAATCTCTCCCACTTCACTGGAAAATGTATATTATACCTTCCTCTCGGAGTTGGATGAGTCAGATGTATGGATATTCCAATATATAAAGCTTGGGTTTAAAGTAGGCAAGAACATTGATTCTTATTTATCCGATGATCGTGTACTAAAAATTATGAAGATTAATAGGAAAGTTACCCGGGAGATACATAGGATGCTTGGACTGATCCGTTTCCGTCAGTTAGAAGGAAATATATTTTATGCCCCAATAGAACCGGATTTTAACATTATTACTCTAATCGCACCTCACTTTCAAAAGAGATTTGCTGATCAAAATTGGGTAATTCATGATATTAAAAGAAACCTTGCTGTTTTATTTGATTGCATTAATATGGTTTTGGCACCCCTTACTCCCGACTTTGCTATAGAGCTTTCAAAAAAGGAAACAGATTACCAGCATCTCTGGATACAATACTTTAAAAGCATTGCCATCAAAAATAGAATCAACCCTAAGCTTCAGAAGCAATTTATGCCTCATAGATATTGGAAATACCTGATTGAAAAATAGCTCATAGGATATAGCTTCCCTTACTCCTATAAATATAAGTGCTGGGATTTTTACCCCAGCACTTATATTTATTAACCTACAAGATATTTTAACGCTTCCTCTTCTGTCTTAAAGCGCTTAATAACATCGTTAACACTGGATTGCTCACCAACCCTCTTTGCTTGAGCTTGAACCAGTACACTATCTAATACAGTAGCAAGCTTTTTTCCATACTCTGCACTCTCAGCCTGCAATTTACCCATAATCGGCAGCACTTCAGGTGAAGCCGGTTTGAAACCTACTAAGTTACCAAGTATAAGTGCTTCCTTCGGCTTAAACTGCTTCAAAGCTTTCTCAAGTTCCGCCTGAAAAGCAATCGCCTCTTCTAATTTTACAAATCCGTTAAGCTCAAATTTTACCAATTTCTTCGCCCTATCAATTTCCAACTTATACATTGTAAAACCTCCTAGTAATATATATTGTATATACCACCCAGACTCCCTTTTTGTGCAGAAGTATGCTGCACTTATATATTTAATCAGTTAATATAAATTTTACCATAGTGGTAACATTATATATTACTCATAGAAATTTTACAATACTTTTTTTGACAATATTCAACACTTAATTCACTTTTCTCAAACTGATATTAGGCCAGCTTCCTCAAAAACTACTTCTTGAGATGGTTTGTGAATCATGTTTTTATCGAAAAACTTTACTACTCGCCTTCTATACTCATCCTTTTCCATTGAATAGCCGGTCAAATGATTTGCTCCCCTAACAAGCCAGTAGTCAGAGTTATGAGAATTTATTATTTTGAGAGCCGTTTCAATATTGCGTGGTGGATTCATAAAATCTTTCTCAGCCTGTATAAATAGTATCGGTTTTTCACCAAGCGTACTGAAAGCTTCTTTCACTTTTCGTTCAATCTTACTTAAGTCTGTTATCAAAAAGCATAGATAATTAAATATCTTTTTTAATACAAAATTCTTTATTCCTTTAAATTTAGCTATATGTTCAAGATAGTCTTCCTTGTGCATAAATGGCCCCCCATCTAGCACAAGTGCTTTGATATTACTGTCATTTACTGCATGTAATACACTAGCTATAGTCCCCATTGACATTGCAAATATCCCTACAGGCATATTTCTACAATTTATTTTTTGTACATAATCCATTATAGCCCTTAAGTCCTGTATATAATTGAATTGAAGCTTTTTATATGAATCACTTTCTCCATGATTGCGAAAATCAAAGCACACAACCATATAACCTGATTCAAGTAAAAATCTTGCATACCGCCACATACTGTCCTTACTTCCTCCAAGGTTATGGCATAATACGATTATACCCTTCGTATTCCTCTGAGGCTCTACTATATACCCTGCTATGTTTAGTTTGTCCCGTGTCGTAACTCTGAAATGTTTCCTGTCAGGGCTGTTCTTAGCGTTTAACCTACTCTTTGCAGCACTTCCGAGGATGACATCAGAAAGTACACTGTAAGTTTTAAAGTATGATAATGCAATTAAAAACAAAATAGCAACTACAAGTACAGAAAGCACTATATAAAACTGCACTTTAAACACCTCATTTACTTATAAAGTGATTTAAGCTAGGATACCACCTGTAATAATTAGTGGCTCCTAGCTTAAACCACTATTAGATTTGGTTATCGGTATAACAATAGTTTTCAGGATAATGCTCATATAAATCTAGAAACTCTGTCGGTGTTACGGTAAACTTCCCTTTTATTGTATAAAACATATTCCCCTCATCATCTTTCACCTCAGCCTTAACTTCCGACAGCCATGGGTTTACCGAAACTGCCTCTGCCGTGATATTTAAACTGGTATCTACAGGGACCGGTTTAAAAGTCCTTACTTCAACTCCAAGCGAAATTACAGGCTTTTGCATTATACAAGTAGGAACCCATGCCATAGCTTCTATTACAGCTCCGAGAATAACTCCCGGGCTCATAAAGCTCTCTGATGCTTTATACTTCCTATCGGGAGTAAACTTAGTTGAGATCCTGTTTTCCTCAAAGTAGTAAGTTAAATTCAATCCATCAGCATTATCGGTACCACAGTAAAAACAATTTTTAGCCCTAGGCATAGCTCGTTTCATTTTTCTTCCCCCTTTAAATCAATATATAGTTTCATTATTTAAGTTCATCAGATTTCTCTAAAAAGGAAGGCAATATAAAGTTAGCCTTGGACTCTGAAATGATATCATTAATTTTCTCTACAGCCTGCTGCCTTGTAATGCCTGCATGAAGGTATATTGATTTATTTACCTCTTCTAGATTTTCGGCAGGTATATAACCTTTTTTTACAAGCTGAACACCAGCATTATACATACCATTAAAAAATGGAGCACATTTAGCTTTTATATGCTCATCTGTAAACAACTCCCCAAAACCCACAATTATATTTCCAAGGGACATGAAGGAACTCTCCCCTTTATTATCAACAGCATTATGTATTGCCCTTTCATACATGTCTATTAAGGGTTTAAATACATCGTCACCGTCAAATGCACCATTAGCAATTAATATACTTTTCCACTTTCTATCTTGATACCTGATGGGGTGATATACTCTATCGTTCACCAATAAAAACTCAGGCATTGTGAGTGGAAACAACAAGCGTTCCATGAGTATCTTCATGTAACCTGAGGATGAGAAAAGATAGACAGGTGTTGCAAAAATTACAATATCTGCCTCCAGTAGTTTCTCCCTTAGATTTTGTATATCGTCCTTTATAGCGCAAATTCCTGGAGTCCTGAACCAGCAGTTAAAACAGCCGGTACATGGCTGTATCTTCAATCTGCGTAGATAAACTAGTTCTACTTCAGCACCTGCACTCCTTATACCATCCAAAAATGGCGTTAGGATTTTTTCGGTGTTTGACCGCTTCATCCTTGGGCTTCCGTTAAAGGCTAATACTCTCAATTCAAGTCCCCCCTAAGTTATCCGATACCTGATCCCCCATCCAATACTATAACATTTCCGGTCATATAAGTAGGGCTCTCATCTGCTAGGTATGCTACTACATTTGCAACTTCCTCAGGCTCACAAAAGCGTCTTGCCGGTACAGTAGCCAACAATGCTTCCCTTGCCTTGTCCGACATTCCTTCAATCATAGCTGTTTTAACGCCACCAGGTGCTACGGTATTAACAGTTATTCCGTATGCAGCTACTTCTTTTGCTAAAGCCCGAGTAAAGCCAATAATACCAGCTTTACTTGCCGAATAATTTGTCTGTCCAGGAAGTCCTTCTATGCCGCTTATAGAGCTTAGGTTTACTATTCTTCCGCTTTTGTTCTTTAACATGTGGAATATGCAGTTTTTTGTGACATTAAACATACCGGTAAGATTTGTGTTGATTACATCGTTCCAATCATCGGGCTCCATAACCAGAAGCGTTTTGTCCCTTGTCTTCCCTGCGTTATTTACCAATATATCAATCCTGCCAAACTTACCCACAACCTCATTACACATTCTTTTTGCATCTTCAAAATTTCCTACATCTACTCGAAAAGCAACAGCATCTCCCCCCATTGAGGCAGCTTGACTCTGAAGCTCTAATGCTTCCTTTTCTCCACTTAAATATGTAAATGCAACCTTTGCACCTTTTTTTATTAAATCTAGGACTATTGACTTACCTATTCCCCTAGAACCGCCGGTAACAAGGGCAATCTTTCCTTCAAAACCCATTTTATACCTCCAAGTATGTATATTTGCATACAACCAAATTATGTTAAGTAATTTCCAGCTAAGTAAATACCTATAGATATTGGTTATTTCCCAGCTGGAAAATCACTTTTAAACTTGACGTTTTTTTTAATTAAACCAGTGTTATAAGCTTGTAATAATTAGTACCAGGTATAATAAATGAATCCTGGAACCTAGCCTATGCAAAAGCTAAGTCCCAGAAAAAACTGTTATTATATTTTCTTTCTTGCAAAAGTTAGCTTCCCTTTTGCAACAACATTACCGTCAACCATAGCGACACCTTCCACTATTGCTGCTTCTTCCACCATTTTTATTATGTTTACTTCCATTATCATTGTATATCCCGGAAGCACAGGTGCTAGAAACCTCATATCACCTACACTCCCCAATACCATTAACTCCCCTTGATCCATCCCTTTTCCAGTGCTACTGCTAAACAGTATAGAGGCACTTTGTGCAATTGCCTCAATGATAAAAACACCTGGGACAATGGCATAGTCGGGAAAATGTCCCATGAAGTGTATTTCATTTCCCGTTACATTTTTTAATGCCTTAATACTTTTCGATGGCTCCATTTCAATAACTCTATCAACCATCATTATAGGGAATCTCTGCTTTAAACAGCCTTTGACTTCTTCAAAATTCAACATTAATTGTTAGACCCCTCGTATATTTCTTTTGTCACTGCTATTACACTCTTCATATTGCTCATATCCTTAAGTCTCTCAGGAGGAATTTGCATTTTATACTTTTTCTCCAGGCTTGCAAGGATTTCCAGAGCTCTTAAGGAATCCATACCAAGGTCGCTTACAAATGCTGCTTCCTCCGGAATTTCACTCACATCCATTTCTAAAATTTCTGCTACCAATTCTTTTACTTCGTTTTCGTTTACCATAATCGTTACCTCCAAAATTATTTATTTTTAAATCCGCCTAATATCGGCAGAAAATTTAATACGTATTAGTATTTAATAATTGCGCAGGACAATCTTCCATCGCAGCCAACATCACAAATCAAAGCAGCCTTAATGCTATTATCAGTTCTAATATCTTGGATAGCATAGGCCATATTAAAGACCCCATTGAGTCCGAGATAATTCATTGAAATATTATCGTTGGTGTTGTTTACAATAACTCTGTTCTCTCCAAATAACTTTGTTAATTCACCATAAATAATGCTTGCATATTTATTGTTAATTAACTTACTGGTATATACTTTTATTTCCTTATCAGACAACTCATTAGCGTCCAGCATCGAGTTTACTATGCTTTTAACTGTTTCGCCGTAATGCTTGTCGGCTACTATTTTGCTGGAGAAAAAGTCACTTATCTCTGCATATATCTTGTATCCTTTATAAACGGCATTTTCCATGGGACAAAGAAATACAGCTCCTGCACCCTCACCAATTAGCTCTTTTTGAATTACAGTCCCAGGGTTATTTTCTTCTTTACCCAATACAACACCGGTATATCCTTTATAAACCTCGTCCGAAACTTCTTCACAGCCACCAGCAATATAATACTGTGCTTTCCCATAAGCAATTTCATCAAATGCAAACCCTATAGAGTCCAGCGAGGAGGTGAAACCGTTTGAAATGGTAACACTCGGTCCCTTAAGCTTGAACCATATTCCAACCTTGCTTGTGGGTGCGTTTGAAACTGTATTTGGAAACTCCATAGGATTTACAGATCCCGCTCCTTCTGTCAGAGCCTGAAGATCGAAATTACTTATACTCACTATAGATCCCATTGCAGAACCAAGCGCCATGCCAACATGATCAGTATTTACACTGGTGTCCGATATGTAATTACTTATCGCCATACTTGTTGCAATACCTGCATAAGTTGTAATTCTATCTGTACATCTGAGACTAATACCCGGCAAGTATTTTTTAGCGTCTATATCACCGATTTGGCTATAACCGATTTTTAAAGTGCCTTCATAGGATTCCAAATCAGGGTATGCATTCTTTTTATCATATATTTCATTACTTCCAATTCCCTGTGAATTGATAAGTCCCATTCCCACAATTGCTACTCTATTTAATCTCCTCATTTTCCAACCCCCTTAACATTTTGACAGTACCAGACATGATGTGTTTCCACCAAAAGCAAATGCATTGGAAAGTACATGATTTAAAGCTTGCTTTCTTGCCACATTTGGTACACAATCTTCTATACAGTCTGGATCAGGAGTTTCGAAATTGATGGTAGGTATTATTGTTTGATGTTGAATCATGAGACAGCATGCTGCAGCCTCGAGTGCACTTGCTGCTCCCATAGCATGTCCCATCATCGACTTTATTGAACTGACAGGAGGTATTTTTTTTGCTCCTTCAAACACTTTACGTATTGCTATGGATTCTATTTTATCGTTCGCAGGCGTCCCTGTCCCATGGGCAGAAATATAATCAATTTCATCTACCGATAAGCTTGCGCTCTTTAGGGCTGACCATATACTTGCTATTGCACCTTCACCTTCGGGATGAGGCGATGTCATATGGTGGGCATCCATCCCCAATCCGTACCCTTTAACTTCAGCGTATATAGTAGCTCCTCTTGCTTTTGCACTTTCCAATTCTTCAAGAATCAGTATTCCTGCCCCTTCGCCTACTACCAGTCCTTTTCTATTTTTATCAAAAGGGCTGCATATATCCGGTGTCAAGGAAAGTAACCTGTGGAAACCAGTAAAGGCAACCCTTGAAAAAGGATCTACACCACCGGCAATGGCCATATCAGCCTTTCCTCTTTTTATAAGGTCACTAGCGTATCCTATTGCATAGTTCCCCGCAGCGCAGGCATTTGTAAATAAATACTGCGGCCCTTTTAAGTCTAACTCTTGCATTACAAATGAAGTGATATTATTGCTCATATATTGGTTGTACAATTCCGGTTTTATGTCTTCCTCTTTCTGGGAACATATTTTTTTATCTATCTCTTCTACTACCTGTACTTCTCCCATTGTGGTACCCATGCATACTGCAACATTTTTGTCCTTCAGTTTTTGCAACTCTATCCCAGCGTCCTCAATAGCCATTTTTGTACCTGCATATGTATATTGAGCTGCTCTCCCACTCTTTGAAATTTGGCTCTCCGATAAGTATTTTTCCGCGTCAAAATCTTTAATTTCTCCTGCGATTTTTACACGAAATTCAGAAGTGTCAAACGATTTAATTTCAGCTACCCCAGATACTCCATTTACAAGGCTGTTCCAGAACTTTTTCTTTCCTGTCCCTACTGGAGATATTACCCCTATTCCGGTTATTACAACTTTCTTTTCCACACTATCACTCCTATGATTACTTCGTATAAGTAAAAATTTAGTTCATATTTTGTTATCCGTAGAGTTTCAAAGCGTTTGTTTGAAACTCTACGGTTGGAAAAATTCACAACTCTCAAATATTTTTTTGGAAAATTTTCAATTTTTTGGTCACAGCAAATAAAAGCTGAGTATATTAAGTTTTTAGGTTGTTTTAACCCCCTTTATTACTTAATTTTTTAAGATAAAGCGATCTATAAATAACTCCCGGGATATTATTTTCTTAATTGAAGCTGATACCACTTTACATAATATAGCGCATACCTTTAGAATGCTTATATTTAGGCTTAATTTAAACCAAAGGCATAGTAAAAAAGCATTATTCTGGTTCGTTTTTATAGACTTAAGATTTTAAGTTGTTTATATGTGATTTCATGGATTTTAGGCAGCAAACATATAGCAAAGTATAATTTTGCGGAAAGCATCATCACTTTTTTGCAAATATTACAATTTACCATTTAATTGTAGTAATAAACATGTGAATATACAGTTTAACTATTTTATTGCTGCTGACCGCTCAATATAGAGCACAGAAATTATAGGAATACACTATAAAGACTTTTTAGCAAAGTAGAAAATCACTACCTACTTGTTAATAGTCATAGTTTAATCCTGTTTGTGAAAAGTGAGTTTGATTTAACTCATTTGAGACATTGAAAATTTTCCAGTTATAACTATATCACATGACAATATTTTACGTCAATATAATTTTATACTTTTTCTTACATAGTTCTTATTTGTAGTATAAACTTCTCTATTGTGTCATATTTTATGTTAGTATATTTTACATAATTTTTTGTCGTTTTTTGAATTTTTCGTACTAATATTGTCGAAACTCCTCCAATTAGTTTACAAGGAAAATATTGTGTGTTATAATGCTTCTACAATTTATTGAAATTTGTCCATCCTTTTGTATGCATTTTTTGCAATAATTTGGTACTTTTTATAAGCTATAATTTATTACTTGTACTATATATAGTTATTTTTAACTTTACTTTTTACTTACAATAAATAAACAAAAGGAGTGTTATAATGTTCAAATGGTTTAATAATCTTGGTATCTCTGTAAAAATCACTTTCCTTACTGCTACTTTGCTTTTTTCCGTTATACTAAATGGCGCACTCGCTATTCAATCGTTATCGGTATATGCCTCACATGTTAAAGCTGCAAAATCAGAAATCATTCTGATTATAGCTATAACCCTGGTCAGTTTAATAGTTGGTATAGTTTTATCCATACTTATTTCCAAATCCATAAAAGCACCTATAAAGATAATAACATCAAAACTCGAAGCAATCATCTGTTCAAATGGTGATCTTACCCAAAGGATTCACCTAGACCGAAAAGATGAAGTGGGAATAATGTCGGGTAAGTTCGACAATTTTATAGATAAACTCCAGGAAATGATTAGGGATGTAAAAGAAGTCGCTTATGTTACTGCCGAGTCAAGTCAGGAGTTGTCCACTTCCACCAGCGAATCGACTAAAGCTTTGGAACAAATAGCGCAAGCTGTAACTAATATAGCTCACGGCGCTTCTGAGAATGTTACTATGGTTCAAGATACAAATGCAGGTCTTGAGGAAACAGTCAAATCCTCGGAAGTAAGCGTTCAAACAAGCAAAAAAGCCTCCGATGACAGTATTTCTATTAGGAAATCTGCGCAAGATGGTGTGAAGGAACTTGATAGAATAATATCATCTATGCAGGATATCAAGAAATCATCTGAAAACATTACTTCGTTTATCAAAGATTTGGGAGTTTCTTCTGAAAAAATCGGAAATATAGTTCAGGTTATTACCGGAATCTCTGAGCAAACAAATCTACTTGCATTAAACGCAGCTATAGAAGCGGCAAGGGCCGGTGAAAGCGGAAAAGGCTTTAATGTGGTAGCCAGTGAAATACGAAAGCTTGCTGACGAAAGTAATAACGCTGCTAAGGAGATTATTGCACTGGTGCAAGAAAATCGTACGAAATCGGAATCAGCTATACGTTACACCGAATCAGCAGAGTCGGAAATTTCTTCGGGTACTCAAATGGTTATCACAGTTGGTAATCATATTAAAAACATTATTGCAAATATAGAAAACATATCAAATCAAATAAATGAAATTAATGATTCTGTCATGCTTCAAAATGCAGTAGTAACTGAAATGTCCTATGCGATGAATGCAATTGCCACTAATTCTAATGAAACTGCTGCCGGAACAGAGGAAATAAGCGCCAGTGTTGAAGAGCAGCTGAGTATAATGGAGGAACTGGAGAAAACATCGCTTCAATTAGCCGAAATGGGCCAGAAACTGCAAATCTTTACTTCAGGCTTCAAGGTATAAGAGATTGTATTCTTATTTAAAAATTACATACGCGCAATATTTCCCCGTTAATTCCCCTATCTCTTTATAAACTGTTTGAGTTAATATACTAACGATAGATATATTCCTCTTCCGTTAGTATATTAACAATATACAATACGTTTTTCTGGCAACCCAACAAATGTTTTAGTATCAATGTCTGCTTTTTATATAATCAACTCTTTGAGAGTTTTAAAACATTTTAGAAATATAATAAACACCGTTAAAATTGATAGAATTTATGCTTTAAGAGCAAGAAAAGTTGGCAAGAAAAATCCTTTATAAATCAATTAATTAGGCTGCTTATCCGATGTAAGCAGCCTTATGTAATCCATATGCACCGCTAGAAATATCAATATTACTAGCGGTGCTGACAAAAATTATGCGCATAATGGTATTTTATACTATTCTTTCATGGAATAAATATAGTCTTCTATAAAACCTTCAAGAACCCCTTGTGAACTTACAGTGATTTCTCTTAAATCATATTTTCTCATAACAGATAGTAAAATAATAACGCCGGCAACAATCACATCAGCCCTTTTTGGATTTAGTCCTTCCAACTGTTTTTTCTCTTCAATCGAAAGTTTGGATATGGAATCATATATTGTTTCAATATCCTCTAGCCCTATACTTGTACCATTAATTGCCTTTTCCTCTTTATAGTGTTTCTTTTTAAACATAGTAGCAATTGTTTTTACCGTACCACCGGTACCTACAAGTCGAATTCCCTTTAAGTCAAGGCCCTGTGATTCATCTATCTTCCTAGCAGCGTAATCAGCTATATTAGTAATGTCTTCTTGGCTTAGCGGGTCATTTTTAACAAACATCTCAGTCAGTCTTACAGCTCCAATATCAATACTTACCTTATAGTCTATAGAACTTTTGTTTCCCACTGTAATTTCTGTACTGCCGCCACCGATATCTATAACCGCAAACCTTTGGTCAGCTTTGTCTATAAGGCTGCTGCACGCTTTATATGCCAGATAAGCTTCACGATCTCCACTTATTACATCCACATTCATCCCATACAACTCTTTAACCCTATTTGTAAAATACTGCCTGTTGCCAGCGTCCCTGAGGACACTTGTAGAGAAAATTGCCACTAGATTTGAATTGCTGTTTTTACTTAACTCTACATATTCCCCTACTATCTTGATCCCGTTTTCCATAGCCTCTTCACTTATATTATTACTATCATACATACTTTTGCTTAAACGGTTTACTGTACTGGTCTTTTCGATAACTTTGAAATTACCGTCACCTACTTCATCAACGATGATAAACTTCGTGGAATTGGTCCCTATTTCGATAGCTGATATCCTCATTTGCAAACCTCCTTGAAAGTAATAGTAGTTATAAAATGTAAGAAATCTGATTAATTACAAAGGATTTATTGGTGTTTCTTACGTAATTAAAAGCCGTAATTTTTTTGGAGTAAGTAATTTTTTACATATAGATAACTTTAGTTGTTCTAAAATTTCTTCATCACCAATATATACTATTAATTTACCAAATGCAACATTCTTTACAAAATAAAAAGCTGACAAATGTCAGCTTTTTATTTTAGTATAGCCTATATTCAACTTATTTGAAGCTATTTCATCAGTTAACTCCGAAAACAATTCGATCGTTTTTAAGAGTACACTCTGAACTGAGCTTTTTGGATAACTCCATTTCTCTGTTCAAAAGTGATTCTGCACTCTTTCCTGTCTGCGGTACTACCTGAGTTTTTTGAATCGTCCTCACAGGTATTGCCGAAAAATCAGAAAGCTTTTTATTGTTGTATTCAAATTCTAAAATAAATGATTCTTGATTTTCCGGATCGTTCTGATCAAATATAAAATTACCCATACTATAAACAATGGGTTTACCCTTATAAATCTCTATACCTTGAAACTGATGGGGATGATGCCCTAGTATAATATCAGCACCACTATCTATAATGTGGTGGGCAAAATTTATTTGCTCGGGCAGTACATCAAAACTTTCCTCCTGCCCCCAATGCAGCGATACTATCAATATATCCACACTACTTCTGACTTTTTTAATATCTTGTTCCATTGCCTTGTAATCATACTTTGCAGGTTTTATTGAAAAATCATATTCTAGAGGTGAAACTCCTGCCTTATTGTTTTCTGCCTTAAACCTTAAAGGCGGGTTTCCTTTGTACAACACTTCAGACATATCTGTGTATGAAAGCATCCCAACCTTGACACCTTTTTTTTCTATTACTGCAAGTTTTCGTGCTTGGTCAATATTTTTTCCGGCTCCGGTATATACTATACCACTCTTATCCAAAATGTCCAAAGTATCAAATAATCCATCCTCATAATAATCTAAAATATGATTATTAGCGAGATTCAATAGGTTAAAACCCGCATACTTTATTCCCTCAAATGCTGCTACATCATTTTTCAGTACCCACTTCCCTCCCTCTTTTATTCCGGTTAGACTGTGGGTCTTGTCGGTAATGGGCTCTTCAAGATTGCCGAAAATTACATCTCCTTTTCTAAGCAAATCTGCAACCTGCTTAAAAGGGTAAGTAAAGTCTTTCTTTTGTTCTTTTAGTCTTGATCCTACCCCTCTTCCCAAAAGTATATCTCCGACAGCTACAATTTTTAGACTCTCATCACGCTTCAATTCCTTACTAGCCTCTGGTTTTGGCGTGGTCACTACGTTTATTTGTGACCGTGGTTTTGTTTCTTCCTGCTTTATTACCGCTACTGTACTATGCTCATTTTCCTTGGTAATACCTAAATTATAAATAAATATAAAGCCCGCTAACACAGCGACACAAATTACTAAAGGTATTAGTATTAAAAAACCTTTTCTCATTGTTCATACTCCCACAAATATCATTATAACCCTTAAAACCCTATCTTAGCCCAAACTCACTTATTGGGGTATATACTCTTTTATTTGCTGCTTGCTCACTTTTAAATAAAAAAATTCTGTCTACAAGTATATCAGAAAATATAATTTCCTCTGCAAGTTTTTTTATCTCCTCAAACGCCTGTCCAAATACTAAATTCTGCCCAATTGTTATATGGGGCACATATTGCCTTTTTTCGATACTGAATCCAACGCTCTTCAACCTGGTATCTATATTCCTTTGCAGTGACCGCAGGCTGTCAAGCTCCCCACCTAAGCTGAGCCATAAAACTCTATAGTCATCTTTCCCCGGAAAGTTTCCCAAGTGCGCTACTTTTAGTGTAAAACTTGGCGTTATAGCGCATAAATCTTGAAGTTCTTTCTCAATCACACTTTTTTGTTTCAAATCAATCTCATCAAGAAACTTCAAGGTTAAATGAAAATTATCAATATACTTCCATCTCCCTGAAGCAGAAATAGTCCTTAACTTTGACTGCAGGCTTGCTATCTGATTTTTTAACTCCCTGCTAAAATCAACTCCAATAAAACATCTCATTAAGCGAACCCACCATTTGTAAATTTTTCCCTACATTCAGTAAACCTTAAAACATACAATACCCTGATAAATCCATAATATTCTATCACAAATAATGCAAAATAAACAATAGAACGCATAATAATTTATGTTAGATTTATATTTATCTAATATAATTCATGTGAACAGCATAATATAAGTCCATCTTCACTGCACATAAGTTATCTATAGGCTGTTGGCTAAGTATCACTGACCCTTCTTTATAGAGATTTTGCCCATACCACTACGTAATTTCAACTTAGTAGGGTGATTAAATCCAACGTCTTTAAAGTCATTTGCCTCCACCGTTCCTATACTTTCGAAGCTTATGTCGGTGTCTGAAGGGATAACCAAGTCAATATTTCCAACGTTTGTTTCAAAAGAATATTGGGCATTCTCCTCATAAGAAGCGGTAATACCTATATTACCCATATTGGAAGTAATTTCTGAGCCTCTTTGTATTATACCATTGTCGATCCTTATGTTACCCATATCACTCTCAAAAGTAATTTTCCCTTCAAAACTATTAATAATAGTATTGGCCATATCAACTTCAATATTCAGTGGACACTTTATATGATCAAATAATTTAATACTTCCTATATCAAGCTTGATGTTCATACCTAAAACCTTTCTGGGCATTAAAACCTTTATATCTGCTCTAATATCCTGGGGCTTTTTAATGCTTCCTTTATACTTTGAGCTAAAAGTTACCTTATCTTCTTCATATACTTCTTCTATCTCAAAGTTCTCAAGCCTCTCTTCCAGTAGAGCTCTCTCCTCCACGCCCCGTATTCTTTTTATAATCTCAAACTTTACTTCATTTCTATCCCACACATAGACTTCAATATCCCCAGAATCACAGGTTACATTAAGGTAAACTGACTTATCTACTTTAAGTAGCTTTTCAGTATATAATGTTACTTCCTTTTTTGGCCCAGTATTTATGCTTACAGCCTCATTACAACCAGAAAGCAAAATTGCAATCGATACTAAAACCACCGGTAATCTCAGAAACCTCATTGTATTCCCCCATAATACTCACAGTCATTTATGGTAAATAATATCACATAAGTACACCTTAAACAAACATTTCCCACTTTAAGGATAGTTTACATTAGACCATTTCTATATGCTTACAGTTCGTATTAAAAACAAAAAAAGACGGTGTTTATATCCCGTCTTTTCGCAATGCTTTTCAAATTGAGTATTAAAGTTTGAATCTTCTTATCGAACTATTTAAGCTTTCAGCTACATTATTTAAATCATTAGAAACATCTGTTATACCCTGGATCGAACTGTTCTGTTCTTCAGAGTATGCACTTATCTCCTGAGAACATGCAGTTGTATGCTGAGATATTTCAGTAATTTCTCTAAGGTATTTTACAAAACTCTCCTTATACTGAGCAAGCTCACTTATAAACACATTAATACCTTCCGAACCACTGGCAATAAATTTAACTGTATCTGCTATATCCCCGAAGTTTTTGCTTGCATTTTCAATAGCCTCGTTCTGAGAAGCTATTGTAGCAGATATTGTACCAATTGCACTTATAGTCCTATTGGTCTCATTTTGTATTTCCTCAATTATAACCATTATTCTCTTAACAGCTTCAGAAGACTGCTCTGCAAGCTTTCTTATTTCCTCCGCAACAACAGAAAAACCCTTTCCTGCTTCACCAGCCCTAGCAGCCTCTATTGCTGCATTTAATGCGAGAAGATTGGTTTGCTCAGATATAGAAATAATTGTATCGGTTATAGTGGTTATATCCTTTGTTTTATTGCCAAGACCACTAATTGCAAGGTTTACGCTTTCCATTGCATTATGGTTTTCCTGAGTCTTGTGCCGCAACTCAAGTATTTTGTTACCACCTACACCACTTACCTCACTAGCCTGCTTTGTTGAAGTATAAATATTTTTAAAATCCGAAAGCAGCTTATTTATTTTGTCACCCATATCGTTTGCAGCCTCAAACGCTTCCTTTATACTTTCAGACTGTTTACTTACTTTCTCCGAAACATCATTTATACTGCTGGAGGTACCTTCACTGGCGTTAGCTATATCTACACAGCTTTTATTAAGATTTTGTGAGTACTCTAATACATTTTCTGTAGTTTTTGCAATGTTCTTAAGTAAGTCTCTCAACTGCACCTGTGCTTCCGTTAGCTGCATACAGACTGCTTTTTGACCTTTAGCTTCATTTAAATCAATATCACAGGAAAGATTTCCATTATACAGGTTGAATGCGAACTCCGATATGACATTCATCGGTTTAACAAACATAATGTAATTCTTAAGCGACGATATAGCACCTATTAAAAGCCCAGCGCCAATAAAACTAACAATACACTTTACCAAGTCAGAACCTTCTTTAAGATTAAGAACAAACTTCCCAACCATGAAACCTACTGCGGTAGCCATTATGAGAACAAGCACAACCGTTTGTGCTACATATCGTACCGCTGATATAACCTGTTTGCTATGAATTTTGTTATCCTTCATCTTACACCTCCGCTTTAGTCTGGCAAACCTTACTGTATAATGCTTTTTATATAGTTAATATAATGTGAAAAAACTTTTCCCGACTCTTCCAGTTCAATACACCAACGTTTTACCCACTCAAGGGATACTTTTACATTCTTCTTATCGGCATATTGAGCAAGAGTTATGAGATTTTTAGCTACAAAGTCCGAATCAACAAACTTCTAGGCTCGGGTCCTTCATCCCCCGTTACCCTAACAAAAGGAACTCCTAATTAGTTTGCAACTTCTATGTAATCGATCCTCTCTTTCAGATAGAATTCACTGTTCGTTTTTTCAAACAGATACCTGCAGAGGTAAGTCAAGGAATTTGCAACCCCATCTTTTCCAGTCTTTCTTTAGAACTTTTGAGGTGTGGGTCTAAAAAAGGTTTCGCTTTCGGAATATATAATTCTTGCTCAATCCCACGCAGTTCTATACTATCAAAGCCTAAGTCTTTAGCAGTTGCCAAAATTTCATCCCAAGACCATTCGGGACAGCCGATAGTTAGTTGAAAAAGAAATCCTCATATTATTCGCCCTCAGGTATAATTTAAAATTTTAGGGCAGAACTTATTAGAGACCACTTATCGTAAATTAACTAGTATTTGACCAGATAAACATTGATAGTTTTACTACCCTAATTAAATAATACCTCTTTGTATTAGATAATGGTTTTAGATAACTTCTGTGAACCATATTATAGGACATGATTTACTTTTCTCATTGACATTTGTCTGCTATATTTAAATACTATGATAGCATTTATTGATTAATATGTCACTAAAGTTTTTTTAATGTACACTATTTTATATCGTCGCATTTCTCACACTTCTATACTATTTTTTTATATGTTAATATTATTTCTATACTCAGTATTCACACAATTAGGTGGTACCTCTCCCCTAAACGCTGCAAGTATATTAGCTACGGCAATTTCAACCATCTTCTCCCTGGTCTCAGTGGTGGCACTCCCTATATGAGGAGCCAATACAACATTCTCTAAATCGAAGAGCTCCGGTTCGATACTTGGCTCATTTTCATAAACGTCAAGCCCAGCACCCCAAATCTGTTTATTCTTCAAAGCCTCAACCAGAGCTTTCTCATCAATAATCGGTCCTCTCGCTGTGTTTATAATTATAGCATTTTTCCTCATGAGCCTAAACTCGTTATAACTTATCATATGTTTTGTCTCAGCTGTAAGAGGTGCATGAACGGATATAAAATCCGCTTCCTTTAAAAGTGTCTCTTTATCTACGTAGATAGCTCCGGTTTCTTTTTCAAATTCAGCATTTGGTTTTCTGTTGTGGTAAAGGATTTTCATGTCAAATCCCTTGGCTTTTCTTGCAAAGTTTGAACCAATCCTCCCTGCACCTATTACCCCAAGAGTCTTACCGGTTATATCCTGCCCCAGGTATAAAGTCGGAGCCCATCCCTTGAATTTCCCTTCCCTTGTATACCTATCGGAATCCACTATACATCTAGCCACCGAAAACAGGAGCGCCCAGGCAAGGTCTGCAGTAGCATTGGTTAGTACCCCAGGAGTGTTTGTAACTGCAATTCCCATGTCTGCAGCATAATTAAAATCTATATTATTATATCCTACAGCATAATTGGCAAATATCTTTACCCCTTTAAGATAATCAATCACTTCTTTATCTATGTTATCACTAAGCATGCAAATTACTCCATCCATACCCTTTAGCTCTGTACAAAGCTCTTGCTTTGTCAATGGCCTTTCTTCCGGATTTATGTATACCTCACAATGCTCATTTAATGTCTTAAGAGGTCCTTCAGGAATTTTGTATGTAATATACACTTTTGGCTTCATAAAAACATCAATCTCCTTTGACTCATATTTATGTATAAAAATTATCTGACTATAAGCTTAACTGCCACTATTATTAATATTACACCAATTATTCTAGCTGAATCTACCGGAACTTTGGTTGCTCCGAAAAGCCCCAAGCTATCTATTACAATACTGGTTACCATCTGAACAGCAACCATAACCGTAACTGTAGAAGCTACCCCTATTACAGTTGGAACCCTTGTGCCTAGATACACTATTGTTATTCCCAGCAGACCTCCAATCCATAAATATGGAGGCGCTTTTGCTATCATTTTATAATCCTTAAAACCTCCCAAATTGAACAAGCTAATAACTAAAATAGCTACCAATCCCACAAGAAGACTATGAAAGGTAGCCAATTTAGGTCCTATAATTTTACCAAGACCTGAATTGACTGTAGGCTCAAGCGCCACGCAAACTCCAATTACTCCTGCTCCCAATAAAGCTAAAAAATAGTTCATACACTACCTCACTCTCCGTTAAACTAAAATATATTTTACACTAACTTTTGATATTTTCATACAAATTTATACTTAGTTAATAAATTAACAATATGCTTCTTATCTTTTAGTAACTTTGGGTAATAATAATTATGTTGATTGTTTATCACTTAGAAGGAGGTTTAGTATGGAAAGAGAAGAAGTTTATGCAATAATAAATGGGCTTGTCTCCAATGCTATGCAAGCTCAAGATGAGTATAAGGAACTCGGCCAAGAAACCATTGATCGTATAGTTAAGGCGATGACTTTTGCAGGTATTGATAAGCATATGGAGCTGGCTAAGATGGCTGTTGAAGAAACTAAAATGGGTATATATGAGGACAAGGTTATAAAAAACCTGTTCGCAACCGAATATGTTTACCATAGTATTAAATACGATAAAACAGTTGGTATTGTCAGCGACAATGAAGACGAAAACTACTTTGAGGTAGCGGAACCCGTAGGAGTTGTGGCAGGAGTTACACCAGTAACTAATCCAACCTCTACAGTAATGTTTAAGTGTCTTATTGCAGTAAAAACTAGAAACCCAATAATTTTCAGCTTCCATCCCAAAGCACAATCATGTTCAGCAAGAGCTGCTGAAGTAATGCGTGATGCCGCAGTTAAAGCAGGTGCTCCAAGATATTGCATCCAGTGGATAGATACTCCTTCGGTTGAGGCAACAAAGTTGCTCATGAACCATTCCGATGTTTCGATGGTGCTTGCAACAGGAGGCGCGGGCATGGTACAGGCTGCATACAGTACGGGGAAACCCGCACTTGGGGTCGGCCCCGGTAATGTTCCGTGTTATATCGAAAAAAGTGCTAATGTTAAAAGGGCAGTGTCCGACCTGATTCTTAGTAAAACCTTTGACAATGGTGTTATATGTGCCTCGGAGCAAGCTTTAATAGTAGATAGGGATATTGCTGAAGAGGTTATAACTATTATGAAGGATATGGGGTGTTATTTCTTAAACCCTGATGAAATCAAAGCCTTGGAATCTACTGCAATTGATGAAGAAAAGTGTGCTATGAACCCTCAGATAGTTGGGCAACCTGCTTATAAAATAGCAGAAATGACAGGTTTTACAGTACCTAGAGATACCAAAATCCTTGTTGCACAGTTAGAAGGTATTGGCCATGAGTATCCCCTTTCGCGAGAAAAGCTCAGCCCCGTACTGGCATTTTATGTTGTAGACGACTATAAGGGCGGTATAAGAAAATGTGAAGAAATGACTGAGTTTGGGGGCTTGGGCCATTCTGCAGTCATTCACTCTGAAAATGATGACGTAATCCGCGAATTCAGCACAAAGGTACGTACCGGAAGACTTATAGTAAACTCACCATCATCCCAGGGAGCGATAGGAGATCTATATAATAACTATAGGCCATCTCTGACCCTTGGCTGCGGTACAATGGGTAAAAATTCTACTACTGCAAATGTCAGTACATCAAATTTGATTAATTTGAAAAGAGTTGCAAAAAGGACGATTAATATGAAATGGTTTAAAATTCCTCCCAAAATATACTTTGAGGCCGGTTCACTACAATATCTGGCCAAACTGAAAGGCAAGAAGGCTTTTATAGTAACCGACCGTTCAATGGTCAAATTAGGCCTAATCAATAAAGCACTCTTTTACCTGGAAAAAGCTGATATAAAATATGAGATATTTGATGATGTAGAGCCTGACCCATCGGTAGAAACGGTGTTTAAGGGTGTTAGAGAAATGAATAAGTTTAACCCCGATATCATTATCGCTTTTGGCGGAGGTTCACCCATCGATGCTGCAAAAGGTATGTGGCTTTTCTACGAGTATCCCCATACTGAGTTTGAGATGCTCAGATTAAAGTTTATGGATATCAGAAAAAGGGCGGTAAGATATCCCGATCTTGGAAAAAAGGCACGCTTTGTTGCGATACCTACTACAGCAGGAACCGGTTCGGAAGTAACGGCTTTCGCTGTAATTACCGATAAGATAAAGGGTATAAAATATCCTCTTGCTGATTATGAGCTAACACCAGACATAGCAATTATAGATCCTGAGCTTACTTATACTGTACCAAGGTCGGTAACAGCCGATACTGGCATGGACGTATTGACTCACTCAATAGAAGCCTACGTATCGGTTATGGCATCCGATTATACCGATGCTCTGTCTTTAAAAGCTATACAGCAGGTATTTACTTACCTTCCCCGTGCTTATAGGAACCCTGATGATAAGGAAGCAAGGGAAAAGATGGCTAATGCTTCAACTATGGCAGGTATGGCATTTACCAACTCATTCCTGGGTATCAATCACAGTATGGCCCACAACCTCGGAGCTACATTTAATATACCCCATGGAAGAGGAAATGCAATAATTCTACCTTACGTAATTGAATATAACGCAAGCAAGCCCACAAAGTTTATAGCTTATCCAAAATATGAGTACCCTCATGCAAACGAAAGATACTCAGAAATCGCGAGATCGCTGGGGCTTAATGCAAATTCTACAGAAGATGGAGTTAACTCATTAATTGAGGCTATCCGTAGACTTATGAGAGATGTAGATATCCCATTATCTCTAAAAGACGCAGGTGTCAAAAAAGAAGATATGGAAAGGAATATTGACTATATGGCTAATAATGCCTTTGCTGACCAGTGTACCGGCACCAACCCAAGGATGCCTTTAGTAGACGAATTAAAGGAAGTATATTGGAAAGCATATGAAGGTAGATAAGTCTTTTATACTTTCGGCTGGATAACTAGTAAAAACTCACCCCAAACATAGTCAACTTATTATAAAAAAGCATGTTTGGGGCTTAGAGTTGAGGAATATATTCTATTTACGAAGAAGTATTTTTCATATGAATAGTTATATAAATTGCAAAAAAGAATCTACAACGAAGTTCTCCTTAAATCTTTTTTGCAATTTGTTACCTTAAGTTATATTGCGATAGTCAAATTTTTCCTTGTAATATCATTGTCGCAATTTATATAACTCTAAAAGTGATTTATCCAGTTAGGTAAATCGTACTTACTACATTTCATTTCCTAACTGGAAGTCACTAAACTTACAGCTAACCTTCTATAATTCATCAAGATTAATCACGTTATTTTTTACCATGTGTGTAACATCGCTTGCCGGTAACGCCCTACTGAGCAAATGCCCTTGTATAATATCACAACCGCATTTCACGAGGTACTGAAGCTGTTCCCTATTCTCTACTCCTTCTGCAACAACCTCAATATTCATTTTATGTACCAAGGATATAATCAAATCTATTATGTTTCTCTCCACAGAATTTCTATTTAAGTCATTAACAAAAGCTTTATCAATTTTAAGCGTATTTATTGGCAATTGTTTCAGATAGTTTAGTGACGAATAACCCGTACCGAAGTCGTCAAGCGCAATATTTATACCAAGTGCCCTCAACTCGTCCAATGCCTTTATTGCTATATCAAAAGATTCCATTAACATACTTTCGGTTATTTCTATTTCCAGGTATTTAGGATCAAGCTGAGTTTCTTGAAGCGTATTTTTAACTTTTTCAACAAAATCAGGCTGCTTTAACTGTCTAGCTGAAACATTTACACAAATAATTACCGGTTCATACCCTTCGTCCTGCCATTTTTTATTCTGCATGCACGACATCTTTAAAACCCAGTCACCTATAGGTATAACTAAGCCTACGTCTTCAGCGACAGGTATGAAATTAGCGGGAGAAACCATACCCATTTCGGGACTCTTCCATCGAATAAGTGTCTCAAATCCCCTTAACCTGGATGTTTTTACATCCACCTGAGGCTGAAAATAAACTGTAAATTCGTTATTTTTTAAAGCACTTCTCAAACCTTTTTCGATGTTTAGCTTTTGTAACGCCATCTCATTCATAGAAGGATTATAGAACTGGTAATTGTTTTTTCCAAGAGATTTTGCCGTATACATAGCTGTATCTACATTTTTCAACAGATCTTCATAGTTTGTTCCGTCGTCAGGGTAAATGGCAACTCCTATACTCATAGTAACGTAAAACTCATTGTTTTTGATACTCCAAGGATTTTCAAAAATTTTCAAAAGCCTTAATACAAAATCTTGTATATAACTTAATGACTCTACTTCATTAAGCAGTAATAAAAACTCGTCCCCACCAAACCTTGACGCTGTTCCTCTACCCTTTATACACATACCTAAGGTATCTGCAACCTTTTTTAATAATTCATCACCGGTTGTATGCCCCATAGTATCATTAATCTTTTTAAAGTTGTCCATATCAAGAAACATAACTGCACATTTGCTTCCGTTGGCATCAGCCTTTGCCATAGCGGCATTCAACCTATTGGTAAAGAGAACTCTGTTTGGCAAACTGGTTAGAGAATCATAATACGCCAGGTATCTTATCTTCTTTTCGGTATTTTTAATTTCGCTTATGTCATGGCATGCAACAGTAATTCCCGTAATTTGCTTCCTTGCATTAAATAATGGACATAGTGTTACATCGTAAAAAAATGTAGTATCGTCAGCAAATTTTATAGTAATTTCGCCATTAACAGTATTGCGCTCACTTATAACCTTCTCGTGCAACTGCTTCCACTGCTCTATATATTCGTGAGGGAATCCGATATCTGCATGGCTTTTCCCTATTACGTCATCACTGTATAATCCCATGGATGAGCAGAAGCTTTTATTAGCCGCTGTAAATAAGCAGTCGGTATCATAGCTATAGATAAAGTCCGAGATATTGTCTACCAATATCCTATATTTCTCCTGGCTGACTTCAAGTGCACTCTTTTGGATCTGAAGCTCATCAAACTGCGCCTGGAGTTCTTCCTCGGAAGCAGTAAGCTGCTCATAAAGGGCAGTAAGTTCTTCATGACTCTTTTTCAACTCTATTTCACTATGCTTTTTCTCGGTAATATCCTGAAAAACACCAAGGATTTTATTACAACCGTTTTTTTCATTCCTGTTAACTACTACTGCAATGACGTATATAAACCTTTCTTTCCCATCCCCCCTAACAATTCTGAACTCTTCTTCAAGACTCATTTCGTTGGAAGTCAGACTAGAGATCAATTCGTTTACAATTTTTCTATCTTCAATATGAACAAGATTTAATAAACTATCTAAAGTTATATAAGGCAGTGAGACCTGAATACCAAGCAACCTGAATGTTTCTTTAGTTCCCCAAATAGTTTTACTGTTTATATCCAACTCCCAATTTCCTACATGGGCAATACTTTGGGCCCTGTCCAACCTATCTTCACTAGCTGCAAGTTCATCTACCATGTTATTAAAACTATGGTGCAGCATACCGATTTCATCATTGGAATTAAAATCCGACCTAATATTAAGTACTCCGCTCTCCACTTTTTTCATTAGATTTGCCAAGCTAAATATAGGTCTTGTGAATCTGTTTGAAGCAATAATTGCTGCCCATACCGCAAGTACTACAAAGAATAGAAAAATGAGGCCCATGCCTGCAATAGTTATTATAACTTTCTTTTTCAGTTCTCCGTCATTTTCAGCTACAGCAATAGTACCAACGGGATTGCCATTGAGATCTTTAATTGTTTTGTAATAAATAAAATAATTTTCGTTTGCTATACTTACTTTATTTTCGGATACATAACTTTCATAGGCCATATAGTTCTTAGTATTTATTTTTTTATCTTCATCAACTATAGTGATGTCATCCCCGTTTGGGTCAACCATGGTAACAAGAGAATTATTTTCATATAACATAGCATATGTATTAAGCTTTACACCTATATCCTTAAACAGGCGCTTATCATCGTTTAATTTATGAGAAATAAGTATTACCCCTAATATACCGTCGTCATTTTGTGAATCAGTCCCCATTATTAAGTTGGCTGAAATTATCTTTAATCCATTACTATATATAATACCATTTTCTGGTTTTTTAGTTGTCAGTACCTTTTTTATTATGTTATCAAATTCACCTGTTTTGGAAAAAATTTTAGTTCCATCAGCAAAACATATAGCTAACTCGTCAATGTCGGTATGTTTTTTTGCCAACTTACCTCCATACTCATACAACTGACTTGGCACTCCGTATTGCATAGTCATCCTGACTACATTATCGTTCACCAGGTTCATACACATAATTTCATACTTCTTAACTTCGGAATTGAGTATGGCAGCAGCACCGACACCATTGCTTTTTATCCTTGAAATGATTTCTTGCTTTGATCTTTCCATCATAGAAATTGTAGAGTAAATTGTAACAATAAGCATAGGTATTAGTACTATAAGCAAAAAGGCACTAATAAGCTTTACTCTAATATTTCTTGATGTCCCAAATGGTTTCTTATTAGGCTCAGATTGTGACCCTTTATCTAAAAATGTATTTTTCACTTTATTCCCCCAAGAACCCTCAGTAATTATGTCGGCTAATTATATTATATCTTATTGTTGTTAAAAATCGTCTACAAATAATTTGTCGAAAACTATAATTATTTTATCATATAAATAGTATAAATAAAAGTTATGTTATTAATGAATTTTTATAGGTAATTAGCACTATTAATATAGGTCTATAGGCGCAATTTATTGAATTTTGTTCATATAGATAATAGTGAATATGAATTCAATTTACGTGCAGTACTTTATTAATATATTTTACCACAGAAAAGCCTCCATTATCCAGCTCATTTTCTCTGGATATGGAGGCCTGTATGGGCAGTTTCTTTGTTGTTATGAAATGAATTAATTATATTTATAAAACTTTAATAGACTGGCTTTCACACTGTTCGCTAATAATTTTGTTGTCTATAAATTCAATTTTTAACCTTCCATAATTACTCCAAGTCTTACACCCTATGCCAATTTGACACATATCTTTAATATTATCTATCGTATAAGCAGTGCACATTTCTTTGTCACTATCAAAAGAATATTCAAAAACATAGGTATTTTCTTTTTTGCTTATTTGTAATATAACATTATTACCTTCTAAATGCACACGCTCTAAAGTTGAAACTTCACCTATCCTTTCTAACAACAAATACTCACCACAGTAATTGCCCCAGAAGTATAATTTACCATCATGTGTTCGAAATACTATACCACTATGGAACATTAATTGACCACTATAGGGTTCTATTTTCATATGAGTCTTGAATTGGAAACCGTTTACTGAACTATTCATACTATTGAGAAAAACTCTCGGTGCATCATCGTCAAGCCATGAATTATATAACTTTCCTGTATTAAAATCAAAAAGATAATTCAGCTTATCTGTAGTAATGATTTTATCTTCATTATTCTCAAATAACCGCATATCATATTCAGTTTTATGACTTTTTTCCAGGTATTTATCATTCAACAAACGCTTAATATCTAAAAGACAATTCTTCATATCTTCTTCTGATTGGCTCGCTATAGAAACTTTTTTTCTAACATCAAAGGACTTATGTCTAAAACAATCTATAGTGCATATATTTGCAACATGATTCCACCGTTCAATTAACAACGCTCTTTGCTGCTCTAATCTATCAATAAATTCTTTATCCTTAATAAACATACTTACTATGTAGGTTAATTCGTTATATAGAACATACTTATAATTTATATTGCGATTAAGAATCGAACAAAAACGAATTCCTTCTTTATAACTTCCTTGGCTTATAAGTTTAAGTATGTACGATATGATATCAGCTTCTTTAAATGGAAGCTTTCCAATACTACAGACTAAAACATTTATACAGTCAATAAGTAAATCTAATATTTTAAGACCTTTATTGTTGCTATCAATTTCAATGTAGTACATTCCCTTAGAATTATATATGTTTTGATAAGATTTATACATCTTCTCCATCACACTGAATTCTATCGCAAACTCCTCATAGCCAGCACTCCTTTTTTGGCATTCATCCATAGTGAAGTATATCTCTTTTTCGTCATCATATCCTGTTATAAGAAAAAGATGAGCCCAATCGGATGTTTTGTAGTATGGAGTGTAGAAAAGCTCTCTTAGATTTCCGTTTACCAACACAGGTGTTTTGGAATCAATATGTCTTCTAATGAATTCATGAACAGATTCGCTGCTTAAGTTCTCAATAAATTTGTAACCTAATTTATTTTCGATAACATATCTAATATCGTATATAAAAATTTCGTTAACATCGTATATAAAGCCGTCTGAATCAGCATTACCCTCTTTACAAATAAACTCTTGTGTATAATATGATTGGAATAGTTTTAAAAACATATAAAAAACATTGGAATAATTTGTAGCATAGCTATCTAATAATATACCTACGGGTTTTTCGTAACAATTAATTTTATCCAATTCATACTTATCTTTATTTGGTTTTACTTCCGGCACTACCTTTTTCACACTATCAACTCCTAGTAATTTTATACTTCATGTCCACTATAGATAGCGCACCCTAAAACTAACAATTACCAGTACTCCAAATTGCCAAAGGGCTTTATAATATAAGCCTAAGGGGGAGTATAAAATGAGTAGAAAAATGGTTGAGGTTAAATCACTTTATGGTTCAACAGTAGAGGAT
>JAOAEJ010000100.1 GCA_026416815.1 Clostridia bacterium | reverse complement strand
TGCTTATAGCTTTTTACCTAAAAAGCCAAGCATTAAATCAAAATACCCTCAACTGGTGTAAACAGGTAGCCTATACCTCTATGCTATGATCTTTTTATTTGTTAAGAATTTATCACCATTTATTCATCGAACTCACGTTATATTAAGCTATTCCGAGTATAGATTTGATTTATGCAATTTTCTATACAACTTTGATATAATTTGTCTATATTTCATACAAAAGTACATTGTTTAAATTAAAAAAATAAGATAAAATTATCTCTGTACAAGAATTGCTATATTAATTTAGGTTAATAAAATAGATATAGAGGGGTTATATGAGGCAGAAAATTAAATACAATCTATTAATCTTACTTGACATAGTACTCATAAACATATCTGTGATAACAGCCTACTTGCTAAGATTTGATGGTAACTATAAAAACATACCCTATGAGTTTAAAAGTAATATTATTTATCTTGCACTTATAGCGTCAGGTATAAAAATTGTATGTTTTTTATTTTTTAGGCTTTATAACAGTTTATGGAGGTATGCAGGGCCGCATGAATTGATTTCAATAGTAGCCGCAACTTTTACTGGAAATGCTTTCATGCTAAGTTATATATTTATTTCACAGACTAAGGTGCCTAGGAGTATTTTTATTATAACATTTTTGATTGATATACTTTTAATTGGTGGAACCAGATTTGCCTATAGAGTATTAAGAAAAATTGTGAGAAGCGGATTAGTACTACGCTCTAAAAACTCCAAAAAGATTATGGTTATAGGCGGGGGAGATGCTGGTGCTATTATAATAAAAGAGCTCAAGTTGCACCCTGAATTAAGAAGTGTACCAGTAGCTATAGTTGATGACGATACAACTAAGTTAGGCAAAAAAATAAATGGTGTACCTATTGTTGGGCGAAGGTACGATATCCTTAGTATTGTGGAGCAGAAAAAAATAGATGAAATTATTATAGCAGTGCCATCAGCAAGCAATAAGGAGATAAATGACATTTACTCAGAATGTTCAAAAACGCATTGTAAGGTCAAGATACTGCCCTCAGTAACACAGCTAATTGATGAGTCGGTAGTAATGCAGAAGATTAGAGATGTGGATATTGAAGACTTGCTTGGTAGAGAACCTATTAAGCTAGATGTTGAGGAGATGGCTTCATATATTGCAGGACGTGTTGTATTAGTTACTGGAGGAGGAGGATCTATTGGTTCTGAATTATGCAGACAGATTGCTTCCTTTAATCCAAAACAATTAATAATTTTAGATAACTACGAGAACAATGTATATGATATTCAAAACGAGTTGTTGTTTAAGTACTCAGCTTTAAATCTTATAACAGTAATTGCCAACATTAGGGACAAACAGAGACTGGAAAATATTTTTAAAAAGTATAAACCAGATGTAGTGTTCCATGCAGCTGCCCATAAGCATGTACCACTTATGGAGGCAAATCCAACCGAAGCGGTAAAAAACAATGTTTTTGGAACTCTAAATGTAGCAGAATGTGCAGATAAATTTGGCGCTAAAAGGTTTGTGCTAATTTCTACTGATAAGGCGGTTAACCCAACAAATGTTATGGGTGCTACCAAGCGAATTGCAGAGATGGTAATACAAGCTATTAACAAACATAGCAAAACAGAATTTGTTGCTGTGCGTTTCGGTAATGTACTTGGAAGTAATGGGAGTGTAATTCCTTTATTCAAAAAGCAGATTGAACAAGGGGGTCCTGTTACAATTACTCATCCTGAAATAACAAGGTTTTTTATGACTATACCTGAAGCTGTACAACTTGTAATACAAGCAGGAGCTATGGCTAAGGGAGGAGAGATATTTGTACTTGATATGGGTAGTCCTGTTAAAATCTATGATTTAGCAAGAAACCTCATAAGACTTTCAGGGCTAGAGCCAGAAGAGGACATAGAAATTAAATTTACAGGCTTAAGACCGGGTGAAAAGCTTTATGAAGAGCTTCTTCTTGCTGAGGAAGGGCTTGAAGCAACGAAGAATGATAAAATTTTTGTAGCTCAGCCAGTTTTTACTGATTTGGCACTATTGAAGAGGGAAATCAACTGCCTAAAAGAAATTATAGCCAATAACCTTGCGGACGAGGTAAAGGATTATATACAGGTAATAGTACCAAATTATAAAAAGGCACAATAATTCTATATAAATCGGAAACCTCTTGTGATAGTAAGTTGCAGGAGGTTTTTCATCTATATAAAATTATGATGACGCTACTATATAAGTTGCGATAATGATATTACAAGGAAAAATTTGATTATCCCAATATAACTTAAGGTAATAGATTGTAAAAAAGATTTAGGGGGAGCTTTGTTGTAAATTCTTTTTTGCAATTTATATAGTTTGAAAATTTAATTTAGTGTTTATTATATAGCCAAATACAAATATTTAATTAAGGAATATACTGGTTGTACTTCTTTAAAATAGTTATTCTAATTTTAATAATTAATGTTATAATAGTTAGTACGCAATAAGACCGTTTTAAACTATTAGTACCTGAAATATCCACTATTAGGGGGTGCATTTGTGAATAAAAAAATTCTTATAGTAGACGATGAAAAGAACATAGTTGACATTTTAAGATTTAACTTGAAGAAGGAAGGGTTTGAGACCATAGAAGCTTATGATGGTGAGCAGGCGGTAGAAATGGCTCTTAGCCAGAAGCCTGACTTAATATTATTAGATATAATGTTACCTAAAATGGACGGATTTACTGTATGCCGTAAGTTGAGACAAACACTCTCTACACCTATCCTTATGTTGACTGCTAAAGAAGAGGAAGTAGATAAGGTGCTTGGTTTGGAACTTGGAGCAGACGACTATATAACCAAACCTTTCAGTCCTAGGGAACTAATGGCTAGGGTTAAGGCCAATTTAAGAAGGACGACCAATGAAGAGCCTTCAAAAACTATAGGAAGTGTAATAACATATAAGAATTTATATATAGACATTGATAGGTATGAAGTGAAGCGTGATGAGGCAGTAATTGAGCTTACACTAAGGGAATTTGAACTGGTTAAGTTCCTGGCAATGCAGCAGGGGCAAATTTTCTCCAGAGAGGTACTCCTCGAGAAGGTATGGGGATATGAGTACTATGGGGATGTGCGAACAGTAGATGTCACTGTGAGGAGAATAAGGGAGAAACTCGAAAATGATCCATCAAATCCTGAGTTTATCATTACCAAAAGAGGCGTAGGGTATTACTTTAATAAAGTCAACTAATATACATTTATATAGGTGAACGGTTTTATACAATAGAAGTAAACAGGTAATAGGAAGGAGCTGGAACGCTTTTGCAATACCTATTATTTGTTTACTTATTTACCTATTATCAGTAATAATTTTGTGAGGATTGCCATGTTTTTAAGAAGGATATTGAGAAGTTTGTTAAGAAGTCTTCAGTGGAGATTGGTTTTTATTTTTATAGCAATGACTATCTTTCTAATCATTCCGGTAGGGCTTTCGCTTAATGCCAGTGTAGAGTCCTCCTACTATGATTCTTTTACCAGTGATATCGATGAGGGCTTTAGAAACTGGAAGATTGGCGAGAGACCAAGTTATAGTGAAATTATCACTGATTTAAGGGAAAGACGGGAAAGAATATATCTTTTCAATATAACTAGTGAGAATAAAACTTATACTATTTATAACATCAGTGACAGAAAGGTGGAGTTCTCCTCCGATCCAGAGTATATTGAGCAGGAAGAAAAGTTTGAGCTTGATGTCTTGAGTTCTAAGAATTTCATATCGGTACTATCGGGTAAGGAAAATGGAAAAAATTTGGTTCACTCAAACGGCAGATCCTTCTTTGATTATGCCCGTAAAAAAGGCGATTTTATAATCTACTTCAGATATTACTCAGAGGCTTGGAGCGAGACTATAGAAAACTTTAATAAAATAATACTAAATAGTATAGGGATTGCGATTTTAATATCCCTAATACTTGGGTATATTTTATCCAAGACCATTACTGTGCCTATAGTTAATATAATGCATAAGGCTCAGGAAATTGCAGATGGAGATTTTGACCGGCTGCTTGAAGTTAAGTCAGACGACGAAATAGGGAAGCTAACAAAAACTTTTAACTACATGGCCAAGGAATTAAAAAACACCTTAAATGAAATTTCCAGCGAAAAAAACAAAATTGAGACTATTTTAAATTATATGACTGATGGCGTAATAGCTTTTAACCTCAAGGGCGAAGTTATTCATGCCAATCCTGCTGCAGAGAGGATGCTTGGGCTTAATAATATCGGCTATACGTTTAATGATTTTTCAAAGAGCTATGATTTAGGGATTGCACTGGAAGAGATATTATACCTAGGCACCTCATCTACAAATACACAAAAAGAAATAGACATAGGGGATAAAATTATCAGCGTATATTTTGCACTATTTACCGATGAGGAAGAAAAGATAGAGGGAATTATAGCGGTACTTCAGGATATCACAGAGCAGCAGAAGCTTGAAAGAATGAGGCGGGAGTTTGTTGCAAACGTATCTCATGAACTCAGGACCCCCCTTACTTCGATAAAGAGTTATACTGAGACGCTTTTAGATGGAGCGCTTGAAGATAGAGAAACTACAGAAAGATTCCTTAATGTAATTGATTCTGAATCCGACAGAATGACCAGGCTTGTAAAGGACTTGCTACAGCTATCAAGGTTGGACAATCAACAAATGCAATGGATTATGCAGGAGGTCTCATTTGAAAAGCTTGTGAGGGAGGCAGTGGATAAAATCCGGATTGAAGCTGTAAATAAAGGGCAGCTGCTCGAAAGTTATGTGATAGGTGATATTCCTGCTATAATAGCAGACCACGACAGAATAGAACAGGTTGTCTTAAATATACTAAGTAATGCAATAAAGTATACTCCTCAAAATGGTAAAATTACAGTATACATTGGGAGAATGTATAGTGATGTATATATGAAGGTCTCGGATACGGGGATAGGTATCCCGGAAAGTGATTTACCAAGGATATTTGAAAGGTTTTATAGGGTGGATAAAGCGCGCTCAAGAGAAATGGGAGGTACAGGTCTAGGGCTGGCGATTGCCAAAGAGATTGTAGAAGCCCATGGAGGTTCCATAGCCATATCCAGCGAGGGAGGAAAAGGTACCGAAGTTACAGTGAAATTGCCTATCAAAAGAGAAGGCTAATATGCTGGAAAATAGAGTATATTTTGAATATGTGTAATTCAATTTTAAGCACGTTGTAATGGAATTGTAATATTAAATATAGTATAATAGAAATAGGATAACAGGTAAAATATATAGATATGTATCCTAAAGATCTAGCTAATAATTTCTGAGGTGTTTGAGTATGTTTAAAAAACTATTTACCATTTTTATGTTGATACTGGCTATCGTGGTTTCTGGGGTTTCAGCCTTTGCAGGTCAATCCTATAAAAAAGATGATTCGAGAATTAGAGAGACATCACAGTTTCTCGTTAATATTACAAGGCCGGAAGGCAATGAATCAACTTTTAAGAAATCCTATGTAATCTGCGGAAATACTTCAGAACAAGGAGTAGTTGTTGAATTATACAGATTTGATGAATCTTCAAAATCCTATGAGCCTTATGAAAATACCGATGGTGAAAGCAACTGGAAAATCGGCATTTCAGGAATCTTTATGAAGGAAGTACAGTTGGATAAAGGCGCAAATGATATTATGATTATAGCTTATAAGGAATCAAACGCAGATAAAAAGCAGGTTAACAGGTTTACTATTACCGTTCTTGATGAAGGTATAAAAGAGAAAATAAAAAATGGAATTGATAATATAGGTAATATTTTAAAAAGTATTTTCAAATAAGAAATCTGGGGTTGCATAATGAAGCGATCTGTTTGGGAAAGGTTTAAGTTTTCTTTACTAATAATATTAATAATGACAAGCTTAATACAGGTAGGAATTCTGTGGAGTTACCAAAATCACGGGCTTCCTACTTATTTTTTATCCGCATTTTTTCAGAGTACAAATAAAAGCGATTATAGAGACATTGATAAGATAAAGTTAAATTACTTTAAGCCATATAGGATTATTGTATCAGCAGGGTGGTATGATGATTCACATTGGCTTATAAGCATGAACAATGGAATTTACAATCAGGTGTGGGATGAAGCTAAGGAGTTTTATATAAAGCACATACTAAGCTCTAAACCTACCAAAGTAATGGAATATGACGAAATAAAGTGGGGTGGATTGGTAGCAAGGAGCCCTTTTGTTTTTGAATTTAAAACAAATATCAAATCTGAGGCGATAAAATGGTTTTTGAATTCCCAATATAGTAGTGATGGAGGGCCTATAGGAATACATAAAATAGCAGTTACTTTCTCAGACCAGGATTACAACTATTCTGATACTGCTTATGTATATGATGGGAACAAAGTATATGCATATATTATTTCAAACAATAGTGGGCTGATTTTAAATAGTGCAGGCCATGAGAAGCTAGTTGCTGATTTAAGCCAGGATGCCGGGTTAACAAATTACAGTATCACTAAAGAGTTTTTCCCAGGAAAGGAACCGGCGTATTTGGCGAAGGATATGCTGGTGGTTTTGAAAGGGCCTAAATATAGAGAAATACCTAGCATTAGCTCGTCCATACCTGATATAGGAATAAAAGAGTCTTATAATTTCTCGGATTTTGAGGAAATAGCACAAAATGTTTTAGGTAATCAAAAGGACAGCTATGACCCTGATGAGGGTAAATATAACACAGTAATATTTAAGAAAATGAGCAGTCTATATAGAATATTTAGCGACGGATTAATGGAGTATAAGCATCAGGGAGTTTTACAGGATGTAGGAAAAGGAAGTGTAAATGAGGCTTTGGGGAAGGCAATAGAGTTTATTGATGAAAAAAGAGAATTGGTATCGGGGGTAAATATTAGCCTTTCAGGTATTAGTGAATCAACAAATACGTTTACGTTTACATTTGATTATAGCATGAGCTTTGACAAGTCTATTGGTGATATACCTATAGCTTTCTATAATTATGGACCTGATGGTGCAGAAAAAGTATTAAATAATGCTATTACAATTGAAGCTAACAGTAAGAAAGTAGTTAAATGCGGGTGGATTATTAAGAAGTTTGAACGAAATAAGGAAGCTTATTCATACAATGTGAACTTTGAAGATGCAGTTGATAATACATTTAAAAGCTATACTGATATAAAAAACAGTAACGATTTTTTAATTAGTGATATTGGTATTTCTTATGTAATAAAATCAAGCAATGTGAAAAAGCAGGTATTGGAACCTGAGTTGATAGTATCAGCAAAGGATAAAAATTATCCTGTAAAGATGAACAGCAAAAAAGGAGAATAATCATGGATTGGTCAAAGGCCAAAAGTATACTGATTATTACTTTTCTTGTCCTAAATGTATTCCTACTAATAAATACAGGGAGCTATTATTTGTCTGATGATATACCGCAAAAGACTGTTGTGAATGTGGAAAAGATTCTGAGAGAAAGCGGTATAACTTTGAAGCCTAACATACCTAATAATGTTATCTATGACACTATGATTACATATGGGGTGAGGGCCTTTAATAGGGTGGATATAATAAAAGGTTTACTTGGACAGGAAGCTATTGGCACAGGTAATAATAAAGAGGTGTTATATGCTGGTAAAAGGCTCATATTTGAAGATGAGCACACTGTAATATATAAAAATGAAAATCCAACGGAAAGTATAGCATCTTTAGAGAAAACAGTAGTTGAAGAACTTGTTCAAAAGTTTATTGAAAAATTAGGGCTAACACCATCAGAATATTTTGTTGATGAGTATCTGGACAACAGTGCGAATAATGAAATACAGCTTACGTTCCGACAAAGATTTAATGATTATATTATATTTGACAACTATGTTAAAGCTGTAATTTCAAAGGATGGTGTAAAGTACATAGAGTGCAAATTTAAAGAGCCAAGGGATATAAACGAAAGGGAAAGTAAGGTTCCGCCTATACATGCAATCTTGCTGAAGCATTTTGCAGGGATGGATAAGACCGTAATCACCGATATAGATATAGGCTTTAAAGGGTATAATACAGGCCACGAGACGAAGGAACTGATTGATGGACTTACATGGAGAATCAGAACAGGGGATGGCGCAGTTAGATATTTTAGAGCTGTTAGCGGCGAGGAACTGTTTAAAAGATAAGAGAGTAGATTTTTCTGCTTTCTTAATTATTTACAGTTGATTTTATACTGTAATACTAATAAAATGATAAGCAGCTTCAGTTTTAGTTTTATAATAAATAAGGTTGTTTATACTTCCAATTTATTAATTTATACAATTATCCAAACTAGCAATAGATAAAGTTAAGTGATATAATTGTGAGTGGACAGCTTGCCATGTAAATGAAGAGAAAGATGGTGTGTAAGATTTGGAAAAATTGGTTGTCAACGGGCAGAAACCTTTGAATGGTGAGATATATATAAGCGGTGCAAAAAATGCTGCTGTAGCAATTATTCCCGCTGCGCTTCTTATAGATGGGCCTTGCAGGATAGAAAATGTTCCTGATATAAAGGATATAAGGACCTTGAAGGACATTCTGGCAAGTTTGGGTGCAGAGGTTCAGTATGAAGATAAAAATACTATTGATATCAACTCGCAGAGTGTGAATTCTTATACAGCCCCCTATGAATTGGTCAAAAGTATGAGGGCCTCTTATTACTTATTGGGTGCATTACTAGGCAAATTCAAGAGGGCAGAAGTATCACTGCCTGGAGGCTGTGATTTTGGGTTTAGGCCTATAGACCAACACATTAAAGGCTTTGAGGCTATGGGTGCAAAGGTTGAAATTGAACATGGTGTAATAAAGGTATACGCTGAAGAGCTTACAGGCTGTCAGATATACATGGACGTAGTAAGTGTAGGTGCTACAATAAACTTAATGCTGGCTGCAGCAAGGGCAAAGGGTACAACAATAATTGAGAATGCTGCTAAAGAGCCGCACGTAGTAGATGTAGCGAACTTCCTGAATGCAATGGGAGCAAATATCAAGGGTGCAGGAACTGATGTAATAAAGATAAAAGGTGTAGATAGTCTGGCTGGTGGAGCAACCTATTCCATTATTCCCGATATGATAGAAGCAGGTACATTTATGGTTGCTGCTGCAGCAACAAAAGGGGACGTGGCAATTAGAAATATTATACCTAAGCATATGGAGTCATTGACTGCAAAGTTAATTGAGATGAATATAAAGGTTATTGAGGGTGAAGACTGGATTAGGGTCATAGGCTGCGATAATTTACAAAAGGCCAATATTAAGACTTTGCCTTACCCGGGATTCCCTACCGACTTACATCCGCCTGTTGCGGTTTTACTTTGCCTTGCAGAAGGCACTAGCACTATTACCGAAGGAGTTTGGGATTCACGTTTTCAGTATGCGGAAGAGTTAAAACGTATGGGTGCGCATATAAAGGTTGAAGGACGAATGGCTGTAATTGAGGGTACTCCTCAATTATCCGGAGCACCTGTTAGGGCTACGGATTTACGGGCTGGCGCTGCTATGGTTATTGCTGGTCTTGTAGCTCAGGGAACTACTGAGATATATGATGTCAAATACATAGACAGGGGCTATGAAGACTTGGAAGCGAAGCTCAAGGGCTTGGGAGCTGATATTACCAGGGTAGACGATTGAGTATTACCCCAATAATTTACTTTAAATGCAATATTGGCTGGGGCGTTTGTTTACAAATAGCGGTGAGGAGCATATCAAATGATAAAGTTTTGCAGCTTGTTTAGCGGCAGCAGTGGCAATTCAATATTTTTAGGTACTCACAAAGCTAGAATACTGATAGATGCCGGGTTAAGCGGTAAAAAGATAATAGAAGCGCTCTGCTCCATAGGAGAAAATCCTTCGGAGCTAAGCGCTATTTTAGTGTCTCATGAACATTCTGATCATATAAGGGGTGCAGGAATAATATCGAGAAAGTTTGATGTCCCTATATATGCTAATGAAAATACTTGGGAAGCAATGGAGCAGCAGATAGGGCCTGTTAGTGTTAAAAACAAGAGATATTTCAACACAGCCAGTGAATTTGAGATAAATGATATATGTGTCAAACCTTTTTCTATCCCTCATGATGCTGCAGAGCCTGTAGGATTTAACTTTTTTGTGGGTAATAAAAAGATAACTACAGCAACGGATATAGGGTGTATGAAAAAGAGTTTATTGGGACATCTGGAAATGAGTGACCTTCTTTTGCTGGAATCCAACCACGATGAGCAGATGGTTAAAGTAGGTCCCTATCCATGGAGCCTAAAGCAGAGGATTCTAGGGGATAGAGGCCATCTATCCAATGAGCTTGCAGGTAAGGTGGTAGCTTATCTGGCGGAAAAAGGCACTAAAAAGTTTTTGTTGGGACATTTGAGCAAGGAAAATAATTTCCCTGAGCTGGCTTATCAGACGGTATACAATACCTTGATGGAGAAGAAAATATGTGCAGGTATTGATGTAATGCTTGATGTAGTGGTAAGAGACAGGGTGGGTAAGGTAATAGAATTGTAGGGAATGGGTTTATGAAGATTAGTATTGTAGCGGTTGGAAAAATGAAAGAGAAGTACCTTAAGGAAGGTATTGCAGAATATAGCAAACGGCTATCCAGGTTCTGTGATTTGCAGATAGTAGAGGTTGATGATGAGCAGGCGCCGGACAACCTCAGTCCTGCTCAAGAGCTGCAGGTTAAGAAAAGGGAAGCTGAAAAAATATTAAAGAAGGTTAAAGAAGGCTCAGTTTTAGTGGTGCT
Source organism: Clostridia bacterium (assembly GCA_026416815.1). Lineage (GTDB taxonomy): Bacteria > Bacillota > Clostridia > Acetivibrionales > DSM-2933 > SKW257. The sequence continues at coordinate 23,775 of JAOAEJ010000100.1, read as the reverse complement.
CGATGTAAAAGGAGACAAGCCGGAATCTGAAGGATTCGCGGAAAAGATGAAGTCTTTTTTTGTTTCGGGCAATTCTCATATTACCTTTGTTATTGGAGGCTCTTTAGGAGTGGATAGTGAGCTTCTAAGGTCTGCAAATTACAGGTTGTCATTGTCAAATATGACGTTTCCTCACCAGTTGGCGAGGTTGGTTTTGCTGGAGCAGGTTTATAGGGCGTTTAAGATTATAAATGGTGAAACATATCATAAATGAAAAATAGGCAGACGTCTATTCATAACTTTACTATAATATGCATTTTCTCTGTGGCATAATTAAATTGCACTTAATTGATAAGAAGGTTATAGGAGATGTTGGAAATGGAACTGAACGAAATTATGGACGTTCTTAAATCCCTTGGTAATGAACGTACGAAAAAAATTTACATGAGCAATGGCGCAAAAGAGCCAGTTTTCGGCGTAACCATAAGCGCTATGAAACCGATTTTTAAGAAAATCAAATACAACCAGCCTTTGGCAGAACAACTTTATGCAACAGGAAATTATGATGCCATGTATTTAGGAGGTATGATAGCGGAGCCAAAGAAAATGACCGAAGAAGATTTTAATCGATGGATAGAAGGCGCTTACTTTTATATGATTTCGGACTATATTGTGGCAGTAACTCTTGCCGAAACAGATATTGCCTTTAACGTAGCAGACCACTGGATTGATAGTGGAAAAGAATTAACAATGTCGGCTGGCTGGAGTTGCTATGATTGGTTATTAGGTACTCGTAAAGACAGTGAATTTGACAAGGACAAACTTTTAGCAATGCTTTATAGGGTACGTGACACGATACACAACCAGCCAAACCGTACTAAATATGCTATGAACAATTTTATTATGGCGGTTGGTATTTCATATTTACCACTTCATGAAGAAGCAAAGAAAATTGCTCATGAAGTAGGAAAGGTAGAGGTTTTTATGGGCAAAAATCTTTGTCAAACGAATATTGCAGCAGAATACATTCAGAATGCAGTTGAAAAAGGAAAACTTGGCTTTAAACGTAAACATGTAAGATGTTAACACAACTTGAAAGATATATAGCAAGGTCTTGTCGAACCGCTGTTATTAGCAAAAACAGAATAGTCATGTATTCGGTAAATAACGGTGAGACTTATCATAAGTAAGTAAAAGGAAATCCTTCTGTTCATAACTTTAGTATAACATGTGTTTCGCCTATGGTATAATTCTATTATAAATAATCGTAAGCAGAGTGTAGTCTTATGACCTTAGCAGAAAAGTTAATGAAAGACTTTGAGCAATTGATCGAAGAAAAGAGAGGCTATTGACTTCGTTGAGTTTGTAAAAGTAAAGGAACAAAAAGAACTTGAAAATCTCATGGACTCTGTAATAGCCGAAAACAAAGAGGCTCTTGAGGAGTTGGGAAAATGAAGGAAAATGATATATTGAACTGGCTAAATGAACATCTTAAAGATTAAGACTTGGCTTATACCAAGTCGCTTTTATATAAAGCGAATCAGTTATGTGTTAGACAAATGATATATAATCACTTGTATTGATTTCATACCCCCAAAATGCTAAAATTTGTATGTGGGGATTTAAGTAAGATTATTCAATACAAATAAAAATAATTAAGGTGGTGTAACATATGTTTGGGAAACTAGCATCGGAGGCATTAGGATTAAGTGATATAGGAAAAATAATAGACCCAAAAGACTTTGATAAGGTAGAATCAGATGATTATGTTTTTCATGAAGACAATGAAAAAATATTTTTCTTGGTTAAGTCAAAAACAGATGAGTATTGTTTTACAAATAGGGCATTAATTCACGTTGATGGAACAAGTGCAATAAGTAAAAAAAGGAATCTAAGAAGATATGAATATTTTTTACACCCAATCAGAAACGTATCACTTGAAACAGCGGGCACAGTAGATTTAGATGTGGAAATTAAATTTACAATGGGGGAAGTATCATTTTCCATTGATGTGGATAAAAAGCAACTTGAGAAATTAAAGGATTTGTATAAAGCATTATTTAAAATTTCTATTACTACAATTGAAAATAAAATAGGATTAGAGTATGCAAATGAAAGCCTAAAATTGGCTGTATCAGCGATTAGTGGACTTAGAGCAGATTCGCAGGATGTGGTACAAAATTTCAAAGAAATTGCCGATTATTCATTTGAGTGGTTAGTTACAAATAGAAATAAATATGTGGTAGAAGACTTTAGTGATATATTTTTAAAGTATATTAATAATTAAGTATACGTTTAGGAAAAACCATTTGGTAGTAGTTTTTCGACTGCAGGGCAGTATCGAAGCTGCTCAATACGATTAGATTAAATAGACAATATACAGTTATCTTGTACTTAGCAAGAATTAATTGGTTGAGGTCTTAGAATAGCAGAGGGTTTAATAAGGGAAAACGATATATTAAACTGGATAAATAAACACATAGTATATTAAAGACTTGGCAGAAATCAAGTCTTTTGTTTTTTCGGGCAATTCCCACATTACCTTTGCTATTAGGGGCTTACAATAAATCTGGTTGTTTCAACAATTCTAAAGGTTGAAAGCATTAATGAAATCCTCAGGAAAATTTTTGAATATAAGAACTGACTATTATAGAAGGTTATGTCTATTTTTAATTTCTGAAATTAGTTAATGGTTCATCTATAGTGATGATAGTATATTGCTAATATTGCCTTTTCGTGTATAATCAAGTAGAGTTAAAGCAGGTATGAAGGAAGCTGACAAGGAGTGTATAGAATGAGTAAAGCTGTAGTTGAAAAAATCGCTGGAGTACAGGATGAACAAATTGAGTATATTGATGTGTTGAGAATATTCTCTATGCTCTCTGTAGTTTTTTTACATACGGCCGCAGGAAGTTTAAGGGGGAGTATTGGTTCAGCAGTTTGGCACTTGTCAAACATTTCCACAGCGGTTATGGGGACAAGCGTACCTGTATTTTTTATGATTTCCGGGGCACTGGTTCTACATAGCCCAAAGACACTGTCTATCGAATATACCTGGAAAAAGCGATTGGTAAAAATGTTTGTACCCTTTGTCATATGGTCGTTGGCGGCTATTGTCTATTTTGAAGTAGTCCGCATAGGAACTGCTGATTCAATTCAATGGGAAGCGGTTATAAAAAAACTCAAAAATGCGCCAAGCCAGGCTACCACTATTCATTTGTGGTTTATGTATGCGTTGATTCCACTTTATATACTGTCTCCTTTGTTGAAAAAAATGTTAGATGCTTTAACAAGTAACTTGGTAAAATACCTTCTTTTGCTCTGGCTGGTGTTCAGTTCCATAATACCAACACTTGTGTCACTCATGCCTATAAGGTTCCAACCGTTGTTAAAACTCAATCCGGCATACAATTTAAACTTCATGAGTGGATATCTGGGATATTTTATTGCAGGGTATTTTTTGATGGCATATGGAACCCGATTATCTAAAAAGTTACTTGTGGGTATAATTACCGCAGATACACTAATCATTTCTATGGGGACATGGATAAAGACTTCACAAACTGGCAGATACTCTGAGTTATTCAAAGTGTATTCCCATGTATTTACCCTTGTACTTTCCATTTCTTTGTTTCTTTTGGCCAGAGAGCTTTTTAGGGATCGCCGATTGTCTAACAAAGTTTCAGGTATTGTGAAGTTTCTTTCACAGATATCTTTTGGGGTCTACCTCCTGCACAATCTCGTGGTTGATTTTGTGAGCAGAAAAGTAATGGAGTGGCCCGCTAACTCGGTCGGAACTCTTTTTGTCGCCTATTTTATCATATTATTTATTACTATAGCATTTGTCATCTTACTTGCTAGCTTTAAACCGACATGTTTTATATTTACAGGTGTATCCTATACCAGTGCTTGTAAAACCTGTAATATACAATATTTCTTCCGGAAAATATTCAGTGAATTGTCTATGAAAAAGCAACAAGAAAGCCACTTCAAGGCTTAATCCTGTGCAATCAGCCGTTTTTAGTTTTATATTCTAAATAACAACTGTGACATTATTAATACTTTTGATAAATAGAGAACGATTATGATACGATATAGTAATAAGTAGAATTTTGTTAGTGGAGGTACATATATGAAAAAAAATTTTGGACTTGTTATTATTTCATTAGTTATTACCTTATTAGGTGTATGTACAGTCAACGCTGCAACAAGTACAGCAACTATCGTATTTAAAGATAAAAATTTTGAAGCGGCTGTTAGAAAGCAAATAAATAAGGCAAAGGGGACTATATATAGTAGTGAGCTTGCAAGTGTAAAAAAGTTGGTAATAGAAGCGAACAATATTAAAAGTATTACAGAAATAAAATACTTTACAAATCTTACTTCGTTGGAAATCAACGGGGATTGGGTGAGTTATGGAGAGTCGGCTAATAATATTACCGACCTTTCTTCTCTGAAAGGACTTACGAAGCTTACTATACTTAAGTTGTCTGGAGATGGCATTTCGGACATCAGTGCTTTAAAGGGATTAAAGAATCTCAAAGAATTGTATTTAGATCATAATAAAATCAGTAATATAAGTGCGTTAAGCGTCCTGACGAATCTGATGATTCTTGACTTAGGCAATAACAAAATCAGCGATATTACTTCATTGCGCAATCTGACAAAACTAACATATCTACACGTAAATGACAATTCACTCGTTGATATTTCTTCTGCCAAATACCTGATAAATTTAAAAGGGCTAGATTTATATAATAATAAAATTAGTAATATGGATGTACTTGCCAAGCTCACAAAGATGGAATGGCTATATATTTATGGTAACCAGATTAGTAACATAAGCAGTCTTAAAGGACTTACCAGCCTCACTGGGCTTGGTTTGTCGGAGAATAAAATCAGTAATATAAGTGCGTTAAGCACATTGACCAATTTAACGATTCTTGATTTAGGTCAAAATAAAATTAGTGATATTACTTCACTGCGAAATCTCACAAAATTAACATATCTACATGCTAATGACAATTTACTTGCTGATATTTCCACTGTCAAATACCTGGCAAATTTAAGAGGAGTAGATTTATATAATAATAAAATTAGCAATATAGACGCACTTACCAAGCTGACAAAACTGGAATGGCTATATATTGATGGAAATCAAATTAGTAACATAAGTAATCTTAAGGGACTTAACAACCTTACTGAACTTGGTCTGTCCAATAATAAAATCACCGATATTACTCCTCTTTTAGGGATGAAAAAGCTTACTAGGCTGTATCTGGAAGGAAATAATATAGCAGACTTCTCTCCATTAAAGGATATTAGTAAAAATATGGAATATTATGATTTCATTATTGAACAGGAGGAGCCAAAACCGTTTGCAAAACTCAAAGAATACCTGGAAAACAGCGGAGATGGATGGTATGGTGATAGGGACGAGCTTTCAAAGTTATTCAATGAGGAGCGGCACAGGCTGGGAGAAGATTTTCAATCTGCATTATTAGATTTTATTGACAATGATATAGATGCTCATTACTGGTCATCTGCGTTTTTAGTTAATCCCGAGTACCTCCATGGAAACGAACCAATGTATGAGCTTTATTTTGATATTGTTGATGAAGGTATAGAGCTTTGTATTAATAGTGCAAGCTACTACAACCGGTGTTCACAGGTTGCTTTCGGTGTCCTTGCGGCAGTTGAGAGTAAGAAGCTTGGTAAAGAAGACAAGGCTATAGAGTATAAGCTAATGGTGGAAAGTCTAGGCAAGCAGGACCCTGATCTTATATTGGGAGGCTGGCCTGCGATGAGTGAAGAGGATAATGCAATATACGATGAAATTCCATACAAAGAATAAAATGTGAGTATGTTTTGTAGAGTATACATAACATATGTATCTTTTTGGTGTTCATACTGAAAAATGCTTTATTTGGTTTAAGTAATTTAGTAACAAACTAAGTAAAGTAATTACGCTATATAAGTAAGGGGAGGAATGTCTAAGGCATACTCCTCTTTTATATTTGTAAACATTTTTGTTTCAACAAAATTTCGTATTTGCTTCTGTCATGGTGAGGCGTATCATAAGTAAATGTAAAGAGTTAGGTAGTTTTTTAACCCAAACTAGCCGGAAAGCGATTATAAGGTACTTTCATATGGTCTTTATGTCATGTATTATAAAGGAGTAAAGCAAGTTTTCGGGGGGTTTTTATGGAAAAGCTTCATGTTCTAATCATTGAAGATGATAAAGAAATCAACGGTCTTCTCTCTGCGATTCTCGTACAGAACGGGTATATGACGAACTCAGCGTATACTGGCTTTGAGGGATTAAGCATGGCAAAAAGGGATTCTTATGATTTAATTCTTCTTGACCTTATGCTTCCATATAAGAGTGGAGACGAGATTCTTCGGGAAATCCGGGAGAATTCCGATGTCCCGGTTATCGTTATTTCTGCTAAAGATACAACACGTATAAAGGTTGATTTGCTGCGCTTAGGTGCGGATGATTATATTACAAAGCCGTTTGATGTAGACGAGGTGGTAGCGCGTGTCGAGTCCGCTCTCCGTCGTTCAGGACGGCAAAAGGATCAGCCGAGGATTTTGTCTTTTAAGGAGATTTCCCTAAATAGTGAAAGCAAATCGGTTACGGTTTGCGGAAAGCAATTGCTCCTTACTGCTAAAGAATTTTGTATTTTGGAACTTCTGATGATGAACCCGAAGATGGTTTATTCTAAGGAAAACCTGTTTGAAAATGTGTGGCAGGAGATGTATGCCTACGACGATAAGACAATTAACACCCATGTATGCAACCTTCGTAATAAGCTCAAAATGGCTAATCCGGAAGGAGACTACATCGAAACTGTATGGGGTATCGGATATAAGCTTCAGGAATGATTTAGTTCTAAAGTCATCTGTATCTGCGAGAACTTTATATTTTCTTTATAAATTGCTTGAGGGTTTCTTGATATTTTGAGTTTACACTGTTAATTAAAGGGGTGGAAACTTATGAATGAAATTATTTTTAGAGCCAATGATGTAAGTAAAAAATACAAAAACAATATCGCACTTGAGGATGTAAATATCGAAATTAAGCGCGGCCAAATTTATGGGTTTATCGGTCATAACGGTGCAGGAAAAACGACGCTAATCCGAATTCTGACCGGTCTTGCCCGTCCGACCGGTGGTGAAATCGAGCTTTTTGGAAAAAAGGGTGAGCGTGAACTGGCGAGAGAAAGGCAGCGCATTGGATGTATAATTGAGGCTCCTGCAATTTGTCCTGATATGACGGCATGGCAAAATCTAGAGGTGCAGCGAATCCAGCGCGGAATTCCAGGTAGGAAAAGCGTTGACGAGGTGCTTGCCCTTGTAGGCCTTACGGATACTGGCAGGAAGAAGGCGAAGGATTTTTCTCTTGGCATGCGCCAACGCCTTGCCTTGGGGATTGCCCTGCTTGGAGAACCGGAATTCCTGATTCTTGATGAACCTACAAACGGTCTGGATCCTATGGGTATCGTAGAAATCCGTGAATTGCTTAAGCGTATTAATATTGAAAAAGAGATTACCATTCTTGTTTCAAGTCATTTACTGAGTGAGCTGCATTTGCTTGCAACCCATTACGGCATTATTCACAAAGGGAAAATGGTTCAACAGATTTCCGCAAAGGAACTTGAAGACAAATGCAGAAGATATGTGCGCATTGAATCAGACAACTCTGAACTTGCCGTCACAATTATTGAAAATGAGCTAAAAACTAAAAGTTATGAAGTGTCCCCGGATAATGTTATTCGCCTTTTTGAGTATACAGAATCACCTATTACGGTTTCAAATGCTCTTTTTAAAGGTGGAGTGGGGATTAAGTCAATTTACATACAAGGGGACAACCTGGAGAGCTATTATACGAGTCTGATTGGAGGTGCTGTACATGCTTAATCAATTACGTGCCGATTACTACAGGCTCTTTCATTCGAAACTCTGCTGGGTTGTCGGGTCTGTGTTTACAGTTTTCTTAATTATTTCCGCCAAAATGTCTATGGGAAAGACTGTTTTTATTTTTGGGGGTGTTATGGGACATAAGGATGGGATACCACTTCTTGACGGGTTTATAGGATTTGCATACAAGAATCCGGTTAAACCTCTTTTCTGGGAGCTTGTGTATTCATCTACGGCATTTACCGGCCTTTTGTGGCTTGTGTTCATGTCTCTCAGTGTACAGTTTATTTCAAAGGAGTATCAGACGGGAACCATTAAGCTTGCAGTTTCCTATGGGGCGAGTGTTTTTAAAATCTATCTTTCAAAATGGATTGTTGTGGTAAGCTTTTCCGGACTACTGTTTTACGTTTACAATCTAGCTACATTTGCTGTTGTTTGTGGTGTGAAAAATTATGTTCCGACCTTTGGAAATTGGATATCTCTGCTTGCACTTGTTTCACTTTACATTCTAGTCCTGGCTGTTTTTACGCTGTTTTGCTTTACTCTATATATAGCCTTTAAGAATACGGTAGCTGTATTGACTATTGTGCCTTTATTTATGTTTTCGATGATTATTGTCATCAATACCTTTCGCACAAGTTCGTTTCTCGTAAATTGCTACCTGAGAATTAATCCGATGTACTATCTGTCAAATGCAAGCCGCTTTTGGGCTGACTCTGCTATCGCAAAAAATATTTTACTATTTGCTGCTGCCGGTATAGCATTATTATTAGTGAGTTCCTATTTCCTTCTGAAAAAGCAAGAGATAAAATAAGGCATATAGGACTTCTATAAGTAATTTATAAAATAAATCTATAGAAAAGAGAATGTTGCGATGCTCTGGAAATTACTCTTTGCAGGAATGGCGGTTGTTTCGTTTATTCTTGCCACTAGGCTTCTGTTTCTGAAAAAGCAAATCCGCAATGTAACTGCACAGATTGAACGACACGTTAAGCATGACACAAGGGAGACCATTAAGATCTCCCTTGGTGACCGTGATTTGGAGAAGCTTGCATGTCAGGTTAACTCTGTTATAAGTGAGCACAAGCAGATCTATATAAATGCAAGAAACCATGAGGGGAAGCTGAAAAATCAGATCGCGGATATTTCCCATGACCTGAAAACCCCATTGAGTGCGGTAAAAGGGTTTGTCCAGCTTCTGAGGGGAGATAATCTTACCGAGCTGCAAGGGGAGAAATTCCTGGAGATTATTGAGCAAAAGACCGACGTTTTAAATAATCTAATCAGCGATTTCTTTGAACTGTCTGTGATTGACTCGGATGATTACACCCTAAATCTGGAGGAAACGGATGCAACCTCAATGGTCACGAAGGTCTTGCTTAGCTACTATTCGGTATTCGCAGAAAAAGGCCAAAAGCCGCATATAGAGCTCCCTGATCACGCCCTCTATCTGATGATTGACCGAATAGCCTTCCAGCGCATTATGCAAAATCTCTTAAGTAATGCCCTGCGTTACGCAGAGGGCGAAATCCAAATTTGCTTAAAGGGTGCTGAGAATGGAATTGCCGTGTTTTCTATACGTAATGAAGCGGTGTCATTGTCTGACGAGGACGTAGAACATCTCTTTGACCGTTTCTACCGTGCAGACAAATCCAGAACAGGAACAAATGCGGGCCTTGGGCTTTATATCGTCAAAACACTTGCAGAAAAAATGAACGCTCGTATTGAGGCAGAACTTAAAAGTGGATGGCTATCTATTTCGATTTCCTTTCCCATGGTAGAGGGAAAAAAGGACTAACTTTTAGTAGAATATATTATGGAGATCATGTATTTACTTATGTTACGGTGAGACTCCCATAATTGGCTGACAATGTTTGACTATGGAAATTATTCGAAAAATGATATGGTGACAAAAAGTAGCTGTCTATATAGATAGTTTAGGTTGAACTAAGTGATGTCCAGTTAGGCAATAAGCTGTGATAAGTGCTGCTTGCCTGGCGGGATAAAATCCCTTTCAACTTAAACTATCTTTATTTAGCTTAATATACCTGATAAAATAAATATATAAAGTCGTTTACTAAAGAGGAGTCAAAATGGAAAAAGAAAGATTATATTATGTAGATTGGCTAAGGATTTTAGTTACACTATCACTAATACCGTATCATGCAGCATTAACATATACAGGCATAGGTGATATTTATATTAACAGTCCTTTAAAAGATATTAAGGTGTTGCCGTTTCTAATAATAACTGCACCGCTAGATAGCTTTTTTATGGCTTTGTTATTCTTTGTATCAGGAATAGCAACGTATTATTCGTTTCAAAATAGAGGAAAGAATGAATACATAAGAGAAAGGGTAAGAAAATTATTAATCCCCTTTATATTAGGAACGTTAATACTTTGTCCGGTGCAAGCTTATTTTAAGGCAATGTATGATGGTTTTTCAGGAAACTTTATTAAGTTCATACCTGAATTTTTTTCAGCTAAGATAGTTAACTATTTAGGATACGCTCATTTATGGTTTTTACTGTATTTGTTTGTATTTCTGTTAATATGTCTACCGTTATTTAAGAAGTGGATAGAGAACAAAGAAAAATTAAAAAAGTTATCTGCGTTTCTATGTAAGGGTAATAATATATACCTTCCAATTCTATTTATTATTGTATCTGAAATGCTATTAAGACCATTTTTTCATGGGCCCCAAACACTAATTATGGACTGGGCTAATGATGTTGTCTACCTAAGTGTATTTATATATGGTTTTGTTTTTGCTTCTGATGTAAAAATTCAGGAGCGGGTGAGCAGGCTTGTAAATACTTCAAAAGTAGTTTTAGCTATATTGATTATTCTTTATATAGCAATACAGTATTTATGGGTGGTAAAAGGAACTGAAGTTGCATATTTGTGGATTGTTTGGGCAATTACAAAAGGTTTTTATGAATGCTCCGCAATAATATTCTTGTTATGGTTGGGAAAGAAATATTTGAACAAGAAAAGCTCTGCTTTAGTATACTTGAGTAAAACTTCATTCACCTACTATGTTTTTCATTTTATACCTGTAAATATGTTTACTTACTATTGCATGAGGCTGGATATAAGTATTTATATTAGGTATTTACTTGTTTTACTACTATCTTATTTATTCGTATTTGTTGTTTATGAAGTATTTGTAAAAAGGATATTTTCCTTAGTAAGGCAGAAAATAAGTACTTTGGATAGAGTTATTTAGTACACTATTCTGATTTCAAATATTCTTTGGGTTATTGATAGTACAAACTGATTTAGCTGTACTATCAATTTTTTTATTAGGATATGTTTACAAAAGCGATAGAGTATAATATACTATTATTGAATGAATATTCAATCAATGGAGGTTAGACAGTTTTGGCTAGAAATAAAGATTTAAATCAAAAAATTAAGGATGAGCGTAGAGAGCAGATATTATCACAAGCACTTATGCTCTATGCAAAAAAAGGTCTGTCGGCTACTAAGATTACCGACATATCTTCAGCTTTGGGTATATCACAGGGGCTTATATACCACTATTACAAATCGAAGGAAGAAATATTCGTCGAATTAATCGGGATTGCCTTTGACAGGATTAATGGGGCATGCCGTTGGCTGGAAAGTCAGCCTCTATCGCCAAAGGAGAAGATTGAGTTTGCGATTAGAGAACTGCTTAAACTTCTGGAACAAGATGAAAATGCTGCACGGTATCACTTGCTTATAGCACAGGCAACTGCAACGGAAGCGATACCCGATGAGGCTAAGGATATAATAAAAAAAGAAAACACATTTCCATATGAAGCAATTGCTCGGATTATGGCTGAGGGTCAAAAGGACGGTTCAATTAAGGAATATGACGCTAAGGAATTAGCTTTGGTGTTCTGGACATCAATTAACGGGTTAGCTATATACAAGGCAGTCCACGGAGAAAAATTCAAAGCCCCGGCTGCAAACATATTAACCAGCATGTTTTTTAAGGAATAATGCAACTGGAAAACTATTTAATTCAAGGAGGGATAAATATGCTCAGTTTACGTGGCCGATTGTTTAAGGTTTTATTGCAAAACCGTCATTTATTAAAGTTTAAATTAAAAAAGGAAATCATCGATTGGAGTAAGCATGAATCTATACTCAAGTTTCGACAACAGGTTGAGGAGGGAGCGGGGAAGTTTGGCAAATTACCGGAAGATATCAAAGTATCATCTGTAAACGTAGGTAGCCTATATGCTGAATGGATTTTACCTGCCCAATCAACAACAAAAGATAAAGTAATTCTTTATTTCCACGGTGGCGGATACGTGTCTGGTACGTGTTGTTCTCATCGTGCAATTACTGCAAAGTTTGTTAAAGGTAGTGGAATAGGTGCACTACTATTTGAATACCGATTGGCACCTGAACACCCCTATCCTGCAGCCCTAGAGGATTCTTTGGCAGCATATCGCTGGCTGTTGGACCAGGACGTTGACCCTTCAAGAATAGTATTTGTGGGAGATTCCGGTGGTGGAGGTCTATGTTTGGCTACTTTACTTGCGATTCGAGATCAAGGCATACCTCTTCCATCTGCAGCAGTAGCTTACTCTCCTATAACAGACTTTAAGTGTACCGGAGAGTCCTATCGAACTAAAGCCAAGGTATGCCTATCTCCTGAGGGGATGGGCGCTGCTCTAGCAAAGCATTACTCTGGAGACAAGGACCCTGGGTTACCGTATATATCACCGCTTTATGGTGACCTTCAGGGATTGCCACCCTTGCTTATCTATGCCGGCGAAGATGAAACCTTATGTGACGACGCAGTTCGGTTTGCAGAAAAAGCTGATAAGGCAGGGGGGAACGTCACTTTAAGGATTGGGAAAGGGCTGTTCCACTGTTATCCTGCTATGGCTCCACTTTTCCCAGAGGCCACGCAAGCAATGGAAGAGATTTGTTCTTTTGTGAATAAGTATATGAGGGGTTAGAGGTAGAACAAATTTTATCCAGTCAGGCAAATCGCACTTATTACAGTTCATTGCCTGACTGGAAATCACTAAGTTTACAGTAAACTATCTTTACTCCTATTCCAGCTTTGCGTCAGTCATCCATTTCTTTACTACTTTTGCAATCCTCTCAGCTCTAGCCTTGCACTCTACTGCTTTTGACGCACAGTCTCTTCTGACAAAATCGTCTACCGTCCACTCTCTCCCGCTGATTATTGTGTTGAATTCCGCATAACTCCTGTTCGCAGCTTCGGAAGCCAGCAGGTACACAACTCCGGCACTCCTTATACGCTTGCCGTCCATGTTTTCTGTTTTGCGATAATATGCATAGGCTTTACCAGCATAATACTTTATGTTTCCATTCATTATAGTAGAATTAAGAGAGGTACGCTGCTCCTCCATTACCAGCATAAAGATTGCATCGGCTATTCCAAGCAACGGAACAGCTCTTTTTGAAAATAACTTAACCGCCTGGGTAAAGCCTTCAGCAAGCAGATCCTTAGCTACTTGCTGGGCAAATATCTCCATCCTTCTATTCTTTTCTTTATTATATTCACTATGCAGTTCATAAACTGCGTCGGTAAATTCATTTTTCCCTATTCTATCCTCCACATAGTCGGCTACGTCCTTAAAGGCATATATTTCATTATTTGCTACATTTTCGGCACCGGCCAGAAGAAGGAGATAATCAAAGGCAGTCACTGCTTTGGATACGTGGTATTTCTTTGCAAACTCCTTGTAGTTTTTAGATTTTTTGTGTAAATTATCAAAAACGTCAGCAAGCTGAGGGTCGGTCTTTGAATACTCCACAGATTTACTAAACAGCCAGTCTGAGATGTTTGTATCATCTTTCAGCTCTACATCCAGATTGGTGTACTTTGTTATTTTCTTTTTAGTAGTATCCACCCATGCAACAGCCTTTTCAATCGTGTCACTCTCATCCAGAGATTTGAGCATTTTCCTTATCTCGTCCTTATAAAGGTTCTTTGAATAGTTGTAGGTCCAATCTTCCTCCGGAACTGGCTCACCCCTTATGTATTTGTCCAGCTGCTCCAACTTGTACAGACTGACTTCTCCAACTGCATTTGGGAGCTCACTGGCAAGCCCGACAAGATTGATTTTGCCGTAAAGGGCTGTATCATGGTCTGAATCTCTGAAACTATAGTATTCACTGGCATCAAAGGCACTATGTGTCTTAGCATACTCTTCATATGCAGCGTATACCAAACTTCCTCCCGCCCGAAATACAGGACCTGATGGCGTTGCAGGCGGCTCAGTAGGAGCAGGGGTTACGGGCTTATGTGTACCGACTTCCACCGATTTAGTTTTAGTCCCCTGTATCTCTGATCCGTTGGCATCAACAATAACCATATACATCTTATAATTGTTGCCGACTGAAAGCCCTAGGCTCTTTAAATCAAACTCCTCACTGAAATACCCCTGGGGTGTGAACTGTGTACTGTATTCCAGCTCAAAGCTGCCAAAAGTCCCCTTACCCTCTATGCCCAACTTTATGGCATACTTATCCGAAACTGCCTGACACTTTCCGCTAACTGTAAGCTTTTCGCTTGCGTGGTCAAACCTGACCTTCCAGTTGTTTATGGCAAGTGTGTGAATTTTCAACGGTTTAACCATAGCTCCAAGCCATACCGAATCGTTAAAAAGCTGGCCCTCATAACCACGTGCAACCACTGCATATTTATAAGTTTTTCCTCTGAGCAGACCTAATTCGTTGTATGCGTCCCATGCCCTATAATATGAAGCGTTATACACTTCACTGGTATAACTGTCTGCTTTCGTAACTTCGGTAAGTGCATCAAATTTGTCCGGATGAAAACTTTTGACTGGCACAAGGTTTTCATCAAATACCACAAGGTAATAGTCATGCTTTAACGGAGTGTTTGAAGGAGTAATTGGTGTTGCCAGTACTTCAAGAACATCTTTCTTTATATTATACCTTACATCCCAGTTCTGCCTTGGAAGTGGTGTAATAGCAAGCTTGTGAGCAGGATACCTCTGAAAAGAGGCATAGTCACAATACCCGTCTAAAAACAACATAAACCGGTACTGGTGTCCTCTATTTAGTATACTTGCGGGAATGTACATTTCATATGAGTTGTAACCAATATGTTTTAACAGGTTGTTTTTATCCGGAGCCAGATAATCCCACTGTTTCAACGTATCATTATATATGCCCGTCCAGACTGCAGGCCACTCCTTTTCATTTTTTTGCCCTACGGTCCCATGAATATCGGCTCTCACGTAAACTTGATCGGTATAGGGCAGATACCTCACCTCTTTGTATACGATAGGATCTACTACTTTAATTATGTACTTTGCAGCTTCAGTCAGGCTCAATGATTCCTTGGTTGCTGTAGTTATCTTCAACTCGAAATTACCAGGTACCGAAAGAAACTCCCCGGTGGCTGATATGGATATTTTACTTAAATCGAACTCACTTGATTTAAAACCAGGATCGTTGTAAATGGTTTTCTTATACTCAAAATCTCCTACCCTTTTTATTTCTGCTCCGATGGCGGTTACAGTACCTTTGAGCTTGAGTTTGCCTTGCAGGCTTTTAGCCTGACCCGGGAATATCTCAATGGTATTTGGAGTTTTTTCAGTTTCTACTTTTGTGGACTTAACCTTAAGAGTTATTCTACCTGCTTCGGTTTTAGGGTCAGGAAAGGCTTCGCTTTTAACCCATAGATTTATAATATATTCACCAGGGCTTTTAATCTCCCACTTGGAAGTGTCTATAGTGAATCGACTCAAATCATATGTAGCAGAATTTGGAGCAGCTGCAGCTATACTGTCATACCAGCCCGGAACGCCTATGTTGATTTTTGTTATGTTGGACGAGGAGATTATCTTTCCAGGGAGTTTGAAGGTTTTTCCCATTTCCACCTCGTAAGTTCCGCTAAAGCCTGTAAGTACAGGAGGGGTATTGGGCTTGAGCACTTTCTGGCTGTCTCCAAAAACATTAAATGCTCCGCCAAACAAGCAGGTTTGAGCTCCGTTACCGGGATTTTTAACGGTTATCACAGCCTTGCCTTCTGCCGGTACATTTATCATGCTAGTATAACTATCCTTCATTGACAGGTCTAACTTACCATCCTTTTTATAGGTTGCATAATCAAACTTACATCCCTGTACATATGCTACATTGATTGTAGCTCTGGACAGGCTTTTATTTACAAATTCAAAACTTTCCCCCTGCTTGAGAGACACTATATTTAATGCAGGTAAGGCACTTGGGCTTCCTGAGAAGCTATTATACGAACCTCCAAGGAGTAATTTTTCACCTTTATTTTTCATCTTTCTTACTGTCACAACTACCCTTCCCTGCTCGGGAACAGTTATATCAGTGGCACTAAGAGGGAAGTGCGTGGAAGCCACCGTTCCATCTTTACTATATATTACTGTATCGTAGGTACACCCAGGAAGCAAAGCTACAGAAATTTTCTCAGAGTAGGGGCTGTTATTCCTGAATTCATAACTCTCACCTTCTCCAAGAGATGTAGAATACAAAGCCGGATCAGAGCATGGCTTTCCGGAAACCCACTCATATGCACCGCCAATAACAAATTCCTGGACATTTTTATCCAGGCTTTTTACCGTTACTACAAGCTTTCCTTCTTCGGGTATAAAAAGGCTGCTTGCTGTAGAATTTAATGCAGAACTTGAAGTGCTTCCGCCCTTTTTATAGGATACAAAGTCATATTTGCAGCCGACAGCCTGCTTTATATTTAGTACGAGACCTTTTTTGCTTTTGGTGGTAAATTCATAGCTTTCTCCCGGCTTGAGGCTTACAGTAAAAAGCGCTTGGTTTGTATAGCGCTTTGCTATTACGTTTCCAATCTTGGAGAAGAAATTATATGTGCTAATTCCTTTACTCAGATTCTTAACAGTAACTACGACCCTACCCTTTTCAGGTAGTACTATGTTGCTGATATTACAGTTTATTGCGGAACTATTAAGTGTCCCATCTTTATTATACGCTGCGTAATCATAGCTGCAGCCCAAAGCTGTATTAACACCTATTGAAGCACTGCCGGTTCCTTGATTAATAAACTCATAGCTTTCCCCGACCTTGATTTTAGCAAGGATATTACCTTCAGATGCGCTTGCAAATACAGGCAGACAACTTGAGAGAGTTATTATGACGGCGAGTATAAAGCTTAAAACATTCCTCATTAGATTTAACCTCCATGAAACGATTACCAAATGAATATTTACTTATATTTTATTGTAATAGTCCTACATTGGCAATATATAGACAAGGCTGAACTTAGTGATTTCCAGATAGGCAAAGAGCTGTGGTAAGTGCGGTGAGAAATACAGCAGCTGAGTTGAAGATGGACTGACCTTCAAAATTTTAGTATAATCATGTAAGTATTTGTTAAGGCAGTATACCTGCTTTTAACGCTTTATACTTATGGAGGCTTGTGTTATGACTAAAATCTTATTGGTAGAGGATGATAGCAATTTATCCCTAGGCATCGAGTATGCCTTAAAAAATGCAGGGTTTTCGGTTTGTGTTGCAAATAGCTTTAGTGCAGCTAAAGACGAAATAAATAATATACAATATGATCTGGCGATTTTGGATGTAATGCTTCCTGATGGTGTAGGATATGAACTTTGCAAAATGATAAGGATTAAAAGTGATCTGCCAATAATTTTCTTAACTGCTTGTGATGATGAGGTTAATATCGTAATGGGACTTGATATTGGCGGTGACGATTATATTACAAAGCCTTTTAGGATAAGGGAGCTGATATCGAGGATCAATGCAGTTTTAAGACGGAGAGGAATGTCAAATTCGACTGCTTCTATTTTAAGGAGTGAGGAAGTGGAAGCACATACTAATGAGTGCAAAGTATACAAAGCTGGGAATCTGCTGCAGCTTACTGCACTTGAATATAAACTGCTCTTATTGTTTCTGTCAAATCCTCATAAAGCCTTTACCAGAAATCAGATTTTAGAAAATATATGGGATGTTGACGGAATTTTTGCTGATGATAATACCCTCTCTGTTTATATCAGGCGTCTTCGTGAAAAGGTCGAAAATACTCCCGATAAGCCTGAATATATTCAGACTGTAAGAGGCGTCGGGTATCGGTGGAGTATGGATGTAAGGAAGTGAGGAAATTGGAAATGTTCCTTGGAAATCGTGAATTCAGATACATAAGCTTAAAGATTGTGGGCATTTTTATTGCAGCTTTAATCTGCCTTTTACTTGGATTATCTCTAGGTTTAAAAATAGTAAGCAGCAATATATCAGAACAAAATCAGGCTATGGTAGGTAGTATACTTGAGAATCATCCCGAACTTGAGAATGATATTGTAGGTATTATTACTAACCCACCGGACAAACAGTATGTTGAAAAAGGAAGGTTGATTTTAGAGAAATACGGGTATACCCAAAAAGTTGAGCCTATATTCCAGCCTTCTATATCAAAAATAATACCTATAGCCTTTCTTACATCAACAATATTTATCATTGGACTTCTTCTTATTCTACTGCTAATGATAAGGTATGAGTATAAGCTCATATACATAAGACTTAGAGAATTCTCCAAGTCTGCGGAAAGAGTTGTAGACGGGGACTTTGAGATAGTAATTGATGAAAGCGGCGAGGGGGATTTTGCTCGTTTGTCCCACTGCTTCAATCAGATGGCAAACCGTCTGAAGCTTAGTCTGGAAGCATTAAAAGCCGATAAGATTTTCTTGAAAAACATCATATCCGATATTTCTCACCAGCTGAAGACACCCCTTTCATCCATTATTGTTTTCAATGAATTAATGCAGGGTAGCAGCATGGATAACGACACAAGGCATTCATTTCTAGAAAAAACTCATAACCAGCTTGAAAGAATAGAGTGGCTTGTGCAAAGTCTTCTTAAGGTTGCAAGTCTGGAAGCAGGATCGATAGTTTTTAAAAGGGAAAAGTCAGAGCTTATTGAGCCAATCCGAAGTGCTGTTGCAGCAGTTGGTGAAATGGCGAATTCAAAAGGTATTGATATTTGCATTAACATATCGGAGGAAAATATCATGTTTACAGGCGATAGCGAGTGGTTGGCTGAAGCACTGGTAAATGTAATTAAAAACTCTATTGAGCACACACATAAGGGAGGAAAGATTGAAGTTAGGCTGTCTAAATCACCTGTATTCTCCAGAATTACCATCAAGGATAATGGTGAGGGGATTGATGAGAGGGATTTACCGAGAATTTTTGAAAGATTCTATAAATCACAAAGCTCCAAGAAATCTGACAGTGTAGGCATCGGGCTAGCATTGACAAAGGGTATTGTTGAGGGACAGGGAGGAACCATAACTGTAAAAAGTATCAGAGGTGGAGGCAGTGAATTTGACATTGTTTTCACAAATAATTAATTCTTACAAAATAGTAAGATAGGAGTCACCTCTCGTTAAGCTGTATTGCTTAAAATAGTATTGTAAGCTTCTATATAAATTGCAAAAAAGAATCTACAACGAAGTTTTCTCTAAATCTTTTTTGCAATTTGTTACCTTGAGATATATTGCGATAAACAAATTTTCCCTTGTAATATCATTATCGCAATTTATATAGGTTTAAAGCTGATTGGGTAAACGGACTCGGAGCTTTAATAAATGCAGTAAAGCTATAGATAATGCTGCAGCTTAAATTGATATAACTTTGCTTTAATAAAAAACGGGAGGTAATTTATAATGGAAGTGGTAAAAACCAAAAATTTATGTAAGAGCTATGGGAAAGGTGATACAGAGGTAAAAGCATTAAAGGATATAAATATTAGCGTAAATCAAGGGGAGTTTATAGCTGTCATAGGCCCGTCCGGTTCGGGAAAAAGTACTTTATTACATCTTTTAGGAGGTGTTGACAGGCCTACATCAGGCACAGTTCTTGTGGATGGAGTGGATGTTTATTCGCAAAATGAAAAAAACCTCGCCATCTTTAGAAGACGAAAAATCGGCTTTATTTTTCAAAGCTATAATCTTATACCGGTTTTAACAGCTGAAGAAAATATCATGCTGCCGTTATTATTGGACAGCAAAAAAGTTGATAGAGAGTATATGGATGAGGTGATAGGCCTGTTAGGTCTTGGTGATAGAAGACACCATCTGCCTTCGGAGCTTTCAGGAGGACAGCAGCAAAGGGTATCAATAGGCAGGGCGCTTGCGTATAAGCCCTCTATAATTCTGGCTGATGAGCCTACCGGAAACCTTGACAGCAAAAATGGCAAGGAAATTATTGAGTTATTAAAAATCTCCGTAAAGAAATATCACCAGACACTGATAGTAATAACCCACGATATGAATATTGCCTCACAGGCAGACAGGATAATAAGAATCGAGGATGGAGAGGTGGTGGCTAAATGAACACCTACATTGACATTACCTCAAAGTATCTGAAGGTACAAAAAAAACGTTCGATACTCACTGTACTGGGAATAATTCTTTCTGTTGCACTCCTCACGGGTACATGTACTATCCTTATGAGCATATGGGATAAGATGTACAGGGACGCTGTAGCGGATAACGGAGACTATTACGCTTATTACTCAGATCTTAGTTCGGAAACAGCTCAAAAACTAAAAAACCATGTAAATGTCAAGGCTTATGGAGCTGCTGTTGATAGAGGCTTCGGAATAATATGTGAAAATGAAGTTAGAGGGTCCAAAGGTCAGACACCCTACAAGTTTTTCAAAGTTGATGCCATGGATAAGGCTGCTACTGAAATGCTTCATATTAATGTAGTGAAAGGTAGGCTTCCGCAGTCACCTAATGAAATTGCAGTAGATGAATGGACACTGAGGT
Source organism: Clostridia bacterium (assembly GCA_026416815.1). GTDB lineage: Bacteria > Bacillota > Clostridia > Acetivibrionales > DSM-2933 > SKW257. The sequence goes on along the minus strand of JAOAEJ010000100.1, from coordinate 3,075 downwards.
ATTTGCCTGGAGCTCCGGGGATTGGACAAAGCATAAAACTTGACTTAGGTGCAAGAAAGACTAAAGACGGGAAAGGGACACTACGTGAATATGAACTGGCTGAAAATGAAGTTTTTGAAAAATCAGAAACAAAGGTATTCACCATAGTAGGTCTTACAAAGCAGAAATTTGTATTGAGTTCAAATTTTGCCAGGGCAGTTACATACGTTGACAATAGTAAGCTGGACCCATCATTTAAATATAGGGTCTATATTAAAACCGAAACTCAAAGGGATATACGGAAGAACATTTCAAGTATGGCTAAAGACCTTAAAATATCTGCTCAATCAATTAAGTTCAATGAAGGTGTTTTGAGGTATTTAGCCCAGAGTGGAAATGATAATATAAATTCAACATTAATATCCTTTGGTACATTTTTTATGATCATTATCATGATTGCAACTGTTGCAGTAATCTATAACGCATTTAATATATCTGTACTGGAGCGGATATCCCAATTTGGCCTCTTGCGTTGTGTAGGAGCTACACCGTCACAGATAAGACGGCTTGTGTTGAGGGAAGCTCTGATTTTAAGTGCTATAGGCATACCGATAGGGTTGTTTTTAGGTACTTTAGCCATGAAAATTATTTTCTGGACTTTTAGCATAGTTGCGAGTGAATTACCTTTTGCAGATTTAAAAGTAATTATATCGCCGTATATAATAGTTTTAAGTATACTCCTAGAACTTGTTACAGTATTCATTTCAGCAATAGGGCCGGCAAGAAAAGCTTCAAAAGTGTCACCCATAGAAGCAGTAAGAAATACCGGAAACTTAAGAAAAGAAAAGCTCAGAAGAATAAGCAAGGCAAGGGTAGCCGGTATGGTGTTGGGGGCTGAAGGTTGGATAGCATGGAAAAACCTCGGTAGGAACAGGAAGCGAGTGTGGATTACTGTATTTTCAATGGTTATAAGTATAATACTTTTTATAGTATCCTCAAGCTTTCTTGATCTTGCCATTAAATCGGGGGCTGCGGGAGAGGAAGATATACCTGACTTTTCAATTTATAGCAGAGACGGTGGAGATGTTAGGATTTCCGATGACGAATATAGAGCTATAAAGGATTTCGACGGGCTGGAATTTTTCTATAAAGTAAGTTCAACCAATGCGTATGCACTCATACATGAAAGCAAGCTGAACAGTTCGTATAAGGATTATATAAAAAGCATTTCGGGGAAACAGGACGGAAAAATAAAACTATATAACAATGAATTTAAGACCTATGGAGATGAGGCTTTGAATGTACTGAAAAAGTATCTGAAACAAGGTCATATTGATATTGGGCAGCTAAATGGGGAAAATGGTGTAATCATTGTTAAGACAACATCTCAGTATATAAAAGACGATAAAAAGACTGCGGTATTCGATGTTGCCGGGATAAATCCGGGGGACGAAATAGAAATCGGATTGAAGAGCGATAGTAATGAAACCAAGAAGGTAAAAGTAATGGCAGTACTTTCCCAAAATGTACTGCAAAGCAAATATAATGAAAACTGTGGGTTTTCAATTATAACAACGGAAAAGATCTACAGCTTGCTTACGGGGAGCGCAGAGAATCCCAAAAACATATCCATCCAAATGAAACAAGGTGTGGATACATCTAAGGTTAAAAAGTATCTTGAAGAGCTTACCGAAAAGTATGAAGGCCTGGAAGTGATTGACTATGGCGATAGGGCGAAGAATGGAAGGGCAACATATTTTGTGCTGGGAATTTTATTGTATGGATTTATAGCAATAATTTCACTGATTGGTTGCATTAATATTTTTAATACAATAAGTACTAATATAATATTACGTACTAGAGAGCTGGCTATTATTAAGGCAGTAGGCATGACCGGCGGTGGAATAAAACGACTTGTGTATCTGGAGAGTATTTACTTTTGCATTTTTGCTGCAATTATTGGAGGAACAGTAGGATCCATTCTTTCAAAAGCTATGTTCAGCCTACTCGATAGGGTCAAAGAATTTGAGTGGAGTATTCCATGGAACAGCATTGCAATTTCAGTCTTGGGAATGGTTATGGTTTCACTTTTTTCTGCAAGCCTGCCCCTGAGAAGGATAAATAATGGTGTAATAGTGGAAAATATAAGAGTTGAGCAATAAATCAATAAATAGAAACTAAAAAATAATAATTGAATTAGAGGAAACTTAAACAAGGAGCCATTGTTTCGAATGTCGCTATAATACCAAGTCTAGGGGGGGAAGGGGACGGCAAAATGGCTCCTTGTTCTATTAATGAATAGAAAGCGGCGCTTCACAGTTGCTTTTATCAGAATCTGTACAAGACTAGGGATGGTGCCTTATTGTTATAGGGCGTTTCGCCTATATTCTTATAGGACTATTGATAAATGTAAATAGGAAATATATAATAAAACTATACACTACTAAAATTGTATAAGTGAAAGTGTATTATAAAAGTAGTCCAGATAAAAAGCTTTGACTTTGCAAGAATATCTGAAGAAGCTAGTCTGTTATAGTAAAATGTTTTCTGTATGAAATATGTGAACTTCCAATGCAACATCAATATATGAAATAAGGCTATTATAATCAAAAAAGGCAAACCCGGCGAAAGACGGGGACGCAAAGCCACAAGTCTAAAGCATTAAAATGCTATGATGGTTGGGTTGCTGATTCGTATGAATATAAGTATTACAGGCTCAGACTTAAGTTACTTGCAATAGGATTCTTACAGTGTCCTAAATCTGTTAATTTGAGTATCGCGGTAATACTTAAAAATAGGCAACTTTACGTTGCCTATTTTTTATTCAGAAATAAGCCGCATATAGGCTTATATATGGATAACCAAAGTTAAACTTAGTGATTTCCAGCTAGAGAAACGCCTGTACCAAGTGGTGACTGCTTGGCTGGCAAAAGGCACTTTTAGAATTCGTTATCTATATAGATAGCGCACCCTAAAACTAACAATTACCAGTACTCCAAATTGCCAAAGGGCTTTATAATATAAGCCTAAGGGGGAGTATAAAATGAGTAGAAAAATGGTTGAGGTTAAATCACTTTATGGTTCAACAGTAGAGGA
>JAOAEJ010000068.1 GCA_026416815.1 Clostridia bacterium | reverse complement strand
CAGATTAAACACAGGATTCCAATTGTAAACGCTCATTACCTCACCTCAAGTTTCAACATTAATAAAAAAGTGGCTAAATCTATTTGCTAGACTTAACCACCCTACCGCTCATTTATTATATACGTAATGTCTTTCTATACCCAAAGTATTATCTGCTTTTACGTTTAAATAATAGAGGATTAAGCCAATGTATATGCATATTTATACCTGGTTTATGAATCAGTTGAAGAGATATATCATTTTTTCTTGGTTCCCAATAGTTAACTATATACATTGTTCATCCTCCTTCCTGAATACAAACATGTTGTATCATATCAATAAAGTTAAGCTTATTTTATTACACCCTCCATTATCTGTCAACTGATATAACCCCTGTAATATTATTGTAACTATAATCTCCTTTGCATTCTGTGAAAATTTAACTATGGCATTATTGTCGGATCAGCCCCATACCATGTTTGAACATCGTTTTCTTCATTATATGGTTGAATCCAGCAGACCCCAAATTTTAACATCCTGTCTTCTGTTGTTTCATAAGTTTCATACTCAATCCCATTATTTAGATAGTTTCCATTATAATCATATCCATGAGAGTGATAGATTTGATCATAGAATTCACCTTCTGCACCTATAGTTAGCTTAATATCATTTACATAAAAAGCAATAGCTTCAAGTCTTTCGCCACTTTCAATATCCCCTTTTACATTTAAAGAAGGTATAAAACATCTTATTGTTTGTCCTTTGAATTCTTTTTTGTATTCATATTGTATTAGGTACCTTCCATTCACATTTGGACACAGTGTTTCGATTGAGCCTAATTTTATCGCTTTAAATTCAATTTCTTTCTCGTTAACATATAATTTTATTTGTCCTAAAGGAGTATCCAACATAGTCATCATCCATTCATGATTTTTAATTATCATTCATATGATTTCAGTCATTAACAATTGCGTTTTTAATTTTTAAAGCAACATTTTTGCAATTCTCTAAATTAAATCTCTCTCCTTCACCAAAAGCCTGGGTAAATACTGTTGAAACAACTTGTGCAATTTTATCTACAGAGTCATCACATTTAATAATACTTGCAATTTTTCTTGATTCAGATAAAAATTCATCATCTGGAGCATCGGGTAATAGCTCATATGGGTTCCATTCATCAATCACTTTTTTTATTTTATACAGCATTTCAATCCTCCCTTTTATTTAGTATGTTAGTACTCTCTCTTATAGGCTTACAATCAACAATAGAAATCGACTTAGTCTCATACCTCGCATTTTTTATCACTGACCTTATTGGAGAGCAAGGTATTCAACTGCTCAAGTAAGCTGCCGCCACCGGTCAGTGAAACATTGCCGATCTTCTCACAAATCTTTTCCAAGAACTCAAGCTCTTTTAACCTATAAAGCGTCTGGTTTTCCTCCATAAGCTTTGCAGTATTTAAAAGACTCCTTGTTGAAGCAACTTCTTCCCTCCTGGTGATAACGTTAGCCTGAGCCTTTTTTTCGGCAATCAGCACAGTATTTAAAATTTCCTTTATTTCACCAGGCAATATGATATCCTTGACACCGGCAAATAGGAATTCTACACCATAACTATTGCTTTTTTCCTTCAATTTCTCAAGGACATAGCTTCCGATTTCCTGTTTTTTCAAAAGAAGATCATCAAGTTTCAAGGCTCCCACATACTCTCTCAAAATTAACTGCAGAACTATATAGAGTTGTTCCTCAAAAGATTTTACTTCAACAACCTTTAACGGATCTACTATCCTGTAATGGCACACAAAATTTAAGCGTAATGTGATCTTATCCTCCGTCATAATTTCCTGACCGGTCATATCTAACTGTTGTTGCCTCAAATCTACATTCTTTACTGCAACATGCACAGGACTTTTCCAGAAGAAATACCTGCCAGGTTCCAAAGTTTTCTGTATCACATTGTTATAGTAAAGGATACCCTTTTCATGATTACCCACTTCATAGAAGCCTACGTAAGCCGCAAGTCTTGGACTATTGTAAATAGAAGCATCAATATCCGGTTTTACTTCAGGGTTTCTGATATCAACAACTATGAAATCATGTTTTTTGAGTACATTCCAGAATGCATATTTACCTGATTTAAGTACATCCACAAGCTTGCCGTCTTCAAAATGAATGGCAATCTCATTATCCTGGACATCCATCACTGTAAGCTCCTTTGAAAGCTCCTGGTCTCCAAAGAACAGATTTATATTTTTACCTGCTGCATCAAAAGCTTTATTTACATCAGACACAACAACACTATATTTTATAAATGGATTGAGGTGGTGCTTTCTAGGCTTCAAGCATTTAATATAATTTCCGTCCCTGAACAATAAACCTCTTTCATCATTTTTGATATTTACCTTCATTTTGATCCATCCTTTCGATAAACTAATAATTTTTGCAACCTTTTTCAAGAATCCTCCCGTAACATCGGCGGAGTGCTGCTTTAGGATATTACTTACAGATCGTTATACATTGCTCCATCATATAGTTTCAGGCTTTGCCTGATTACTCCAGATGTAAGACCATGCACAAGGATAAGTTTGTCATATCCGGTATCCGCACACTTCAGAGCTTAAGTTCCGTTGCTTTTGCAAAAGATCTGTAAAAGCCTGAGGATTCTCTCCAAAGATTCCTGTGAAGTACCTCGAGTGACCGTCGAGTGCTAAACCATAGCATTCAGATCCTTCATCTGATGGGGATTCGAACCCCTTTTCCATTGCCTTATGCTCTACCGCTGAGCTAATTACTTTACAGTAATGGAGGAATTGAACCTCCGACACTAAGGTTTTTGAGTTCCAGCTTTCCCGGTATACCTCTTACGACTATAGTAAAAAGCACCGCAAGACCATTCAGAAATCTTTGCATTGGGAGCAGGAACAATTTTAGTATACGGGAATGAATTGCCAATTTACAGACAAAAAGTTTGCA